>CAXTKJ010000075.1:0-21432 GCA_964244835.1 uncultured Pyrinomonadaceae bacterium
CATAATGCTGAATAAACTCGCTTCTTTGACTGCCGCCTCGAAAGTTTGAAAATGCGTTTCGCGCAGAACTTTTTCCGATATATTGACCGGCGCGATATTGTTGCCGCCTTCGGGCTGCCCGTGTCCGACGAAATGTTTGCCGGTGGCGATAACGTGATTTTCATCAATTTTCGGATTCTGATAAGTCGCGCCGCCCTGCAATGCTTTGACCAATGAAACCAACATCCGCGAAGACAAATAAGGGTCTTCGCCGAAAGTTTCTTCCGTGCGTCCCCAGCGCGGATCACGCGTCAAATCCATATTCGGTCCGAGAACGTGCTGCGTTCCGCGCAGCCGCGAATGCAGTGCGCCGATGGTGAAAACTCTGGAAATCAAATCCGTGTCCCAACTTGCCGCCATTGCTAAAGGTGTCGGAAAAACCGTGCTGCCCGAAGCCATATTGCCGTGCAGAATCTCATCGTGAAAAACCACCGGGATTTTCAGCCGCGTGTTTTCCTGAATCCACTTCTGCACGGCGTTGGCGTATTCCGCCGAACCTTTCGCGTCTTTGCCTTCGCGCTGGCGGGCGAACTGCCCGATGCCGAGCGGCATTTTAGCTTTGGCAAGTTCCGCTGAAAACTCGCCGCCCAACGGCAAATCCGCTTTGGCGACTTTGCCGTTGTCGTTCGGTTTCTCCATCCACAAACACATCATCTGCGCGACTTTTTCTTCCAAAGTCATTCGCGCTAATAAATCTCTGACGCGCTCGTCAATCGAAAGCTGCGGATTTTTATACGGCAAATTTTCTGACTGCGCCCGCACCGATATTTTCATTGGCGCGGATGTCAGTATCAAAATCGCGGCTAAAGCCAGACTCAACGAAACTCGCCTCAAAATACTTTTACGAGTTTCGTTTGTTTGCTGAAAAGGGGTAAATTTACGTTTGGAAAACGGCATATAGCGGTCGCTGTTCATAGTTGAATTACTCGACTTAAAGAAAAGATATTTTTGAAAACGTCGGCGATTGCCTGAAATGAAATTTATACTATAATGCTTTTGTCCGGTAGTGCAACTAAGTCCGAAAAGGGTGAGGTTTTTCAGGATATATTTACCCGCTGCAAAACCCGAAACGCTGCCGAAAATCCATATTTTATGAAAAATTTAATCATCCATTTTATTTTTGTTATCTCTTTTTTCAGCCTGTTCGCCGGCGCGAGTCAGGCACAACAGGCGACCGCAACTTTAACCGGCGTTGTCAGCGACCCGAACGGCGCGGTGATTGCGGGCGCGACCGTCACGGCGACAAACAAAGCGACGAATCTTTCGCGCACCGTTACAACGAACGACGAAGGCGTTTATGTGATTTCGAGTTTGCCAGTCGGTGATTATGACGTGAAAATTGGAGCAAACGGATTTAGAGAATTTGAAGTTACTTTAGTTACTCTCAATGTGGGGCAAACGCTAGAGTTAAACAGAGATTTAGCTATTGGTGGTGCGACGATAATGTATGACATTTCTATTCCGACAATAGATACGCAAACCTCAAAAGTTGATTCAGTAATTAAAGATGCAGAGATCGAAAATCTACCTTTGAACGGACGCAATTTTCTTGAACTCGCGCTGCTTGTTCCCGGCAACGCGCCCGCGCCGAATTTTGATCCGACGAAAACTAATACGGTCGTTATTTCTTCTGCCGGACAAATCGGGCGCGGCGGGAATGTAATGATTGACGGGACGGATAATAACGATGATGTAGTCGGTGGTTCGTTAATCAATATCTCACAGGACGCGGTGCAGGAATTTCAGATTGCGACCAATCGTTTTTCCGCCGAATACGGGCGTTCGGCTTCGTCGGTGATCAACGTCGTTACCAAAAGCGGTACGAATGTAGTGCGCGGTTCGATTTCGTTTTTCGAGCGCGATAGAAAATTGCAGGGTTTGCCCGCGACATTTGATCGAACGAATTCAACTTTGCCGTTTGATCGTCAGCAATATTCATTCACGCTCGGTGCGCCGATTGTCAAAAACAAACTTTTCGCGTTCGGCGCGTTTGAATACCGCAATCAGGACGGCGCGGCTTTAGTCGGCATTCGCAATGCGGCGAATCGAACAATTACCAACGGTTTCGCGCTCGCGCCGCTCAATGACGCGCTTTTTAATTCGCGGATTGATTACAACGCGAACGACAAAAACACATTTAATTTTCGCTATTCGTTTGAAGACGTGAACGCGATTGACCAGAGTAAACTCGACCGCGCTCGCGGTTCGGCTTCTTATCTGCAGAATCTGAAAAATCGTTTTCACTCGTTTCAATCGGCGTGGACGAGCGTATTGTCGCCGAACGCCGTTAATAATTTCAGTTTCAGCGTCAACGATTTTGACAATACGACCGACCCGACGCAGCAGGGAATTCAATACACTTTTCCGAGCATTCTCGACGGTTCATCGTTCCGCGTTCCGCAAGGCACGAAGCAGAAGCGTCTGCAATTTGCCGACACATTTAATTTGATCGCCGGAAATCACGCGCTGAAACTCGGCGGCGAATATCAGCGCGTTGATTCGAGTTTGTTTCTGGGAGTTTTCCGGCAGGGCAGAATCGAATTCGTCGAAGATTTCGCCAGTGCCGACCGCAATTCGGACGGACGCATTGACGACAAAGATTTGCTGTTTGCCGTAACTTTACGCAGCGCGTTTCCCGACCGCGATTTGAATTTGGGAAATGTGGACAATAATTATTTCGCCTTTTTCGCGCAGGACGACTGGCGCGTCAATCAAAATCTGACGTTAAATTTAGGCTTGCGCTACGAAGCCGATACGAACGTCAAAAATAATTCCGGTTATTCAAATATCAATCCGCTCGTTGCTTCGTTTTATCGCGGAAACCGGAAAGCCGATTACAACAATTTCGCGCCGCGTGTCGGTTTTAATTACGCGACCGATTCGGGCAAATTCAGCGTTCACGGCGGCTACGGAATTTATTACGACCGCGTAACTTTGGAACTTATCACGCTCGAACGCGGGCTGGACGGACGCGCTCTGCCGGTGGCGGTTCGCGCCGGAAACGCGCTGACCGCGCCGAACGGACAGCCGATTTTTCTTAATCCAAACGGGACATTTGTTCCGGGTGCGCCGACGTTTTCAAATCCGTTTTCCGGTTTCATTTTACCGGGCGCGGGCGCGTCGGGCATTAACATCATTGACAACGATTTGCAGAATCCGTCGGTTCAGCAATCGAATCTCGGAGTGCAATATGAGTTCGCCCGCAACTACGTCGTTCGCGCCGATTATCTGCATAATTTCGGAACGCATTTTATCATCGGGCGCAACATCGGAGTCGTCAATAATCCCGTCGTTGGAGGTCCTGACCGCGTGGTTAATCTCGAATCGAGCGTGAAATTTAAATACGACGGACTTCTTTTGAGCGTCGAAAAACGCTTTGCAAATCGTTTCGGTTTTCGCGCCGCTTATACTCTTTCCAAGGCATTCAATTACGCGAACGACGATCAGATTCCGTTTTCCAACGGTCCGATTGATTCAAATTATTTACAGCGCGAATATGCGCCGACACCGAACGATCAGCGGCATCGCTTCACCGCCGCCGGAACGATTGAAATGCCTTACGGCTTTCGACTGTCGCCGATTTTAACCGTGGCTTCGGGCGTTCCGATGGACATTGTTTTGCCTGACGGTTCATCGAGAATTCCGCAGTTGCAGCGCAACGCGGGCGGACGGCTTTTCAAAAACGTCTCGGAGTTAAATTCATTTTTGACCAATTTGAATGCGACGCTTCCGGCAAATCAACGTCTGCCGCTCGCGCCCGCCAACGCGAAATTTAATGACAATTTCAGTTCGCTTGATTTGCGGCTGTCGAAAGTTTTCACATTCAGAGAAAGATTTCGTTTTGAACCGATTGTCGAAGTTTTCAATCTTTTTAATACAACGAATATTTTAGGCGTGTCGAACACCAATTATTCCGGTTTCGGCAATGTTCTCGGAACGTCGAACTTCGGTCAACCGCTGACGACGGCGGGCGGAGTTTTCGGTTCGGGCGGCGCGAGGGCGTTTCAAATCGCGGGGCGATTTACGTTTTAAGAATTAACCAAATAGGGACATAGAACACATAGAGAAGAATGAATATCACTAAAACTTATTTCTATGATTTTTGTTTTTCTATGTGTCCTATGTTCCTGTTTGGTTAAAAATTTTATGCAGCTAAAAAGGCAATTCGGTTTGTGGACGGCGACGGCTTTGATCGTCGGGCAGGTCATCGCGGTCGGCATTTTTCTGACTCCGGCGGGAATGGCGAAGTCGGTCGGTTCTCCGTTTTGGCTGCTCGTGATTTGGATTGTGATGGGCGCGATGACACTGAGCGGCGCGTTGTGTTACGGCGAACTCGCGGCGCGTTTTCCCGAAGCGGGCGGCAGTTACGTTTATCTGCGCGAGATTTACGGCAGATTGTCCGCGTTTCTCTACGGCTGGATGGTTCTGCTCGTTCTCGATCCGGGATTGACGGCGATTTTTGGTGTCGGATTGGCGGGCTACGCCGGATATTTGGTTGAACTTTCGCCGTTCGGAAAACAACTTCTGGCGATTTCGATTGTCATCATCGCCGGCTTGATAAACATTTTGGGCGCAAGAGTCGGGGCGAATTTTTTGAAAGTTCTGACCGTGTTGAAAATCGGGACGCTGCTTTTTATTATCGCTTACGGATTCATCGGCGGCTTTGGCGACTGGAATAATTTCCAGCCGTTTTTCGCCGTGCCGACGGACATTTTCGGCGCGTTCGCGGGCGGCATCGTCGGCGCGTTTTTCGCGTTTGCCGGTTGGTGGGAAGTAACACGCATCGCGGGCGAAATCGAAAATCCCGAACGAAATTTGCCGAAGGCTTTGATCGTTGGAGTCGTCGTTATTACGGCAATTTACATTTTGACGAGCGCGGTTTTCTTTTATCTCGTGCCTATTTCCGCTGTTACGAGCGACGAAACTTTCGCGGCGCAGGCGGGCGAAGCGTTGTTTGGAAAAGTCGGGGGCATAATTTTCGCGGCAATCGTCATCGTTTCGGTTCTCGGAACGCTGGTCGCTTATCTGCTGGTTTCGCCGCGTGTTTATTACGCGATGGCGAAAGACGAATTATTTTTCAAATCGTTCGGCGAACCGCATCCGCGTTTAAACACGCCGCACCGCGCGACGATTATTCAAATCGTTCTTGCTTCGATTTTAATTACAGCGGGGAATTTCGAGCAGATTCTCTCATACTTTTTTTTCGTCGTCGTCCTGTTCATCGCGCTGGTCGTGGCGGGAATTTTTAAGATTCACAAAAAAGAATTCAGCGGTTACAAAACATTTCTTTACCCGCTCACGCCGCTGTTTTTCCTGACTATTACCGCGCTGGTTTTGCTGATGATCGCGCTGAAAAATCCTTTGCAAAGTTTCTTAGGCGCGGCGGTTGTTCTACTCGGCGTTCCCGTCTATTATTTATTTTTCAAAGCAAATCCGAAACCCGAAATCTAAAATCCGAAATCGAAATATGGCTTGGATAAAAACGATTAAATACGAAGACGCGGACGAGAATCTGAAAGAGATTTTGATGAAAACGCGGATGAGTTATCCGCAGGAATACGCGACACCGATGTCCGATGATCCGGCGAATCCGATCAACGAATCAATCGTTGATTCGCACACGCTGATTCCAGACGCTTTGTATCATTCTTTTTCGGCTTTCAGCGCGATGATGTCGCCGGATTTGCCGCTTGAAAGGCGGCAGCACGAAATGATTGCGACGATGGTTTCGGTCGTGAACGACTGTTTTTACTGACTGGAATCTCACGCAGAGTTTCTGCGTCGCGTAACTTTGGACGACGATTTAATTTCAAAGTTAAAAACCGATTACGAAAACGCTCCGATTACCGAAGCCGAGCGCGTGATGTGCGATTACGTCGTGCAGCTGACGAAAGATGCGGTGAAAATTTCACCGAAACATCACGAGCGATTAAGAGAAGTCGGTTTTGACGATCAGGCGATTTTGCAGATTACTTTGATTGCTTCGTGGTTCAATTATATCAACCGCGTCGCCGACGCTTTGGGTGTCGGGCGAGATTAACTTTTTTAAGATAATGTTGAGTCAAGAGTAAAACAGGATGTTAGCCTGTTTTCGCCCGCTAATCAAGAAGGTTGATTTGGCGCAACCGATTGAACAGGCTAACATCCTGTGTTCTACCAATTATTATGGGTTTTTCTTGATAGATTTACCGTCAACCAAATTCTTGCTGAAGGAATTGATAACTTTCCAAGTGCTTTGATCGCTGTCGAAAACCGTATTTAACCCTTGTTCTTCCATCGGCGGATCGCCCATATAATCGTCGCCGCTTTTCCAAAAAATTTGATTCTTAACCGGGCGCGAAGTTCCGCCGAACGCCCAGAAAGCGGCTCCGGCGAGATGACCGTTCGTTTTCGCGCTGTCGGCGAGCAGCCTAAAAACTTTGCCGTAATAATCATCGCGCAGCGAAGTCGGGGAATTTATATCAAACGATTGTTTATCACGCGGCAGACCGAATTCCTCAATAACGAGCGGCTTGTTTAATTTTTCGGCGATTGGCAAATGTTGATTGATATATTCGGTCGCTTTGGCGACGACGTTCGGAAAACCTTCCGCCACTTTGTCTTCTTTGAACCAGCCCCAATTTTTTGCCCAGATGTGAATCGTCAGATAATCAATGTTTTTATCGGCGTGAATTTCCTCGAAAAGTTCGAGATTTTCAGTTCCCATAAATCCTTCGTGTCCGATAGTAACGAGATGATTTTTGTCTTTCGATTTAATCAGCGCGGCGACATCGGCGATCCATTTTTTGTAATCGTCGTTGGCAAACGGGCGCATCGGGCGCGGTTCGTTGGCGAGTTCCCACGCCATCACCGCCGGTTCGTCCGTGTATTTTTTCTTGTTATATTTATTGGTTCGATTGAGAATCAGATTAAGTTGTTTGTTGTAACTTTCCTTGCAAGGCTCGCAACTGTAAAATTGCGAAACAATATCGCGCTGTTCGTCCCACGTTAATTTTCTGGTTTTCAGGTCGCCGGAAACTTTATTATTCCAGATCAGATACTGCTGAAAACCGCCGCTCCATTCCCAATTATTGCTCAGGAAAACGACGGCTTTCATATTGCGTTTGTCCATTTCGGCGAGAACCAAATCCAAGCCGTCAAGAACCGACTCGTCAAATTTTCCCTGCTCGGTTTGCAGCGGCGGCGCGACTCTGATGATGCCGTTAATCATTCCCGCGCCTTCCGCTCCCGCCATCACGCGCAGATTCGTTACGCCGTTCGCTTTCAAAAAATCCAACTCTTTTCGCAGTCGTTCGATGCCTTTTTTCTTGTCTTTTTCCAAACCCAGAACGCTGCCGTACCAGTAATTCGTGCCGATGTAGTAATAAGGCTTGCCGTCAACAATAAACTGGTGGTTTTCGACCGAGACGAAAGAATTTGACCGGGCAAAAGTTTCCATCGAAAGCGAAAGAAAAAAGATGATAAAAAATAGTGTCATCGCCGCGAATGTAAATTTTGTTCGGTTCATAGAAATCCTCGCTTAATGAAATTATCGAAAGATGCCGGCGGATAAAATTTGCCGGAAAAATCTTTCCCGAAAAATGTTGAAAATAATTTTCTTAAAATATCAAAAACTTCTTGACATTAGATTAAATTCATATTAACTTTTGTTAGGTCATACAACAAAGTTCTAAATAATAATTCGTTGCTTTCTGAAGATTGTTTATTATTGCTCCATTTACGAAGTGATTATAAACAATTTATCTTGCCGTATTTTTGTAAATTTTTTGGTTTTTTATTGCAAAGCAATTATCTATCGCTAGAGAAGTAGTAGTCCATATTAACGATTCAAAATTTAAGTGACCTATGCTCGGAGGAATTTCTATGAATAAAAAGCGTCCTTTGCAGAGTTTGATTTTACTTCAGACAGTTCTGCAAAAAAGTATGGCATTAAAAACAGTATTAGCAGTTCTATTCTTAATTTCGTTGATGTCCGCTGTTTCAGCGCAGACATCAACGACCGGACAAATCGTTGGCAACGTAACCGATCAGGGCGGTTCCGCCGTTCCCGATGCGACTATCGTCGTTACGAACACGGGAACGGGAGAAAAGCGCACCGTTACGACCAGCGAAGACGGCAATTATTCGATCCCGAATCTGGCGGTCGGAACTTATCGCGTTTCCGTTACCAAGAACGGTTTCAAGGAAACGGCGGTCGGCGCGGTGGTCGTCAACGTCGCCAATATCACGAAACAGGACATCGCTCTCGAAATCGGACAGCTTTCCGAGGTCGTCGAAATTACGGCTGACGCGATTCAAATTGAAACGCAGAGCGGAGCGGTCGGCGAAGTCATCTCCGGCGAGCAGGTGCGCGAACTGCCGCTTAACGGTCGCAGCTTCGTGCAGTTGACTCAGTTACAGCCGGGAGTCGCGCCGGCAAATGGTCAGGATAATAAAAGCAAAGGATTATTCGGCGGCGTTGATTTTTCGGTCAACGGCAATTCCGCGCAGAGCAATTTGTTTTTAACTGACGGCGCGAATAACAATGACACGGGTTCAAATCGCACGATTTTACTTTTCCCTTCGATTGAAGCGATTGCCGAATTCAGAACGCTTCGCAACAGCTACGGTCCCGAATACGGGCAGGCGGCGGGCGCGGTCATTTCGATTGTAACTCGCGGCGGAAGCAACGAGTTTCACGGCAGCGGGTTTTATTTCGGTCGCAACGACGCTTTAAATGCCTCCGAATTTTTCGCCAATAAACGCGGACTTAAAAAGGATTCTCTAAAACGCAACGACTACGGATTTTCGCTCGGCGGACCGATTGTTAAAAATCGTCTGTTCTTCTTTTATTCGCAGGAATGGAACAAGGAAATTCGCGGGCAGTCGCGTGTCGGTCGGGTTCCGACCGTTGCCGAACGTGCCGGCGATTTTCGAGAAAGTATGGCTACTTCGCCGAATGCGCGGGCAACCTGTCGGCTCAATCGGATTGAGGGCGGTCGTCCGGGGTCTGACACGCAGGTAGTTCCGCAGGCGCAGCTCAGTCCGGCAGGTCAGGCGTTGGTACAGATATTCCCTTTGCCGAATCGTCCGTTTGACGGCGACTGTTTTAACTGGTCAATCTCGGCTAACTCGCCGATTAATTTCCGCGAAGAAAATGTTCGTATAGACTACAATTTAAATAACAGCAACAAAATTTTCGGGCGTTTTACTAAAGACGATTGGGCAAACGCTTTTCCGATTTTACAGGGTAATCTGTGGGGCGACGATGCTTTTCCGACTATCGAAAGCAGTTGGGCGCAGCCGTCGCAGCAAGTCGCCGTTAAACTATCAACGACGCTTTCGCAAACGGCAATCAACGAAATTCAATTTTCCTATTCGGCGAACCGCATCAATATTGATGCGGGCGCAGGCGCGGATTTGAACCAAAAAATTAATCAGGCACTTCCCGGATATTATGCCGATTCGGTAAAAGTCAACGGGGTTAATCGCCCGCATCCGGTTTTCTGGGGCGGCATCGCGCCGTTCAATTACGGCAGCGGGCAGGATTTGTGGGCGCAAATTCCGTTTAGAAACGCTCTCGACATTTATTCGATCAGAGATGACGCTTCGAAGGTTTTTAGCAATCACACTTTCAAAATGGGTTTCCTGTTCGATACCGCCGCGAAAGACGAAGATTCGGGTCCGAGCAATGAAACGTCGCAATTTTGGGGATCGGCTACCAATAATTCGGGTAACTATTTAGCCAATATCCTGACGAGAGGTTCGTATTTCGGATTCGGCGAATCGAATAAGATGGCGGTCGGACAGGCGAGATACAAAAATCTCGAATTTTATCTCGGCGACACCTGGAAAGTCAGACCCAATATAACTTTGGAACTCGGCGCGAGATATTCGCTGTTGTATGAGCCGTATGACAAACGCAACCTGATCAGTTCGTTTTCACCGGCGGCTTACAACGCGGCAAGACCGGCGACCGATTCGTGTAACGGTCTGGTAGTTCCAACAGGAACAAATCCGTGTGCCGGAATCGCCGGAGCAAGCACACCGGTAGAATTTTCCAACCGCTCGCTGCGCGAAAATAATTACAAAAATCTCGCGCCACGACTCGGATTTGCGTGGGACGTTTTCTCGAACGGCAAAACAGCGATCAGAGCCGGTTTCGGACAGTTCTATCTTCGTGAAAGAGTCAGCCCGGTATTTGCCGCTTTGACGCAGAATTCACCGTTCACGGCTTCGGTCGGCGGCGAACGAACGCTTGATGGCGGACCGGACGGAAGACCTTTGACAATCGGCATCGGAGCCGCGTCGAACGGTGCGCCTAAATTCGGTTTCAGTCCCGAAGCCGCCACTCCGTATGCGCTCCAGTTCAATTTTTCAGTCGGACAGCAGTTAGCAAAAGGAACGGTCATCGAAGTCGGTTACGTCGGCAACCGCGCCCGTCAGCAGCTGACGCATTCGGACATCAATCAGGTTCTACCGCAAAACCAACTGACAGCCGCTTTCGCGGCGGATGCCAACGCGGTCAACGCGCTTCGTCCGTATAGAAATTACGGTTCAATCTACCAGTTTGAACGCAACGGCAGAGCCGATTACGATTCCGTGCAGGTTTTGTTCAGAACCAGATTTTCAAATTCGCTGAGCCTGCAGGCGGCTTATACTTTTTCCAAATCACAGGCTGATTTCGGTCTGAACGATTCGAGCGGCGGTTCGAGTGCCTTCGCGGTTCTGGATAGAAACAACAGAGAGTTGGATTTTGCCGAATCCGACATCAACCGACCGCATATCTTTGTGGCAAACGCGATTTATAATTTCCCGAAATTCAACGGTTATAATTCGTTTGTCAAAGCGGTAGCCGGCGGTTGGGAAGCAGCGACGGTTATCCAAATTTCGAGCGGAACTTCGATTACGCCGCAAATCAACGCGACCGGAATTGAATATCTCGCTGGATTTGACACATCGGGCGAAACTCCGGTGCCGATTTACCGAAATTTCCAAGCCGGAATTACGGGAACCGGAACGGGTGTCGCTAATCAGCGACCGCTGCGAGTCGAAGGTTCATCGTGTTCAGATACCGGCTCGGATGTTACAAGATTTATCAGCGGCGGCGCGTTCACTTTGAGCGGGTATAAAGTCGGTCAGACGATTCCGAGAAAAACGACCTGTCTCGGACCGCCGACCAAAAACATTGATTTTTCAGTCTATAAAAACTTTACGCCGTCCTGGTTGAAAGATAGTTTTCTGGGTGAAGGAGCGCGTATTCAATTCCGTATGGAGTTTTACAACGCTTTCAATACTCCGCAGTTCAGAGGCGACAGTATTCCGGTGCTGTTCTACGGCGGCAGAGTTATCTGCGGAAATGCGAACACGCCCTGCACTGCGACCAACAACACGATTACTTCAAATACTGTCAACGGAAATTTCGGACAGGCAGCGAAGTCGCGCGGCGGTCGTGAAATTCAGTATGCGCTGAAATTGATTTTCTAAATTTCGGCTCTTGATTTTCGGCAAGAAGACGGTTTGCTTTTCAAACTTTTCTTCTTGCCGTTTTTATTTTGTGTTATAATTTCCCTCACCTTTTTAATTCAATAAAAAACATTTTTCCGGCAGATATGAAAGCAAAAGTAGCGGTTTTAATTTTACTTTTCTTCACGATTAATTTTCCCGCGCAGCGTCCAGCCGTCAAATCAACTCCGCCGGTAACGCCCGAAAACGATTTGCAGAAACATATCAGCGCGGCGGAAACTTACCAGATTTCCGGCGACCTGCCGAACGCCCAAATCGAGAACCGCCAAATCGTCGCCAACGCTTTACAAAAAATCGGCAACATCTACATCGAAGAAGGCAAATTGGCGGAAGCCGCGAAAACGCTTTCGGAATCGAAAAAATATTTTGATAACGCCCGCGTCAGAGTGGATTTAGCCGTCGCCTATTCGCAGTCCGGCGATCTTGAAAAGGCTTTGGAAGAAGGACGCGCAGCGGTCGAACTCGATCCGAAAAACGCCTATGCCAGATATATTTTAGGCAATATCTATTTCACGAAAGAAGATTATCAATCCGCGCTGCCCGAACTCGAAAAAGTGATGATTCTCGCGCCGGATTTCGATTCCGCTCGTGCGCTCGGTTTGACTTATTTGTATCTCAAACAGCCGCAGCGGGCGAAATTACTTTTCGAGGAAATGCTCGGATCGCTCAAAAAGGAAAGTCCCGATCTGCACGTTTTGTTCGGGCAGGCGTATGAGCAGACGAATTACCCGCTCGAATCCGAACGCGAATTCAAACGCGCTCTGGAGTTAAATCCGAAACAGCCGAAGGCGAGTTTTTTTCTCGGCTATGTGATTTTGCAGCACGGCGGCAGTGCGCGTCTCGCCGAAGCCGGAACCGCTTTTGAAAAGGAATTGCTGCTCACGCCAGATGATTTCTACTCGAACTTTTTCGCCGGTATCGTCGCTACTTCGGAAAACGATCATCAGAAAGCCATCGGTTTTTTGCAGAAAGCCGTCAAATTAAATCCGTCGAGCGGCGAAGCATTTTTGTTTCTCGGACAATCGCAGATGGAAACGGGCGATTTGAAAACAGCCGAGAAAAGTCTGCGCCGCGCCACGGAACTTTCGGACAACACCGCCAAAAACGGTTTCCAATCGCGCCGAGCTTATTATATGCTCGGTCGGCTTTTGGTGGCGGACGGACGGCGCGAGGAAGGCGAAAAGACTCTGGCAAAGGCGCGTGAACTGCAAACGAAATTGATCGTAACGACGCGCGATGATTTGAGTATTATTTTCTCACAAATCGTCGGCGACGCGAAAAGATTGCCGAACGTCCCGCAAAAAATAGCGAACCGGGAAGTCAATCTGCCCGCGCCGAAAATCGCCGAACTGAAAAAAAATAAAGCGTACTTGTCGGAAGTTTTAGCGCAGGCGTTTTACAATTTGGCGGTGATTGACGTGCAGAATAATCAACTGCCCGAAGCCCTCGAAAAGTTTGCCGCCGCCGGCATTTGGAAGCCGGATTTTCCCAATCTTGATAGAAATTGGGGCATCGTTGCCTTCCGCGCCAATCAATTTGATCAAGCCGTCGTGCCGCTCTCAAGACAGATCAAAACCAATCCACAGGACAATCTGGCGAGACAGATGTTGGGGACGAGTTTGTATTTAACGAGAAATTATAAAACGGCGGTCGAAACGCTCAAACCGATTGAAGCGGTGATTACGAACGATGCTGAGTTAGCTTATTTTTACGGCATTTCTCTGATTCAGTTGGAAAGAAACCGCGAAGCCGAAGCGGTTTTTAATAAACTGGCGCAGGTTTCTCAGAAAAATCCTGAGACGTTAAATTATGCCGCGCAGGGATTTATGTTTCTGGGCGATTATGAACGCGCCGTCAAAGAATTTCGCGCCGTTGCCGCGCTCGCGCCCGACGCGCCGAAAACGAATTTTTCCATCGGTCAAAGCCTGATTCGTCTGAATCGTTATGACGAAGCCGAACAGTCGTTTCAAAAAGAACTCGACATTAATCCGGCGGACGAATCGGCGAAATATCATCTGGCTTTAACTTTGATCGAACGCAAAATCAGAATTGATGAAGCGATGAAATTATTGAATGAAGCGATTGCCTCGCGCCCCGATTACGCCGACGCGCATTATCAATTAGGGAAAATTTACAGTGAAAAAGGCGAAACCGGGAAAGCCGTCGAAGAACTCGAAGCGGCAGTTAATTCCGATTCAAAAAAAGATTATATTCATTACCAGTTGAGCATCGCCTACCGCAAAGCCGCCCGCAAGGAAGATGCCGACCGCGAACTAAAATTGTATCAGGAATTAAAAGCCGCCAGCCGGAAAATAGAAAGTTTAATGCCGATGGGCAACAGCAAAGATGCGCCGGAATAAATACACATTTCAAATTTTAACGATCAGCTTTTTAATTTTCTGCACCGCTTTTAACGCTGCGGCGCAGAGAGTTAATGCCGACCAAAATGTCTTGGCAAAATTTGAGAAAAGCATCGAGCAAAGCGATTACGCGGCGGTTGAAAATGATTTGTTAAAATACGCGATTGCCAATCCGAAAGACGCGAAAGCCTTCGACTTGCTCGGCAGACTGCGCTTCGGGCAGACCCGTTTCGGCGAAGCGAAATCTTTGTTTCAAAAAGCTCTGTCGCTCGACCCGAATTTGACTTCGGCGAAAATCAATCTCGCCGTCGTTAATTTTCAAACGGGGAACGTCGAACAATCGGCGGCGTTAAATGAAATTACCGATGCCGATGTAACGAACGACGCTTTGCGTTTGAAATTGGCAACCGCCTTCGTACTCGTCGGCGATTGTCAAAAAGCTCTGCTCGCGGCTGAAAAGCTCGCCGCCAAAATCAAAAACAATGACGCGCTGCCGCTGCTTGCCGAATGTTATTTGCAGACGGGCGAAAAAAGTAAAATTGATTCGCTGGTGATTTCGGCGAAAAATCTGGCGCGGCAGAATCCGGCGACGGCGATGAAATTTGCCGAAGTTTTAATCAGCGGCGCGATGCACGGCGAAGCGGCGGAAGTTCTGCGCGTCGTGATTGCAATCGCGCCGTCGAATGCTGACGCGCTGCTTCTGCTGGCGAAATCGGAAATTTACGCCAAAGATTTTCCCAACGCGAAAATTCATCTGAGCCGAACGGCGAAAATAAATCCGAATTCGCCCGATTTATTTTTCGTCCAGTCTTTGCTCGAAAGCGAGCAGGGAAATTATTCACAGTCTTTGGATTTATTGGGAAAATCGCTGGCGGCAAAACCCGATTCGCCGGAAGTTTTGAAGCAGTTCGTCATCACGGCGATGCGGGCGAATCAGGCGGGAAAAGCCGCCCGCGCCGCTGAAAGATTATTGGAATTAAATCCGAATGAGCCGGAATTTTTATATCTGCACGGCGCGGCTTCTTTGCAAAGCAATAATTTGCCGGCGGCGGAAACATCTTTGAACCGCTTTGTCGAAATGCGCCCGCAGGATTCGCGCGGCTGTCTGGCGTTGGGTTTAACTTATGCGGCGCAGTCCGACAAACTGACCGAAGCGCGGCGTGAACTTGAGCATTGTCTCGAAATCAATGCGCGTAATTTCGAGGCGAGTTACCAACTCGGTTTGTCGTATAAAGCCCAGGGCGAAAACGTCAGAGCGATTGAATATCTCGAAGAAACGATCAAAAACGCGCCGGATTACGCGCTCGCGCTGCGCGAGTTGGGAGCGTTGTATTTGCAGTCGAATCAGGAAATTAAAGCCGCACCTTTGCTGGAAAAAGCGGCGGCGATTAACCCGAACGATGCCGACACGCAGTTTCAACTCAGCCGTTTGTACAACTTGACGGGGCAAGCGGATTTAGCGAAAAAGCATCTGGAACTGTTTCAAAAATTAAAGAATTCGACCAAAAACGGAATGTAAATGAAATTTTATAAATTACCGGCAATCACAATTCTTATTTCGATTTTTTGCAGTCAAAATCTTTTGGCGCAGAAAGGCGACGACGTTTGCAAAGACCGGAAAATTCCGCAGTTGACCGACGTTTACAGGCAGACGAAAATCAATTTCACGCACACTTCCGCGCCCGAAAAAAAATACATCGTCGAATCAATGAGCGGCGGTGTACTTTTGATTGATTACGACCGCGACGGCTGGCAGGACATCTATTTTACGAACGCGCCGACGGTCGAGATGGCTTTGAAAAATCAGAAATCGAAAAGCCTTCTGTATCGCAACAACGGCGACGGAACTTTTACGGATGTAACCGATAAAGCCGGAGTCGGTTTTCCCGGCTACGCGATGGGCGGCGCGGTCGGCGATTACAACAACGACAATTTGCCCGATATTTATGTAACCTGTCTCGGCGGAAATGTTTTGTATCAAAACAACGGCGACGGTACTTTTACCGACGTAACGAAAAAAGCCGGAGTCGCCGACGGTCGCTGGTCAACCGGCGCGGCGTTCGGCGATTATGACGGCGACGGGTTTTTGGATTTGCTCGTCGTCAGTTACGTTGATTTCAAATTTAACGATCTGCCGACTTTCGGAAGTCTCCCGACGTGCAAATTTCGCGGCGTTGATGTCCAATGCGGTCCGCGAGGGCTTAAAGGCGCGGGCGATTCGCTTTTCAAAAACAACGGCGACGGAACTTTTACCGATGTTTCCAAACAAAGCGGACTCGACGACCCGGACGGTTATTACGGAATGCAGCCGATCTGGTCGGATTTCGGCAACACCGGAAAATTAGACGCTTACGTCGCCAACGACTCGACTCCGAATTATTTTTATCGCAATCTCGGCAAAGGAAAGTTTTCCGAAGACGGTTTGATTTCCGGCACGGCGGTCAGCGGCGACGGTTCGGAGCAGGGTTCGATGGGCATCGCCATCGGCGATTACAACCACACGGGTAATTTTTCGATTTACACGACGAATTTCGTTGACGAATACAACACGCTCTACCGCAACAACGGCAATTACGATTTCACCGACGTTTCGTTCGCCGCGCAGGTCGCGCAGTTCACGCGCCCATATGTCGGCTGGGGAACCGGGTTTTTCGATCTGGATAACGACACCTGGCTCGATCTGTTCGTCGTCAACGGTCACGTTTATCCGCAGATGGACGAAATTTCGTCGGGCGCGAAATACAAACAGGGCAAGATTTTATTCGTCAACAACGGCGACGGAACTTTCTGCAATGCGACGACGCAGGGCGGAGCAATTTTATCTGAAAAAAGAGTTTCACGCGGCGCGGCGTTCGGCGATTTGGACAACGACGGGCAAATTGATATTGTCGTCGAAGATTTAGATGCTTCGCCGATGATTTTGAAAAACCAGGGCGATAAATCGAATCATTGGATAACTCTGGAACTCGGCGCGAAAACCGGAAATCCGCTCGCCATCGGAGCGCGAATCAAAATCACGACCGGCAAAGTAGTTCAAACCGAAGAAGTCCGCAGCGGCGGCAGTTATCTTTCAAACAACGATCTGCGCGTGCATTTCGGACTCGGCAAAGCGGCGAAAATTGATTCAATCGAAATTCGCTGGAACTCCGGCAAAGTCGAAACGATCAAAGACATCGCAGCGGATAAATTCTACGCCGTTTTGGAAGGCGAAGGCATCGTGCCGTTCGAGAAAGTTCGCCCGAAAATGAAAAAATAATTTACTGGAAATGAAGTTTTTTTTCGCCGTTACAATTCTTCTTGCGCTGGCGCAAATGTTCGTTTTCGCGCAGAAAGCCGCCATTACGTTTAAAGACGTTTCGGCGGAAAGCGGGATTAACGTCTCGCACGTTTCGGCGGCGGACAATCGCTATATCGTCGAATCAATGAGCGGCGGCGCGGCTTTGTTCGACTGCGATAACGACGGGTTTCTGGACGCGGCGACGGTGAACGGTTCGACCATCGAAAATTTCAAAAAAGGCGGCGATTTGTTTTTGACTTTATACCGGCAGATTGACGGCGCGAAAAGCAAAATTCCGAAGTTTGAAAACATCACGGCGGCGGCAACTCTAACGCGCAAAGGTTGGGGAATGAGTATCACGGCGGTTGATTTCGACGGCGACGGAATTTTGGATTTATTTAGTTCCGGGTTCAAAGGAAATGCCGTCTATCGCGGACTCGGACAATGCAAATTTCAGGACGTAACCGAAAAATCCGGTTTGCAGGGACAAGGTTTTATGACCGGCGCGGCTTGGGCGGACTATGACCGCGACGGCGATCTGGACTTGTTCGTTGCCGCCTACGTTACGCTCGATCTGAATAATCTGCCGGTTTATGGCAGTTCTCAAACCTGTTCTTTCAGAGGAATCCGCGTGCAGTGCGGTCCGCGCGGAATAAACGGCGACCGCGACTTTTTCTATCGCAATAAAGGCGACGGAACTTTTGAAGAAATCGCGCAAAAAATCGGCGTGGGCGACGCTAATAAATACTACGGACTCGGCGCGATCTGGGGCGATTACGACAACGACGGGTGGCTCGATTTGTATGTTGCCAACGACGGCTCGCCGAATTATCTGTATAAAAACAACCGCGACGGCACATTCTCGGATGTCAGTTTTGAAACCGGCACGAGTTACAGCGGCGAGGGCGTTGAACAGGGTTCGATGGGCGTGGCGTGGGGCGATTACGACAATGACGGCAAACTCGATTTGTTCACGACCAATTTCGACGGCGAACCGAACGCGCTGTATCGAAATTTGGGCGCGAAAGGTTTTCTCGATGTTTCGTCCGAAACAAAAACCGCGCAGGCGAGCAAGCCGTATGTCGGCTGGGGAACGGGTTTTGTTGATTTCGACAACGACGGCTGGCTCGATTTATTCGTCGTCAACGGTCACGTTTATCCGCAGATCGAATTTATCAAAAGCGCGGTGCAGGAAGGTTTTCGCCAGCATTTTTTGCTGCATCGCAACACCGGCGACGGAAAATTTGAAGACGCGACCGAAAGCTCCGGCTTGCGAAATCTTCCTTTGAAATCCAGACGCGGCGCGGCGTTCGGCGATTTGAACAACGACGGTTTGATTGATGTCATCGTTACCAATCTGGGCGAGCCGCCGACCGTTTTGCTCAACACGAGCGGCAATAAAAACCAGCGCGTAACTTTTAAATTAATTCAGAACGGAAAAAATAAGGACGCAATCGGAGCGCGTATCACGTTGAAAACCGATAAGCGTTCAATGATGCAGGCAGTCGAAGCGGGCGCGAGTTATTTGTCGCAGAATGATTTTCGTCTGCACTTCGGATTCGGACAAAACGAACAAATCGAATCAATCGAAGTTCGCTGGAGTGACGGCACGACGGAAAAAATTCCAAAACCCGTTCCCGACAAAATACATACCGTAACGCAGAACAAAGGCGTTACGAAAACCGAAAATTTTCAAACGCGCTGAATACCGCTCGTCGGAAAAGCGCGAAAATTCTAAAATTTGAGAGGGAAATAAGATGAAAAAACTATTTATTTTGCTGGCAGTCGTCTTTGCGACGGCGATTTTTTCAAATCTTTCGGCACAGGAAGTCGCGCCGCCGGGAGCGGGCGACAAGGATTTGAGCGATAAAAATATCAAAATGCGTTCGGTCGAACTCGAACGAATTGACCGCGAAGCCCGTAAAAACGGCGCAGCCGGAAATGAAGCGGAGCGGCGGGCGATTAAATACCCGGAAATCAAAAAGGATTACGAACTGATCCAAACATCGCAGGATGCCGTTATCAAGGCTTATCAAAGCGGCAGTAAAATTGATTACGCGCAAATCAGCAAGTCTGCGTCGGAAATCAACGGCGGAGCGGTTCGTTTGAAGGAAAATCTTTTTCCATCTTCGCCGCCGGAAAACGCGGACGTGAAAAAGGAAACCAGGAAAGACGAAAAAACGGAAAAGGAAATTAAACCAGCCAAAAGCGTACGCGATTTAATCGTCGAACTCGACAATGCCGTCGGCGGTTTTGCGACGAGTCCGATGTTTCAAAATCTGCGGGTCATTGACGCGGCGGTTTCTGAAAAAGCCAAACTCGACTTGGAAAAAATAATTGAATTTAGCGCATTGCTCGACGCGGCAGCAAAAAAGATGACGGCGGACGGAAAATAAATTCGTAAATTAATGAAACAAATACTTTTCCTGTTAATAATTCTGCTTGGTGCGTTAATCGCCGACGCGCAGAAGTTCGAGAATCTCGCGCTGACCCCGCCGATGGGCTGGAACAGTTGGAATGGATTCGGCTGTCAGGTTGACGAAAAAACGATTCGTGAAACTGCCGACGTAATCGTTTCGAGCGGAATGAAAGACGCGGGTTATCAATACGTCGTGATTGACGATTGCTGGCACGGGACACGCGATGCGAACGGATTTATTCAGGCGAATCCGCAGCATTTTCCGTCGGGAATGAAGGCGTTGGGCGATTATATTCACGCAAAAGGTTTGAAGTTCGGAATTTACTCGGATGTCGGCGCGAAAACCTGCGGCGGAAAGCCGGGAAGTCGCGGACACGAATATCAGGACGCGGCGACTTACGCGAGTTGGGGCGTTGATTATTTGAAATACGATTGGTGCAATTCCGAAGGTTTGAATCCCGTCGGCGCATACACAACGATGCGCGACGCGCTCTACAAAACGGGTCGCCCGATAATTTTCAGCATCTGCGAATGGGGCGATAATAAACCCTGGGAATGGGCGAAACCAATCGGACATCTGTGGCGAACGACCGGCGACATCACGCATTGCTGGGACTGCGAAGAAAATCACGGAACGTGGTCGAGCTTCGGGATTATGCGAATTTTGGACAAGCAAAAAGGCTTGCGCGTCCACGCCAAACCGGGACAATGGAATGATCCCGATATGATGGAAGTCGGCAACGGAATGACCGCATCGGAAGACCGCGCACATTTTTCGCTGTGGGCAATGCTCGCCGCGCCTTTGATTGCGGGAAATGATGTGCGCGAAATGTCAAAAGAAACGCAGGAGATTTTAACCAATAAAGAAATCATCGCCGTCAATCAGGATGCGCTCGGCATTCAGGCGTTTCCGGCGATTTCCGAAGACGGTTTGGAAGTTTGGGCGAAACCTCTGGCGAACGGCGATTGGGCGATGTGTTTCTTAAATCGCGGCGCGGCGGCGAAAAACGTCAGTTTTGATTGGAAGGAAAACTTTATCAAAGACGACTTTGCCCAACGGCAATTCGACGCGAAAAAGGACGTTTATAAACTTCGTGATCTTTGGACGAAAAAAGATTTGGGAACGACCGCAGCGATATTTAAAATAGTTGTTCAGCCCCACGATGTCGTGATGTTGAGATTGGCGAAATAATTTACGGGCAGAAGCCCGCGCGTGAGCAAGGGCGCAGACGTTTGACTGTCGCGCCCTTGCTCACGCGCGGGCTTCTGCCTTTTCTTTCAATTCATCTCAAACGCGCCGAGATCGTAGCCGTTCGCCTGCGGGCGCGGAATTGAATCGAAATCCGTGTTCGGAACGCGAATGCTTTTACCGCGATCAATCGCCGGACTATTCGGTTTCAGATGGAAATTTCCGCTGCCCGTGTCAACAAATAAAGGATCGGCTTGAAAATAAAGTTTGCCGCGCCGCTCGCGCTCGCCGCTGCCGATGTAAGAGCGCAGCGAATCGAACAAATTATGGTCAATCGTTATTTTTCCTGCACGGTCGTTGACGGAAATTTGCCACTGTTTGTTTTGACTGAGAATGTTATTGCGGATGAGAATGCTGCGGGCGTTGGCAGTTTCGATTGAGATGCCGCCGCCGTAATCGTATTGTCCTTCGACGTGAACGCCGTTGTTGAAAATCGTGTTGTTTACGGCTTTACTTTTGTGCCACAAATTCTATCTATCATGCGTGGACAAAGAACATTTAAGACGATCATTAAGGAGAACGGGCTTACCGCAACAACAAGGAAAGGACGCAACAACACATTGCTGTTCAAACGGAATGAATG
>CAXTKJ010000076.1:0-21107 GCA_964244835.1 uncultured Pyrinomonadaceae bacterium
GGTTGCGCCGCCGTTCCGCGAAGCCGAATTTGACATCATGTATGGCGAAGGCATTTCACGCGAAGGCGATTTGCTCGACTTGGCGGTTAATCATAACGTCGTCGAAAAATCGGGCGCGTGGTTTTCTTATTCAGGCGAACGGCTCGGACAAGGGCGTGAAAACAGCAAAAACACGCTGAAAGAAAATCGTGAAATGTTCGACCGCATCGAAAAACAGGTCAAAGTCGCGCTCGGGATGATTCCGGCAGACGCAGCGGCAGTTACGGAAGAAGCGTAATTGATTTGAAAACTAAAAAAGGGCGGCGCGATTTTGTTCAAAATCGCGCCGCCCTTTTTTAGTTTTCCACTGATTCTAAGGTTCACGAGTATTCCCTTTGGTATTGTCTCTCGATTGGTTGTTTGCGCCGGTCGTGGTTTTCGACGGATTATTAACGATGTTCACGTCCTGCAAAGGCGTGTTCATCTGTTTTTTTAGCGTTTCCTGATCGGGAATTCCGGGAATTTTCGGCGTGTTTTTCGGCTGCGGAGTTTTCCCCATTTTGTTCGTGTCGGGAATACCCGGAATATTTCCCATCGGAACCTTGTTCGCGTTCGGGTCATTCGGATTGGGAATTCCCGGTGTCGAACCGTTCATCGGAACGGGTTTCGTAGAAAATTCGGGCGGCAAATCTGCCGCGTTGATATTTTGAATACCGTTCGCGCCCATCGTGTTTGCGTTGGTGCTGGGTGATTCGGCAGTCGTGCAAGCCGCATTCAGCGACATCAAAGACAAAGCAAAAATAAACAAATAATTTTTCATAAAAATATAATCTCAAAAAAATTCAAATTTTAAAATAGCTGCGCCGGTTTGAAGGTTGCGTCCCTGGGGGTCAGCGACGGCGTTCAAACCGGCACGGGCAGGTGTCAAACGAAACTAAATTAGCAGAATAGTAACCGACATGGGCTGAACGGCTACTAAAATGTGATTATATTCCTCTGCAAGAGAATGTCAACAATAATTTTGATCTGACGGTAATCGCAATCTTTTTCACAGTGCGCGGATTTGACATCAATAAAAGGCTTATTTACACTAATTAACTTGCTCGTGATAATTCATTTTGAAAAGAGCAAACGGCTTGGTAGCTCAGTTGGTAGAGCAGCGGACTGAAAATCCGCGTGTCGGCGGTTCAATTCCGTCCCAAGCCACCAAATATAAACGACTTACAGCCACTCAAAAGAGTGGCTTTCGTTTTTTGGGGGAAGTAATGAGTTTTTTTCCACTTTTTATAAATATATGTCGTCGTTTGCAACCGATAAGAAATATACGATAGAAGAAGTTGCTTTGCTGATCGGTGTGTCAGAAAGAACAATCGAACGTCTGATTAAAGAGAAAAGAGAAAAAGCTAAAACATCATAAAATCGGCAGGCGCGTCATAATTACGGAAAGCGCGGTTGATGATCTTGGCAGAAAGACAATCGTAAAATAGTACTTAATGACCGATTGGACAAATATAACCGATGATGAGTTAGACGAATTAGACCCTGCCGCCAACTTAGGTAAGAAGCCAAATTATCCATAATCTTCTGCTTGTGCTGCTGATTCGGCAAATAATCTGATTTGCTTTCCGCCAGCCTTGTGTTTAACCGCCTTCTTTCCCAATCTTTTTCCGTAACTGCCTGATTTACTACCTTTATTGTTTCAAATGAAACGCGGATTGATTTTGATGCGAATGCGGCAAAAGTTATGGCACTTCACCTTCGCCACGACTGGAAACTCGCGGAGGAGTTCGATGCTTAGGCGTATCTGGATGAGATGAAACTCAAGACCTATCCGCATAAACGTCGCGTAATCCACTCTTGATTCGCATTTAATTTGAGTACTTATACTTTCTGCCGTGTGGATAAAACTTTACGATGCCCACCGGCGATGGAAGCGGGAATAACAAAAACAGTTTGAACGCTAAAGGACTTACTAAAATGACCAACAATAAGAAAATCGCCACCACCATAATTCGTGTAATAGCTTTAGCTTTTATATTTGAAGCAATAGCTCCATTTATTGCGGTAGTTTTTTTATTAGTTTATGGAATGTTATTTTCAGACCCGCGTAGTATTAACAATTATCCAAGCATTATAACAACCAGTATCAGCCATCTATTTATAGGTTTGATTTTGTTCGCTGGAAGCCAGCCGTTAGCAAATTATTTAATTGATTTATTAAAAGATGAGGAGCTGCCAAACGATGGTTTTGATACTAATTTACCAACACCACAAGATTAGGACAATACATAAATTTTTAATTTAAAGAAAAAGGGCGGTGAGTTAATTCAAACTCACCGCCCTTTTTCCTGGTGTCAAATTTTAATACAATCGCGTTCACTTTGATTTAATGATTTTCGACCGCTCCTTTCTAAACTCTTCTAAATAAAAAATTTATTCGTTCAGGCACGATGATTGCGAAAACCCGAAACAGATTACAAGTATTTCGCAAGTTTGTCCTTCTCCTCGGACAAGCGATTCTTTAAATTATTTGGGAGATTTATATGAACAAGAAATTTTTATTAACAATCGGCGGCAGTTTGCTTCTTTCGACGGCTTTGACCGGCGCGGCGTTCGCGCAGGACACGACGACTAAAACGACCACGACGACAACTAAAATGAAAACGGAAGTCGTTCAGAACCCGGACGGAACTTATTCGGTTATCGAATATCCGGTCGGCAAGGAAGTGACGGTCGAGTTGATGCCGAACGGCGAAATGGGAACGGCGAAAGGGTTCGCCCGCGTGATGCGAACCGGCACTGAAACGACGGTCAATTTTGATCTGAGCGGTGTCGGTAATTCGGCGGCGAATTGTTACGCTTACGCGGTTGATGCGTCCGGCGCGATCACTTATCTCGGACCGATCAGCGCGGAGAACGGTGTGGCGACGGCAGCTTTTAAAACACCGCTCAACCAATTTATGCTCGTGCTTTCGCCGAACGAAGGCTTGACGGCGATTGATAATTCCACGCCGGTCGTCTTCCGCAGTTCCGTTCCGAAAGGCTATGCTGTCGTCGGCAATCGCACCACGAGTCCGACGGGCGACGAAAAACAGGTCGCCGTGACGCAAACAGTTAGTTCGGCTTATGACGTTCCGATGCTTGGCGTTGCCGGTCTTGAAAAAGGCGAAACAGAAATCAGAGTTAATTTTTCCGGTGATTTGGAAGGCTTGAAAGGTAAGGCATATCTCGATAACGCCAAAGCGGGTTTAACGAAAATTAAAATGCGTTTCGACGATATGAAACTCGCGCCGAAACAGAAACGCTATATTCTGTGGGCAGTTTCGCCGGAAAAAGAATATACGAAAATCGGACAGGTCATCAATAACGGCAACCGTGCCGAAGCCGAGATTCGCGGCGAAACGGCACTCAAAGACTTCGGTCTGTTCGTTACCGTCGAAGACAAAGACGTAACGCAGCCGACCGGCGGCAGTTATTCGAGTTTTAGCGTTGGAAAATAAGTTTGAAATTTTCGACGGCTCGACGAATTATAAAAGCGGTAAGTTTTAAAGAAACTTACCGCTTTTTCGTTTGAATAATTTCTGCGTTACGTTTCCAAAAAATTAAGCGGCGAAACGACTAACTTGTTTCTTTCCGCAAAAATTCGCATAATCTTAGACTTAAATCTAAAAATTATGGCTGAACAAGATAAAAAGGCGAATGATTTCGCGCTCGAAGATTTTAAGCTGAAACCAATTTCTTCGGCGGAGACGATCAAATCAACGCTCGCTATTAATGAAAGCGACGATGATATTCTTTCGATAAACGACGTGCTGACGATGGCGGCAAAGGCGGATTCGTTTGACGGCGAACTCGATTTGACTGATGAAGGCATTACTTTGAAAAGTAAGGAATCTGAAACGATTGAAGAAATTGAAGAGATCGAAACGGAAACGGTCGAAGCGGTCGAAGCCGAGCCGGAAGACCCGATTTTCAAGGAGCTTTCCGCGCCGGTACTGCCGGAATTGATTAAGGAAAATCGGGCGCGCCTGCAAATGCAGTCGCCGACTAAGATTCATTTTTACTGGTCGTTCAAGGAAAACCCGTTAAAAATTCTGAGCCGTATTTTCGGCAATCAGACTAATTATCAGCTCGTCGCCAAACTTCAAAATCAAACGAGCAGCCGCGAAGAGCTTTTCCCCATTGATACGGAAGGCGCGGCTTGGTTCGACGTTGATGCCGGTTCGAGTTATCGCGTCGAAGTCGGATTCTACGCCGTCAGCCGCCCGTTCGTCCGCGTTCTTTTTTCCAACACTTTACAAACGCCGCGCAAAAGTCCGAGTCCGCGTCAGGATTATTCGGAGTATTTCGCCGTCTCCGCCGACCAGTTTGCCAAAGTTTTGAATGTTTCCGGCTATCAACAGGACGCTTACGAAGTCGCGCTCGCGGGCGATGACATCGAATCCGCCGACCGCGCCACCGAAACGGCTTTCGCGCAGATTTTCGAGGCAGCAGATGATGATTTTGACTCTAATCATTCCGGCGAAATGCGTTTTGTTTTGCTGGCGTTGGCTTCCGGCTACTCGCTCGAAGATTTGCGCGGACAGATCAGTCCGAGCCTGTTTAATTTTCTGCAAGCCCGCGCCGAAAAATTGAGCGCGGAAAAAGCGTTAACCGCTTTGCAGGAAAATTTCGGGGTGTCTGACGAAGAAATTTACGAAGACGAAGTCGCTGGCGAAACTGTTTTCGGCGCAAGTTTGGTTGGTTTTCCGCGTCGTCTGAAACGCCGAACATTGCCGACGAAGCCAAATACGCTGTCGAAAATTGTGCCGCTCAGTTCGCTTCGCTGAGTTTGCGGAAATAGAATTTAACCGCCTATGAAAGCGGATTTCAAAACAAAAGGCAAAAGATTTATCACTGATTTATCTTTTGCCTTTTTCTTTGTCTTAATCTGTGTGAATCTGTGTTAATCTGTGGTTAAATTTTTCTGCGATTCAACTATTCAAACTTATGCCAGTCGGTTATTTCAGCTTAATTTTACACGCGCATCTGCCGTTCGTCCGTCATCCCGAATATCCCGAATTTCTCGAAGAAGATTGGCTTTACGAAGCGATTACGGAAGTTTATCTGCCGCTGGTTTATATCTTTCAAAATCTGCACGAAGCCGGAATGAAGCCGCGTCTGGCGATGAATGTCTCACCGCCGTTGTGCGAAATGCTCGCCGATAAATTATTGCAGGAACGCTACACAGCGCATCTCGATAATCTTTACGAATTGTCAAAAAAAGAACTTGAGCGAGTGGCAAAAGACGAGCCGCAGTTTTACGATGCGGTCAAAATGTACGTCGAAACTTTGGGAGCGTCACTGAAACTCTGGAACGATAAATACGGGCGAAATTTAATCAACGCTTTTCGAGAATTGCAGGAAGAAGGCGTTCTGGAAATCATCACCTGCGGCGCGACGCACGGATTTTTGCCGCTTATTTCTACGACGGAAGCCCGCCGCGCTCAAGTCAATATCGCCGTCGCCAATTACAAAAAACATTTCGGCAGACAGCCCAGAGGAATTTGGCTGCCCGAATGCGCTTATGAACCCGGCATCGAAAATCTGTTGCAAGATGCGGGAATCGAGTACTTTATCAGCGACTCTCACGCTATTCTCTACGGCGAACCGCGCCCGCGTTTCGGCATTCACGCGCCGGTGATGTGCGCGAACGGAGTCGGCGTTTTCGCCCGCGATGTCGAAACGAGCGAGCAGGTTTGGAGCGCGGAAGTCGGTTATCCCGGAAATCCGGTTTACCGGGAATTCTACCGCGATGTCGGTTGGGATTTGCCGCTCGATTATCTGAGTCCGTATCTGCACAAAGATCAGGCGCGGCGGCATCTCGGTCTGAAATACTACCGCATTTCGGGAAAAACCGTTTCGAGCGGCGACAAAGAACCGTATGTCCCGAACTGGGCGCGTGAACAGGTGATGCGCGACGCGGTTGATTTCGTCGGCAAACGCATCGCGCAAGCCTACAAACTGCGCGAAACTTCCGGCGAACACGCGCCGCTCGTCGCTGCGCCGTATGACGCGGAACTTTACGGGCATTGGTGGTTTGAAGGTCCGCAGTTTTTAAATTTCCTGTTTCAGGAGCTGCATCATAAAAAAGACACGATTGCGGCGGTTACTCCGGGCGATTATCTGGACGCGAAAATTCCGATTCAGATTCAGCAGCCGTCGGCTTCGAGCTGGGGCGAAAACGGTTATTACAAAGTCTGGCTCAACGAAGGCAATGCGTGGATGTATCCGTATCAGCACGACGCGGAACGCAAAATGACGGAATTGGCGAACCGATATGAATATCCGAACGATTTAGAACGCCGCGTTTTAAATCAGTTAGCGCGGGAATTATTGCTCGCGCAGTCGAGCGATTGGGCGTTTCAGATTTATCAGGGAACGACCGTTCAATATTCTTCCAATCGTTTCAAAATGCACATTCACCGTTTCGATTTGTTGGCGAAAGACTTGGAAAGCGGCACGATTAATAAGGAAATGCTGAAGGAAATCGAATGGCGCGATAATATCTTTGCGGAAATTGATTATCGACTTTACCGAACCTAAGTTTTATGGAAAATTCGGTAAACTCCATCGAATCGAACCACGCTCAAAAATGCCTCTCGGTCGTGATGCCCGCTTACAACGAAGCGGCGACTTTGTTCGAGGTCGTCCAAAAAGTTTTGCTCATTCCCGAACTGCTCGAATTAATCGTCGTTGACGATTGTTCGACCGACGACACGCCAGCGATTGCCCGGAATTTAGTGCAGCAGGATTCGAGAATAATCTACATTCGACACGAGAAAAATCTCGGCAAGACCGCCGCCTTGAACACCGCGTTTGCTCGAACCAGAGGCGAGATCGTTATTATTCAGGATGCCGATGCGGAATACGATCCGCAGGAAATTTCCGATGTCATCGCCCCGATTATCGAAGGACACGCGGCGGTCGTCTATGGGTCACGATTTTTGGTCAAACGAACGGCGCGGGTTTTGTATTTTTATCATTATCTCGCCAACAAAGCGTTGACGTTTTTCTCGAACAGCCTGACCAATCTGAATATGACCGATGTCGAAACCTGTTACAAAGCGTTTCGCGGCGACATCATTCGGAATTTGATTATTACTTCAAAAGGCTTCGGTTTTGAAATCGAAGTAACGGCGAAAATCGCCAAACTCGACTGCCCGATTTACGAAGTCCCGATCAGTTATTACGGCAGAACTTACGACGAAGGCAAAAAAATCGGGACGAAGGACGGCATCGCGGCGTTATGGTATATCGTGAAATTTAATTTGTTCGTGAGCCTCAAAAACTCTTACCGGCAGATGCCGCAGATTCGGGCGACGCAGATTCGGCAGCTGAATCAGGCTGAATAAAACGCTGTAATTTTTCACCTAATTCAACCGCCGCAAACAGCAAAAGCAAAGTCGAAGTCGCCGCCATAAACCGCGCCGCCTGATAAAAATAAAACGTGAACAGCAGAATGCTGAAACCCGAAAGCCAGAGCGCGAACTTTGCCGCCGGTTCGCGCCGTTTTTTCCAAGCCGTCAGTAATCCGTAAAGCGGAACGAACGGCGGCGCGAAAATCCAGAAAACGCCGAGCAGAACGAGCGGATAAAAAACTATATTCGGCAGGGCGGCGAGCGGTCCGCCTTTTTCACACGGACAAACCCAAATCATCAGCCAACCGCCCAACCAATCCTGTATTAACCAAGGTCCGTCGCCCTGCGGATAAGCGCGAAAGGCGAATTCGAGCGCGAAAGATTTGACGTTCGGCAGCCAGTAATCGTAGCCGGTTTTGGTAAAACTGCCGAAGGTCTGCCAATTATAAATTCCGTTCGCCAGCAAAAACGGTGCGCCTGCTAACGCCGCCCAAATCCGTTGCCGCATCGTTGGCAGTGCCAGAAGAAGCGCAGGAATGCAAACGACCATCTGCAACCTTACCGTTACCAAAATGCCGATAATTGCTCCGGCAAAGACGGCTCTTTTGAGCGAAGGCTTTCGTAGTAAAATAATCGTCAGTAAAATCAGACTCGCGGTGAACGATTCGGACATCACGATTTTGGCGTATTGTTCGGCAAACGGTGAAACGCCGACAAAAATCGCGGCGATCAGTGCTGCAAATCTTCCGCCGAAAATCCACGCGGCGACAACCATCAACGCCAGATAAAGCAGTGTGAAGAATTTCGCGCCGAAAATGATATTTGCCGGATATTCGCCGACGCTCAAAAAAGGTGTTAGCGCAATCGAAAAACTCGGCGGATAACGGGGCGGCTGCGCTTTGTTGTCGTGGAAATATGTAACGTAACCGTTGCCTTCAAACATTTGCCGCGCCGCGTCCATCGTTTCCTGCGCGTCCGGTTCGGGCTGCATTGCGAACGGCTCACCGCGTCCGCGACTTATAACAAACGCCGCCTCGCCGATTGCCAAAATCAACGCTGCCGCCAATAAAATTTTTTGCAGGTTAACCCGTCTTCGTCGTCGCGTTAACCAGTGTGCGCCGAATAAAAGCAGACAAATTACAATAATCGGCAAAGTCCAGGGTTTGAGAAATTTTTGATTTAGTGTTTGGAAATCAGGAAGATAATTGATTTTGTAAGTGCCGATGACGGTAACAGCCGCTAAAGAATTACCCGTGCTGTCAGCCGGATATAAACGAAATTCATAAGTTCGATTTGGAAAAATAAAATCTTTCGTATATTTTCCCGTTCGTCCTTCGCCGACCTGCACGAGCGAATTATCTTCTTCGACGAAATAGAGTTTTCCGGTTTCTCCGCCTTCGATTTCCCAGCTGATCAGCGTTCTGCCAATGCCGCCGCCCGCCGCTACTTCGATTGGCGAAGCGGTCAGCGTAGTTTGATTGGCGAACGAAGAAGTTGCAGAAAATGCGGAGACTAGAGCGACTGAAAACAGCGTCGAGATGACAGAGAGAAGATTTAATTTAGAAATCAAAACTCACCTCGTCCGTCGAATAAATTTGATTTGTGTTAGTCGAATGTTAGCGAACGCAGTCGAAATCGTCCTTTTGCGAACGAACCGATAAGTATCAGTCTTTTATAAACTGAAGTTAAAACTGACAAAGCCGGTCGCCTTAGTCGCCTGTCCGTCGCGGGTGAACGGTTTGAATCGCCATTTTTTCACCGCGTCGGTCGCCGCTCTTTGCAGCATCGCCGGACCCGATAGATTTTGAACTTCGGCGACCTGCCCGTTTTCGTCAATGACCAGATCAACTTTGACTACGCCGGTCAGGCGCATACTTCTCGCCATCGTCGGATAGACCGGGTTGGATTTTTGAGTGGCGTAATTAACCAGGGAGCCGACTGATAACGGCGACGGGTCTTTCGCGTCCGTTGATTTTGTTTCGGTCGGCGGTGAGACTTTATTTTCAACTTTGATTATTGCCGCGCCGGTTGGAGGCGTTTCAACGCGCCGCGTCCGGTTCGACTGAATCGGATTTTCGGTATTTCCGGCGGTTGACGTTTCGACTGGTTGTTTAGGCTCTTCGGGCAGTTTTTCGGTTACGATGACTTTGTTTGCCGGTTCGGTTTTGGCAATTTCAGTTTTTTCGACTGTGTTCGGAACAGGCTGAAAAATCGGGGCGGTTTCGTTTGTTTTCGGCGAACTGTTTACCGGTAAATTGTTGATCGAAACTGTATTTGTGTTGGCGGCAACCGTGTTCGGCAGAGTTGGTTCGGTCGGCGTTTCGTTGACGGCATTGGTGATGACGCTTCTCGAATTGGCTAAATCTTCACGCGCATCGGCGGCTTCGTTTTTCCAGCGGTTCGCATCGAAATTGTCGCGGGCGAGAACGCCACGGGCGTTGGTTGCCTCTTCCATCAGAGCCATCGCGTTGGAAGTCTGCGCTTTGTCCTTGCTTAAAACCTTCGTCTGCTCGACGACTTTTTCGAGCGTTTCGCGCATCTTGTCCACATCGTTCACCGCGTCTTTCGGCAAATCGCGGGCAGAAACGCTCAAGCCGAGTGCGCGGTAACGCTCCGTCTGATTTTTCGCGCCCTTCACGACCTGTCCGGCAACAGCGAAATAATTCGCCTGCGCGTTCTGCTTGGTTGATTTGGCGAGTTCGTTCAAAAAATCCTGTGCGCGTTTATAATCGCCCTGTTCGAGAAAGCTGTTCATCAACAAAACATTGATGACGCTGTTGACGGTCGGATCGCTCGTTTCGCGGCGGATGTTTTCGAGTTCGTAAATCGCCGCGTTGTAGTTTCTGACGGCGATAAAGGCTTTCGCTTTCGACACACGCTCGCGCATTATATCGCCCGATGTCTGCGCCGAAGCCGCGACTGAAACGGTTAAAGCTAAAAGTGACGAAGCTAACAAACTTCTAAGATTGAGCGGCATTTTCGAGTCTCCTTAAAAATAACTTTTGGACTGTAATCTTCCGCGTTCAAAAAATCAATCGAATAATTTTCGTGAAAGAATGTCTTTAAACAGGTTCTGCCAAAACCTGTTCTTTTTATTTCGTTAAACTATTGATGATTTTTTGACGATATGCGTTTGCGTCTTTTTTTATAACATTTTCGTCGAGCGTGAGCAACCTTTTATCGCGCATTACGATTTTCCCGTCAATAATCACCGTGCGAACATCGCTCGCTTTGGTCGCGTAGACGAGCGCGGAATAGACATTGTAATACGGCGTTTGATTCAAACTGTCGAAATCCAAAATCACGATGTCGGCGCGTTTTCCGGTTTCAATCGAACCGATTTTATCGTCGAGATGCAACGCCCGCGCCCCGCGAATCGTCGCCATTTCAAAAGCCTGCTGCGCCGTCAAAACCTTCGGGTCGTTGGAAATTAATTTGTGCAGTTTCGCCGCCGTGTCCATCTCTTCCCACATATCCAAATCGTTATTTGATGCCGCGCCGTCCGTTCCTAAACCGACGGGCAAATCCTTCAAAAGCATCTGCGGAATCGGTGCAACGCCCGAAGCTAATTTCATATTAGACTGCGGGCAATGCGCCGAACCGACCGATTCTTTTTTCAAAATATCAATCTCCGCATCGCTGATATGAACCGTATGCGCGGCAATCACGCGATTGCTTAAAAAGCCGATGCTTTCGAGATACGCGACCGGCGAAAGTTTTTTGTCTTTGATTGAATCGTCTAATTCTTTTTTAGTTTCGGCGACGTGAATGATAATCGGCGCATTTAATTTATCGGCAACCCGTTTGATGTTGTTGAGATGTTCGGTCGAAACCGTGTAAGGCGCGTGCGGCGCGAGCGCGGGCGTAATCAGCGGATTATTTTTCCACTTGTTAATATATTTTTCCGTGTAGGCAATCGCTTCTTCGTGCGTTTTATTGTCGGCGACCGGAAAATCAATAATCGTTTCGCCAAGCACGCCGCGCACGCCGGCTTTGAAGGTTTCGTCGGCGACGGCATCTTCAAAATAATACATATCGCAGTAAGTCGTTGTGCCGCCGCGAATCATTTCCGCCAATCCCAGACGAGTTCCGACGCGCACGAAATCTTCCGTGACGTTCTTCGCCTCCGCCGGAAAAATAAAGCGCGTCAGCCAATCCTGCAAATCCAAATCGTCCGCAATCCCGCGAAACAAGGACATCGGAACGTGCGTGTGCGTGTTGATCAAACCCGGAATCAAAACCTTTCCGGCGGCATTTATCGTTTGTTTGGATTTGAAATTTTGATTGATTTCGGAAACTGTTCCGACCGCGACAATCGCGCCTTTATCAACCGCAATCGCGCCGTTTTCAATCACGCGACGTTGTGCGTCCATCGTTACGATTGTGCCGTTTTGCAGAATTAATTCAACCGATTTTTTTTGTGAAAGAATTGTTAGCGGGAGAAATAAAAAGAATGAAATGAATAATAAAATGTTTAGCTTTTCCATAGCTGAATTTACTATAAGTTTTCATCGGAAATCAACTTGTTCCCAAAGTCCCCGAAATAGTTTAGAATTTCTTCGAGGTAAAATTTATGTCGGCTGTCATCGAAATTTCTTCTCGAACAAAACCCGTCATCGGCAATTTCAACGGCGAAACTCTCAATCTGCGTCAAATTACGGTCGAAGAATACGATTTGATGATTGAAAGCGGTGTTTTTGGTGAGAACGATCAGATCGAACTTTTAAATGGAGTGATAGTTGAAAAAATGCCCGAAGGAACAAAACATTCGTCGGCAAACGACCGCGCCGCCAGAGTTTTTTATCGAATCTTGGGCGATCAAGTCATTGTTCGCAATCAAAATCCGATTTGGCTTGATGATTTTTCCGAGCCTGAACCGGACATCGTTCTGGCAACACCTAAAGAAGACGATTACGAAAATTCTCATCCGACACCCAACGAGATTTTTTTTGATTTTAGAAGTTGCCGATTCGACTTTAGGTTATGATCGAAACGCGAAAGGTTTAGCTTATGCACAAGCGGGAATTCGACAGTATATTTTACTTAATGTGCAGGAACAGACGCTCGAAGATTACCGCGAACCGAGTGCGGAAGGTTATGATTCAAAGCAAACTTATCGTAGCGGGCAACAATTTAATCTCGCCGCCTTTTCAGAAATTTTTATCCCGGTAGATCAATTTTTCCCAAGATTTTTGCCGCACTACAGAAAATCAGATTCAATTTAACTGCCTTTCATTTCAAAAACTTCGTATCAAAAGCTCTCGGCAGAAGTTCCTTCATTTGCACGGTTTCGACATCGCCTTTCAGATTCGCAAAAATCACCGGAACGTCGCCGCAAAATTCCCAGATGATCTGACGGCAGACCCCGCACGGCGGCGTGAGTTCCTGCGTGTCGGCGACGACGGCGATTTCCGAAAATTCCTTTTCGCCTTCGGAGACGGCTTTCCAGATTGCTACTCGTTCGGCGCAAACGGTCAAGCCGTAACTCGCCGATTCGACGTTGCAGCCGGTAAAAATCTTTCCGCTTTTCGTTTGGACAGCCGCGCCGACCTTAAATTTTGAATATGGCGCGTAGGCTTTTTCGCGCACTTCTTTGGCGGCTTCGATTAGTTTTTTTTGTTCGTCTTTCATTAAATTTTTCAAACGAAAATCTCGTTTGAATGCTTTCGGTTAATCTCTTCGCGGATTTTACTGCAAATAAATTCGATGCCGATGTCGAGATTCGAGCCTTCGGGAATTATCAGATCGGCGTTCCGTTTCGACGGTTCGACGAACTCGAAGTGCATCGGGCGAACGGTCGCGTAATACTGCGCGATGACCGATTCGGCGGTGCGTCCGCGCTCGGTGATGTCGCGTTGGAGACGGCGGATAAAACGAATGTCGTCGGGCGTATCAACGAAAACTTTGACATCAAGCAGATTCAAAATGCGCGGTTCGGAGAAAATCAAAATGCCTTCGACGATAACGACTGATTTCGGTTCGATGTGTTCGGTTTCACGGCTTCGAGTGTGCGTTTTGAAATCATAAACCGGCATTTCGATAAACTGCCCGCCCTTCAAACGCTTCAGATGATTGACGAGCAGTTCGCTGTCAATCGAATCGGGATGATCGAAATTCGTCTGCCGCCGCGCATCGAGCGGCATATCTTCGAGATTTCGGTAATAAGAATCCTGCTCGACCAAAATCACGCTTTCGCCTTTGACGGCTTCCATAATCTTCCGCGCAATCGTCGTTTTTCCCGAACCTGTTCCGCCGCAGATACCAATTATCATAAAGGTAATTTAATTTATTCTCGCAATAATTCTTCTGAGCAGTTCCTTAAAAGTCGCGGCGACTTTCGCGCCGGTTTCCATCACTTCTTCGTGATGAATAATGTCATCGCTGATGCCTGCCGCCATATTCGTAATGCAGGAAATTCCCAGAACGCGCATTCCCTGATGCCGCGCCGCAATCGCTTCGGGAACGGTGGACATTCCGACGGCATCCGCACCCTGAAATCTCAGCATTCTGATTTCGGCGGGCGTTTCGTAGCTCGGACCCGACAAACCGCAGTACACGCCGCGCCGCAAAAGCGGTTCGGGCGTTTGTTTTTTGCCGGTTTCCGCCTCAATTTGCGAGGCTTTTTCCTGCGCCATCTGCTTGGCGACGGCGAGCGCGATTTCCTGGTATTCGAGTGCATAAACTTCCGTCATATCGGGAAATCTGACACCAAACCGCTCGTCGTTCGCGCCGCGCAGAGGATTCACGCCCATCAAATTGATGTGATCACGAATCAGCATCAAAGACCCCTGCGCGAAATCCGTATTGACGCTGCCCGCCGCGTTCGTCAAAATCAGCGATTTCACGCCCAAAACCCCGAACGTACGAACGGGGAAAATCACTTTTTCAATTTCATAGCCTTCGTAATAGTGAAACCGTCCCTGCTGAACGGCGACGGTTGCGCCTTCAATTTCTCCCAAAACCAATCTACCCGCGTGTCCTTCGACTGTCGAACGCGAAAAGTTCGGGATTTCTTCGTACGGGATTGCCACCGCATTTTCCAGCTCGTCGGCGAACGCGCCCAAACCGCTTCCTAAAACGACCGCGATTCTTATCTCTTTGTCGTATTTCGAGCGGATGTAATCCGCCGTTTCCTGCGCTTTTTCGTAGCTCATACAAATTTTATTTTTATCACCATCGCAATCCAAATCAATAATCTTTTGGGAAAAACGAAAAAGCCGCAAAGTCTTTTATTAACTTTGCGGCTTTCGATCTTAAATGGCGGAGCCGACGGGACTCGAACCCGCGACCTCCAACGTGACAGGCTGGCGTTCTAACCAACTGAACTACGACTCCGCAAGAGAACTTCCAGATTTCAAATCGAAAATTCCGACTTTATAATCTGGAATCTGGAATGTTAAATTTTCAATCTTCTGGTGGGCATGAAGGGACTCGAACCCCTAACTTCCTCCTGGTAAGAGAGGCTGACTACCAATTGACGTACATGCCCTCAAAAAACTTTTTCGCTCAACTTTATTCGGCACGCTGCGCTTCAATTTTCTTTCAAAAAAACGCGCCCTTTTAACTTTCAGGCGAATTGCAATGCTACGAAAATTTGACAACGCTTGTCAAGCGTAAGCGCAAATTAAGTTTGCGTGAAAACTACTCGACCGTAACCGATTTCGCCAGATTGCGCGGCTGATCTACATCACAGCCCAAGCGAACGGCGATGTGATATGCGAGCAGTTGCAGCGGCACGATTGATAAAACCGGCGCGAGTAAGTCCGACACTTTCGGAATCTCGATAACGTGATCGGAAACGAGTGAACTCATCTGATCGCCTTCGGACAAAATCGAAAAGATAATGCCGTCACGTGCCTTTACTTCGACGATATTCGAGTGCGTTTTCTCATAGCGCAGTTCGGAATTTTCGTTGCCTTCCTCGCGCGTGTTAATGATGACGACCGGCAAAGTTTCGTCAATCAAGGCGTTCGGTCCGTGTTTCATCTCGCCCGCCGGATAGCCTTCGGCGTGAATATAAGAAATTTCCTTTAGTTTCAACGCGCCTTCGAGCGCGACCGGGAAATTGATGCCGCGTCCTAAATAAAGAAAATCTCTAGCGCGGAAAAACTCCTTCGACATCTCTTCAATCGTGTCGGCTTCGCCCAAAATCTCTTCGATTTTCAAGGGCAGTTCGATCAATTCCTGCGCGTGTTTTTTAACATCGTCTTCGGATAATTTACCGCGCAGTTCGCCTAAGTAAAGCGCGAAAATATAGAGCGCAATGATTTGCGATGTGAATGCTTTGGTCGAAGCGACCGAGATTTCCGGTCCGGCGTGCGTGAGAATCGTACCGTCGGCTTCGCGGGTAATCATCGAACCCTGCACGTTGCAGATCGCCAAAACTTTGCAGCCCGCTTTTTTCGCTTCGCGCATCGCCGCAATCGTGTCGGCGGTTTCCCCGGATTGTGAAATGACGACGAGCAGATCGTTTTCGTCCAAAACCGGATTGCGATAACGAAATTCCGATGCGTAATCAACCTCGACCGGCACCCGCGCCAGTTCTTCGAGCATATATTTCGCCGCAGTTCCGGCGTGCCAGGAAGTTCCGCAGGCGGCGATTTTTACCGAACGAACATTGCGAAAGTCTTCTTCGGAAATGTCCATCTGGTCGAGTTAAACTTTGCCCGTGTCGAGCGACACGCGCCCGCGCACCGTGTCGCGGACGGCTCGCGGCTGTTCGTAAATTTCCTTCAAAAGAAAATGTTTGAAGCCGCCTTTTTCCGCCATTATCGGGTCCCAGGTAATGCGCTGCTGTTTCGGTTCGATGACGTTGCCGTCGTAGTCGGTAACGCGCACCGAATCTTTCGTCAGAATCGCAATTTCCTTTTCGCCCAAATAAAAAACGTCGCGTGTATGCTGTAAAATCGCGGGAATGTCGCTCGCCACGAAAAACTCGCCGTCGCCCAAACCGATGACGACGGGCGGACCTTCGCGGACGGCGATGATTTTATCGGGTTCGTCCGCCGAAATTATCGAAAGCGCGAAAATTCCTTTCAACTGCTGAACTGATTTCCGTACGGCTTCTTCAAAATTCAAGCCGTCGGTTTTGATATGTTCTTCAATCAGATGCGCGACGATTTCCGTGTCGGTTTCGGTCTTGAATTCGTGACCTTTTTCCTGCAACTCTTTTTTTAACTTCAGATAATTTTCGATAATCCCGTTATGCACCACGACGATTCTGCCCGTGCAGTCGCGGTGCGGATGCGCGTTTTCCTCGGTCGGTCGCCCGTGCGTCGCCCAGCGCGTATGCCCGATGCCGTAATTTCCGTCCAAAGGATTCAAGCGAATACACTCTTCCAAATTCCGCAATTTCCCTTCGGCGCGGCGCAGTTCGAGATGATTCGCGTCATCAACAACGGCAATGCCCGCCGAATCGTAACCGCGATATTCCAACTTTCTCAAGCCGTCAATAATCAACGGCACAACTTGTTTATTTCCAACGTATCCGACAATTCCACACATAAATTTTTATTATTAATTTGAAGATTATTAAAGTGCTAATTTCTGAATTTTCGCAGAAGAATTTTCAAATAACGATTTTCCGCTAACTTGTCCCGATAAACAAATCCGTAAATCGCCAGCAGAATTGCACCCACTACAAGTCCCGCGATAAACCATACTTTTCCGAATACGCCAAGTATGAAAATTGCGACAAAAATCAAAGTTCCCGGCGGCGCGAACGCGAAAAATCCGACAATCAGCGCGGCGAAGATTTTTTTCAGATGTTTCATCGGTAATCAGTCGGTTGCGGCGGCGAATCCGGCACATAAAGATAAACCGGATAAAATTTTTCCGGCGGACTCTGCGACATTTTTATTAAATGATAATTGGGAAATCTTTCCATAAATTTATCATCTCTCCACAAAATCGCCGCGTAGCGTCCGGCTTTTACTTCTCTTTCAAAAATCTCGGAGAGTTCGGGCGACCAGCCGCCGGTATATTCTTCGTAGTCGTCAAAATTAATCGCGCAGCCGTTCCAGACAACCAGTTCGGCATAGCTGCCGATGCACCGGCTGTTCGGCGGCACTACTTTCCCGACCGTTTCAAACACTTCACGATAATAACTCAAACTCTGCCAACGGAAATACTCGCCGCGAAAAATGCGAACAATTTGAACCGCGCCGCCGACCGTGAATAGAAAAATCATTACCAATACGAGATTCGACGAAGCATTTCGCCTGAAGTGTTCAAAAATCAACCCGATAACAATCGCCCACAGAAGCGAATGTTCGATGTAATACTGACTGCTTGCGCCGGTTCTGCCCGACGAGAAAAAACTCCAGATTAACGAAAGCACAAGATACCCGAAAATCAAAAACTCCGGCGAACGAATAAATTTTACAGCTTCGGCGCGACTCAAACGGCTGAAAAACCGGCGGTTTTGAAAAGCGAAAATTATCGAACAAATGATCGAAAGTGAAAACGTCGGCTGTTCAAGCATTTCGATAAAAATACTGATGGATTGCAGCCAGCTATGCGGCAATCTTTGAGCGTGAATGAAATGCTGCCAGACGTAGCCGCCCGAAGAAGTTTGATCGAGTAAAAATATGCCGCCGAAAACAAAAACGACGATTCCGGCGGCGTAAATTCCGGCTTCACGCCATTTTTTAAGCTGCAGAAAGCACAGGAAAATTATTCCGGTCGAAAGCAAATAAGTCTGCTTGGTAAAAAACGCGGCGGACGTTAATAGAATTACTGCGCCAACGCTCCAAAATGATATTTTTTTGTCTTTCTCGAACGTGAGAACCAACGCCAAAGCGGAAAAAGCAAAAGCCGCCGCCACCAAATCCGCCCGCATCATAGAAATCCCGAACTGCATCGGAAACGTCGCTAAAACCGCCAACCCGCTAAACCAGACGGCTTCTTTATCACGCACTAACTTTCCGACAATCCGCGTGATCGCCCAAAGACAAACAACAAACGCCAGGATTGATAAAATTCTGCCGAACCAGATTTGATAACCGAAAAACTTCACGCCGACGGCAATCAGAGCGTAATAAACGATGCCGTAAGGCGACATTCCGTAGGGCGGCGTGAAGGCGAAAGCGTATGGATTTTTGCCTTCTAAAAGATGCGTCGCGGGCATCCAGTTAAACGCCTCCAACTGTCCGACATCGAACGGATAGACGAGTCGTGAAATAATCAAAGTCAAAATCAAAACGCCCAGAATCGCCATTCCGATTCGGATAAAAGGCAGAGATTCACCGCCGAATTGATTTTTTTTCTCACTTTTCATTAAAGATTTGGAGTTTTGTAACTTAATTTTTGAAGCAGATTTGAAATTCGGGATTTCAAACCATCTCAACCGCCGGAATAAAAATCGAACACGGCGGATAAAGTATTTAAGAATCTTAAATCACAGGATAATCCGTGTGTTTAGTAATTTTATAATTGCTCTGCGGTGTATTTTTTGAAATTAGCTTTAATTTAGTTTATATTCTAGCAAATCAATATTAAGGCAATTATATTTCCGCAGTTAAATTTAAACTTTCGACAATGAACGCTCCTGAAAATGAAAGTATAAGTGTGTTTTTCCCCGCCTTCAATGACGAAGCGACCATTGCTGCTTTGGTCAAAACCGCGCTGGAAGTTTTGCCGCAGCTGACCGACGATTACGAAGTGATCGTCGTCAATGACGGCAGCACCGATGCGACCCGCGCTATTTTGGATGAACTGGCAAATACTACACCGAAATTTAAGGTCGTTCATCATTCAAAAAATCAGGGTTACGGCGCGGCTCTGCGAACCGGCTTCGACACGGCGACGAAAAATCTGGTTTTTTACACGGACGGCGACGGGCAGTATGACGTGCGCGAAATACTGTCGCTGTATCCTTTGCTGACCGGGCAGATTGATGTCGTCAACGGCTACAAAAAGAATCGCGCCGACAAATTTCACCGGATCGTCATCGGCAAATTATATTCACGAACGGCGCGGCTTTTATTTAATCTGCCGATTCGTGATGTGGACTGCGATTTTCGTCTGATCCGCCGGAAACGAATAAAAAATGCCGGTTTGGAATTTTCGAGCGGCGTGATCTGCGTCGAACTCGTGCGAAAACTGGCGGCAGGCGGCGGCGCGTTTGCCGAAGTCGCCGTCAGCCACTACCCAAGACAGCACGGGCGATCCCAGTTTTTTACATTCAGACGGCTGACGCGCACCGGCTTCGATTTTTGTTCGCTGTGGCTGAAATTATTCGTGAGAAAATCTCCGGCACAGCGAACACTAGCGGCGACCTCTCTCGACCGACCGAAAAAAAATGATTGAGTCTAAGCATTTTAACGAATACAAAGAACGCAACGTACTGATTACCGGCGGCTTGGGATTTATCGGCAGCAATTTGGCGCGGCGTTTGGTTGAAATCGGAAACGTCAATGTTACGATTCTCGATGCTTTGATCCCGGAACAGGGCGGCAATCTTTACAACATCGAAGATATAAAGGATAAAGTTTCGCTGAAAATCGCCGATATGAGCGACGATTACGTCATCAATCATCTGGTCAGCGGCGTGGATTATATTTTCAATTTAGCGGGCAGCGTCAGCCATCTCGACTCGATGCTCAATCCGCAGCGCGACCTCGATTTGAATTGCAAAGCGCAGTTATCCTTGCTGGAAGCGTGCCGCAATTTCAACCCGCACGTCAAAGTTATTTACACCAGCACGCGGCAGGTTTACGGCAAACCCGTCTATCTGCCGCTCGACGAACAGCACCGCATCGCGCCGCTCGACATCAACGGCATCAATAAATTCACCGCCGAACATTATCATCTGCTTTACCACCGGATTTACGGTTTGCGGACGGTTTGCATTCGTCTGACGAACACATACGGTCCGGGACAGCTTTTAAATCATAACCGGCAGGGTTTTATCGCGTGGTTTATCCGGCAGGCGATAGACGGCGAAACCATCGAACTTTACGGCGACGGCAGGCAGCGGCGCGATTTGAATTACGTCGAAGATGTCGTCGAAGCACTGCTCTTGGCGGGCGCGAGCGAAAAAGCCGAAGGCGAAATCTTCAATCTGGGCAGCGATGAAGTCGTTACGTTGAAAGAATTAGCTGAACAATTAATCGAAATCACCGGACACGGCGAAATCACCGGAATTCCTTTTCCGCAGGAACGACAGTCAATAGATATCGGCAACGTCTTTTCAAGTTACAAAAAAATAAACTCGCAGCTCGGCTGGTCGCCGCACACGAACTTAAACGACGGTCTGCGCCGCACAGTCGAATTCTACAAAAAAAATCGCGTTCATTATTGGAGTTTGCTGCTTCTCTGTATGAGTTGATTCGCCGCACTAATTTTTAATGAGTATAAAAATCCCCTTTGTTGATCTCAAACGTCAAAACGAAGAAATCGAAAAGGAAATTCAAAGTTCAATTACCAAAGTTTTACAAAAAAGCGTTTACATTCTTGGCAAAGAAGTCGAACGCTTTGAAACCGAATGGGCGGAATTCTGCGGCGTTTCGGCGGCGGCGGGAGTGAACAACGGCACGGACGCGCTCGAACTGGCACTGACGGCGACGGGCGCGGTGCGACGCGGGAAAGGCGATGAAGTCATCACTTCGCCGCTGACCGCCGGATACACCGCGCTCGCTGTTCTCAACGCGGGCGGCGTTCCGGTTTTTGCAGACGTTAATCCGAACACGCTGACGCTCGACCCGCACACTTTGGAAAAAGCGATCA
>CAXTKJ010000077.1:0-21040 GCA_964244835.1 uncultured Pyrinomonadaceae bacterium
CAAGTACCAACAGCCGATCTGAATGTTTCTTTCCGGCTCTCTGAGAAACGCGACGGTGTTTTCCGCTGTTTGTTTTTCGTATTCCCGGAATCCTGTTTCCTTTGCCCATTCACGCGCTACGAGCGGCGTAACCTGCATTAAACCGACTTCTTCCGCCGCGCCGATTTTCCAAGCGCGAAAATAAGTTTCCTCGTAAATTACGCTCCACACCAGCTTTTCGTCGAGCCGGTAAATCGAAGCCTGCCGCGCGATCAAATCGTCGTAGCGGTGAATCCAAAATTGATTAAAAAAATACAGCCCGACCGCCGAACATAAAGTTAGGACGATAAAGGCGGCAAACAGATAACGACGCATTTAAATAAAGGGAAAGCCGGGAGGCTTATTTAATTTTGTCTTTTAAAATGTCTCCAAAAATCAACGGGCGACGCTGACCAGTCAACGCCTTCGTAACTCGAAAACCGGGTCGAACGGCTGACAATATGCCCTTGCAGCCAAACATCGGCTTTGATAAAAACACCGACGCGCAAATCGCTTCCGCGCAAATCTTTTTGATTGACCAAAATCTCTAAATCGAAATTCTCTAAAGATAGATAAATCCAGTATAAATCCTTTTCAGAATGCTGATTGCGAAGCGTTTCAAAAGCCCGGATTTTGCCGCACAAACGGTGGTAAGTTTGTTCAATATGAATCGTTTCCGACGTTTCGCGTAATGGCTGCCACAGCAAATCTTCGTCATCATTTGAAATCTCGGCGCGAACGGCAAGCCCGCCGAGACCAACGCGCAAAGTTTCGCCGTCGAAATTTTTCGGGCTGATTTCGGTTAGATTTTGCAGTTGAAAAAAAACTTCCGTGCCGCTCGTTTCGACGAAACCTTTAACGGCGGCTTCGCCTTCTTTGCGATCTTCGTACAGAGACCAGTTTTCGATATTCTGCGCGTAACGGGCGCGAAATCCGGGACGACAGCCGGCTTGAAAAGTTTCGCCCGTTTCCGATTCGTAAAGAATCGTCCACACTTCAAGTCCCGCGCCGATGCGCCAACAGCGACCGTAGAGCGTACAGTCGGCACGAGTGTAAATCGAGGCTTCGCCGAGCTTTTCCGCGTCGGCGGCTAAATCGTTCAGCGTTTTTCCTTTCGGAAGCGGCAAACCGATGGCGTTAAAAATTTCCATAAATCAAAGGGATTTTATTTTTGAAATGCGCCGCCGTCAAACGTCGCCCGGAGATTTTTCGTCTTTTTCCTGAGTTTCGTCGGAATTAAACGAATGCAGACGTTCGGGAAAGCTGCCGGAACGAATCATTTCCGCAAACAAATCCACGTCATAATCAGCCGAACGCGACATTTCCTGGCGAATTTCGAGCAGAATTTCTAAAAATTTCGGGCGACGATACATAATAAGTTCTTATTGTTATTCGTTAATGGATAATCGTCAACCGGCTAGAGTGGTGAACGGTGAGTGGCGAGTGGTAAATGAAAAGCAAAAGATGAAGTCAGCATCAAAAACTCACCACTCACCGTTCATCACTCTCCACTAAATCAAGGGCTGACCAGAAATTCGGGCGTAACGATGACGGGCGAAAAAAATCCGGCGGCGGCGTTGAAAAGCCGGATTCGCGCCTGTTTGCGGACGTTTGCTAAATGCCCGAAATTCCAGGTAACGAGATAATCAATTTTGTGAAACGAGGCGAGCGCGACGTGCAGCGCGTCGGCTAGAAATTTGCGGTGAAAAATGCCGCGTGAAATGTAGCCTTCAGCGAGAATGGCAACTTCTTCGGAAAGTTCGAGTGTCTTGAGCGGCGCGATCAGTTTCAAATAGCCGGTGCGGTGCGGTTCGCTGATTTGTTCGAGTTCGCGCCGCACTAAAATCGAACTGAACGCCTGATATTCGGAAAGCTCGTGTTCCCACCAGCGAATCGTCAAATCGCGCCGGAAAGGTTCGCCGTTGTCGAGATACGCGCCGACGACGGATGTTTCGAGATACAAAGTTTGTTTCATTTCTTAATAGTAAAGAGTCGAGAGTGGAGAGTCGAGAGTAAAGCATTTTTTCCAGCACTTTACTCTCCACTCTCCACTCTCGACTCTCCACTCTTTACTTATTTAATCGGCACAAAAATGACTTTCGACTGCTCAAAATCGAAAGTCAAACGATAATTTTTAAGAAAATTCCCGCCTAAAATTCCCGCCTGTTCAAATCCGGCGGTTTCGTTTATCAAATCCAGATCGAGGGCGATTGCCATAATGCTTTTTCGGCTGTGAGTGCCGAAGGTTACGCGCGGCAAAAGAAACGAAGACACGGAATCGGTAATGCCCGCCGCGCCGACGACCCGCATTTTTTCGCTTTTTATAAAACGGTTGATTCCTTCAATACTGGCGATTTGTTCGGAAATAACCGAAACGCTCGCGCCCGTATCCACGATAAAATTCAGCGGAACCTCCACGCCTTCGAGTTCGACTTCGCCGCTTAAAAAACCGCTCGAAGTCAGCCGCAGCGGGAACGACAATTTATCATCGGCGGACTGGCGTTTGTCAACGCTGCTTTTGTTCACTAATTCAAAAGTATTCTCACCATAATCAATCGTCGTCAGAAATTTCGAGATCAGCGAAAGCCCGATGTAGCCGTCAACCTGCTCGTTGTTGGTATGAAACTCTCGAATATACACCGGCACGTTTCTGATTTTGACATCGCCGATATAGATTGATTTCAAAAAACCATAAACAATATCGAATTTTCCGTCGCCGCCGATGCCCCGCGCCGCGCCGCCGCGAGCAACCGGATTGATATTCAATCGTTTGGCGGTTTTATTCGACAGAACGGAAATTCCCGCTCCGGTGTCCAAAACGAATTTCAAAGGCTCGCTCGTCCGGTCGAGGCGCACTTCGATTACCGGGCGGTCGTTTCTCAGATCGAATGAAACCTTCGTTTTTTTCGCGCCGTCCAGTGCATAGAGTTTTTCCCGGCTGCCCAAAAAATTCAGAAAATCAATTAAGCCTTTGATGCGGTCGCGGCGGTCGGTATCGGTGCGCGGCGAAATCCGCAGAAAATCGTTATAGGCAGCGGCAGATTCTTTATAAAGCTCGGCGCGGGCGGAGACCTGCGCCAGCGAATAAACGTAATCCGGCTCGTTCGGCTCAAGATAGACGGCTGCCCGCAGACTGTTCAAGCCTTGAAAAATATGATTTTCGTAAAAGTCCAGCAAACCCAAACTCGCCCAGCCCAGAGCTTCGTCGCCATTCAGATTAACGGCATTGATCAATATCGGTTTGGCTTCGGCAAATCTTCCGTAATTAAGTAAAGTCGCGCCCAGAACGGCGAAGGCGTAAGAATTTTTCGGTTCGGCGCGGGCGATTTCCAGAGACAAATTATATGATTCGAGCAGACGTTTTTGTTTAAGCAGATTGTTGGCGAGGGCAAGTTTGGCGGTAGAATAATTCGGCTGATTTTCGATCACGCCGCGCAGGATTTTTTCGGCTTCCGGCAACTCACCGCGTCTGGTCAGCTTTTTGGCATCCTTAACCAACTGTCTGGCTTCGACGGCGGACATTTGTCCGGCACTTTCGCTGACCGACGCGAGACCGGCGACGACACAGCACACTAAAATCAGATGAGCGAATTTTTTTTTGCGGAAAGAAGCGAACAGCGCGGCAATCGAACAAATCTTAAAGTTCATAAAATCCTCCTTTCCTTTTTGTGAACCGGCGAATTTATTTGAGAATCTCGCCGGTTTTCATTGACCACAAAACCAGATCGAGTTCGTCAAAATTAATTTTCGTCCGTTCGGCTAAATTTTTCAGGCTTTCTTCAACCCTTAGATACTTCGACCGCGTATTTGGTGGCTTCGGGTCGTCAATAATTTCGAGTTCCGCCAAACTTCGCAAAATATGCTTGTCTAAAATCGCGTAGCCTTTAAATCCGATGTTGCGTAAATAATGACTCGCTTCCTTGTAACCCAAACCTTTAATACGTTTTTCCTTCACCAGCCAGTCGCGCCGCGCCAAATCGTCGTCGAAACTATTGAGTTTTTTTCGCAATTCCAAATTGCAGTGTTCCTGCAAAAAATCGCGTGAAGCGACGATGTAACCCGAACGCGCTCTGGGATAGCGATGTCTGCCGACAAGCGCGTTCATCAGTTCGTCGTGCGTTCCGGTAAGGAGCAACGGTCGCACGGCTTCAATCGAGCGCAAACCCATTCGCGCCGAACAGCCGCCGGTGAAGAAACAAAAAACCATCTCTTCCCAAAGCCGCTCGTCCGGTTCGGTTTTCCAGATATTTTCAAATTCGGCGAGTTTAGTTTTAATTTCCGCTCGTCTTTCGGCGTGTGCCGCTTTTATTCGTTCAATCGTTAGAGGTGCTTGTTCTTTTTTCACGCGCTTTTTGAGTAGGATAATTCTAATTTTTTTCGAGATGAAAGGCAATAGTTTTTTATCGTCGCCGAATCCAAAACGAAAAGCCGAAAACATCTGTGCTTCCGGCTCTTCGTTGGAAATGTAAAAAACCTGAATTGATCGTTTCAAGTTTAAGTTTTCAAGCATCAGCGTTTTTGAAAATAACTCATCGCCATTCCCGCCAGATCGTCTAGCGAACTGCCGTCTTTGTCGCGGTCGAGCATTCCCGAAACCATATCCATCATCGGATTTCCAGAAGACTGCATCGTCTGCTGCTGTTCGCCGAGCATATTCTGCAAACCATTCGCGTCGAGATTCTGCTCCTGTTTCTTTTTGCCCAAAAATCCCATCACAATCGGTGCAAGCGTGATTAAAAGCTGGGCGACCTGCCCGATGTCCATTCCGCTTTTCTGGCTGACCTGCTGGGCGACCGCGCCCTGATTGTTGCCGAGAATATGACCGAGAATTCCGATGCCGTCATTGTGCGCCGCCTGATTTCCGCCGCCTAAAAAACTGCCGAGACTGTCGAGAATTCCGCCGTCGTGCTGCTGCAAAGCGTTGTTCAGATTTTCCGCGCCCTGCGGCTGTTGGGCATTGTTCGCCAAACCGTTCAAAAGCATCGGCAGAGCCATCTGAATCGCCATATTCGTCACGGTCGGATTCGCGCCGATCTGATTGCTGATTTGATCAACGGCTTCGCTTCCCTGCTGCTGACCCAATAAATCCTGTAATGAAAACATAATTTTGTTTCTCCTTATTTTCTTTGAATTCGTCGTTGTTTTGTCATCATAACAGATAGTTTCCGATTTGTCGTTTTCGATTTTCCTGCTAAATTTGAATCGGAAAAATGATTAACCAGCCAAACTTTTTCAACCGTCAACTTTTATTTTCAATCGCGTTTTTCGCGGTGATCTTTGCCGCTTCGTGTTCTCGAATCAAGCAACCGGAATACACGCCGCTCAATAAAGCGCGGACGATTTCGAGCGTTAATGAAAAGCTCGGCGAACCGTTCGGAATCGCCGTCAGAGACAACGCGGTTTATTTTTCCGACGGCGAAACGGGAAAAATCTGGCGCATTTCGGATTATCAAAATTTCGCCCTCGTTTCCGATAAATTCGACACGCCTTCGGGCATTGCTTTCGATAATAACGGCAACCTGATCGTCGCCGATTCGGGAACGCACACGATAAAAAAACTGAATGTTTCAAACGGCGCGGTAGAACTGATTGCGGGCGTGGAAAATCAAAAAGGTTTCACCGACGGCAATGCCGGAATCGCGCTTTTCAATGCGCCGATTGGCGTTGCGGTGTCGGAAAATAAAATCTTCGTCGCCGACACTTACAACGATAAAATCCGCGTTATCGAAAATGGAAATGTTATGACCTTAGCCGGAAGCGGACAGGGTTTCGCCGACGCGGAACAAGGCGCGTCGGCGAAATTCGATACGCCGTGCGGTTTGGCGATTTGGGGCGACAAACTGCTTATCGCCGATTCGGAAAACCGTCGAATTCGCGTCGTCGAAATGAACGGCAAAACGTGGACTTTGACGGGCAGCGACGCGGAAGATTCGACTGACGGATTTTTGAATCAGGCGAGTTTTGTTCAACCGACCGCTGTTTCGGTTGATGTACGCGGCGCGATTTACGTCGCCGACGGCAATTCGATTCGCGTCATCGGCAGACGAATTTTCGCGCTCGTCGAAACGCTTTCAAATACCAAGCGCGGTTTCACCGATGGCGTTTTGCGCGAATCGAGATTCAATCGCCCATCAGGTTTGGCGACCGATACGAACGGCAATTTATTCGTCGCCGATTCGGAAAATCAAACGATTCGCGTTTTAACGGGCGCGGAAATCGGCACAGCAGCAACAGCGGAGCAAATCAAAAATTCGCGCCTCACGCCCGAAGCGTTCCGAGATTTACAGCCTCCGCGCTGGTCATATAATCCGCCGGAACGGAAGCGCGAAATCGCCGGAACGCTGGGCGAGATTCGCGGCGAAATCGTTGACGCGAATTCGACGGTCTGGTTTCACAACGGTTTGGATATTGTCGGCGGTTACGGCGAAACGGCGCGGTTTGTCCGCACGGAAAAAGTTTTGCGCCCGACCGCCACGGAAAATTTTGCAACACTGCGCGAACTCATCAGATTGCCGACGCTCGGCTATATTCATATCCGTTTGGGGCGCGATCAAAACAATCAGATTTTTAACGATTCGCGTTTTCAATTCTCACGCGAGGCAAGCGGCAAACTAACCAACGTCCGTGTGCCGCGCGGCGCGAAATTTCAAGCGGGCGACGCGATTGGAACGCTCAATCCGATGAATCACGTTCACTTGATCGCGGGCAGAAGCGGCGCGGAAATGAACGCGCTCGACGCGCTGATTCTGCCCGACGTTTCCGATAAAATCGCGCCGGTGATTGAAGAAGCTACGCTGTTCGGTGAAAAGTGGCAGCCGCTCGGTGAAACCTCGAACGCCAATGCGCGTATCAACCTGAGCGGCAAAACGCGCATCGTCGTTCGCGCATATGATCGAATGGACGGCAACGCCGAACGGCGCAGATTGGGCGTTTTCAAAGTCGGCTATCAGATTTTGCGAGCCGATAAAACGCCGGTTTCAGAAATTAACTGGACGATTTCTTTCGACCGTTTGCCCGATGCCGATGCCGTCAAATTCGTCTATGCGGCGGGCAGCAAATCAGGCGCAACCGGCGAGACGATTTTCAAATACATCGCCACCAACCGCGTCAGCAACGACGAGTTCCGCGAAGATTTTTTCGACGCGAATCAATTAGAAAACGGTGATTACATTCTGCGCGTTTTCGCGGCTGATTATTTCGGCAATCAAACGGCGCGTGATACAGAGTTTTCCGTGTTAAAATAACTTTCAAAAGGAAGTAAAAATTATGGCGGCAGTTTTAGAATTATCGAAACCGAAACTCTCGAAAAACGAAGTTTTATACGGCGTGAGTTGGGAAATGTATGCGGAGATGGTCGCGCAACACCGCAATTCGCAGTTTCCGCGCCTGACCTATGACAGCGGAATTTTAGAGATAATTATGTCAAATTCTTTACAGCACGAGGAAGACAGCCGGAATCTGGCGGCGTTGTTTGAACAAATTGCCGTCGAGTTGGAAATTGATTTCAGGCGTGGAGGCTCGACGACTTTTACACGAAAAAGCATCAGTAAAGGTTTCGAGCCGGACTCTTGTTTCTATATTCAGTCGCTGGAAAAAATTGCGGGCAAGGAAGATTTAGAAACCGAGACTGATCCGCCGCCCGATTTGATTATCGAAATCAACAAAACGAGTTCTTCCGTGCCGCGAATGCCGATTTTTGCGGCGTTCGGCGTGGCGGAAGTGTGGCGGTTCACGAAAAAACAGGTCAAGTTTTACGTTCTGCGCGACGGTGTTTATCTCGAATCGAAAATGAGCCTCGCGCTGCCGATTCTGGCGGGCGAACAGGCGACGGAATTTCTGTTGGCGGCGCGGGAAATGAACAGCACGGCGTGGATTAAACGGATTCGTGATTGGACGACTCTGGCAAAAATAGATTGGGGAAAATAATGAAAAATATAACTGCGATTTTTACATTTTTAGCTTTTTCGTTGAATACATTTTCATTTGCGGCGGATGTCAAAAACTCGCCGAAAGCGATTCGCGTTGCGCCGCCCGCGCCGAAGATTGCGGATGCGGAACGGCAAGCTGAATTAGCGAAACGCCGCGCATCGGTCGCCGCGCAAATGACGGATAACTCGATGCTCGTTTTGATGAGTGCCGAGCCGAAGAACTACGCGGGCGATGTGGATTTTATGTACCGGCAGGAAAATAATCTTTATTATCTGACGAATTTGAAACAGAATAATGCGACGCTCGTTTTGACGAGGAACGGCGGGCAGACGGGCGAATTTCTGTTTCTGCCGAAACGCGATCCGGCGGCGGAGACGTGGAACGGAAAAATGTATTCGCGGGAAGAGGCGAATAAAATTTCGGGCGTGAAAACGATGATTGATTCATCGGAATTGAAAGATTTTCTGAGCGCGTTGAAGGACAAAAAATCGTTCGCCTCGAAAGACGGCGCGAACATTTCCGCCAACGCCGCGACGGTTTATATGCTGTTGCCCGAAGACGAATCCGACGGCGACGGCAAGGCGGAATATCGAAGAGAATACGAAATGGCGAAAAGCGTTTCCGGCGTGAAAATCGAAAATGCCAGATTGTTTTTCGACGATTTGCGTTTAATCAAATCGCCGCTCGAATTAAAACTTTTACAGCACGCGATTGACATCACGACCGAGGCGCAGATGCGTTCGATGGCGATGGTTTCAAAAGCGAAATTCGAGTATGAAGTGCAGGCGGAAGTCGAATACACATTTCGCCGCCGCAACGCCGATTATTGGGGCTATCCGTCAATCGTCGGCTGCGGTCCGAACGCGACGACGCTGCACTACGTCGAATCGCAGGGCGAGATAAAATCGTCCGATTTGATGCTGATGGATGTCGGCGCGGAATACGATCATTACACGGCGGACGTAACGCGCACTTATCCGGTGAACGGCAAATTTTCCAAAGAACAGGCGGAAATTTATCAAGCCGTCTATGACGCGCAGGAAGCCGCCGCGAGCAAAATCAAACCCGGCGCGAACTTCCGCGATCCGGCGAGCGCGGCGACCGAATCAATCAAAAAAAGTCTCGTCAAACTCGGTTTGATCACCGCGCCGAACGCGACTTTTCAAATGATGTATCAGGGCAAACCATACGAACTGCCGCAATATCGCCTGTGGTTTATGCACGGTTGGGGACACTGGCTCGGAATGAACGTCCACGATGTCGGCGGCGACGGCGCGACGGTTCTGAAGGAAGGAATGGTGATGACGAACGAGCCGGGAATTTACATCCGCGAAGACGCGCTCGATTATCTGCCGGACACGCCAGCGAACAAAGCGTTTTTAGATAAAATTCGCCCGACATTTGAGAAATATAAAAACATCGGCGTTCGCATCGAAGACGATATGCTGGTCACGGCAAACGGCACGGAATGGATGACGAAAAATCTGCCGCGCAAAATCAGCGACATCGAGGCGTTTATGGCGCAGGCTTCAAAGGAAATGAATTACGCGGCGGCGAATTTAGATTCAAAACCGACGCTTTCAACGCTCAATTTCAACGATTTTTCGAGCGTGAACTTATACGATTGGAAAACTGAACCGATGAGCGGCTCAACCGTTAGACGCGGCTGGATTTCGAGCGGCAAAGCGATTGCTGAGTCGGGAATCTCACATCTCGAACACTCAAACGGCGAATGATTCAGGCGGCTTGAAAATCTCGCAAACCGCGCCGCCTCGATTGCTGTGCGCCGCGTCTTTTCGATGATGCGTGTGTCTTTAAAGCCGTGCGAGTGTCCGCAGTTCTATGCGCGGTGTCTTTATCACCGTGCGCGTGTCCCGAAAGCCGTGCGCGGTGTCTTTATTAGTATGCGTAATATCTTTTCAACGTGCGAAGCGTCTTTATTAGTATGCGTAATACTTTTTCACCGTGCGAGCGGTATTTAATGCAGTGCGGCAGTTCTTTAGCTTAACGAGTGATTTAGTTGAGCCGCTGTGTGCCTTTCTTTTGCCAATCGCCCAAATTTTCCATACACTTGCCTAGAATGTCAACTGATTCAACACTTCCGCTCGTCATCGTCAATCCAAAATCCGCCGCCGGTTCGACCGAATCGAGTTGGGCGGGCATCGCTTCGGATTTGCGGGCGCACTTCGGGGCGTTTCAGGTCGCTTTTACCAAACAGGCGGGCGACGGACTTTTATTGGCGAAACGCGGCGCGGAAAACGGCAGAAGTTTTATTATTGCCTGCGGCGGCGACGGTACGATCAACGAAGTGGCGAACGGGATTTTGCAGAGCGAAATGAATTGCGAACTCGGTGTTTTGCCGTCGGGAACGGGCGGCGATTTCCGGCGCACGTTGGGAATGCCGAATGATTCGCGTGAAGCCGCCAAAGCCTTGCGCGACGGCGAAACGAAAACGATTGATGCCGGACGAGTTACTTTTTTCAATCGCGCTGATGAGCAAGTTTCGCGCTATTTTTTAAACGTCGCGTCGTTCGGTTTGAGCGCGGCGATCATCGAACGGGTGAAAACTTCCGCTAAATTGAGTTGGCTGCCGAACGATCTGCTGCGCGGCAAAACGAGTTTCGCGCTTTCGACTTTGCAGGAAATTTTAGGTTTGGATTTTCTGACTGTTCGCGTGAAAATTGACGACGGCGAAGAAAAATCTCTGAACACGATAAACTTCTGCGTCTGCAATTCGCGCTATTTTGGCGGCGGAATGAAAATCGCGCCCGACGCGCAAATCAACGACGGTCTTTTAGATGTGGTCAACATCGGCGACATTAAAACGGCGAAAATTCTGCTGAACGCCTACAAACTCTACAACGGCTCGCATCTAGAACTTAAGGAAGTCAAAGCGGCGCAGGCAAAGCTCGTCGAAGTTTTTCCGGCTGAAAAAAATCAAACAATACACATCGAAGTTGACGGAGAACTTCCCGGACGACTGCCGGCGACGTTTGAAATTTTACCTGATGCTTTGAAAGTTCGTGTTCCGAAAGCCAAAATTTAATCACAGATTCACGCAGATAAATTCAGTTGATTTTAAAGATATAATCTTTTTGTATTTATCTCTTTGATCTTAAAAATCCGTGTCCATCTGTGTTAATCTGTGGTTAAAAACGCTTCTAAAAATTCTGCTATGGAAAAATCATTCTGCCAGCTAATAATTGATGCCGCCGAGTCGCACCGCGAGAAGTTTGCGATGCGAATTGTCGGCGAGGAAACCGACGGGAAATACACCTACGGCGAAATGCTCGACGGGGTGCGTTCGATTGCTTACCGTCTGGAAAAAGAAGGCATTGCGTTCGGCGACCGCGTGGCTTTGATCGGCGAAAATCATCCGCGCTGGGCGATTGCGTATTACGGCATTTTGTTTCGCGGCGCGGTTTGCGTGCCGATTGATCCGCACGCGGAAATCGAAACGCTGACGAATTTTATCGAAAATTCCGAAGCGAAGATGGCGTTTATCGGCGAGGATTTTATCAAGTCGTTTCACAAGCTCGAAGAAAATTTGGGCAGAAAAATTCCGGCGGTCGTGCTGCAAAACATCGAATCGAACAACGGTTTCCAGTCGTTTGAAGATTGGACGACGACCGAAAGACCGAAGGATTTCGATTCAAAACCAACGCCTGCCAAACCCGAAGACCTGGCGCAGTTGACTTATACTTCCGGCACGACCGGAACACCAAAGGGCGTTCCGCTGACGCACAGCAACATTTATCACGAAGCGGCGGGCTGTCAGGAAGTGATGCACATCAAGGAAACTGAGGTTGTGTTGAGCGTTCTGCCGCTGTTTCACGTTTTCGCGCAGGTGGTAAATTTATGGGTCGTCGCCTCAGCCGGCGGCTCGGTTTATTATGTCAAAGAACTTGCGCCCGCCGAACTGACCAAAGCGTTTGAGACGAAAGAAATCACACTGCTGACCGGCGTTCCGCGCCTCTGGTATCTGTTTCATAAAAAGGTTTTCGATAACGTCGCGCAGCAGTCAATCGTCGTTCGCACTCTGTTCGACAAACTTTTGAAAACGAATTTTTTCCTGCGCGAAAAATTCAACATCAATCTCGGCAAAAAGTTTTTCGGCAAAGTCCACGACGGTTTCGGCGGCAAATTAAACATCACGATTTCCGCCGGTTCGCGGTTTGACGAAAAGATTGCCAGAGATTATCACGCGCTCGGTTTCACGCTGATTCAAGGCTACGGTTTGACCGAAACGAGCGGCGCGGTTTCCTGTACGAGATTTGAAGATAACGTCGTCGGTTCAGTCGGCAAAGCCGTCAATTATGCCGAAACGAAACTCGGCGAATTGAACGACGAAGGCGCGGGCGAAGTTTTGATCAAAGGCAAAATGGTTTTTTCGGGTTATTACAAAAATCCCGAAGCGACCAAAGAAGCATTCACGACCGACGGTTGGTTTAAAGCGGGCGATTTAGGGAAGATTGACGAAAACGGCAACCTGCACATCGTCGGACGTTCGAAAGATGTCATCGTTTTGCCGAACGGGAAAAACATTCACCCGGAAGATTTGGAAGTGCATTATTCAAAAACGCCGCTCGTCGGCGAGATGTGCATTATTGGCGTGAAGGACGAATCTTCAAATATGGCGGGTGCGGAAAAGTTAATCGCCGTCGTTGTTCCCGACTTTGATTATTTGAAAAAGAATAATATCGCCAATTCACGCGAAGCGATTCGCCACGAGTTTGATGATTTGGGTCGTCAACTGCCGGAATATCAGCGCGTTCGTGAAACAATCGTTCGCGCCGAACCACTACCGCGCACGGCGACACGCAAAGTCCGACGCTTTGAAGTGGCGAAGGAAATCGCCGACAACAAATTCGCGGCGAGCGGCGATGCGCCGTTGATTAAAAAACTCGAATTTACCGACGAAGACCGCGCTTTGATGGAGTCGCCGATTGGCAGACAGTTGACGAAACTCATCAAACAAAACTCCGAACAGGCGGAAGAAATTCATCCGGCGATGAGTTTGGAAATTGATTTCGGACTCGATTCGCTATCACGCGCCGAAGTCTTCGCCGGATTGGAACAAGCCTTTAAAGTCGAATTCGACGGCGACGAAGCGGCGAATGCGCTGACCGTCAAAGAGGTCGTCGAACTCGTCAAAAAACAGACGGGCGATGCCAACGCCGAGATCGTCGAAACCGAATTTAACTGGGGCGCAATCGTCCGCGAAAGCGACAATGCGATGCCCGAAGTGCAGGGCATTCTCAAATCGCGCCCGCTCGGAATGGCTCTGGTTTATACGGTTTTTAAAGTCTTTAATTTAATCGCCAAAATCTTTTTCCGAATGGAAGTTTCCGGCAAGGAAAATCTCGAAAATCTGAAACGCCCATTCATCATCGCGCCGAACCATCAAAGCTATCTCGACCCGTTTTTGGTAACGAGCGAATACACTTTCGACAATTTGAAAAATTCGTTCGCCATCGGTGCGAGCCAGTTTTTCACCAACAAATTTATGATGTCGCTCGCGTCGTTTTTAAACACCGTGCCGGTTGACGCGGACACGCAATTATTAAAAGCGATGAAGGCGAGCGCAGTCGGTTTGAAACACGGCAAGATTTTAAATATCTTTCCCGAAGGTGCGCGCGCTTTCGACGGCGAACTGCACGAATTTAAAAAGGGCGCGGCGATTTTAGCGGTCGAATTAGACGTGCCGCTCGTGCCGGTCGCGCTTGACGGTTTTTATAAAGTCTGGGCGCGAAGCTCGAATAAAATCAGCTTCGCCAAAACCAAAATCCGCTTCGGCAAACCGTTCACGCCGCGTGAAATCGTTTCTGAAGAAATGAACGATGAAGCAAAATACGCCGCCGTTACCGAACATTTAAAATCGGAAATCGAACAGATGCTGGCTGAAATGCGTAAGTAGATTTTTATGGCATATAAATTTGAAGAACCCGAATTTGAATCGGACAAAAGACGCGGTGCGGGCGGAACTCCGGGCGGCATCGCGGAATTTTTCATCGGATTGATAATGGCAGTCGCGGGCGCGTATCTGCTGACGAATCAAGTAACCGTTACCAGCAGTTTTTGGTCAATCTACGGTTACAACGCCTTCGGTTTGACGCTCGTACCGCTGTTGTTCGGCATCGGCATTTTATTCTACAACGGCAAATCAATAGTCGGCTGGCTGCTGACACTTGCCGGTGTCGTGATAATTTTCGCCGGAATTATCGCCAACCTGAACATTTATTTTCAACCGACCAGTCTTTTCAACACGATTATAATGCTCGTTCTGCTCGTCGGCGGCATCGGCTTGATTGCCCGCGCCATCGTCGCGCATCGTTAATTGTTCGTTCTCGCCGTGATTTGACTTTTTGATTCTGCGGAAAGGTGATAAAAATTTACAGAGGAAATATTTAAGGACAAATATTATGGGACAACTTAAAATTATCAGCGTCAGCGGAGCAACCCTGCACAGTGCCTGTTATTTCGATTTTGCGGATCTTACATACGAAGACTGCTGGCGCGGATTCGGACCGAGAAGACATATGTCTGCCTACAGCGACGGCGAAGTCTACACGAACGACGAATCGGGCAGAATCAATCACGAAATCATTTTTGAAGTTCCCGACACGATTCTTCTGCAAGCACGCGATGCGGCGGTCGCGCAATTTACGGGCAGGGATTATATTTTAGGCTTTCGAGACTGTGTAAGTTTTTCCGTTACCGTCGCCCGCGCCTGCGGTCTGAATGTCCCTCGAACTAATCTAACACCCTACGGTTTGCTCGATACCTTAAAGTCCCGCAATCGTTACATTTCATACCGCTAATTTAAATTCGCTCGAAAATCCTTTAATGTCTATGCGTTATCCGCTTCGAGCATTTTCCGCAAATCCGCCTCACTGAGCGTGTAAATTTCGTTACAAAATCCGCAGGTCATTTTCGCCCCCTTATCTTCTTCAAGCATTGAAGCCACTTCATCGCGTCCGAGCGAGGAAATCAGCGACACAGCGCGCTCGAAAGAACAGTTGCATTTGAATTCGACTTCCCTTTCTTCCAGAATCTCGAAATCTATTTCGCCGAGCGCGAGTTTGACTAAATCTTCTGCCGTTGCGCCGTCTTTGATGACGCTTGTGATGTGCGGCGCGTGTTTGATGGTGTCTTCGATCATCGTGATAATGTGTTCGTTCGCTCCAGGCAGAATCTGAATCATCACGCCGCCCGACGCGGCGACGAACGGCTCCTGATTACGCAGCAGAACGCCGAGTAAAACCGCCGACGGAATCTGTTCGGATTTCGCTAAGTAATACGCAAAATCTTCGGCGATTTCACCCGACACGATTGGTACTGAACCGATGTATGGCTCGCGGTGTAAGCCGATCTCAAAGCCGGATTCGCGGATGACGTAGAAAGTTCCGCTGCCGATAATCCCGGCGACATTAAATTTGCCGTTATCTTTGATCGGTGCTTCGGCAGACGGATTTTTGACGTAGCCGCGCACTTTTCCGTGCATATCGGCTTCGGCGGTGATGCCTTCGACCGCGCCGTCGCATTCTATTTTGACGGTTAGCCGGTCGAACTCTTTAAGGCTCGCGCCCAGTAATAAAGCTCCCGTTAAAACGCGACCGAGCGCGGCGGAAACGGTCGGCGAAGTTTGATGCCGGCGAACGGCTTCGAGAGTGATTTTGGTCGTGATTGCCGCCATAAATCTGATCGTTCCGGCGGCGGCGGTTCCGCTGATTAATTTTTCCATACTTTTAGTTTCGGAAATCAGGGCGGGATAAGTCAAACGATAAATTTTTGAAAAATATTTTCAGACGCAGAAGCTAAGGCATTACTTTAACTTACGCGATATTTGGTTCGAGTTTGGAGGCTTGCCACAATATATTGTGCATTTTTTTGTTGACAAGCGAATTCAAAGTCAGGTATATTTCATTTCACTTGGTTATCAAAAAATCTAAGTCCCTAAAATAAAATCAAAACTTAGTGCTTCCAAATCTTGTATTTTGCGGATGCAATTAGCGTGCGAAAATTCTAAAATATAATCTTGCCGTCTTTAAAAGACGTGATGGAGGAATGTGAAAATGAGTTCAGTCTTTGAACCTGTAACTGCGGGCAGTTTTGTCGCCAAAAACGGAAAATCAAATGGAAACGGCAACGGCACGGGTACGTCTCGCCGTCGTGAAATCAAGCCGATTGGCTTGAACGGCTCGAAAGTCGTCGGCAAACGATATTCTCTGAAAGACGCGACGGGCGAACCGCTCGAAACGTGGTCGGACATTGCACGGCGCGTCGTCGGTCACGTCTCGAAAGCCGAACACGACCCGATAATGCGCGATTATTTCTACAATTCGATGCTGGAAATAATGCTCAACCGCGAATTTGTGCCGAACACGCCGTGTCTGGTCAACGCCGGCAAACCGAAAGGACAGTTGGCGGCGTGTTTCGTTCTGAAAGTTCCTGATTCGATTGAAGGCATTATGGAACACGCGCAGGCGGCAGCGATCATTCACCAAACCGGCGGCGGCACGGGAATGACCTACGAATTTATCCGTCCGATGGGCGCGATGGTCAATTCCACTCGCGGCGTGGCTTCGGGTCCGGTGTCGTTTATGAACATCGTCAACACGATGACCGAAGTCGTCAAACAGGGCGGCGTGCGGCGCGGCGCAAATATGGGTATGTTGCGGGTAAATCATCCTGACCTCCTGCGATTCATTCACGCGAAAAACGATCAACACTCGCTGACGAATTTCAATATCTCGGTTAATGTTACCGACAAGTTTTTAGAAGCGGTTGATAATAAGGAATGGTTTCAAACGGAATTTGAAGGCAAAGCGTGGACGCAGGACGTTTTCGATGCGGCGACCGGCGCGGATTACGTCGTTTATCGCCGACCGACGGGCGAAACGGTTACTTTCGCCGACAAACTTGCCTTTGAAACGGCTGACTTGAGCGACTGCACGATTGAAAATCCGCTGTCCGCCGGAATGGTTTACGCGCCTGACATCTGGAATCGCATCATCGCTTCGGCGCATAAATACGCCGAACCGGGAATCGCGTTTATTGACCAGGTGAATCGGCACAATCATATGATGAACTCGATGGGACCGATCTTCGCCAGTAATCCTTGCGGCGAACAGTTCCTTCATTTCTCCAATTCGTGTAACCTCGGTTCGGTTGATTTGTCGAAGTTTTACAAGAAGATCGGGGACGGCACGAATGCTGACGAATGCGTCGAGTGGGAACGGCTGGCGCAGACGACGCAGTTAAGCACGCAGTTTTTGGATAATGTGATTGACGCGGGCGATTTTCCCCTTGATTCGATTGATGATGTGGTGAAGCGTACGCGCCCGGTCGGTTTGGGAATTATGGGTTTTGCGGATTTGTGTTTGAAACTGAAAATCACTTACGGCTCGCAGGATTCGATTGATTTGATGGATCGCGTGATGGGTTTTGTCCGCAAGGAATCGTGGAAAGCGTCGCTCAAAATCGGCGCGGAAAAGGGCGCGTTTCCCGAATTTGAAGCGAATCGTGAAGCCTACGACAAATTTATCTACGACGAAATCGGGATTTCACGCGACACGCCTTTAACGCCGCGCAATTATGAAACGACGACGATTGCGCCGACCGGCACGATTAGCCTTGTCGCCGAAACTTCGTCGGGCTGCGAACCTAATTTTTCGTGGGCTTACGTCCGGCAGGACACGATTGGAACGCGCACTTACGTTCACACATCGGCGGCGGAAGCGTTGGGCATCACGGTTGACCAAACCAATGAAGAATCAATCAAATACGCCGCGCAGTATGTCGTTGACCACGAAAGCGAACTGCCCGAATATTTTATTTCGGCGTTAAATATCACGTCGAAACAGCACGTTCAGGTGTTGGCGGCGGCACAGAGAAACGTAGATAATTCCGTGTCGAAAACGTGCAACGGCGCGAACGACGATACGGTCGAAGTCGTTGATGAACTTTATCGAATGGCGCGTGATTTGGGCTGCAAATGCGTTTCGTATTACCGCGACGGTTCGCGTGACGGACAGGTTTTGACTTCGATGAAAGCCGAAGAAAAGAAACCTGAAACAGTTGAAAATGCTGAAACGATTGTCGTCGAAGAATGCAACGAACTGACGACGTTTGAAACTGTTCCGACGACGGAAACAAGAGTCGAAACGAAACGAATGTCGGCGGAAAAGATCGAGCGTCCGCGTGAGCTTCAAGGTTCGACGTGGCGCATCACTTTCGACAACGCGAATCTTTATGTAACCGTCAATCACGACGGCAGCGCGGTTCTGGAAGTTTTTGCAACGGGTCTGATTTCCGAAAGCGTCGGTTTGTTGGCTTCAAGAATGCTGCGCGGTGGGTTTGACGTGAAAGAAGTTGCCCGCAGTCTGAATAAAGTAACGGGAACGCACGCCGTTTGGTTTAACGAACGCCTTTTGACTTCGCCCGAACAGGCGATTGCCGAATGTCTTTTGCTGATTGACCGCCGTCTGAAAAATATGCCGTCGTCCGAACGCCAGATCAGCAAAGCGGCAATGCAGACTCCGACAATCGAACCGGAAAAGAAACTGCAAATGTCCGCGCTGATCGGCGAATGTCCCGAATGCAAAGGGCAGCTCGAACACGCTTCCGGCTGTGATTTCTGCCGCGACTGCGGTTATTCAAAATGTAAATGAGTTGATTGCGAGTAAAGGTTGACCGGCAAATAGTGTAAATGATACTTTTTAGGCAGTCATTTACACTATTTTTTCGTTTTAAATACAATCTGGAGGCAGTATGAAAAGGTTTAATCGGGTTCTTGCCGGTTTGGGTTTGGGGATTATTTTAGCGAGCGTCGGCTACGCCAACGGCAGCGAAAACGGCGACGCGCCGAAACGCGAAAGGCGTTCGCAGAAGCGCACGGAAATTAAAGTTACGCCGTGGGGACGTTCCCAAACTGAAGTTGATGCGGCGAACTCGCGCATCGAGCGCAGCGCGGAAGCCCAAAAAGAGTTAGCCGGAACGCGCTATCGCCTTTTGGAATCGAGCTATATCGAAACGGAAGTCAAAGGACAGCCGTCGCCGATTCCGAATCGTCTGCGCGTCGTGTTTTATGATTACACGAACGACCGCACCATCGTCGCGGAAGGCGGTTTTGATGCTTCGTCGCCGATTACCGTCAAACAGGAATTTTATCAGCCGAATCCGAACAACGAAGAATTCGCCGAAGCCGTCAGGATTTTACAGGGCGACGCGCGTTTCAGCAGTCTAATGCGCGGCGAACAAATCCGTACCTTTCGCCCGATGCCGCCCGTCAGCGTCATCAGCGGTACGACCGAACGCCTGGTTAATATCGGCATCGAAGGCTTGACCGACAAAGCCGCTAACGAAGTGGTAAGCGTCAGCGTCAAACGCGCCGAAGTTCTCCGCTACGAAAGCCGCGCTCCCGAAACGTCGGCGGCGGCACCCGATGCCTGCGGCATTACCGATGCCAACCAGTCAACGACCGGACGCGGAACTGCCGGACAATATCAGTTATCGGTTACGCAGGGCAGAGACACGCTCTGGGAAATGCTCGTCATTCGTCCCGCCGCGTCTTCGGGAACGATGGCTTCGGGCATCGAAATCCGCGATGTGAAATACAAAGGCAAATCGGTTCTCAAACGCGGACACGCGCCGGTTTTGAATGTTTTATACATTCCGCGTTCGGGCGAAGGCACCTGCGGACCATACCGCGACTGGCAGTATGAAGAAGGTACGTTTTCCGCTCCGGCGGCGGGCGCGACTTATCCGAACGGCGCGAACGGCGGCATTGCAGTCCTCGCCGACGGGCAGATTGCGACGACCTCGCTCGACACGGGAGCCGATTCAGGCAACTTTCGGGGCGTGGCGATTTACAAACAAAACGATGAAGTCGTGCTGATCTCCGAAATGGAAGCCGGCTGGTACCGATACATTATGGAGTGGCGTTTCGCCAGCGACGGTACGATTCGCCCGCGTTACGGCTTCGGTGCGACGAACAATAGCTGCGTCTGCTACCGCCATAATCACCACGTCTATTGGCGTTTCGATTTCGATGTCGTCAACCCGAACAACAAAGTCTTTCAGATGGAAAAAGGACGCAAGTTCCTTCAGCCGATCACGACTGAAACGATGCGTTTGAAAAACATTGCGACGAACCGCAGCCTTTTGATTCAAAACGCGACCGGCAACGAAGCGTATATGCTCGTGCCGAACATCACCGACGGCGACGCGACGTTCAAATACGAAAACGGTACGACGACCGATTTCGGGCGCAGCGATATGTGGGTTTTGAAATATAAAAACGTCGCGGGCGGCTCGAATCTGCAAAACGAGATTGACGACGGCTGGAGTTCCATCGGCGGCACCTGCACGACGACCGGCGGCGCGTGCATCAACATCAACCAGTTCGCCAACAACGAATCAATCGCCAATCAGGATGTCGTCGTCTGGTACGGAGCGCATTTCGTCCACGCCGACGGCTCGAACCTGCTCAACCCCGACCGCAGTCCTTCGATTCTTTCCGGCTCGCACGTCGTCGGTCCCGATTTGCGTCCGGTTCGCTGGTAGGATTTTTCAAATCGTGTAAAAAAAGGCGCGTCTTTTAATCAAGACGCGCCTTTTTTCGGGTCTGCTTTGGCTATTTTTCGGAAAAATGAGAAAATCGGCTTTACGATTTTCTTTTCCAAACTCAAAATTAAATTGTGGATTCAGCAAACCTAGCCGAAAAACTTTTCGCGGGCGACACTCGCAGCGTTGCCCGCGCCATCACCATCGTCGAAAACAATGCCGCGTCAGCCGCTAGTTTGATGAAACAGGTTTTCCCGAAAACCGGGAATGCGCTCGTCATCGGCATCACGGGTTCACCCGGCGCGGGAAAATCTTCGCTGGTTGATAAGCTGGCTTTTCATTACAAGGAAAAAGGCGAGCGCATCGGCATTATCTGCGTTGACCCGTCAAGCCCGTTTTCGGGCGGCGCGATTTTAGGCGATAGAATCCGAATGTCCACGCTCGGATTAGATAAAAACATCTTCATTCGTTCGATGGCGACACGCGGCAATCTCGGCGGCTTGTCTCGTGCGACGGTTGATGCGGT
>CAXTKJ010000078.1:0-20908 GCA_964244835.1 uncultured Pyrinomonadaceae bacterium
CGCGACGGCAAATGGCTCATCGGGCAAGGCGTGGCGACCGCGCTTTATCCGTATTACCGAATGCCTTCAAATGCCCGCATTCGCATTTCAGCCGATGGCAGAGCGATTGTTTCAGCCGCCGCGCACGAGATGGGAATGGGAACGGCGACCGTGCAGATTCAACACGCGGCAGAACGTCTGGGCTTGCCGATTGACCGAGTTTCGTTTGAATACGGCGATTCAAACTTGCCCGATTCGCCCGTCGCCGGCGGGTCGAATCAAACCGCCAGTATCGCGGCGGCGGTCACGGCGGCGACCGAAAAACTCGTGCAGGAATTTCTCGCCGTCGCCGGCGACGATTACGATTCACCACTTGCCAACTTAAAGTATGAAGATGTCGAACTTCGGAACAGCGGCATTTTTAGCAAGAGCGACTCTTCAAAAGGCGAAACTTACGAAGCAATTTTAAGCCGCGTCAAACAGGATTACATCGAAGCCGAAGCCGCCGCGTCTGCGCCGTTGGAGATGATGAAGTACGCGATGTTTTCCTACGGCGCACAGTTTGCCGAAGTCCGCGTCAACGAGGAAACGGGCGAAACTCGCGTGTCGCGTTTTTTAGGTTCGTTCGACTGCGGAAAAATTCTCAATCCGAAAACCGCTTCGAGCCAATTTCGCGGCGGAATCATTATGGGCATCGGCGCGGCTTTGACCGAAGAAACGATGTTTGACGAACGAATGGGAAGAATTATGAACCCGTCGCTCGCCGAATATCACGTTCCCGTGCATCTCGATATTCCAAAAATCGAAATTATTTACAATGACATCGCGGACGAACATTCGCCGCTCGGCGCACACGGAGTCGGCGAAATCGGCATCACGGGTGTTGCGGCGGCAATCGCCAATGCCGTTTATAACGCGACTGGCAAACGCATTAGAGATTTGCCGATTACGCTCGACAAACTGTTGTAAAACAGCGCAATGTTGAATTTTCAAAAATAATTCAGAGACACAAGGAAAAATAAAAAATGTCAGAACAAAACAAATCAGTATGGTTTATCACGGGCTGCTCGACCGGATTCGGGCGCGAACTGGCGAAACAGCTTTTGGAAAATGATTATCGCGTCGTCGTAACGGCGCGTGATGCGGGTAAGATTCAGGATTTGGTTGAAATTAACAAAGAAAATGCGCTCGCGCTGGCTTTGGATGTAACGAATGAGGCGCAGGTCAAAGACGCGGTCGAAAAAGCTGAAACGCATTTCGGCGCGATTGACGTTTTGGTCAACAACGCCGGATTCGGTTATTTCGGCGCGATTGAAGAATCGGACGATGCTGAAGTTCGCGCAATGTTCGAGGCGAATTTTTGGGGACTGGCAGCGATGACCCGCGCCGTTCTGCCAAAAATGCGCGAAGAAAAAAGCGGCACAATCGTTAATATCTCGTCTATCGGCGGTTTCGTCGGTAATCCGGGTGTCGGTTATTATAACGCGACGAAATTCGCCGTCAACGGGTTTTCCGAAGCATTGCAGAAAGAAGTTGCGCCGCTCGGAATCAAGGTTTTGCTCGTTCAGCCGTCGGGTTTCCGAACGGATTGGGCGGGACGATCAGCGAATGATGCGACCGTGAACATTGAAGATTACGCGGAAACGGCGGGCAAAAACCAGGACACGATTCGCGGTTACAGCGGCAATCAACCGGGCGATCCGGTTCGCGGCGTGAAGGCAATTATCACCGCCGTTGAAGCCGAAAATCCGCCGTTTCATCTGCTTTTGGGCAGAGCCGCGCTGCGCGGAGCGCGAAATAAATTGGCGAGTCTGCAAACCGATTTCGACGCTTGGGCGGAAACTTCGGAAGGTGCGGATTACCCCGAATCGGAAATGCAGGCGGCGAAATAATGAGTGTCAAAACAATCATTACGGGCGCAACCGGAATGGTCGGCGAAGGCGTTTTGCACGAATGTTTGCAGAGTGATGAGGTTGAAAAAATTCTCGTCGTCGGCAGAAAATCGTGCGGCGTTTTGCATCCGAAATTGACGGAAATTATTCACAAGGATTTTTTCGATTTGTCGGCGATTGAAAATGATTTGAAAGGTTATAACGCCTGTTTTTTCTGTCTCGGTGTTTCGTCAACGGGCGTTTCCAATGATGAATACAAGCGTTTGACTTACGATTTGACGATGAACTTTGCCGAAACGCTGGTGAAGGAAAATCACGAAATGACGTTTTGCTACGTTTCGGGCGCAGGTACGGATTCGACGGAGACGGGCAGACTAAATTGGACGCGGGTCAAAGGCAAAACCGAGAATAATTTGATGAAACTGCCGTTCAAAAAAGTCTTTGCGTTTCGGATCGGTTTTTTGAAGCCGGAAAAAGGTTTTAAGAATACGGTTAATCTTTACAATTATCTCGGCTGGCTTTATCCGATTGCGCGGGCAGTTTCATCGAATTTCGCTTCGACGCTCGGAGAAGTCGGGCAGGCAATGATTAACAGCGCGACGAAAGGTTACGAGAAAAACATTCTTGAAGTATCGGATATTATCGAATTGTCCAAAAGATAAAACTTATGAAATACATCGGCAAGGAAATGAGCCGCGTGGACGGCGTGGCGAAGGTAACGGGCGCGGCGAAATACGCGGTTGAATTTCAGGCGAAAAACACGGCTTACGGTTATATCGTGCAGAGCGAAATTGCCAAAGGCGTGATGACGACGATTGATGTGAAAGATGCGGAAAAACAAACGGGCGTGATAAAAATTTTCACGCATTTGAACGCGCCGAAACTCGCTTTTACCGACAAAAAAGATGCGGACGAATTTGCGTTGAGCGAAACGCCGCTGCGTGCGCTTTATACGAATAAAATAATGTTCAGCGGTCAGCCGATTGCGCTCGTCGTGGCGGAAACTTTCGAGCAAGCCAGATACGCCGCAAATCTCGTCAAAGCGACATATGTCAAAGAAAAATCGGTGACCGAAACGAAAAGTTTGTTGGCGCAGGTTTACGAACCGCCGATGCAGCCCGGTCAGCCGCCCGCGAAACAGCGCGGCGATGCGGCGAAGGCTCTTCAAACGGCGGCGGTCAAAGTCGAAGCCGAATACACGATTCCTATCGAGCATCACAATCCGATGGAAATGCACGGCGCGATTGCGGCTTGGGAAGGCGACAAGTTGACGATTTTCGATAAATCGCAATACGTCTATAACGTGCGAAATCATCTGGCTTCGATTTTTGGCATCGCGCCGGAAAATGTTTCGGTCATTTCGTCTTTTGTCGGCGGCGCGTTCGGTTCGTCGCTTCGTCCGAATTATTATCCTTTGCTCGCGGCGATGGCTTCGCGCGAGGTGAAACGTCCCGTGAAAGTTTCATTCACGCGCCGCCAGATGTTCACCGGACACGGTTATCGTCCATATACCTGGCAAAAAGTTTCGCTTGGCGCGGACAAAAACGGCAAACTGACTTCAATCATTCACGAAGCCGTCAACAACACTTCGACTTTTGAAGATTACAGCGACAGCACGACGAATTTTACGAAAACGATTTACGCCTGCCCGAATCTGACGACGACCGATAAATTAGTCAAAACCGACTTGCCGACACCGTTTGCGATGCGTGCGCCCGGAGCGGTTTCGGGAATGTTCGCGCTCGAATCGGCGTTGGATGAGTTGGCTTATAAACTGAAAATTGATCCGTTGGAAATTCGCCTTATAAACTATGCAGAAACTGATCCCGATTCCGGCAAGCCCTGGTCAAGCAAGGCTCTGCGCGAATGTTATAAAAACGCCTCGGAAAGATTTGGTTGGTCGAAACGCAATCCAGAACCGCGTTCACAGCGCGACGGCAAATGGCTCGTCGGTTGGGGAATGGCGACCGGAACCTGGGGAGCGTTTCAAAACGCAGCAACGGTCAGAATCGCTTTAAAATCTGACGGAACAGCGCACGTTTCGAGTGCGACTTCTGATATTGGTCCCGGAACTTACACGGTGATTACGATGATCGCCGCCGAATTTTTAGGACTTCCGCCAGAAAAAGTAAAATTTGAATTGGGCGACACGAAATTTCCGAAATCTCCGGCGCAGGGCGGTTCGTGGACGACGGCGAGCGTCGGTTCGGCGACCAGACAGGCGGCATTGGGAATCATCAAAAAATTGCTGCCGCTTGCCGCCAAAGAAGATGCCGAATTCAAAAAAGCCACACCGGAAACGGTTACGGTCGAAAACGGAAAAATTTCTTTTCAGAATTTGACCGCGAGCGTCGCCCGCTTCGTCAGTTTGGATATGGGCGAACTGCTGCGAAAAAATAATCTCGCGGAAATCGTCGAAGTTTATGAATCGAAGCCATCGCCCGAACGCGACAAATACGCGCTTCAAGCGCACGGCGCACAGTTCGTCGAAGTCAAAGTTGACGAAGATTTGGGCATCGTCAAAGTTACCCGAATTATCGAAGCGACGGCTTGCGGAAAAATTATGAATCCGAAGGCGGCGCACTCGCAGGAAATGGGCGGCGTGGTTTGGGGAATCGGAATGGCTCTGCACGAAGATACGCAGGTTGACCATCGTTACGGACGAATGACCAATCACTCGCTCGCCGATTATCATATTCCAAGCAACGCCGACATACACGAAATCGAAACGACTTTTGTCGAGGAAGACGATAAAATTGTCAACGAACTCGGTGTCAAAGGAATGGGCGAACTCGGAATGGTCGGAATTCCGGCGGCGATTGCGAACGCAGTTTTTCACGCGACCGGCAAGCGGATTCGCAATTTGCCGATTACGCCGGATAAACTTCTCTAGTCGAGAGTCGAGAGTCAAGAGTCGAAAAACAGGCTTTCTCTCGACCCTCGACTCTCGACCCTCGACTGACTGATGAAAGAATTACAGGAAATACTCAAAAAAACCTCGCAGTTCGGCGACGATGAAAAAGCGATTTTGGCGACGGTGGTTGATGTCGTCGGTTCGGGCTATCGCCGTCCGGGAGCGCGGATGTTGATTGACGAAAATGGTTTCGGCATCGGGACGGTTTCCGGCGGCTGTCTCGAATCTGACGTTTTGGGACGCGCTAAAAAGGTTCTCGTAACGGGCGAATCAATCGTCATCACTTACGACACCACGCAGGACGAAAATTCCGTGTTCGGTCTCTCGATGGGTTGCCGCGGAATCGTGAGAATTTTGATTGAAAAAGTTTCAGGCGAGAATAGGTTTTTTAGTTTTCTGCACGATGTTTTTGAATCAAGAAAATCTTTTTCGATGGCGACTTTAATTTCGTCAAACAATGAAAATCTGACCATCGGTTCACGTTTCTTTTCAGTTGATTCAGAAGCAGCGAACGAAAACTTCAAATCTGAAATTTCAGATTTGATCACCGAAAAATTGAAGCAGTCTGCAAACGAAAAAACTGCAAACCTCGAAATTTTCGATTTCGGCGAAGTCTTTTTTGAAACGATTAACCCGCCTTTAAATCTACTGCTGTTCGGCGCGGGGTTCGACGCGCTGCCGGTCGTACGATTCGCTAAAGAATTAGGTTGGCGCATAACGGTCATAGACCATCGCGCCGCTTACGCCAACGCCGAGCGGATTCCCGAAGCCGACGCAATTATAGTCGCCGCGTCGGAGGATTTAGAAGCGAATATATTCAGCGATGAAAACTCTGCCGCCGTGATAATGACGCATAATTACGAGCGCGACCGCAACATTTTGCGACGCTTGCTCAATTCAAAATGCCTCTACGTCGGCGCGTTGGGACCGAGAAAAAGGACGGGGAAATTGCTGGAAGAGATCGGCGAAAATTTCAGCGATGATCTGCTGCAAAAACTTCACGCGCCGGTTGGTTTGGACATCGGCGCGGAAACGCCGGAAGAAATCGCGCTCGCCATTGTCGCTGAAATCCGCGCTGTTTTATCAAACAGAAACGGCAGTTTTCTACGCGAGCGAAGCGGTTCGATTTACAGCAGGTAACGGCTGCGGGCGAAAACGTGCTAAGGTGGAAAGATGGCTTTTATAAAAATTCCGTACAAGGCTTCCAATGACGCTATTGACAAACAGACCGTTATCAATGGCATCAAAGCTCTGAACATCAGCGAAGATGCCAAATATAATACGTTTGAAGCGATTTATAACGTCCAGCCGGAAGGCGTTTTGATGGATGATAACGAGCCGGAAGAGATTTTAAATCTTGAAAGGTTTTTAAGAAGATACCGAATTCCGTACCATCATTAAAGACGTAGAAAACCGATTGGCAAAAGCAAGTTTTGAAGAAAAGAGCAGTTTGCAAACTGCTCTTTTCTTAGTTGCCGAGTTGAAATTCCGAATCGCCGTCGGTGCGGGCGCGGCGGGCTACGCCGGTCGCATACGCCGCTTCTTCGACTTTGGCGGCGACGGCTTCGCCGACCCGTTTGTCGAAAACCGAGGGAATAATGTAATCCGAATAAAGTTCGGCATCGGTAATTATTTCGGCGATGGCGGTTGCCGCCGCGATTTTCATTTCCTCATTGATGCGGGACGCACGACAGTTTAACGCGCCGCGAAAGATGCCGGGAAAACAGAGGACGTTGTTGATTTGGTTCGGATAATCCGAGCGTCCCGTCGCCATCACCGCGACAAGTCCGGCGGCTTCTTCGGGCATAATTTCGGGGACGGGATTCGCCATCGCAAATATAATCGGGTCTTTCGCCATATTCTTTAAATCCGCTGCACCTATCACGCCCGGTGCGCTCAAACCGAAGAAAACGTCCGCGCCTTTGATGACATCGTGAATCGTTCCCTTTTCCGCGTTCGGATTCGTGTTGCGAGCGTACCAATCTTTCACCCAATTCATATTTTCCGTGCGTCCGGCATAAAGCGCACCGCTTTGGTCACAGCCGACGATGTTTTTTACGCCCGCCGCCATCACGATTTTCGTGCAGGCAACGCCCGCCGCGCCGACTCCGTTGACGACGAGTTTTATTTCATCAATTTTCTTGCCGGTGATTTTTAGTGCGTTCAATAGTGCTGCGAGAACGACGACCGCCGTTCCGTGCTGGTCGTCGTGGAACACGGGAATATCAAGTTCTTCCTTTAATCTATCCTCGATTTCAAAACAGCGCGGCGCGGAAATATCTTCGAGATTGATGCCGCCAAAAGCGGTCGCAATGTGTTTGATCGTTTCGATTATTTCGTGCGGGTCTTTCGTACTCAAACAAATCGGGAAAGCGTCAACGCCGCCGAATTCTTTGAAAAGCTGGCATTTGCCTTCCATTACAGGCATCGCCGCCGCTGGTCCGATGTCGCCCAAACCTAAAACCGCTGTGCCGTCCGAAATAACGGCGACGGTGTTTTTTTTGATCGTTAAAGTGAACGCTTTTTCCGGGTCTTTAGCAATCGCTTCGCAGACGCGGGCGACTCCGGGCGTGTAAGCCATTGATAAATCCGAGCGCGTTTTCAAAGGCATTTTCGAGACGGTTTCGATTTTTCCGCCGAGGTGCATCAGGAAAGTTCGGTCGGAAGTATGAACGACTTCCACGCCGTCAATGCTCTGGACGGAGTTGACGATTTCCTGATCGTGCGCTTCGGACGCGGCATTAACGGTGATGTCTCTAATTAAAAAATCTTTGCCGACGGAAACGATGTCAATGCCTTCGATGTCGCCGCCGACGCGCCCGATGGCGGTCGTAATTTCGCCGAGTTTGCCCGGTCGGTTCTGAATTTTCACGCGCAGCGTCAAACTGTAACTGGCGTTCGGTGTCGGATTATTTGCCACAATATAAAAATGCCTTTTCGATGTAAATTAAAACGAAGTTAAAGATTATAATTTTGAAAACCGCGATGCAAATCGCAAAATGCCAGACAAAAATCCTTCAGCGGCGCAAAATGCAAATTACAAACCCGGCGAAAACTCAGCAAACATCGCACAAAATGCCATTTCAGGAAAACGGCACACGCCTTGTTTATGAAAAAATGCGGATGCTTTGAAATTTACACCGGCATCATTTGAAATTCACAGGAGGCAATATGGACATAGTTGTTTTAACATACGCGGCGTATGTTATTTTGAGCGTTTTCTTAACGGTTTGGGTCGCCAAGACTTTGCATAAAAACGGCAGAGTTTTCCTGATCGAAGTTTTCGGCGGCGACGAAAGTCTGGCGGATTCGGTTAATCATCTGCTGGTCGTCGGATTTTATTTGATCAATCTCGGCTACATCAGTCTGGCACTGAAAATTGGCGGCGACATTGCGACGGCGCGGGAAGGAATCGAAGCGTTGTCCTGGAAAGTCGGTCTGGTTTTATTAGTTTTAGGTGCGATGCACTTTTTCAACCTGTTCCTTTTCAATCGCATTCACCGTCGCCCGAAATTTTTCAATCGCCCGCAAACGGCGCAAAGCGTGGTTCAGCAATGAAATGATGAAGTAGGAACGCTGAACGCTGAATTTAAATTCAGCGTTCAGCGTTCCTACTTCATCGTTCAAATAATTGGTCGCAAAAGCCCGCGAAAAATTCCCTGAATGGCGATTTTGTTCGCCGGAAGTTTGATCGTTTCGTAATTTTCCGAAGCGGCGCGAAGTTCGATATACGCGCCGACGCGCACGAACAATCTTAAAACGATTTGTTTGCCGCCGACGAGGGCGACGACAATCGTGCCGTCGCGGGCGTGCGAGCGTTTTTCGACGAGCGCGACATCGCCTTCGCAAATCTGCTTTTCGCGCATCGCTTCATCCGCGACGCGAAACGCCCGCAGACGCTCCGCTTCCTGAAAACCGAGCAGAAAACGCGGCACGAAAAGCGGTTCTTTTTCCCACTCTTCGACGAAACTTTCAATGCGCGGAAATTCCAGCCATTCGATTTCGCAGACGGCTTTGTTAATCGCGCTGCCTTCGTTCAAATCGAGCCAGAAACTGCCGTTCTCGCGCCGTCGTTTGAGCAGTCCCTGCGCTTCGAGTGCCTGAATATGTCTGGCAATTCCGGCTTTCGACCGGATGCCCAATTCCCGCGCGATTAACTGATACGACGGTTCGCTGCCGTATTTCTCGACGTAGTATTTGATATAATCGAAAACTTCTTTCTGTCGTTTCGTTCGCGCCTGCATTTTTTCTGATTGGATTTCTAAAAGTTTTTTAAAGCGATCTCAAAAATCAGAAATTCTAAATTTTACATTTTTCATTCTACATTTTATTACGAAAAAAAATGAAAAATTTAGAATGCCGAATGTAGAATTACAGACGAACGGGTATTTTTGAGATCGCTTCTAATTATTTTAGCCGAAAACTTTTCTTCGCACATCCGGCGGCTGACGGGAAAAAACAGACTTTCGCGTATAATTAACAAAAATCCTTTTTTGATCGAACAGTAAAATGAAAATCAAAAAGCCGCGCACGGCAACTTTCAAAAGACTTTTCGCCGCTTTCCGTCTCGGCGGCATTATTCTACTTTGCGCCTTTGCCGTCTTCGCGCAAACGACCGATTACACAAAATACGTCAACCCGTTCATCGGCACGGGCGGACACGGACACACCTTTCCCGGCGCAACCGTGCCGTTCGGCGCGGTACAGTTATCGCCCGACACGCGAATTGATAATTGGGACGGTTCAAGCGGTTATCATTATTCCGATTCGACGATTTTCGGTTTTTCGCACACGCATTTAAGCGGCACTGGCATTCCTGATTACTGCGACATTTTATTTATGCCGACGCTCGGCGAGCCGCAGTTGGAAGCGAAAAACGGAGACAAATCGGTGAATGGTTACGCTTCAAAATTTTCTCACGCGAACGAACGAGCCGAACCGGGATATTATAGTGTCAAACTTGATGACAACAATATTTTCGCCGAAATGACGGCGACAACGCGAGTCGGATTTCATCGCTACACTTTTCCGAAATCAGACGCAGCGAATATCATTTTAGATTTGAAATGGCGTGACAAAGTTCTTAATTCGGAACTGAAAATCGTCGGCAAAAATCGCATCGAAGGTTTTCGGCGTTCGAGCAGTTGGGCGAAAGACCAGATTATTTATTTTGCGGCAGAATTTTCAGAGCCTTTTCGTAATGCAAACATCGTTCAAGACAAAAATGAGCTGCATACAACTCATTTTGCAAAAGGCACTAACTCAACAGGAATTTTGCAGTTCGGAAACTTGGCAAACAAACAACTTCTTATAAAAGTCGCCGTTTCATCCGTTAGCATCGAAGGCGCGAGAAAAAATTTGGCGGCGGAAATACCCGATTGGAATTTTGATAAAGTTCGCGCCGACGCAAAAGCGGCGTGGAACAAAGAACTTTCACAAATCGAAGTTTCCGGCGGCACGGGCGCGCAAATGACGAATTTTTACACCGCGCTTTATCACACGAAAATTCAGCCGAATATCTTTCAGGACGTTGACGGAAATTATCGCGGTTTAGACGGAAAAATTCACAACGTCGAAGAATCAAACACCAATCCAAAATCCAAAATCCAAAATCCAAAATCAGAAAACTACACAGTTTTCTCCTTGTGGGACACTTTTCGCGTCGCGCATCCGCTTTATACGATTGTTGACCAAAAGCGAACGGTTGATTTTATCAACACTTTTATTCGCCAATATGAGCAAGGCGGCAGATTGCCGGTTTGGGAACTCGCGGGCAACGAAACCGATTGTATGATCGGTTATCACGCGGTTTCCGTCATCGCCGACGCGATGGCAAAATCTATCAAAGGTTTCGATTACGAAAAAGCGTTTGAAGCCGCGAAACATTCGGCGGAACTCAATCATTTCGGATTAGCAGCATATCGAAAACGCGGCTATATTTCCGCCGAAGACGAAAACGAATCGGTTTCCAAAACGCTCGAATACGCTTATGACGATTTCTGCATCGCGCAAATGGCGAAGATTTTACAAACTTCAAAGGAATTTGAAACGAAAAAATTTTCAACGGGTTGGGATGATAAATTTACCGAAAAAAAACTGATTACGAAAATTACATCAAACGCGCCCGTTATTTTGAAAATCTTTTCGACGCGGAAACCGGATTTATGCGCCCGAAGAAAAACGGCGGTTTCGTCGCGCCGTTTGCGCCGAACGAAGTTACTTTTAACTTTACCGAAGGCAACAGTTGGGTTTATTCGTTTTTCGCGCCGCACGACATCTCAAAGCTGATCGAATTGCAGGGCGGACGCGCCAAATTTGCCGCGAAATTGGACGCGCTTTTTACGACGACCGATAAACTCGTGGGACGCGAACAGCCTGATATTACGGGCTTGATCGGGCAATACGCGCACGGCAACGAACCTTCGCATCATATCGCTTATCTTTATAATTACGCGGGCGAACCTTGGAAAACCCAAAGTTATATTCGCAAAATTCTCGACGAATTTTACAAGCCGACACCCGACGGTTTGATCGGCAACGAAGACTGCGGGCAAATGTCGGCGTGGTATATTTTGAGCGCGTTGGGTTTTTATCAGGTCGCGCCGTCAATCCCGAATTACGATTTTGGAACGCCGCTTTTCAAAGAGGCAAAAATTCATCTTGAAAACGGCAAAACTTTCACGATTCGCGCCGCGAATATTTCCGACAAAAACATTTACCTCAAATCAATCAAACTAAACGGCGCGGATTGGAAACAGACTTTTTTCGCGCACGCCGATTTGATGAATGGCGGCACTTTGGAATTTGAGATGACGGACGCGCCGGTGAAAGATTGGTTCACGACGTTTTCGACGACGGAAATCAAAACCAGTTTTTTGAGCGTTCCGACGATTGATGCGGCGCGCGTTTTTAACAAAGATACAACCGTCAAAATCGCTGCTCACGATGCGAACGCGAAGATTTTCTACACGATTGATGGCGGCGAACCGAGCGAGAAATCAATCCCTTACACGACACCTTTCACCGTCGTCGAATCGAAAATTGTCAAAGCCGTTTCGATTGACGCGAAGGGCGAAAAGAGCTTTCCGGTCGAGGCGAAACTTCACAAAATGCCGCACGATTGGACGGCAAAAATTGCGTCGAAATACAATCGCCAATACACGGGCGGCGGCGATGAAGGTTTGATTGACGGCATTCGCGGAACGCTCAATTTTGCTTCGGGCGAATGGCAGGGTTATCAGGCGCAGAATTTTGTCGCGGTAATTGATTTGCAAAAAGAAACGGAAATCAAACGAGTTGGCGCAGGCTTTCTGCAAAATGCGCGGTCGTGGATTTGGATGCCGACGCGCATAGAATTTGAAACATCGAACGACGGCGTGAATTTCACCAAAGTTGCCGACATCAAAACCGATGTCGCGCCTGACGATATGACCGAGCAGACGAAGGATTATGTAACAACAATCGCGCCGACCAAAGCGCGATTCGTACGCGTGAAAGCAGTCAGTCTCGGCAAAATTCCGGCGTGGCATCCGGGCGCGGGCGATGATGCTTTTATTTTCGTGGACGAGATTTTCATTCAGTAAAACCGCTGATTCATTGAACAAAGCAACAAATTCTAAATTCTACATTCTGCATTCTAAATTTTCTTCAAAAAAAGATCGGTTTTATCCGATAAAAATGCAAAATGCAAAATGTAAAATGTAGAATTATGAATCTTTCCAAAAAGACTTGTTGGAGATTAAAAGAAGCACCTTTTAGAGACTGATTTTTACTCGAATTTCGCATCAAAAGATATGTTATAATTCAGCATTATTCAGGTTGGAGGAAGATAGATTTATCAGTAACATCAGCGGCTTTACGCAGGGCTTAAAAGCCAATCAATTACGACGCATCGAACGCTTATCAACCCGGCGCGTCGCTCCCGAACAGATCGTTTCGCCGGAACTCGCTCGCCAAATGACGGAAATTTCATTTGAGACGGGCAGACAAGTCGGCGTTCTCATCAATCGCAAAGGACAAGTCGAATATGTGATGGTCGGCACGGCAAAGCGGATTGAAATGCCGGATTTCGGTCGCGCCCGCGTTTCGGCTGACCGTTTTCGCGGTCTGCGCTGTGTTCACACGCAGCTTTCCGGCGAGAAATTAACGCAGGATGATTTGACCGATTTGGCGTTGCTGCGGCTCGATTTGATGGCGACGATTCAGGTTGATAAGGAAACCGGACTGCCGAACAATGTCTATTCGGCGCACCTTTTGCCGACGACCGCCGAGAAATTAGACGCTGACGGTCAATCGTTGCCTTACGAATTTTTAGAGCCGAATATTCCCGCGCACCTCGACGCGAACTTTGTCAATTTGATAAATTCGCTCGAAACCGAGATGGCGCGCAATCGTCTGACGGCGCGAAACAAGCAGACAAATCAGGATCGCGTGATATTAGTCGGCGTAACCGACGGCTACCTGTCCGAAGCCGAAGAAACGATGGCGGAACTCGCCGAACTCGCCGAATCTGCCGATGTCATCGTGCTGGATAAAATCATTCAGCGGCGACCGAAAATTGATCCGAAAACGGTTTTGGGGAAAGGTAAGTTGGAAGAATTATTAATTCGCGCGATGCGGCTCGGCGCGGACTTGATCGTGTTCGATGCCGAGCTTTCGCCGACGCAGGTGCGCTCGCTGTCTGACGCAACAGAATTAAAAGTGATTGACCGACCGCAGTTGATTCTGGATATTTTCGCGCAACGCGCCCAATCGAGTGAAGGGAAATTGCAGGTCGAACTCGCGCAGTTGAAATATCTTTTGCCGCGCTTGATGCAGGGACAAAATTCAGCCTTCTCAAGACTCGCGGGCGGCATCGGCGGGCGCGGTCCGGGCGAAACGAAACTCGAAACCGACCGGCGGCGCGTGCGCGATAAAATTACGCATCTCGAAAAACAGGTCGAAAATCTGCGAAAACAACGTCAGCAAAGACGCAAGGAAAGACTGCGAAAAGACGTGCCGATTATTTCTCTGGTCGGCTACACGAACGCCGGGAAATCTACTTTGCTGAACACTCTGACGCAGAGCAAAGTCTATGCGGAAAAGAAAATGTTTGCGACGTTAGACCCGACTTCGCGGCGGCTTCGTCTGCCGATTGAGCAGGAAATAATCATCAACGATACGGTCGGATTTATCCGCGATTTGCCGGAAACTCTGGTCGCTGCGTTTCGCGCCACGCTCGAAGAAATTGCCGACAGCGATCTGCTCGTTCACGTCGTTGATGCTTCGAGCGAGCAGGCGACGGCGCACATCGAATCGGTTGATAAAATTTTAACCGACCTCGAACTGAATCGAATCCCGCGCCTGATCGTTCTAAACAAATCCGATTTGCTCGACGAAACTTCGCTCGAAGCCCTGACGCGCCAAATCGAACTTGACAAAGGCGTTGCTACCGTGTCAATTTCAGCTATCCACCCCAAAACATTAAAACCCTTAATTGATAAAATCGGAGAACTCGTGAAAATTCCAGATTCCAAATTTCAAATTCCAAATCAGGAAAGTGAATTGGAAATGCAGATCGGAAAATAAAATCTGGAATTTGGAATCTGAAATTCAAAGAATGAGCAAACGTCTGCAAGATTTGGCAACGCCTTTGACGCAGACGCGCCAAACGATTGAAAAATACGCGGCGCGTCCGTTTGAAAGTCTATCCGGCAAACAGAAATTCTGGCTCGGCTTTGCGGTTTTGTGTCTGCTGACGACGGTTTTTATCCATAATCCGTTTGGCGGCGGTGCGTCCGCCGAATTGTATAAAGAGGGCGACATCGCCCGCGAACTGATCACTTCGCCCGCCGATATTTCCGTCGCCGACGCGGAAGAAACCGAAAAAATCAGGCTCGCGGCGCGGGAAGGCGTTCAGCCGACATTTACTTTTGAATCGAAACGCGCGGACGAAGCCGTGCAAAGTTTTCGTTCGGCGTGGGAAAATCTGGCGCGGAAAAAGGAAACATCAGACGCGAACGCCAACGCCAAAAGCAACAGCAATGTTCGCACCGACGCAGCAGAAAATTGGACGGGCGCAGGCGGCGCGGCGGTCGGCAAAGTTTTCGCGGCGCGAAAATTCAGCCAGAACGAACTCGATTCGGTAACGCGCCTGCTGCGCGAAAACGCCGACGGTTCGATTTACGGCGATCAGGACAGACAGTATTTTCAGACGGAAATTATCCTGCACGAACGCCAGCGACCGAACCAGCAGTCAATCGTGAAAATGCCGGAAAGCAATATGACCGCGCTTTCCGAAGCCCGCCAGAAACTGAGCGAAGGCTTGCAAAAAATCAGAAGTTTATCGCCGGCGGAAGTCGAAGCGTTCAATGCCGCGCTCGCGCCTTTGATTCAGCCGAGCGTCGTTTTTGACAGCGCGGCGACCGAAGAGGCGCGGCAGTCAATCGAAAAAAACATCGCTCCCGTTACAGTTTCGCTCAAACGCGGGCAGACGATTGTCCGCGAAGGCGACACGATTACGCCGAATGTTTTATCGCAAATCGCCGCGATTCGCAGTTACAGCGATTCGACCAGGTTGCTTAATAGATTTTTCGGTTTGCTGCTGTTGGTTTCCGCGCTGTTCTGGATCGCCTGGAAGTTTATCGAGCATCACGGCAATATGTCGCGCATCGTTTTGTCGGAAGAAAGAACCTTCGCGCTGTTCGGATTTATTGTTTTGGCGCAGACGCTTTTGATGGCGATATTTTTTCGGCTCGCCGAATTCACCGCCGCGCAGAACGTTAAAGCTCCTTTGAATGATCCGACGCTGTGGGCGTTTGCGATTCCGTTTGCGTTCGGAAGTTTGTTGATGACTTTACTCGCCGACCGGCGCACCGCGCTTTTTACCGGATTTTTTCTCGCTCTGATTGCCGGATTGATTGCGCCGAAAAGTTTGGAATTCGCGCTTTACGCGGCGATCACTTCGGCGGTCGCGGTTTACGGTATCGGGCGTTATCGTTCGCGTTCGTCGGTAACGACGGCGGGCGTTCTTGTCGGTTTGGCGAGCGCGGCGGCGACCGTCGCGCTAATCGGCTACACGCAGCAGCCGTTTATTTTGAATACGGTTGCGCTGGCGATTTCCTGTGGTCTGGCGAGCGGTTTGATAACGGCGGCGGTTACGGCGGTTTTTCTGCCGCTGTGCGAATCGTTTTTCGGCATTTTGACTGACGTTAAATTATTAGAATTATCGAACGCTGATCTGCCCGCGCTTGGACAACTCGCACTTCGTGCGCCGGGAACGAATCAGCATTCGCACGCCGTCGGGCAGCTCGCCGAAGAAGCCTGCCGCGTCGTCGGCGCGAACGGTTTATTGGCGCGAATCGGCGCACTTTATCACGACATCGGCAAATCAGCCGCGCCCGAACATTTCATCGAAAATCAGCACGGCAAAAATCCGCACGACCGTCTGAAACCGGCGCAGAGCGCGAAAATTCTCGTCAGCCACGTTACTTACGGAATGAAATTGGGGCGCGAAATGGGCTTGCCGCAAAGAATTATTGATTTTATCCCGCAGCATCACGGAACACGAACGCTGCATTATTTCCTGAAAAAAGCGCAGTCGGAAGCCCGCGAAGACGAAACAATTTCGGAAAACGATTTTCGCTATCCGGGACCGAAACCGCAGTTTAAAGAATCCGCGATTATGATGATCGCCGACAGCTGCGAAGCGGCGGCGCGTTCCCTGAGCGAACCGACACCGGAAAACATTCGCTATATTGTAACGAAAATCATTGACGCGATTTTAGCCGACGACCAGCTCGACGAATGCGATTTGACGTTAAGAGAACTGACGCAAATTAGAGAAGCGATGATTAAATCGCTTGTTTCGATTTACCATTCGCGGGTTGATTATCCGGGCTACACGCCGCCGAATTCGATCAGAACTTTGATTGCGACGGCGGAAAAAGATTCAGAGAACCGGGCGATGCTGTACGACAATCCGGCGGACATTCCGATCAGCATCGGCGGCGAGGTCGAAGACGAAGCGATTGACCGCTCACAGCCGCCCGAAAAAGCCGAAGCCCAAACCGTCAGATAAAAAATCTCACAAATCAGCCGGACTTCTTACGCCCAAACGGTGTTGACTTAAAACGTGCGTGTAAATCATCGTCGTCGTCAATTCCTTATGTCCGAGCAGTTCCTGAATGGTGCGAATATCGTAGCCGTCCTGTAAAAGATGTGTCGCAAACGAATGCCGCAAGGTGTGCGGGCTGGCGTTTTTCGGAATGCGGCTTTTTATCAGCGCGACTTTAAATGGTTTTTGAATGCTTGCAGGGGAAACGTGATGTCTGCCTCTTTTGTCGTTTCGCGGATTGACACTTAAAATTCGTGACGGAAAAACATATTGCCACGCCCATTCCGTTTCGGCATTCGGATATTTTCTTTCAAGCGCGAACGGCATTTCAACTTTTCCGAGTCCGCACCGCAAATCCTGTTTGTGTAATTTTCCTGCCGTTTCCAACTGTTTTTGCAGCGGCTCGATCAACATTAACGGCAGAACGGTAAAACGATCTTTTGCGCCTTTTCCATCGCGCACGACGATTTGTTTAAACCCGAAATCCAAATCCTTAACGCGCAGCCGCAACGCTTCGATCAAGCGCAAACCCGAACCGTAAAGCAGATTTGCGATCAGCCAATTCGTTCCGTTCAGTTCGCCGATAATTTGTTTTACTTCGTCTTTCGTCAGCACGACGGGAACGTGATCGGACTTTTTAGCAGGAACAAATTTTTCGAGCCACGGCAAATCAACGCTTAACACCTCGCGGTAGAGAAAAAGCAGCGCGGCGAGTGCCTGATTCTGCGTCGAAGCCGAAACCCGCTTTTCAACCGCGAGGTGCGACAAAAACGCTTCAATTTCCGCCGCCGCCATTTCAGCCGGATTTCTGATATTGTGAAAACCGATATAATGGCGAATCCAGTAAATATATCGCTTTTCGGTTTCATAACTGTAATGGCGCATTCGCATCAACGCCCGGACGCGATCAAGTAACTTTGGCATATATTTTTCTGAGTCGGTGTAAATTTTTACACGGATTAGGATTTTGACGGCAACAATAAAACAAAATCTTAGGAAAATCAAATCTTTATTGACTTTAATAATTAAAATAACGTATAAAAAAGTCGGTGTAAGAAAACCATGAGTCGGTTCAATACAAAGTTTAAAGTTTGATTGCGGAATGGAAACTTTTGATGGTTAGAATTCGTAATTCCGCAAAAACTTCAAACTTGTCATTGGAACCGAAACCGCTAGAGGCTCGGTTAACCGACCGCTCTTAGCGGTTCGGTTCAACTCCGTGTTGGGCGGCTATCGGTTAAATCGGATGTTCCGATAGATACACCGCAAAATTCTAAACATTCAGAAAATTAGGAGAATAAAATGAAAAAACTTGCTCTTTCGATTGCCTTGTTATTTTTGTTTTGTTTGAGTTCGCAAGCTCAAGGACTTTACAAAGTTAATTGGCAGGTCAGCACAACAGTCAATTATCAAACTTACACCACAGCTTACGAAGGCTTGTTAGTTTGGTATGGTTCTGCACAGCCTATTCTGCGGGCTAGATTTTACCATCCCAAATTACAAAAATATGTGGTTGTGCAACAGAATGTTGCATACATTCCGGGAGTTATGGGAGAAGGCTATCTAAAAGGCAGTAATGTATCTTTTATAGTCCCGCCGCCGGTCGGCGAAGGTTATTCACCAGATACCTTCGTTTTCAGAATGGTCAACGGATATTACGCTTGCACCGACACTTTTGACGAAGCAAATCAGAGAGGCTCTGTGCAGGAATTTAGACCATTGATGCCGAATGAGATTACGAACACATTGCTACAAAACTTTGGTTTTTCTCCTCCGAGCAATGCCGGCACTACCAATTCTTCAAATGTTACTATGCACTTAATCGTTGTTGCAGACGTGGAAGACAGAAACATCGGCGAAGCTGGCAAAGTAGATGTTTTGGGAATTGGGAAAGAATTTCAAGCTGCGGCAAATGAAGTTGGAATTACGCTTAAACCAACTCTTATAGCGGGCGATAGTTTTAGCCGAACTAATGTTGTCAACGCCATCAACAACTTGAAGCCCGGCTCAAACGATATTGTTGTTTTCGTTTATACCGGACACGGTTTTAGATTTGACAATGATGTTGATTCGTATCCTAGATTTTCGCTTACGCGAAATCGGCAAAGTCCCGTTGAGAACAATCTTTCGGCAACTGAAGTATATGACTCTCTGAAAAGGAGAGGCGCGAGACTAAACATAACTATCGTTGACGCTTGCAACAGTAAGATAGGCATAGATAAGCCTAATTATAACGAGGGTGTTGTGTTAAAACCTTCTGATGCTGGAATTAGTCGTAGCGCAGTTGCAGCTTTATTTTTGAACACTCGCGGCAGTATTTTAATGGCAGCCGCCAGCAAAGGCGAGTATGCACTGTCCAATACAAAAATCGGCGGGTTTTTCATTCATTCGTTTCTGGATGCGTTTATGTATGAAACCAGCGTCGCTAACGGCAGTTCACCCAGTTGGGTAACAATTTTCAGCAACGCTAAAAAATACGCCAGCGACAAAACAGGCAACCGACAAACGGCAATTTACTATCCAGAATTGAGGTAAACATTATGACTAAAGTGCTATTGATTTTCACCTTGCTGTTAGTCGCGTGTCCGGTCAACAGCCAACAAAAAGAAAACGGCACGTCGGCTGAGAACAAAACTAACGTCAATATGACAGAAACTAAAACTAAGCCGAATATCAAAGATATTCTTGGCAAAGAAAGAGCCGCCCGAATTGCAAAAGCCAAACAAATAACCGTTTACCGAATTAGAGAATTTGTAACGGACGCAGCATCGCAAAAGAAGGATGAAAAAAAATACTTTGCTGACTACGAAGTTTTGAGTTCTAGCAAAGTGAACAAAAAGAAGTCCAAAGAACTGAAAAGAAGTCTTTTGGACGCAAGCAACTATTTTGACCCAGAAATTGTTAATAAATGCACTTTCACAGCGACAATCGGCTTGGAAATAATCACCAAAAAGGAAACGATAAATGCTTTAGTGTCGTATCCTTGCAAACAAATCCTGTTCATCGAAAACGGGCAAGAATTTTACAGAGATTTGCAATCGGTGAAAATTCTTGACCAAATTGCACAGGAGTTTTTCAAAGATTTGCCAAAAGCCGAGTGAATGTAGCGGCGTAATGAGCGAGTTTCCGTTAAATAAAACGGTTTTTCTATCAACGCGCCGCCCAACAATTCAATGGACGTGAGGGCGAAACAGCGACTTTCTTATCGCGTTGTCTTTTTACCCTAAACTTGCGCGGTGGCGGTTTCGCCCCACGTCATCTCAGTCGTTAGCCCGCTTCACGTATTGCAAGTATGAAGATATTAAAATTCACGATTGTATTTCTTTTTCTGATAGTTGGTGTAATCTCTGCATCCGCCCAAGTTCAATCAAAAACCTATTCTGAAACTAGAAAACTGTTACTTGAAATGGAACGCTCTCACGCCAACGAAATTCTCAAGAAGCTATTTGAAGAAGGAGAAACAAGGAGATTCGATTTAATTCAAGCTCTTTATGATTCTGACCAAAAAGTAAGTCTTAATTCTCAATCAGTCATAAAGTATTTGTCTGACCCAAAGGCTTTATCTGCGTTAGAGGATTGGTTTGAATATCGCAAGAAAAATGCTCCAGACTATTGGGAATCGCCTGTCAAACTTCTTGAAGAGATAAAATATTTGAGTAGCGATGATAAAGACTTAGAAAAACTGGTTTTAAAGAATCTTTATTCTAATTCAAAAGATACGTGGGCGAAACAAATCGCTTTTAATAAAAGCAGCCAAACAGTTTTGATAGAGGTTGTTTCAGGTATTACTTTTACCACAGGCTGGCACGTAGTAATTAGACGAGAGGACGGCAAATGGCGATTGCTTTCTCATTATCTTGTGTGGCAGTCATAATTGCTCGTTTCATTCTAAGGGCGGGCTAACAATTCAATGGACGTGAGGGCGAAACATGGGCTTTGTTATCAACGTCTTTCGTTAAATTTAAGGTTATCGCTGGCGGTTTCGCCCCACGTCAGATACTGTGTTGAGTTGTCAAGCCATTTCCGTCC
>CAXTKJ010000079.1:0-19195 GCA_964244835.1 uncultured Pyrinomonadaceae bacterium
GTCGGAGTAATGGTCTGATGCGTCGGAGTAATGGTTTTTTGTTTGAGAGTAAAGGTCTCTTGTGCGGGAGTAAAGGTCTCGCACGTGCGACCTTTACTCCCGCCAACGGATTTTAAGCTCCGGCGAGCCGGATTTAGAGCAAATTGGGGGTTAATGTAAGGCAGGCTGTTAGCCTGCCGCCGCCGTGCGCTTCGCGGCGGCTGAACAGGCTAACAGCCTGTTCTACTTTTTTACCATCTACTAAATACGCATTTGCTCTAACTGTTTCGCAGACGGCTTCCCTTTCTAACCAAATCAAGAAAATCACTGCGATAATTTTTCAAATCGCTGCCGAGCGCGTTTTGTGCGCGATCAGTAACGCTGTTAAAATTCGCCGCTCCTTTGTAGCGCGAGCCGCGCAGAAGCATTCCGAATTCGGCAACCGCCGACGCGAAACGCAGATTGTCAGAAGCGTTTTCGATGGAGTTTCCTCTGTCCAGCAAGCCTTGCGTCAGGAGTTTGCTCTGCGAACCGTTCGGTTCTTTGTAACGCAGTTTGACGGTCAGAAGTTCGTCATTAAAATTCGATTCGGACGGCGCAACCTGCGAGTATTTCAATTCGATGCCGTCGTTCTCAATCGCTTGTCCGGCAGGGACGATTTCATACAAAGCCGTTACCGAATGTCCCGCGCCGATCTCGCCCGCGTCCTTCGTGTCATCGTTAAAATCCTTGTTCGCCATCAAACGATTTTCATAACCGATCAAGCGATAACCCGCAACTTTCGCCGGATTGAATTCGACTTGAATCTTCACGTCTTTCGCAATCGTGAATAAAGTTCCGGCAACCTGTTCGCCCAGAGCCTTGCGCGCTTCCTCACGCGAATCAATATAAGCGTAATTGCCGTTGCCTTTGTCGGCGAGCTTTTCCATCATCGAATCATTCGTGTTGCCCGTGCCGAATCCCAAAACCGAAAGCGAAATTCCCGTGCGGCGTTTGGCTTCGATCAAAGAAACGAGCGCGTCGTCCGACTGCAAGCCGACGTTAAAATCGCCGTCCGTCGCCAGAATCACGCGATTGTTTCCGCCCTGTATAAAATTGTCGAGCGCGACTTTGTAAGCCAGTTGAATTCCCTGTCCGCCGTTCGTCGAACCGCCCGCATTCAAATCGTCGAGCGCGTTCAAAATTTCATTGCGATTGTTCGTCGAAGGCAAAACCAAACCGCTCGCGCCCGCATAGACGACAATCGCCACACGGTCTTTCGCCGTTAATTGATTCGTCAAAATTTTCAGCGAATCCTTTAACAAAGGCAGTTTCCGCGCATCATCCATCGAACCGGAAACGTCCAAAAGGAAAACCAGATTCGACGGCGGCACGTCATCGAGCGAGACTTTCTTGCCCTGCAAACCGATGGAAACGATTTTATGTTTGGCGTTCCACGGCGCGGTCGCCGATTCGGTGTTCACGGAAAACGGCTGATCGCCAATCGGCTGCGGGTAATCGTATTCAAAATAATTAACCAGTTCCTCGATGCGAACCGCGTCCTTCGGCGGCATCTGCCCGTCGTTCAAATAACGGCGCACATTGGCATAAGCCGCCGTGTCAACATCAATCGAAAAGGTCGAAAGCGGCGCACGGCTTGTTTCAAGAAACGGATTTTCCGTAATCTGTGCATAGCGTTCGTTTGCCGCAACTCCTTCGTCATAATTTTCGCTTTTCGCGTCCATCGCCGGCGTAGCTGATGTAACCGACATATTCGAGGCAGTCATCGAATTCGCGCTCGTCGGCGATTGCTTCCCGTATTCAGCATCGTAATTGCCCGACGCTCGATTAGCGTTAGAACTTGTGCTTGATTCCTTCGACCCGCAAGCCGAAACGAGCAGCGAAAAAATAAATAATCCAACTGAAATCTTTTTCATAAATTTTGTCCTCTCAAGTTAAAGTTAAAAAATTAAAAAGCCTGTTCTTCTTCTGAGCTTCGTAACTTTTGGATAAGAACGAAGCGGAAAAACAGACTTGCGTAAATTTTTGCGATTTATTTTGAGATTATTTATTTGCCGTAATCAATCGTTACTGCCATCGCTTTGGTCGCGTCGAATTTCGGCTGAAACTTATTACCGTAAACCTGAAAGTTTTCCGAATAATTTACCGAGTCCGAATCGAATTGAGCGATGACATACAAATTTTCAAAAGATTTGCGCGTGTTCAGCCAATTATAAGAATTAGTAAATCGCAAAACACCGTTGCGCGAAATTCTGTTAGGCACTTGCTCGGTGGTGATATAGCGCGTTCCGCGTTCGTCTTTCGAGAAAAAATGCAGAGCGATCATTTCGTCTCTGTCCGGCGCGGCGAGTTCCCAGTTAAATTCTTTGGTGTTTATATCGAGAACCGCTTGTCTGACTTCAATCGAATTAACTTTCTGTCTTTTATTACAGTAGGTTTTTTCCGTCGAAACATTTTGCGGAGTTGAAACGACCTCATAAACCGGAACGATTTCGGAAACATTAAAAAGTGCATAGACAAACGCCGCCGCACCGACAATAAAACTAAAAACAGCCAAACCGAAAATATGCTTCTTCATAATTTTTCACTTCTCCTTGAAAATTCTAAACAGTAGAACGAGCATAACCGATTCGCTTGCGCCAATTCAAGACTTTTTATCGTCAGACTCATATTTTTCCTTATGCTCTTTCATCAACTTTTGATAAACCTCATCGTTTTTCGCCAGATAATATTTCTCGCTGAAAATTCTCGCGCTCTCGGCTTTTTCTTCATCAATCTTTTCGATTGGAATAATTTCCCGCGTTCCCTTTTTATATTTTCTGCCGCCCGGATGATTGGCGTAGCGTCTGGCTCTGGTAATTCCCATTTGCAGAAATTTCCGCGCCATATCCATTCCGACGAAATCCTGCTGTTTTTTATATTCGAGAAACATTTCGTAAATCTTCTCGGAAGATTCACGCGCAATCTCCGGCGTTTTAAATCGCCACGCGCCGATGATCTCACTGCGGTACGGTTCAACCATCAGAACACCCTGCTCACCCTTCCCGATGCGGTAGAGTTCGGGGGTTCTTCGTAAATCCAGATTTTTATAATCGAGTGAATAATCAAATTTCGCTGCCATAAAAAAGAATTGAACCACATAGAAACGTAGGACACATAGTTTTTAAAATACATTCTATGTGTCCTATGTTTCTATGTGGTTCAAAAAAATTCAACTCTGTCTTATCCATTTCCAAACTTCAGGAATCGTCGCACGTTTGCCGTACATCAGCATTCCGACGCGATAAACTCTTGCCGCCAGCCAGACCAACCCAGCAATGGCTAAACCATTGAGCGTAATCGCCAGCGCGATCTGCCAGAACGGAGGCGTTTCCGTCAAAATCCTGACCGGCATCGTAATCGGCGCGAGAAACGGCGCGATGGAAACCCAAAAGGAAACGCTCGAATTCGGGTCGCGGATGACGGCAAAGCTCAAGTAAAATCCGATGACCAGAACCATCACCGGAATCAGCGCGAACTGCCCGCCTTCCTGCACGGTCGTAACCATCGAACCGATCAGCGCGTAAATCGTCGCGTAAAGGAAAAACCCTAAAATAAAAAAGATGAAAAAATAAATTATCGTCAGCGGCGTGATGTCGGGCAAAGAGATGTTCATTCCCGCCGCGCTCATACTCGCCAAGCCGAAACCGGCGAGCGCGAGCGCGGAAATTATCCAAATCGCCAACTGCGTCAAACCCGCCAGACCGACTCCAACCAATTTTCCCATCATCAATTCAAACGGTTTCGCCGACGAAAAAAGAATTTCGGCGATGCGCGTTTCCTTTTCCTCGATAACCGCCGCCATTATCTGCTGCCCGTAAATCAGCAAAGTTATGTAAATCATCAGACCGACGATAAACGCCGCCGCAAAAGTCCCGTCCGAATCCTTTTCATTGCCTTCTTCGCTGATTTGCTTGACCGATAAATCAACGCCCTGACTGAGACTTTTTAACTTCGCTTCGCTTATATTCGCGTCGGCGAGCCTTTGCGAACGCACCGCGCCGTCAATCGCGTTTCGCATCACGGATTTCGACAAAAGCCCGTCCGCCTTGCGCGTGAAGAATTCAAAATTCGCGTCCCTCGCATCGTAATCCGGCGGCACGATCAGATAAGCATCAAGTTCCTTTTCGGTAATTTTACCGTTGAGTTCGCGTTTGATTTGCTCGACGGATTTTGCCTCCGCATTGTAATCCACAAAAACGAATGCCTGCTCCATCTCTTTGACGGCGCGTTCGATTTGTTCCTTTTGCGTCGCCGTTAGATTTTTCAGAGCCTCTTCTTCCGCCTGTTCGATTTTTTCTTCGCGTTCCTCTTTCAAAAGATTGCTTTTGATACGCGGCGCAATTTTTCCCGTCTGATCAACAATCACCATCCGCGTCGCGTCGCCTTTGATGGAAAAAATCAGAGCCGGAACAACCGCAAAAGCCGCCGCCAGAACCGGAAACAACAAAGTCGCCACCAAAAAAGTCCATTTCAGAACGATTTTTTTATATTCGTGTTTTACTACGGCAAGAAATTTTTTCATTTTTAAGATAAATCGGTTGCCGCCTTCAACCCTTCTGCTATTGCTTTCATCACGTCTTTTGAAAGTTCGCCGATTTTTTCCGTTAATTTTGCGCGGTCGAGCGTAGTAATTTGATGACACACCGCAACGCTGTCCTGCATTAAACCGCCGCTGCCCTGCGGTAAAAACACCGCCGTCAAACCGCGCTTGGCTTGAGCAGCCGACGTGGAAACAGGGATAACGATAATCGAACGCCAGCGCGGATTTTGATTAAAACCGTCGTGCGAGATGACAACCACAGGTCGCCTTCCCTGCTGTTCCGCTCCCGAACGCGGTTGCAAATCCGCCCAATAAACGTCGCCGCGCTTCATCGGATTTCACCCTCTGCCAGAAATTCGAGACTCGCCTGTTCAAGGTTTTCATCTAAATCAACTTCGCTGCCCGCGTGTTTTTCGGCATATTCCGAGATCGCACGAAATCTTGATTCGTCAATCTGCCGCTTCGATTTTTCCTGCAAAAAATCTACGAAATCTTCGACTTCATAAATCTTTTCAGCCGACAGATTATTTATTTTTTCGATCAATGTTTGTGTCTGCATTTGTTTACCTCAAATTAAACTTTACCAACTTTATCAATAAAAATATCATTCAAACTCGGTTCGATCTCCTCGAATTTAGAAATCGTCGCGCCGCTTTCGATTAACCTTTTCAATAAATTCTGTGCATCAGCGTTCTCCGCTAATTCCAATTCCATTTCGTCGGCGTGGGTTGTAACTTTGGCGACTAAACTTTCGTCTTTCAAAACCGCTTCGCCGCCCGAACAGCGCAGCGCGATCAGATTTTTGCTGAAACTTTCCTTCACTTCGCGCAGAGTTCCGCCGATCACCCTGCGCGAACGGTTGATTAAAATTATGTCGTCGCACAATCTTTCGGCAGTTTCCATCAAGTGCGTCGAAAAAATAATCGTCTTGCCCTGCGCTTTGAGTTCGGCGACAACCTGGATCATAAATTCGACGTTGACCGGATCGAGACCGGAAAACGGCTCGTCCAAAATCAGCAAATCGGGATCGTGCAGAACGGTCGAGATAAATTGAATTTTCTGGGACATTCCTTTCGATAAATCAGTCGTCTTTTTCGTCTTCCATTCGCTCAGATTCATCCGTCCGAGCCAAAAATCAATCCGTTTGTCGGCTTCCTTTTGCGAAACATTCTTGAGCGCGGCGAAATATCGAAGCTGGTCAACGATTTTCATTTTCTTATACAGCCCGCGTTCTTCCGGCAGATAGCCGATGCGGTTCTGCGTCTCGTTGGAAACGGGCGCGCCGAACAGTTCGATGCGCCCTTCGTCTGGCGCGGTGATACCGACAATCATTCGGATAGTCGTCGTTTTGCCCGCGCCGTTCGGACCTAAAAACCCGAAAACTCTGCCCGCCGAAACCGCAAAACTCAAATTCTCGACCGCCGTAAAAACACCGTAGCGTTTAGTAACATTCTCGACATTCAGCGTCGCATTTATTTCACTCATTTTTTAGAATCAACTATAAACGATTGCTTTTTAATTTGGAAAACCTGTTATATTTTATCAATTACGAGTGGTTCGAGTTTTAGTTCGAGAGATTAAATTATGAAAATCGCTTACTGGATTGTAACGGGAATTCTTTGCCTGATGATGCTGGCGGCGGCGGGAACGGAAATTTTCAGTTTTAATGAATCCGTTAAGGGTTTATATCAATTAGGATTTCCCGATTTTATCGCCTACGTTTTGCCGGTAACGAAGATTTTAGGCGTGTTGGCGATTGCGACGCGCCAATTCAAAGCCCTGACCGAATGGGCTTACGCCGGATTTTTCTTCGACTTCGCGCTCGCGGCGTTAGCGCACTATTTTTCCGGCGTTCCGAGTCCAATCGCGGCAATCGTCGCGCTCGTTTTGCTGATGACTTCCTACGCGCTCGGCAAAAAAGTGTACGGTTGATTCTGCAACGCGGCAAATCGAAAAGTTTCCTTGCAATCAATTTCGATTGATGCTATCTTTTCTCCACTAACCGCGAATTAACCCTTAAATTAAGCATCTTTACCCGCTTTCCAAAGGCTCTTTCCATTCGTCGTTAGTGTTCCAAATCAAAAAACTGCTCTTTGATAATTAAGTTTTAGCTTTTTACATTTAAACAATCGGTTTTTTCATTGAAACATTCCGTTTCGCCGCTCAAACAATCGAGTTTGACGATGAAACATTTGAATCTGACGGGCAAACAATTCATTTTGTCAGCCAAACAATCGCGTTTGTCAGTGAAACAATCGTATTCGTCAATCAAACAATCGCTTTTTCCGGCAAACAATCGAGTTCGCCGGTCAAACAATTAACTTCAATACCCGCACAATTGCCCGCATTACCAAAGCAATTGTCTTTATCTCCAAAGAAATCGCCGATTATGCCCGATCAACGGCTGAAAACGGCGCGTCTTTGCACAAACACAAGGGGTTTATTTAATCACTGAATAAAACAAGGAGAAGACAATGAACAATGAATTGAACGCCAAACAAAACGCTAAACTTAATATGTACCGGACGACCGAACAGCACGTTGACGATAACGCCGCCATCGCCGGCAATCCGGCTTTTCAAACGGCATTTAACAAATTCAAGGCAAACAACACCGCCATCCAAACCGTCGCGCAGCAAAAAAGCGCGACGCTGACCGGCGTGGCGGCAGACAAATCGAATGCCAAACAAACGCTCTGCAAACTCGCGGCAAACCTCGCGGGCATCGTCTTCGCCTACGCCGCCGCCAACAACAACGAAACTTTAAAACAGGAAATGAACCTGCCCGTAACAACCCTCATCAGAACCCGCGACGAAGCCCTCGTGCCGCGCTGCCAAATGATCCACGCCAAAGCCACCGCCAACCTCTCCGCGCTCGGCGACTTCGGCATCAAAACCACGCAGCTGGACAACCTGCAAACCGCCATTGACCAATATTCCGCCACCACCCCAAAACCGCGCACCGCAATCAGCAACCGCAAAACCGTCAACGCCAATCTCGCCGCCCTCTTCAAAGAAAACGACTCGATCTTAAACAACCAAATAGACAAACTAATCGAATTCCACCGCACTGCCCACTCCGATTTCGTCAACACATATTTTTCAGCCAGAATAATTGTTGACCCGCCAACGAGAGCGAGAAAGACGGGAGATTTAGAGGGTATGAAAGACAATGAAATTAAATAAATTGGAGAATTTATATATGAAAAAAATTACCGTGGGAATGATATTGATTGTTGCAATTGCATTCACAGGATGCAATTTATTCAATAACTCGAAATCTCAAGACACTCTTGAAAAAATTAAGAGTGAAAAGAAAATAAGAGTTGGTTACATTTCATATTTTGATATTACTTTCAAAGATGGAGGCACGGGAGAAACAAAAGGTTTTCTTGTAGATGTCTTGAACGAGGCTCTTAAAGATTTGAATATTTCAAAAGAGAGTATTGAGTATGTGGAAACCGACTGGCAAAATTTCGGACTTGGTTTAGAGTCAGGCAAATATGATTTGAGTATTGCGGGAACTTTTAACACTCCTGTTCGCGCTCAAGTTGTAAATTTCGGCAGACCTATCTTTTATTTAGGCAATGGCGCGGTCGTTAAGAAGGATGATAATAGATTTCAAAAAATTGAGGATGTTAACAAAGAGGGAATAAATATCGCCGTTGTACAAGGTGAACAAGGCTACGAATATGCCAAGAAAAATTTAACCAAAGCTACAATAACTTCGCTTGCTGGTTCTGACTTATCATTAGCCCCATTACAGGTGAAATTAGGAAAAGCGGATGTCGCGCTTTCCGACCAATATATTCTGCGTAGATATGTGGATAAAAATCCCGAAGTTAAAGATGCTCTGGCAGACAATCCTTATGATGTATTGCCGGTCTGTTGGTCTGTAAGTAAAAACCCGAACGATTCGGCTTTATTAAATTACATTAACGAGCAACTTGAGAAAATGGAAAGTTCTGGAAAACTCAAGGAAATAATGGATAAGTATCCAATGATTCCTTTCGTTAAAAAACCAAATTAATTCATAAACATTTCACTATGGCTTCTGATATAACATTAAGTCTCGTATCAATTTCAGTAGAATTACTGGTTATTGCTTTCGCAGTACATCATATATATTCTGATTGGAAAAAAAGTAAGAATTCAAGTGGTGATTTTGATGAAAAACTTTCTTTCAAAATTTATCTATTATCGCTCATTATAATTTCCGGCGGAACCCTCGTAATTTTACAGTTCAAAAATCCAAAAGTGTTTGAGTTAATTTATGCTAACTCAAACATAATTCTTTGGGGAATTTATTATACTGTCTTAGTTTCTTTATGTTCTATCTTCTTCGGATCACTCATTGGGACTATTGCCGCCTTATTAATCGCTCAAAAAAAAACCTATTCGCTTTCTATCATAGTTAATTCTTCATTAATGGCTCTAATCTATATTTTGCTTGGGATTCCCGCGTTAGTTCTACTTTATTTGACATATTACAGCAATCCCGCCAGGGCTTTTCTAGGAGCATCAATTATAGCACTTAGCATAAATCTTTCCCCTTTTGTAGCGAAAATTGTATTGGCAAGTATTAGAAATATCTCCCAAGAGCATATTGATTCCGCTCTTGCATTCGGATATTCTCCCTGGCAAATCACAAGATATTTCAAAATTAATTTTGTCATTAGGAACTCATTACAACCCCTACTTGTCGAGTATTACACAACAATCAAACTATCATCATTTGCAGGTCTGATAGGTTTATCAGAAATTTATCATGTCTCCCAAGATTTAATTAAGGAAACACAAGACCCAATGACAGCTTATATAATTCTCGCTATTTGTTATGTATTTATTGTTACGCCGTTTGCTATTTTAGCCGATTTTCTTGAGGAAAGATGGAAAGGTATTAAAAGTTAAGAATATGCCAATAAAAATTTCAAATTTGTCTAAAGCGTTCCCATCAAGTCCAACTGCTTTGTCGAACGTAACTGTCGATTTATCAGCCAGAGACATCACTGTAATTATCGGTGCAAACGGTAGTGGAAAATCGACTCTTTTAAATTGCATAGCTGGATTACTGCCTTTTGAAAATGGAATTATTGATGTTGGAACTCAAGCTGTAACATATAAATTAGATACTAGTAATCAAAGACAAATTAATATCCAGACTAGAAAACACATCGGATATATTTTTCAACAAAAGGTGCTTTGGAATCATTTTACGATCCTGGAAAATATTGTTCACCCATTAATGAAAGTTCATGGATTTGACAAAGATAAAGCATACAATAGAGCAAAAAAATATTTCGACTGTCTCCAACTCGAAGAAACTCACTATAAAAAATACCCCAATCAACTATCAGGCGGTCAACAAAGAAAAGTTGCAATCGCTAGAACACTAGCGATTGAGCCTGATTTACTTTTGATAGATGAGCTTGAAGCCAATCTTGATCAATCGGCATTGAAACTCGCTTTAGATATAATCGAAGAGAACTTTGTCAACAAAGGCAAAACAGTCTTAATTGTTTCTCATAGTATTGACCTCCTTGAAAGACTTACTCCTAACATACTTCTTCTTCATGAAGGCGGAGTAGCTGAAAAAACAGAAGATATCGGGGAACTTCTTAGCAAACAGAACAATACTGAAATGACGAAAATCATTAAAAAGTCGGTTGACTCTTCAAGTCGAAGATGGTTTATCGCAAACCAAAGTTTAGAAACAGCTATTGAAATTTCAAGAATAAATATAAATGAGAAAGATATTAATAAGCTCTTGACAGAAGTTGGTAAACGTATTTCAGAACTTATAACCAAGTTTGATCCTGATAATCAGCATCTTTTAATGATTGCAACTAAATTTAAAAATGGGTCACCTACTCCAGATGTTAAAATAAGGTGTGCTGAAAAAACGGATGAATTTATTTTAGATGGTGATGAGGTTCCAAAATTAAACGGAATAGTGACAAATCCAAGTGTGCGTGACGGTAAAGCCATTTATGACTTTAAACAAAACTATAAAGAATATTTACAAAATGTTGCAGGAATAAAACTAGGAAAAGAGTCCTTTCATCCTGAAGGACATAACAGTCTGATTGATATGATGTTTGATAGTAATGGAAAAGAGCTTTTCTATCAATTTTCTGATAGACATCCTAAAATCGACGGAGCATACAATATTATCGTTCCTATTCCAGAAGGAAGAAGCCTTGAGAAAGATTCGTACTACGAATTTTCTAAAAATACTAGAAATGTTTATTTAATAGGTTGTGTAGTGGATAATGAAGTTAAAGGAATAATCAGCATAGATACTTATTCAAAAGAAAAATGGACGAATTTTAAAGTTCAACAATTGATCTTAATTGGAAATATGGTTGCTATTGCAATTAAAAATCACGAATAGAATTTATTATGCTAAATATTAATTTTAAACAAATTGGACCTATAAAATTACCTTTGAATTGGGGTGGAACAGTTAAAGAATGTATTTTAAGGTATTTTGATTTTAATGGACAAAGATATTTAGTCGTTGAAGTTGGAAATATCGATCCAAACAATCCAGAAGAGATTTTAATGAGAATACAATCAGCTTGTGTCTTAGGTGATCTGTTTGAGTCACGATGGTGTGATTGTGCATGGCAGTTTAAAGAGGCAAAGCGATTATTATTTGAAAAAGGAAGAGGATTAATGATTCACGGATATGACCAAAATGGAAGAGGATTGTCTTTGGAAGATCACTTCCGGGTATATGCAGAAGGACAAGAAAATCATTTGGAATTATTAACCGAAGCATTTGATTATCTTGGTTTCAAATATGAAAACAGAAATTATGACGACATAGGAATAATTCTTAAAGACTTTTACAACATCAACGAAATTGAACTTCTTACAAATGACCCTGTTAGAATCAATTTTTTCAAAGAGCATGAATTCAAAATTAAACGCCAAGAAATCCAACCACCGATAGATGAATACAATGAAACTGAGTTGCGGATTAAAAAAGATAAATTTGGACATTTGATTAAGATGTAAGGCTGCAAATTATTTGAAAGTTTTTGTTGTAGATTATTTCTTATCAGATTTTGACGAAGCGCGAGAAGATTTTAGCGACATATTTTCAAACGAGAAAAGTTCCCGATAATGTTTGGCTGGGCGTAACGGTTGAAATGAAAAGCAAACAGAATCGTATTGACGCGCTGAGAAACATTGACGCGAAAATCAGATTTCTTTCGATTGAACCGCTGCTCGAAAGTCTCGGCGAAGTTGATTTGACGAATATCCATTGGGGCATCGTCGGCGGCGAAAGCGGATTCAAAGCCCGACCGATGAAGAAAAAATGGGCGGTTGATATTCAAAAACAATGTGCGGCGCAGGGCGTTTCATTCTTCTTCAAACAGTGGGGCGCGTGGGGCGTTGACGGAATAAAACGAAACAAAAAAGCCAACGGCGGAACTCTTTTAGGTCAGGAATGGAATAAGAATCCCGCCACCGAATCAGCCTTTACTTAAAAACATTACGATTCAAGCACCCGGAGCAATAGTTTTGATAAACTGATTTGTTTTATAATCAGTTTTCTTATCGCTGATGATTGCCTGTTATTTTATGGAAATTTTTGTTTACCGCAAAGACTCGCCGCAAATCGAAGAAGGTTTTGCCAAAGAAGATTTGCCCGCGCTTTTGGCTGATGAAACTAATGTCGTTTGGCTGGATTTGCAGGGCGAAACTGCCGAGCAGGTGAAGGTCGCCAAAGATATTTTGCTTAATATCTTTAAGTTTCATTATCTGACGGTCGAGGATTGTCTGGAAACGCGCAACCAGCCGAAGGTTGAAACTTTTACTAACTACGTTTATTTCATCGTTCACGGCATCAAACCCGAAGCGACCAATCCGACGAATTTTACGACCAAGGAACTCGACGGTTATTTGGGGAAAAACTTTGTCGTTACCTTTCACACCGAGCGTTTTCAAAGCATAAAGGCAGTTAAGCAGCAGATTCGCAATAATACTTTTTTCTGCGAGCGCGGCGCGGCTTATCTGTTGCACCAGATTTTAGACCGGCTCGTTGATTTGTATATGCCGGTCATTGACGATTTTGAAAACGCCATCAACACGCTCGAAGACCGCGTTTTTAAGATGAAAAAGGCGGACAACAAACTGCTCGAAGAAATTATGGATTTGCGGCGCAGCGTCGTGCGTTTGAAACGAATTTCCGTGCGGCAGTTAGACGTTTTATATCGAATGTCGAACAGCGAATTTCCGCAGATTCCGCTTAACGTCATTCCGTTTTACCGCGACGTTCACGATCACCTTTTGCGAATTTCCGATTTGTCGGAAAGTTACCGCGATTTAGTCAACGGGCTTTTCGACATTCATTTCAGCGTTACCGCCAACAAAACCAATGAGGTGATGAAGGTTCTCGCCGTCTTTTCGGCGATTATGTTGCCGCTGTCTTTGATTGCCGGAGTTTATGGAATGAATTTCGACAATATGCCGGAACTGCATTCGCGTTACGGCTATTTCGGCGCACTCTTTCTGATGTTCGCCATCGCCGCCGGACTGCTGTTTTATTTTTGGCGCAAAGGCTGGATTTTTGAGAGAGACGAACAGATTTTGGAAACTGATCCGGCAGAAGATATTCACACGACGCGGATTAATGATTGAAACTTTTTTACTTCAATCCTTTTTTCAGCGGCGCGATTTTAATGTCAATCATTCCTTGTTAATTTGAAATTTCAAATTTCAAATTACCCGGAAACTGGAAATTCAGAACATTGAAAGCGCGAAATACTTAAATCTCCGCTAAAATCCGTTTTATTTGCGAATCGCCGAAACCGTAAACGCCTTCGGTCGCGGCAAACTGCGCGAAGATATTTTTGAAATCGGTTTCGGTCGCTATTATTTCGCGTAATTTTTGCGGCGGTCGGTTTTCGATTTCTATCGCCGCTTCGCAAACTTCGGCGAGTTTCGGAAAGCATTGGGAGTTGATCGAGCCGAGCTTTTTTAATTCGGCTGAATCTTTATTTTGAAACGCCGTCCAAAGTTTCGCGCCGAGCGAAACGTCGGCTTCGGAAAATTCCATTCGTTCGGCGTAACATTTTCGCAAATCTTCTTTTTCCAAATTGCCGAAGCCTTTCCAAACATCCGTTTCATTTCTAACCGTCGGCGCGACGCGATAGATTTTCAAGTTTTTATCCTGTAAAAGCGACAGGCAAAACCACATATTCGCCTGACAGAAAAGTTCGTATTCAAACCACAAATTCACTTCCGAATCTTCCGGCAGACTTCGCAGTTTCTCGAATTCGCCAACGACTTTTTCACGATAATCGCTCGCGTCGTACGCTGATTCGATAAATCTCGCCCGCACATTCCAAAAATCTTCTAAATTATCGGCTCGTAAATCGCCGTCAATCAAACATTCGCGGCAAACGATAATTTCCCCGTCAATTTCGCTATTTTTAAAATCTTCGGCGAGTGCATCGCCGGGTAAAACGTGATATTTCATAGCATTATTCATAACATTAAACTAATCGCGTAAATCACGCTGAGACAAACGCCGCCGTACACGCCCGCTAAAATATCGTCGGCGCAGACACCGATTCCGGCAGGCAGATTTTGCAGCGAATCAATCGGATACGGCTTCCAGATGTCGAAGATTCTGAACAAAATAAATCCCGACAAAACAAAATACCAATGCGTGTCGAACGGCACGAAAAGGAAAACTATCAACTGCCCGATCACCTCGTCAACGACGGCTTCCTGCGGGTCTTTTTTCCCGAAAAGAATCGTTGCCCGATTCGCTGCCCAGATTCCCAAAAGACAAAAAAGCGTAAAGGCAATCAAATTTCCCGCGTGAACCCAAGCCGCGATTTGCGTCGCCGTCCAGCCGCTTGCGCCAAAGCTCGCCGAGAAATTATTTTCCAGCCAGCCGAACAGTAAATAAATTAAAACGCCGACCATCGAGCCGCAAGTTCCCGGCGCGAGCGGCAGATAACCGACTCCGAAAGTCGTAACGACGAGCGCGAAATAATCCATCGCGGTTTGCGGTTTGACCTTTTCTTTCGACAGTTTCTCGGCTTCGACCGTCGCAGAAACGTGGATGATTTCATCGTAACCCGGCATCTTTTCAGTTATCAGCTGTCAGCTATCGCGGAGAATATAAATTACCTTCCGATTATAACAGACAAGCTCGCCGCTCGCGTTTTCGGCGAAAGGTTGATTCGATGTAAGATAACAGTCGAGACGAAAATTTATGAAGAAAATTATTATTTCAAGCATTTTAATTCTCAGCGTCTGCGCGGGAGTTTCTTTTAGTCAAACACGACGAACGACTGTCCGCCGAAGCACGAAAAAAATAATCGTCAAAAAACCGATTAGAAAGAAAAAATCTATGACACCAAAATCAGCGGCGGTTACGACCAAATCGGGTCTAACCTACATTATTACGAAAAAAGGAACGGGCGCGGCTTTGAAAACGGGCGATAATATCATCGTCAACTACACGGGACTTTTGACGAACGGGCAAAAATTCGACAGTTCGCTCGATAGAGGCGAGCCGTTCTCGTTTCCGCTCGGCGCGGGCAAAGTCATTAAAGGCTGGGATGAAGGCTTCGGCAAATTAAAAATCGGCGACCACGCGACTTTGATTATTCCGCCGTCAATCGGCTATGGCGCACGCGGCGCGGGCGGCGTGATTCCGCCGGACGCGACCTTGATTTTCATCGTCGAAGTCATCGGCGTACAGTAATGAAGGCAAAAGGAATTGATGAAGGCAAAAGGTAAAAGGCAAAAGGTAAAAGTTCGGAATTGAATTTTAAATTTTACCTTTTGCCTTTTTACTTTTGCCTTTGCGAAGCAAAATGCCGCGCATTTTAAATTTTATTGCGTTCGCGTCCGTTGCCGTCGCTTTGCTTTCGGCGATGTGGATTGTCGTTCCCGCGCTGCATTCTTACGTCTGGCTTTTGGCGGTGGCGGCGAGCGAATGGAGTTTGTGGCTTGCCGCGCTCGCTTTGTTCGGAATCGTTTGCGCGGTTCTGTCCCGATATTTTAACGGCGGTGGAAACCTCTGGCTCGTTTCGCTGATTGTCGGAATCATCGCTTTGGTGATTTCGATTTATCCACTTATCAGCGTCGTTTCGATTGACCGTGAAAGAAACACTGCACTTTCTTTCACGCGATATTTCAGCGCGATTTTCGCCGTAAAAAATCCATCTCAAAGTTTCAAAACTTACACTTTCGCGCAGGCTGACGGTAAAGATTTGCAGTTGGACGTTTACGCACCGACTGTTGCCAATTCCAATAACGGCGCAAGTATCATTATCGTTCACGGCGGTTCGTGGCGCGGCGGGCAGCGCAATGATTTCCCCGAATGGAACGAATGGCTCGCCGCCAACGGCTACACGGTTTTCGATGTTGATTACCGGCTCGCGCAGCCGAATTATTTGACGGCGACAGGTGATGTCAAATGCGCCGTTCGCTGGGTGAAAACCCACGCGGCGGAATTTAATATCAATTCCGAAAGAATCGCGCTGCTCGGACGTTCCGCCGGAGCGCATCTGGCTTTGCTCGCCGCTTATTCCGCCGACAACGCGCGGATTCCGGCGACTTGCGCGGAGAATCAGACGAGTGAAAAGATTCGCGCCGTCGTTTCATTTTACGCGCCGGTTAATCTGCTTTGGGCGTTCGATAATCCGGCGAATGAAAGAGTTATTGACGGCAAAACGACGCTCGCCAATTTTCTCGGCGGCAGCCCGCACGAATCGGACGAAATGCGCGAAAGATACCTTTTAGCCGCGCCGCTTTCTCATATTTCTGCAAATACGCCGCCGACTTTTCTGGTTCACGGCGGACGCGATCAACTCGTCAGGGATGAAAATATGGCTTTCCTTGATGAGAAATTAAATGAAGCGAATGTGCCGCACGAGACGATTTTCATTCCATACGCGCAGCACGGTTTCGATTACAATTTCAACGGCTTCGGTTCGCAGATCGTCCAACCCGCAATTCTCGATTTTCTCAGCGCGAATACCGCCGCTAGATAATCATCGCCGCCGAAAAAAGTTTTAGACAACATTCGCGCCCGCAGTTATAATCAAACCCGGCAAAGCAGTCTCAAAACCGATGAATTTCGATAAATTTTTCAAATCAATTTCCTACGCCGTCGTCGTTTGCGGCTTTCTCGCGCTGTTGGTTTCGGGCGGTATCGGGTTAATTTCGACAATTCTTTTTTCGACGGTCCTGGCTGCCGCTTGGTTTCTGGAAAATTCGCGGTGGCAGATTTCTGAGCGGTTGGGGACGGTTTTTATCTTTGTCGTCGTGCCGCTGTTTTACGTCGGCTGGAAATATAATTTGATCGGCACGGGCGACAATTCATCGGCGGTCGTCGGGATGCTGGCGCGGATGATTTTGATTCTCGCCGCCATCAAACTTCTGCAAAAAAAAGCCGACCGCGACTGGCTGTTTCTATATTTGATGGCGTTTTTTGAAGTCCTGCTCGCCGCTGGTTTAAGTATCAGTCCACTCTATTTGGGCGCGTTGATTTTATATCTGCTGGCGACGATTTGCGCGATTGTCGCGTTCGAGATGCGAAAAACTTCGCGGACGATAAACGCACCGAAAATTTCAGGCAAAAAGGGTGAAAATAAACTGTCGCCGCCGCCGAAACTCACGAAAATTCCGGTCGGCAGATTGCCGCTGACGGCGGTTTCGCTTTTGATTTTGATAATTGCCGTCGGCACGCCTCTGTTTTTCGCTTTGCCGCGTGTCGGCGGCGCGGGTTTGGGCGGCAGTCAGAATCCGCTGTCGAACATAACGGGGTTTTCCGACACGGTGAATCTCGGCGAAATCGGGACGCTTTTGCAGAGCGATCAAACCGTGATGCGGGCGCGAATCGAACGGACGAACGGAACGAATCCGCAGAGTTTGAAATGGCGCGGCATCGCGCTCGATAAATTTGATAATAAAAGTTGGAGCAAATCGAATCCGGGCTACACCGAACCTTACACGAAAGGCGAGCGCGACTTTTTTCTGATTGATTATGCTTCCGACCAGGACAATTTGGTAATTCAGACGGTTTATCTCGAACCGATTAATCCGCCAACGCTGTTCGCCGTTTCGCGTGCCGTTGCGGTCGAAGGCAATTTTCAACTGGTCAGAAAAGATTCGGAAGGCGCGTTGAGTTTCGTGCGGAAAGGATTCGACCGTTTGAGCTATAAAGTTTATTCGGACGCGAACGTGCCGGATGTGGAAACTCTGCAAGCCGACGCGCAGGAATATTCGGCGGAAGATGATAAATATCTCAATTTACCCGAAAACACCGATGCGCGAATCTCGAACCTCGCCGAGCAAATTACCACGAAATCCTACAATCGTTATGACAAAGCCAGAGCAATCGAAAGATATCTGCAAACGCAGTTCGCTTATTCACTGGAAATGAAAGCGAGCGGTGAACAGCCGGTCGCGGATTTTTTGTTTAATATCCGTGCCGGACATTGCGAGTATTTCGCCTCCGCGATGGCGATAATGCTTCGCACTCAGGGCATTGCGACGCGCATCGTCAACGGTTTTCAGCAGGGCGAATATAACGAAACGGCGGACGTTTTCGTCGTCAAACAGAAGGACGCGCATTCGTGGGTCGAAGTTTATTTCCCAGCGGAAAACGCTTGGATTCCGTTCGACCCGACACCCGCCGACCAACAGAACCGCGAAGCGACGGCGACCGCCGGGATTTTGAAAAAATTTAATTCGTATCTCGAAGCATTAGAAACTTTCTGGATTCAATATTTCGTCAGTTACGACAATCAGGAACAGCGATCCTTGGTGCGTTCGTTCAAAAACAGTCTCAGCGAATATCAGGCGACGACTTCCGGTTGGCTGAATGATTTTCAGAAGCAGGCAGCGGAATGGTGGACGGAAGTGCGCGGCGATAAAGGTTTGCAGACGAGCGCGAAAGCCGTCGGTGCGGGTTTGGGTTATTTAATTGCCGCGATTTTGGGAATCGTTTTGATTATTTGGCTCTATCGAAAAATCAAAAACCTCGCTTTCTGGCGGAAAATCCGCGAGCGTCTGAAACGCGCCAAACAAAATTCCATCGTCGAATTTTACGAACGAATGCAGACGGTTCTGGCAAATCAGGGATTCGTTCGCGCCGCACATCAAACGCCGCTCGAATTCGCCGTCGCGCTCGAAATGCCCGAAGCCGTTAAAATCACGGAAAAATACAACCGCGTTCGCTTCGGCGAAAAAAATATATCACGCGATGAATCCGTCGAAATTGAAGATTGGCTGAAGAATTTAGAAGCGAAAAAGTAGAAGTCGCAGTGTTTTCAAAAAAGGAATGCCGGCATCATTGCCGGCATTCCTTTTTTCGATTTTCCTGTATTTTATTCGACGACGTAAACGCCGCCGTCGTCGGCGATGGCGATTTTTTTATGTCCTTCGTCGAACAGTTCGACTGCCCGATAGCCTTTTTCGCCGCCGAAACTGAGCATTGTTTTCAGCGCGGCTTTGCGGTCGTCGGCACTCATTTTATCCCAATCCGGCAGAACGACTCCCAACAGTTTGCCGTCTTCGATCTGCGCTGAACGTTGAACTGGTCCACCCATGACTTGACGCGGTCGCCAGCACCGATCCGTCGCTCGCGCGGCAG
>CAXTKJ010000080.1:0-18827 GCA_964244835.1 uncultured Pyrinomonadaceae bacterium
ATTCGCCACTAGGATATATTCCTCCGTGCCGAAAATCAAGGTTGCTTTCGTTTCGACAAATTCGATCACGCAAGGCGAGCAGGTCGGCATTCTCTGGCAATACTTACTTGGCAAAGGCGCGAAGATTCATTTCGCTCATCGCACTTTCAAATGGAACAATGAGGCAAGCGGAAATGCGGCAGTTTATTGTGTAATTATCGGTTTTGGTCTATTTGATGTAAGAAATAAAAGGCTTTTTGAATACACCAATCCAAAAGCAGAGCCTCACGAAATCGAAGTTAAAAATATCAATCCGTATTTAATTGATTATGTTGATTTAGTCATTTCTGAGCGAAATACACCAATCACTGACTTTCCCGAAATAGTTAATGGAAACAAACCCACAGACGGCGGTTTTTTACTATTAACTGATGAAGATAAGCAAGAACTTATATCAAAAGAACCAAATTCAATTAAATTTATTTTACCTTTTGTCAGCGCACACGAATTTATTAACGGTAAAACAAGATGGTGTTTATGGCTTGAAAGTTCAAATATGTCGGAATGGCGTAAAATGCCTTGTATTATGGAAAGAGTCAAGGGTGTTCGTGATTTTCGATTGAAAAGCACAAAACAACAAACGATGAAAATTGCCGAAATACCGTATTTATTTGGACAAATTAGACAGCCAAACAGTGATTATGTTTTAATTCCGCGTCACTCCTCTGAAAATCGTCGTTATATTCCAATAGCTTTTTTTTCAAAGGCTAACATCATCGCTGATTCGTGTAGTGCTGTTCCAAATGCAACTCTTTATCATTTTGGCGTACTCACTTCGGCGATTCACAATGCGTGGATGCGTCAAATTTGCGGACGACTCAAAAGTGATTATCGTTATTCAAACAATCTCGTCTATAACAATTTCCCGTTTCCCGAAAACCCGACCGAGAAACAAATCAAAATTATCGAGGAAAAAGCCGCCAAAGTATTGGAAACACGCGCCGCATTTCCCACCAGTTCGCTCGCCGATCTCTACGATCCGCTGACGATGCCGCCCGCGCTCGTCAAGGCGCATAATGAATTAGACAAAGCCGTTGATCTCGCCTATCGCCCGCAGCCGTTCACGAGCGAAGCCAATCGGATGGTCTTTTTATTTGAACTCTACGAAAAATACACGGCAGGTTTATTTACAGAAACAAAGGCGAAAAAAACGCGAAGGAAATAAGCGTTTTGACTGGAGAGCAAGCGTCTCGCTTGCTCCGCGCGTTCGAGGCTTTGCGAGAACAGGCGCGGGAAACGTCCGATTAGAAATCAACTTTCGGGTAATCAAACGTCGCGTCCGCCTTCTTGCTCGCGCTCGAACGGACGGCAAGCGAGACGCTTGCGCTCCAGTCAAAACTTTGAACGTATTTTGAAATATGCTACATTTGGGCTATGAAGACGCTGACGATAAATCTTCCCGACGCTTTGGACGTGAACGACCGCGAAATTTTGATGCTGGTGGCAACGCGGCTTTACGAACAAGGCAAACTTTCGCTCGGACAAGCGGCGGAAGTCGCCGGTTTGTCGAAGCGGACGTTTGCGGAACTGCTCGGCAGCTACAATGTTTCCATCTTTAATTTTCCCGCCGCCGATTTATCGAAAGATGTCGCCAATGCCTAAAGCGATTATTTCCGACACGAGTTGTTTTATCATTCTGACCAATATCGGCGAACTCGAACTGCTTCGTAAAGTCTATGGGCAAATTATCACTACGCCCGAAATCGCCGCCGAATTCGGCGAACCGCTGCCCGAATGGGTGGAAATCGCCGAAGTTAAAGACAAATACCGGCAAACGATTTTGGAATTGCAGATTGATAAAGGCGAATCGAGCGCAATCGCTTTAGCTCTCGAAACACCGAACAGTATCGTGATTTTAGACGATTACAAAGCCCGAAAAATCGCCGAACGACTCGGCGTAACTTTGACCGGAACTATCGGCGTGATTATCAAAGCGAAACTCGGCGGCATAATCCCGTCAGTCAAACCGCTGCTCGAAAAAATAAAACAAACCGACTTTCGCCTGTCCGCCGAAATCGAACTGCAAGCCCTGAAAGAAGCAGACGAATAAGCTAATTGAATAGTGTTTTTATTTGAACTCTACGAAAAATACACGGCAGGTTTATTCACCGAAACGAAGGCGAAAAAGATTCGGAAATAAACAAAACACGCGGCGCAAAGTTTTTCCGCAAATAAAGAAGAGATACGAAACAGGCACGTGTTTACAAACGATTTACAAAATGGGAAAAGAAATAAACATCACTTTGGCGCAGAGAAACAATGTGCCGCAGATCATTGAAATGATTCGTGAATTCGCCGCGTTTGAGAAACTTTCGGAGTTCTGCGAAGTAACCGAAGCGAGTTTAACGGAGGCGATGTTCGGCGCGAATCCTTGCGTCGAAGGTTTGATGGCTTTCGACGGCGAGGTGCCAGTTGGCTATGCTTTGTTTTATGAAAACTTTTCCAGCTTTCGCGGGCAGCGCGGATTTTATCTGGAAGATTTGTACGTCAAAAACGAATTTCGCGGGCGTAGAATCGGCGAAGAGTTTTTGAAAAACCTCGCGCAGGTTGCCCGTTCGAGAAACTTCAAACGCATTGATTTTCAGGTTCTCGAATGGAACGAACCGGCGATTAAATTTTACGAAAAGCTCGGCGCAATCCGCGATGAAACGGAAAGGCATTTCAAATTTACCGATGAAGCGTTTGAAGAACTATGATTCCAGATTCCAAAAATGAAAGTCTGGAATCTGGAATTACCGAACCGATGCCGTCAAAGTTACTTCCTGCGTTTTCGGCGCGTAGCAAACTTCGTCGGTGCAAGCCTGAAAACGGATGACGGCGCGGACTTTGACCGTGCTGCCTTTATAGTTGGCGGGAACGGTTAAGTTAAATCCAAAAGCGGCGCGTCCTTCATAAACATTCAAAGTATCTTCGGAAAATGCGAATTTGCGGTTTTTGCCGCGCGGGTAACTTACACCGCCGACTTTTGCGCCCGCCGCGCTGACGCGCACCGTCGTCGCAATCGCGTATTCGCTGTTCGGACGGCTGGAATTGACGTGCAAACCGCCCGGAATGCTCAACACGACCGAGCCGCGCACCGAGCCGCCGCGTTTGACCGCGCCGATTGAACCGCCGACGGTTTGCGCCTTCGTCTGCTCGAACGCACCCGCGATGAAAATTAAAGCTAAAGATAAAATTGCGCCGTATAATAGTTTTTTCATAATTTTTTTTCGTCGTTAAAATGATGTTCGTTCGTTTTTTCGAGATGCTTTTATTTTACGACGAAACTCGTCATCATCTCTCTTAATTTGTCCGCGAATTCTTCCGCGTAGCTTTCGATGACCGCCGATTTCAGCTCGTAAATTTTCCGTCCGCTTTCGACTATTTTCCAGAAGGTGATGATTTTCACCGTGTTTTCAGTCGTTTCGCCTTCGAGCAAAAAAATTCTCTGTCCGGCGGGCGCGTTTTCGACGTAGCGTTTCGACGTGATTTTGCCAGCCGATTTTTTAGCGTTTTCGCAAACGACTTTAAAGTCCGAGTTATTAATAACCCGCAAAACCGCCCGCGCCTGTCGAAATTTGCTCGCCTCGTTTTTGCCCCATTCTTTGGAATTCGCCTCAAACGGCGCAGCATCGTTCAGCGGATAAATAAATCCGTCGGGTTTGAAGATTTTAAATTCTTCCGTCTCGACCGTTTCCGCGTCGTAGGCTTCCGCCGCGCTCTTTTTAATCTTCGTCGAAACATAAACCATCAAAGCAACGACGGCTAACCCGACAATAAAAATTTCCATAATCCAAATGTCAGAACGGGAAACGGCAGCGACCTGCCTGATTAAATCTGTATCAGATTCGGCGAATCTTTAGCCGCTAATTGTCCGCAGGCGGCGTAGATGTCGCGCCCGCGCGGACGGCGAATATAAGCCGCAACGCCTTTCGATTCTAAAATACCCTTAAACTTTTCCACCTGTGGAAATTCCGGCGGACGATATTCCAGCGGTTCAGCGGCATTGTGCGGAATTAGGTTGATTTTCACTTTCTGCAAATCGTGTTTGTTCAACAAATTTGCCAGTTCGCGGGCGTGCGCGTCCGAATCGTTCACGCCGCCGAGCAAAACGTATTCAAACGTAAAACGCTCGCCGCGCCGCAAGGTTTTTTGGACTTCTTTCGCCGCCGCGAAAAGTTCTTCGATGTTCCAGCGTTTGTTGATCGGCATCAGTTTGTCGCGCAGTTCGTCGTTCGGCGCAGAAAGTGAAATCGCTAAATTCGGACGTTTTTCGAGCGCGGCGAATTCGTAAATTTTCGGCACGATGCCGGCGGTCGAAACCGTAACGCGGTTCGGTACGATAAACAATCCTTTTTCGTCCGCCATTATTCCCAATGCCTTGATTAAATTCTCGAAATTCAGAAACGGCTCGCCCGCTCCCATCGCCACCAGATTCGTGCCGTGCGGCGTGGCTTCACCAATTCCATAAACGTCGTTGAGAACGATAATTATTTGCTCCACGATTTCTCCGGCGGTCAAATTTCTCAATAATCCGAGTTTTGCCGTCAAACAGAAATCGCATTTCAGAGGACAACCCGACTGCGACGAAAAACAAATCGTGTCACGGTTTTCGGTCGGAATGAAAACGGTTTCGACCGGATAATTGTCGTGTGTTTTCATCAAAAAACGTCTGGTTCCGTCGGTTGAAACATAACGCGATTCGACTTTTAAGATTGAAGCAGTCGCAGTTTCGTTTAGTTTTTCACGAAAGGCTTTCGGCAAATCGGTCATCGCTTCAAAATTTTGCAGACGGCGTTCGTGCAAGCCTTGGAAAATTTGTTTGGCGCGGTATTTCGGCTCGCCGATTTGCGCGACGAAGCGAACGAGTTCGTCGTCGTTCAAGCCGGTCAGATGAATTTTTCCGTTCTGCTTTTCGCGCATTTCGTTAATCATTTTAGCTTATTTCCGTCGAAAACACATTTGATGCTTTTTAATTGGAAACACAACGCCGTATTTCCGACGCGCATCAAAATCCGCGTAACCGTTTGAATAGTTCAGGAAAATTTATGACTGCCAAACTGCCCGTATTTTTATTTTTATTTTTTATTCTCTGCCTCGTCGCAAACGCGCAAACGCCCACGCCGACACCGATTGAAGACGACGGAACGGAGCGCGTATTTTCCGAGGAAATTAAACTAAATGTTTCAGCTTATGATTTGAACGGCAATTTTGTCGGCGACGTGAAAAAGGAAGATTTGGTAATTTCCGAAGACGGACGGCTTAATCAGGCGAGCAGTCTGCGGCGCATTCCGGCGAATGTTCTGGTCGTTCTTGACACGGGCGGCGAGCAGAAACAGGTGAAAAGATTGAAGGACACGGTTGCCGCCGCAAAAGTCGTTATCGGCGCATTGCAGGCGGACGATTTCGTCGCCGTGATGGATTATCACGATAAAGTCGAAATCGTCGCCGAATGGACGAATAAAGACGAAGCGATTAGATTGCTCGACGCGAAAACCAACATCGGCAGACGCTCCGTTTTCACCGACGCGATTGAAACGGCGACTGATTTTCTTTTGAAAACGCCGCGTGATAACCGTCATCTAGTTTTAATTACGGACGGGACGAACAGCATCGAAAACGCAACTGAGCGTAACGCGGCGACGCAGAAATTATTGTCAAGCGACATCAATGTCCACGTCATCAGCTATACACAAATGGAGCGCGTGGCGATTGAACCGCGTGTCAAAGGAATCTCCAAAACGCCGCCGAAACAGGCGATGCCCGACGAAATCAAAGCGACTCTGCCGAACGGCGTACGCGACGTAGCGATGGCTCCGAAAAGCAAAACAATTTCAGTTGACCGCAAAATGCTGAAAGTGTTAAAAGACAGAAAAAACGCGCTCGTCGAAGGTGAAAAATATCTAATTGCGCTCGCCAAAGACACCAATGGTTATCTTTTGCTGCCCGAATCAAACGACGAAATGCTCGAAAAAGCCTCAACCATCGCCGGAATTATTGATTCGAGCTACGTTCTGACTTACGTCCCGAAACGCGCCTTAAGCGAATCGCCGACCGGCGAAATCCGCACCATCGAAGTTACCTCACGCCGCCCGAATCTACGGGTTCAGGCAAACCGCAAATTAGTGGTGAGTGGTGAACGGTAAGTGTAAATTCAAAAACTTAACACTTACCGTTCACCACTTACCACTGCATTAAAATGCCTGTGAAAATCTGAAGTGCATCTGCCCTTGTCGAATGCGGAAGATGGCGTTCGAGCCGTCGGTTTGCGGGATTAGGAATTGCGGCGGGTTTAATAAATAGCCGTAATCAACACCGAATTCGCCGCCAATCGGCGTTTTGATGCGAAATCCAAGCCCGACCGTGTGCGACCAGACGGCGCGGAGATTTTGGCGAAAGACATCGTTCGGCGCGACTTCCGGCGGGTTAAAAATATCGCTGACGCGGCGGAAAACATTGCCGCCGTCGTAAAAAGGTACGGCGCGAATCGAATCGGTCAGAGGGATTCTCGCTTCGGCGTTGACGATGGCGAGCGCGTTGCCGCCGAACGGAATCGTGAACGGGCTGAGAAAAACCGGATTGCCTTCACTATTGCGAAAAGTTCCCTGCGGCACGATAACTACGCGCGGTCCGGCTTGTTCGAATTCAAAACCGCGCAGAGTCGTCGAACCGCCCGCGAAAAATCTTTCGCTGATCGGCAGACTGTCTTCGAGGTCTGGAAACTGCGCCGTCGAAACCGTCTGACTACGCGAAAAGACGGTCGCCAAACCTAAAATGGCGCGTCCGGCAAACGTCGTATTGCGAAGAAATTTCGGCGTATAAAAACTGTAAAAACTACCCTGAAATTTTTGAAAACCGACGTTCGCGCCCAAAGCCGGAACGGACACAGTATAGTCCGCCGTCAGATAAATGCCGCGTGTCGGGTTGGTCGCGCTGTACCGGCACGGGTCGCCCGGATCGCCTTTGGCGATGATGTCGAGAATCGTGTATTTGATCGAACAGTCTTGGCGGGTATCGAAAACGAAATTCGTGCCGAAACCGGACGTGCGAATTTTTGAATCGGGTCGCAGTAAATCTTTCACCAGAAGGCTTTCAAAATTTCGCAGGCGCACGTCTTCAAAGCGAAATCGCGCGAATAAAAAACTGCGGTAGCGGCGGCTGATCGTGCGGCTGGTTTCGGCTGATAAAGTCAGGCGGTTGATCGTCGGGTCGCCCGCATTGCCGCCGAATTCGTCAATCGGATTGCCGTCCGCATCAACGCGCTGGACAATGCCGCCCGTGCCGCGATCAAACGTCGAACGGAAAAATCTGGTAACGGTCGAATCGCGCTGATACTGCGCCGATAAAGTCAGCGGCGCGAACCGAATCGAGCCGTCGGCATTGCGTCCGTCCTTCAAAAATCTTGGATTGATCAAATCAAATTGAGCAAGTTGCTGCCGCTGACTGGCGCGAATTCGTGCGCCGCCCTGCAAGAGTTTTCCTAATAAATTGAAATGCCGAATATCGAAAAATCCGTTCGCGCCGAAGTCTGTCGAAAAGCCGCCGCCGTAGGTAATCAGGCGCGGAGCTTTTTCTTTAACATCAATAATAATATCCGACAGGCGGTTGCCGTCGGCGCGTTCACCCGCCGGTTCGGGTTTGATTTCTACAAGGTCGAAAGCGTCGGTGGCGTAAAGATTCTGTTCGCTGGTGAAAATATCGGTCGAGCGCAGAACTTGATCGCTTTTTAGATTGATCGCCTTCAGAATCGCGTCGCCGTCGGTGCGTTCGTTGCCGTTGATTAAAATGCGGTTGACGAAAACTTTTTTGCCTTCGTTTTCCAATGTATAGACGAGTTTGACCAGTTCTTCGCCGGTCGCCGCGTCCGTGCCGAGTTCGACGATGGAATAATTAACTTTCGCGTCGTAATAGCCGGAGTTGGAATAGTAATTGGCGAGTTCGCGGACACCGTTTCTGGCTCTCGCTCTCGACAGATTTTTCCCGACGAGATTCGGCAGTTTCGCTTCGAGTTCGGCATCGCTGAACGAAGTGTTGCCTTCGATCTGCACTTCGCTGATGCGCGTCGGAACGCCTTCGGTGGCGACGAACGTGATAATCAAATCTTCGCCGTTCGGCGAAACCCCTTGCCTGACCGTGACGTTGTTGCGGCGATAGCCGAGTTCCCGCAAAAGCGACGCAATGGTCGTGCGGTCTTCTTCGAGAATTTCGCTGCTCGTGTAGCCGCGCCCGAAACCGAAATACGGAATGAAGCCTAAGAAATTGGCTTCCTGCGATTCTAAAACGCTTTGAATATCTTCGGCGTTAAACTGCGTCGTGCCTTGAATGCGAATGTCAACGAGCTTTAATTTGCGATTTAAATCGGCGCGATATTCGATGTCAACCGTGCGGTTCGTCAGCGAAGGTCCGTTCAGCGCACTGCATAAAACTTCCGTTCCGTTGGTGAAAACGGCGGCTTCGTCGCCGGTAAATTCCGGGTTGACCGCGCAATTCGGCGTAACGGTGGCAAAGAAATAACCTTTTTCCTGAAAATAATTTCGCAGACGGCGCGAACCTTCGATGATCGAAGCGTAATCGAGCGTTCCTTCGCGCCTGACGGAAAGCAGTTCTTCTTGTTTTCCCTTGCCGACTTTTTCGTCTTCGCCCGCGTTGACGGTTACGTTGACGGTCGCGCCGACTTTGCCGTTCAGCGTGATTTCGACGACGTTGCGCGGATCGTCGCGGTCGAACACGACACGCGGTTCTTCGAGTTCCGGCGCGAGAAAATCTTCTTCGCGTAAAGCCTTGCGGATTTTTTCCACGTCTTTCGCCAGAGTTTCACGCGAAAACAATTCACCGGGTTTCAGTTTAATTTTCTGCTGAATTTTCGCCGCGTCAAAGCCTTCGATGCTGATCGAAAATTTATCAACTTTCGCCTGCGCGTTCGGCGTAACCAGAAAAGTTACCGCAACTTCCGTTTCGCTTTTCAGAGGTGCTTGGGTGTATGTAACTTCGGCGTTAAAAAATCCGCGCTCGCGCAAATAAACCAGAATCGCGTCGGCATTGTCGCGCAGTGTTTGTTCGGTAACGGACGCGCCCGGATTGGTCAGATTTAACTTTAAAAGCAACTCCTGTTCGGTAACTTTATCGCCGACGGTGCTGCCGATATTGATGTTGATTTGTTCGGCTTCGGTTTTGCGTTTGATGACGAAACGCAGATTAACGCCCGTCGCGTCAAGCGGCGTAGCTTCGACTTTGACGGAAACGATGCGGCGGGTTTTATATAAAGTGTCGAGCGCGTCGCGGACTTTGACGGCGGAATATGTTTCGCCCAGAACGCTGCGAATCGTCAATTCAAACTGCTGCGCGGCGGAAATGGCGCGGTCGTTACCTTCAAAAGCGACGGCGACATTTTCGATGCGGCGGTTTTCATAAACGCTCTGCGCGTTGACGGTGAGCAGCGAGCAGTAAGCGGTGAACAAAGCCAAAACGCTCAGACGTAAAAAAGATGCGAAAAATTTCGGAAACGGCGAAAAGAAAGCCTGAATGTTTTCAGACTTTTGCCCTTTGCCTTTTACCTTTTGCCTTTTGCCTGCCAAGTTTCTGCCCTTCAAATCCTTGTTCCTTCCCCTAAAATCTTTTTCGTAAGCGGATATCAAAACTGAAATTATTATTGCGGCGCGTTACGTTTGAAAGTGAACGCTGTTCGTATTGCGCGACAAACGACAGGCGATTCGACACGCGATATTCCAACGCCAGCACCTGATTTTGGTCTTCCGACAAATTAGTCGAATAAGTTACCAAAAGGTTGCGATTGATCTGTCTGCCAACCGTCAAACGCGCTGATGGATTTAATCTTTGACCGCCGATGCTCGGATCGAGTTCAAAACGGTTCAGCCCGAATAATTTATCGGTCGCTTTGCTCAAAGGATTGTTAATCAACTCGTCGGTCAAAATTTCCGCCGCCGTGTTGATGCCCGATTGCGCCAGCGTCGGAATTCCCGTGTCGGTATTCGCCAGGTTTCCGGTCGTAATCAAGGACACGACATCGGCTTGCGGCAGTGCCGGATTCGAGCGCACGGTCGCGTTTAAATTATCGGTGTTCGTCAGCTCGCCATTCAGATTGACGATGATTTGATAGCCTTTAATTTCGGTTTCGGCTTGCAGGTTAATCACCGGCTCGATGCTCGTGTTCGGCGGAAATTCCAACGTGGCGCGTTGGATTTCGTAGCGGTCGCCGCGAAACAGAATCGTGCCGCTGTTGGCGGTAACTCTGCCGGAAATCTGCGGATAATCCGTGTCGCCCGTGACGCGCAGAGAAGCCGAAGCCGTAACGTCCGCGATATTGTTGCGAACGACGAGCGCGTTTTGCCCTTCGATTCGCACGTCGAGCTTCGGCGCGGCGAAAGTCGAACCGGAAGACGTTCCAGACGAACTTTCCGAAAGCGATCCCGAACGCCGACCGCTGACAAAATCGGCGATGTCAATATCTTTATTATAAATCGTCCGCCGTGTGTAAATCGTTCCGGCAATCAGCGATTCGACGATGCCGCCGCGTCGTACGCCGCTGATTTCGATTTCAGCGTCTCCCGTCGTGATAAAATCCGACGGCACGGGCGCGGTAAAATTCGTTCCCTGAACTTCAAAACGGAAACTTTGCAAAGCCAATCCGTCGAGTAATGCACCGCCCGTCGCCGAAACGCGCCCGCCGCCCAGAAATCCGGTCAGACGGCTGACTTGTACCTGATTGGTATTAAACAAAACCGTGCCGCGAATGCGGTCGAGCGTTAATCTGTCCGACCCTAAAAACGTCGCCACCGAAGCGTTTTCGAGTTCCGCCGTGCCGTTAAGTCGCGGATTCGCGCTGTCGCCCGTTAAGCGTATCGAAACGCTCGCCAGTCCCGCGACGAACGTATTTTTGTCAATCGCGTTCAAAATACTCAAATTAACTCTGCCGTCAACCGATAAATTATTCGTGCCGCCGCTCATCAAAGCCGCTGTGCCGCTGATCGTCAGGTTTGAACCGCCGCCCGCAAATTTCGCGCTGTTGACGACGACTTCACGCGAATTAAAAGTTACGGAAATCGGTTCGGTCGCTTCCAGAGGCGTTTGGTCAATCTGCACGGCAAGCTGTGAAAACTCCGCCGCGCCCGCCAGATTATCCGTCGTAAAGCCGCGCGTTCCGTCAGGTTTCAGCGCGTATAAATTTCCCTGCACGAAAACTCTGCCCGTCGCTCTGCCCGTAATCGGAATTTCGTCAGACGGGCGAACGAGCGCAATATACGGCGCGAGATCGGTGTTGTTGAAAACCGTCTCGGCTTTGAACGGCAAATTTTCGTCGGCAAAATTGACGTTCGCCGCGAGCGTCTGCATCTGCCCACCGACGTTCAAAGTTACGTTGGCGTTCAACTGTTGATTTTCGGTTTTGCCGACGGCGGCGACTTCGCCGAGCTGCGTTTCGCCAACCAAAATGTTGCGCCCGACGGCATTAAAATTAACGTCGAAACTTTTCGGATTATCAATACTGCCGGTCGCTTTAGCGGTTAAATCAATCGTGCCGCTGACGGTTTTGAGCGTTTCGTTCGTCGAGATAAACGGACGAACGCGAACGAATTCGATGTTTTTCCCTTCGACGTTCAGATCGAAATTTTTCAGTTTCGTTTCGTAAGTTCCGTTTGCCCGCAGAAACCCGGTCCCGAATTTCGCTTCAAACTGTTCGATATTGACGAGCGTTCCGGCAAACGTCGCTTTGGCGTTGAAGCCGTCAAACGCTTCGCCGTTGATCGTTCCTTTGCCGGAAGAAATGTCCGCGCTGCCCTGCAAATTTCCGGGAATGCCAATGACGTTGACCGTTCCCGAAGTTACGGCTTGAAAGTCTTTTAATTGTTCGGGCAGAACGTCAACCGGCAATGCCGCCAATAAATTTCCGGTGTTGATGTTATTCAATGCCGCCTGAACAGAAATGTTGTTCGTGCCGCCGCTCGGAACGCTGACGTTAAAGGCGAGATTACCGCCGTTATTCGGCTCTTGCAGTTTGCCGTCGCGCAGTTCGATAATTTGCGGCGAGACGAGAACATTTGTCGTTAGCGAACCTAAATTGCGACCGCGTAAAATTAAAGAATCGAGCGCGGCGCGTCCATCAATCGTCGGGTCGGTCAAATTGCCCGTGATGTTCGCGTTAAAAGTTAAGTTTCCGGCGAAAGTAGCTTTGTAATCGTCAAGCTGCGTTTCGAGTTCGGGCGAGACGTTCAAAACTCTGATAATACGTTCGATTTCGCTCGCATCAGTCGAATTGAGCGCGACGTTCAAATTTGAATCATAACCGTTCAAATCGAAACTGCCCGTCGCGTTGACTTCGCTTTTTTCCGTTTTCAAATGGGCGAAATCAATGTCGAAAAGCCCGTTCGTCGCCTTCAAACCCAAACGCCCGTTGATTGGAACTAATCCGCGTTCGGCAGTTCCGGCGTTCGCGGCGAAATCGGCGGTCAGAGTTCCGCTCGCGGTTTTAAAGTTCGTTCCGGCAAAATTCAGATTCGCGATGCCGGTCGTTTTGCCTTCAATCGGGACGACTTTGCCGCCTTGCAGCGCGAGCAGTTTCGATAAATCAAGATCAGAAAAAGTCGCGTTGACTTGCGAGCGGCGGCGATTGTTTAAAGCGATCACGGCATCGCCGTTGATTTTCCCGTCCATTACGTCGGCGGTCAAATTGTTGAGCGCGACCTGTTCGTTTTCCGCGACGACCGAAGCCCGCGCCGCGCCGAGTTTGACGCTCCCTAAAACGCCGCCGCCCAAACTCAAATCCGCGCTGGCGCGATAACGCCCAGACGGTTCGAGAACGAAAACGGGTTTGTAAATCTTGACGTTTTCGACGCTTCCGCCTTCGGGCAGAGCCGATTTTGTCAGCGCAATATTTCCAGCGTTAATGTCGCCCGAACGCGCTTCGATAACGCCTTGCCGGATCGTTACGCGCACGCCGCCGACATTAAGGCTGCCGAGAATCGCCGCGTCGGTTTCGACTCTGGCGATTTGGACGTTATTGGCATAAACGATTTTATCGTCGCCGATGACGTTCACCTGAACGCCGTTCGCCGTCAGATTGCCGATTTTCGCGCCGCTCGCATCCAAACCGTCGGCTTGCACTTGTCCCGCCGTTACGTCGGTGCGTCCCGGCGTGTCAACCGCCGTTACATTACTCGCCCGCACGTTTCGCAGTTTGGCATCTTCGGTTTCGACCGTTTCGACGCGCAGCGTTCCGGCTTTGACATCGGTGCGGCTGCCTTTGTCGGTAACTTTTATAGTGCCCGCCGTTACGCCGCGCAAAGTCGCGTCTTCGGTTTTGACGACTCCGGCGCGAAGATTCGGCGCGTTGACGGTCGTCGTGCCGTCGGCATTGGTGATTTTGATGTTTTGGGCTAAAACGGTTTGCAGTTCGACATCTTCGTTCGAGAATTTTTTCGCCCGCACAGTTCCCAGAGTTCCGTAAAGCTGTTCGTCCTTATATTCGGCAACCGCGTCGGAAATAAACAGTCCGGCAATCGTTCCGGCGGGCGTTTTGGCGGCGACGGCTTGCAGTTCGCCGACCCATTTGAAATCGCTTCCCGTGCCGCGCACGTTGCCGACTAATTGCGGAAAATCAATCCGAAAATCTTCAAACGTCAGCAGTTCGGCGACGGCTTTGCCGTTGATGTCATACATCGAATTTTCGCCGTTGACGGTCGCCGCGACGTTCAAACCTTTCAGGCGAATGTTCGACGCTTCGAGCGCATCCGATTTCACATCGCCGACGATCTTGTATTTCGCGCCTTCACCCGTAACATTACCGCTGAAATTGCCGAAACCGCGCAACGGCGTTCCGAGCGGAAAAATTTCCGCCGTCTGCCGCAAATCAACCGTCGAAGCGATATTTAAGTTATATTTCAAAGCCGCCCAATCGGTCAGCGTTCCGTTCAAATTAGATTCGCCAATCGGTGTCGTCAGTTTCAGTTGATTGATTTCCGCGCCGAGTTTGTCAACAATTCCGTTCGCCGCAATATCAACCGGCTGAACAACGCTCTCGTCGTAGATAAAATTAGAATCAGTCGAATTGAAATTGATTCGATAACGCTTCTGTTCGTCGGGAACGCTCGCGTCAACGGGATCGAGATTGACGGCGATATTTTTCGCGTCGGCGTTGATCTTATGCGTTACGTCGCCGAAATGAACGAGTCCGTTTTTCAGCGAAAACCTAAGCGACGAATAAACGAAATTAACCCGCGAACCAGCTTCGTCTTCGACCAGTTTGAGATTTTTGAAATTCGAATCGCCGTTTTCGTCGAATTTAACAAAAAGTTCTAAACCGTCAACATCCGTCGTGTCAATCGAAATATCGCGGCTCAACTGCCACGCATACAAATCCTGAACGGTTAAACCGAGTTTCGCGTCCTTAATAAACGCTAATTTTTCGCCAGTCAGTTTGTCATTAAACGTCGCGTTTTCCAAATGAAGCTGCAAGGGCGCGATGGTCAGATTAAATTTATCCGCCGTAAAATTAACGCCGATTTCGTCCATTTTCGTGACGAATTGATTTTTGACGTAGTTATCGCCGTAGCCGTTGCGGTACAGAATGACGGTCAAAAGCACCAACACAATCACGCCGAACATAAATACACCGAACGCGATGCCGAGAGTGCGCGGCGAAAAAAATTGCCGCCGATGCGCTTGAGTTTCGGGCGCAGCTCCTTCCGCCGCATTATTTCCCTGCGGTTCGATTTCTTCCGGTTGATTATTTTCTTCAGACATTCCCTATAAAACCTTGATTTGCTTGATATTATTTCACAGCGCGACCGTTTCGACAATTTCCAAATCGAACGCTTCGAGCGCGGTAACTTTCGGCGGACGGTTCGACAAAAGCCGGATTTTCTTCACGCCCAAATCGTTTAAAATCTGCGCTCCGATTCCGTAATCGCGGAAATTTCCGTAGCCGGTCATCCGTCGCGCCGCCGAAAAATTCACGCCTTTTTCCTGCATTACGGCGTAAGTCTGTAATTGATGAATCAAATCGAGATTATGTTCGCGCTGGCGCAGATATAAAATCACACCGCTGCCGGTTTGGGAGATTTTCTCCAACGAAGTTTTGATAGCTTGGGATGCTTCGCCGATTTTTGAGCCGAACATTGCAAACGTAATATTCTCCGTTTGGACGCGCACCAAAACGGGTTCGGTTGCCTGCGTAAAATCGCCCGCCATTCCCATTGTTAAAACGACGTGCGTTTCGCCATTCATTATATTTTCGTAAACGATGGCGTGAAAAGTTCCGTAGTCGGTCGGCAAATCAGTCTCGACGACGCGGCGGACAAGCGTTTCTTTATGAATTCGGTATCGGACGAGATCGGCAACCGAGATAATTTTCAAATCGTGTTTTTCGGCAAATACTTCCAAATCCGGCATCCGCGACATCGTGCCGTCGTCGTTCATAATCTCGCAGATCACGCCCGACGGATTGCAGCCCGCAATTCGCGCAATGTCAACGCTCGCTTCGGTTTGCCCGACGCGGACGAGAACGCCGCCGCGTTTGGCACGAAGCGGAAAAATATGTCCGGGACGCGCCAAATCAGCCGCTTTCGAGTTCGGATCAACCGCCGTTAAAATCGTTTTGGCGCGGTCAGCCGCCGAGATTCCGGTCGTTACTCCTTCTCTGGCTTCGATTGAAACGGTGAACGCAGTTCCCATACTGGAAGTGTTTTCGGCAGTTTGCGGAAGAAGTTGCAGGTCGTCGCATCTTTCTTCGGTCATCGGCAGACAAATCAGCCCGCGCGCGTGTGTAATCATAAAGTTAATGATTTCCGGCGTAACTTTTTCCGCCGCGCAGACGAGATCGCCCTCGTTTTCGCGGTCTTCGTCGTCAACGATGATAATCATTTTGCCGTTTTTTATATCTTCGGCGGCTTCTTCAATCGTGGCTAAAGGCATTTTCCGATTTTGAATTTTCGATTTTGGATTTTGGATTGACGGCAAATACTTTTGACCGGCGAATTCTCAAATCGAAACGTAAATTTTAACGAAAACAATCCTCATTTACCATTTACCATTTACCATTTACCATTGAAAAAATGTCTTTCGAGTTCAAAATCGCTTTTCGATATTTTCGGGCGCGGCGTAAAAGTTTGGCGCGATTTACCGCCATTGTCGCCGTCGTCGGCATCGCGGCGGGCGTGGCGGCTTTGATTTTAGCGAACGCACTGGCAAAAGGTTTTGCCGACGAAATGCAGTCTAAAATTTTGGCGAACACGGCGCACGTTTCGATTTTTGCGGCGGACGGCGCGGCGATTTTCGACTGGGAAACGATAAAGGAAAAAGTCGAATCGGTTGAAAACATCGAAATGATTACACCGACAAGTTATGAAAACGCGCTGCTTATCGACGTGAACGAGACGAGTTACGCGATTCTCAAAGTTCAAAATCAATCATCCTTAAAAGGCAGTCAAATCGCTGTCGGCGCGAGGCTCGCGGAGAAATTAAATTTAAAAATCGGCGACACGGCGGAAATTGCAACGATTGAAAATCAAACGCCGATGCGAGTTACAGTTGCGGAATTTTTTCAAACCGGACTTTACGATTACGACGCGACGTGGATTCGTATCACGCCGGAAAATTATGCGTGGCTGCACCATCAAAAAAATTTCACGCCGACGGTTTTAAGTGTCGCCGTCAAAGATATTTATCGCGCCGATGAAACTGCAAACGCAATTCGGGAAAGTCTCGGCGATAAATTCAAAGTTGTTGATTGGCAGGAAGCGAATCAGCCGCTGTTCGCCGCCTTGAGTTTGGAGCGCAAAGTCGCGCTGGCGATTATCGCGCTGATAATTTTTATCGCGGCATTGAATATCACGACGACGCTGGCGTTACTGGTCAATGAAAGAAGGTTAGATATTGCGATTCTGCGGACGTGCGGCGCAAAGGCGAAAAGCTTGATTTACATTTTTCTGCTCGAAGGTTTGTTTTTAGGTTTCGCCGGAATTTTCGGCGGCGTGATTCTCGGTTTGCTCGGCTGTTACCTGGGAAATCGTTTTAAATTAATAAGCCTTTCGGCGGAAGTTTATTCTCTCAACCACATTTCGTTCGCGCCGACTTTAGCGAACGTCTTACTAATAATTATCGCCGCCTTTTTCCTGTGTTTAATCGCTACGATTTTTCCGGCATATCAGGCGAGCAAAATAAAACCTTTAGAAAATTTGCGGCGGCAATAATTTGTGGATTTTCGAGTCGTTTCCGACTATATTCAAAGCAGTCTTAAAATTACATCTTGAAAAATTTGGCAACTCGGTTCAGACTTTCATTATCAATACATTTTGTCCAAAAGTCTGGAACTAAATTTTTATGTTTGAACGCTACACGGAAAAAGCGCGGCGGGTGATATTTTTTGCCCGCTACGAGGCTTTGCAATACGGCTCGCAGGTCATTTCTCCTGAACATATACTGCTTGGGTTAATGCGCGAAGATAAAACTATCTCGTCGCGCTATTTTCCATTTCGTCACAATTTAACGGTCGAAGCGATCCGGCGCGAAGTCGAGGAACGCATCGTGTTGCGCGAACGCATTCCGCAGTCGGCGGAACTGCATCTCGCGCCGGAAACGAAACTGATTTTGCAGTTTGCCGTCAACGAAAGCCAGCAGCTGCAAAGTCGAAACATCGGACCGGAACATCTTCTTTTGGGATTGGTCAGACAGGAACGCTCGATTGCGGCGGAAATTCTTTTTCAATACGGCGTTCGCCTCAAAGACGTGCGCGACGAAATTAACCGGCAAACCGGTTTTCCCGCGCTTCGCGCCGTCGGCAATAATAACGCCGCCAAAGAAAAAGCCGACGTGCCGAATTTGCAGGAATTTACACGCGATTTAACGGCGGACGCGGCGCAGGGAAAATTCGATCCGCTCGTCGGGCGCGAACAAGAAGTCGAGCGGATTATCGAAATTCTTTGCCGCCGCACGAAAAACAATCCGGTTTTAATCGGCGAAGCCGGTGTCGGCAAAACGGCGATTATCGAAGGCTTGGCACAGAGAATCGTTGATCGAAACGTGCCGACTTTTTTGGAAAAGAAACGAATTTTGTCGCTCGATTTGTCCTTGATCGTCGCCGGAACGAAATATCGCGGACAATTTGAAGAACGCCTGAAAAAAATTATGGCGGAACTCCGCGAACACGACGAGTACATAATTTTTATAGACGAACTGCATACGCTCGTCGGTGCGGGTTCGGCGGAAGGAACTTTGGACGCGGCAAATATCTTGAAGCCCGCACTTTCGCGCAACGAGATTCAATGTATCGGCGCGACCACGCCGCAGGAATACCGCAAATCAATCGAAAAAGACAAGGCTCTGGAACGCCGTTTTCAGTCGGTCAAAGTCGCGCCGCCGAACGAAGCCGAAGCTCTGCTGATCGTGCAGGGTTTAGCCGAACGCTACGAAGCATTTCATCAAATCCGTTATTCCAAAGAGGCTTTGGAAGCGGCGGTTTATCAGACGAATCGCTACATTCCCGACCGATTTCTGCCCGACAAAGCGATTGACGTTTTGGACGAAGCCGGCGCAAAAGCCAAGTTGCGCCATCAGCAGGAAGCACAGTCCGAACCTTCGTGGAAGGAAACCGTCGAGAATTGGAAACGGCTGACGAATGAAGATCAACTGCTCGCGTTTGAATTGAAAACTTTGGAAAATTCCTTTTTTGAAGTCGAAGTTTCCAAAGATGATGTCGAAGCCGTCATTGCGCGTTGGACGGGCGTTCCGATTCAGGCGATTAAACAGGAAGAAGCGAAAAAATTATTATCTATTGAAACCGAACTGCACCGCCGAATTAT
>CAXTKJ010000081.1:0-18554 GCA_964244835.1 uncultured Pyrinomonadaceae bacterium
TCGGCACGGTCGAAATCGAACCGAATCAAGCCGTTTTATGCGTCGTCGGTTCGGGCTTGCGCGACACTTCCGGCGTTGCCGCGCAAATCTTCGCCGCGATTTCCGACATCAACATTTCGCTGATTTCACACGGCGCGTCGAATGTTAATATGACGTTCGTCGTTAAGGAAAACGTCGTCAATGATGCGATAAAAAAACTGCACGACGAATTTTTTAGTAAATTAAATTGAAGAGCTATAAGATTAAAACAATGAACAACAAAATATTTTTGACTCTTTTCTTTCTATTGATTATGTTTTGTGGTTGTGTTGATGAAAAGGACAATGAAACTAAGAATGAAAAAGTAAAAACACAAATTATTTTTGATGCTGTGGATATTTTGGGAAAAAATTCATCTGAAGTTGATAAGATGTTTGGAAAACCTAATGAAATTGTTACCGGGTATCGTTACTATATTTACAAAAAAGAATTAGGTATTTTTTTTGAAGACGAAAATAAAAATACAAAAGCAACGGGAGTATTATATATTTTTGATCGAACTATAACAGACGCAATCGAAGCCGCTTCTTTACTTGGAATAGATTTGTCTAATATAAAACCTTACGAACAGGTAAAACTAGAGAATTATGCGCTTTCCAAATACAAAACGATTGAAAAGGGGAAAAAAAATTGACATCTATTTTGAACAAGTAATCTATTTTGACAAAAAACAAGAAGACATAATAAAAGTTTTTGTTGACGAATAATTTTGTTGGTATTCGCAAATTAACAAGAAGTTTACGCGTTCAAAATATATCTTAAAATAATCTGGTAAAAGGAATTTGAGAAAATGGCGGAAACACTGGTTGAAGAAATGATTATAGAAGAAAATGCTGTTGAAGATTCGCCGAAAGCGCGTCTGGAAAAGTTTCTGCGTGAAAACGATGTCAAAGTTTTTACGGCAAAGGATTTCGATTTTCCGAAGGATGAAAAAACGCAGGCAAAAATCCGCGCTGAAGTTAACGAGTTTACGCGGATGCGTGAAGACTGGCGGAAAGCAGATAGAAAATTATTGCGAGAGCGTGAAAAATGATAATTGTTGATACGGACGTAACCTCATATCTTTTGAAGGAAGATTCCCGTGCTACGCTTTACCGACCCCATCTTTTTGGTCTGCCGAAAATTATTTCATTTATGACTTTGGCGGAGTTGCGTCGTTGGGAATTACAAAATAATTGGGGCGCAAAGCGCGTAAAACAAGCGAGAGAATTTCTTGATGACTTTTCCGTAGTTTATGCCGACGAAAAACTTTGTGAAATCTGGGCGGAAATTAAAAGCGAGGCGCATCGAAAGGGCAGACCGATTGAAACGGCGGACGCTTGGGTCGCCGCCGTCGCTTTGATGTTTGACGTTCCGCTCATCACAAATAACCGCAGGCATTTTGAGAATGCGAAAACTTACAAGTTATTTCCGAAGCATAATGCTCAATCTCAAATACGAATCAGGCACGTTAATTTTAGAAGGTGCGGATGAAAATTCGACTGTGCCGAAATGGTTTTTGTGGGATGCGCGGACGAAACATTACCGCGCTCCGGCTTATGTTTACCGGCACATTATCAAAGATTTTATCCGCACGAAAACCGCTTACACGGACGACGCGAAAAATTACGATGCGTTCGATTTTAAGCCGAAATTTCACATCGAACCGCGTCCTTATCAAACTGAATCAGTTGAGAAATGGCGCGAAAATGAACGGTGCGGCGTGATCGTTTTGCCGACCGGCGCGGGCAAAACTCACGTTGCGGCGATGGCGATTGAGATGTGCGGGCGGCAGACTCTGGTCGTCGTGCCGACGCTCGATTTGATGAATCAGTGGTATGACCTGCTCGTTTCGACTTTCAACGCCGAAATCGGTTTGATCGGCGGCGGTTTTTTTGAAGTCGGCGCGATTACGGTAACGACTTACGCTTCGGCTTTCCGGCATCAGGAACGGCTCGGCAATCAATTCGGTTTGATAATTTTCGACGAATGTCATCATCTTCCAAGCGAAGGCTACAAATACGCGGCGGAATTTGCCATCGCGCCGTTTCGACTCGGTTTGAGCGCAACCCCCGACCGCGCTGATGGCGGCGAGGATTTGCTGGAAAATTTAATCGGAAAAACCGTCTATCGGCTCGAAGCGCAACAGTTGGCGGGCGAATTTTTGGCGGATTATACGATTGAAAAAGTCGAAGTCGAACTGTCTGATGAGGAGCGCAAGTCTTACGAACGCGAACGCCAAATCTATACCGATTTTCGCCGCCGTTTGAATCTGCCTTACGGACAGGAAGGCTGGCGAATGTTTTTGATTCAAAGCGCGAGAAGCGAAGACGGCAGGCGGGCGATGAAAGCGTATCGCAATTACAAAAAAATCGCGCTCGGTACGGAATCGAAGATTCACGTTTTGCAGGATTTACTGACGCGCCACAAACACGACAAAGTTTTGATTTTCACGCACGAAAACGAAATGGTTTATCGCATCTCGAACGATTATCTGATTCCGGCAATCACGCACGAAACTAATGTTAAAGAAAGAAAATTTTGGCTCGACGCTTTTAACAAAGGCGACGTTCTCGCGCTCGCAACCTCGAAAGTTTTGAATGAAGGCGTGAACATTCCCGACGCTTCAGTGGCGATAATTCTTTCCGGTTCAGGCTCTTCGCGTGAACACATTCAGCGGCTTGGCAGAATTCTGCGAAAAAAAGATGACAAACAGGCGATTCTTTATGAAGTCGTAACCCGCGACACGACCGAAGAATATACTTCGCAGAAACGAACCGATGCGCGGCAGTTTCAGGATGCGAAACGTGGCGATAATCGAAATTTGTTCGGGAAATAAAATTGACTTTGCACTAAATTTGCACTAAATTTAGTGCATAAGGAGATTCTTAAAATGATAAATCTACGCAATGAAATAGATTCGCTTTCTAACTTCAAACGCAACACGAGCGAATTTATCGAACAGTTGAAGGAAACGGGAAAGCCGATTGTTTTGACAGTGAATGGCAAAGCTAAATTAGTCGTGCAGGATGCCGGAAGCTATCAGAAACTTTTGGAAATCGCGGAAAAGTTAGAGACAATCGAAGCCTTAAAACCGGCGATTTCGGAGATGAAAGCGAAAAAAGGCGAAGCGGCTGAAAAATTCTTTGCCGAACTTCTGCAAAGCGTCGGCGGAGTGTCTTAATGCAATTTCAGGTTGTCATTACGCCGTCCGGTAAAGCTGATATTTTTTAGATAAACGCTTGGCTTCTGGAGAATTCTCCCGACACGGCGGAAGATTGGTTGTGGGGAATCAGCCAGACGGTTACGTCACTTTCCAAATTTCCCGAAAGATGTCCGATCAGCCCCGAAAGCGAAGCGTTCGATGTAATTGTGCGGCAGCTTCTTTACGGCAGAAAGCCGAATGTTTATCGGATTCTGTTTTCCGTTCAGGAAGAAAAAGTTTATATTCTGCGAGTTCGTTCGACTAAACAGCGAAGTCTTTTAGATGAGTAATTTTTCCGCCGCTTCTGCCAGCAAAAGCGGTTCGAGTTTCGATTTGAAAAAGACGACGTTTTCGCTCGAAAAAGTCGCTTCTTCGCGGCTGCCTCTTAACTCCTGCCACGCGGCGATGATGAATTGTTTGAAGTTCGCGGCTTCTAATTCCGCCAATCTTTTTTGCAAACTTTTCGGTGTCCAAAATCCTAAAACGTCGAGATAAATTTTTTCGCCGTCGGGCGAAATCAAAACGAAATCGGGCGCGAAAGCCGTTTTGCCCAAATCAACTACTTCGCGGTTTTCTTCTAATTTCCAGTCGGTTGCAGATTTTTCCCAAGCCTTTTTCAATTTCTCGTGAACCGGATTTTCGTATTCGGGTTCGTCGTAACGGTTCGAGACGAGTTCGGTTTGCGCGCTGGTTAATTCGTAAAAGCCGATGCCTTTTTTATCGTTGATTTCGGCGCGCATTCGCCAGTTTCCGCATAACAAAAGCGCGGGCAGAAAGACCGACATTTGAATTCCGTATTTCTGCGAGCGGTGAAAAATCGAAGCCGCGCCGGTCAGCGTGATTTCATAGCCGTTCGTCGAATTACCGATGACGAGATGAATCAAGCCGAAATGTTTGATCCAGCCGAAAATCGAACGGTAATTTGCCGCATCCGACGGCGCGACCGTAATTTTCATTTCGACGCATTTATAAAGAATCGCCTGCGCCTGCGCCAGATTGTAGCGGTCGAGAAGATCAATCGGCGCGATATTTTCAAATACTGCGAGCCGCTGCTGCGCCGACAAATCAGCGTAGAGATTGGCGGCAATCGTGTTGGGATTAGTTCCGAATTCTTCGGCGACCGTTTGCAGAACAACTTTTTTATTTTCCGAATCGGGGAAAACCGGCTGATATTTTCTCGCTTCGAGAAAGACTTTTTGACGAATCTCGACGGGTTCGGCGGGCGCGGAAGTTTCAAAATCGCAGCGGTCGGTTAAGAGTTTAATGAAGCCGCGCATAATCCGAAAATCCGTCGCCGTGCCGATATATTCTTCGAGTTCGCGCTCTAATTCGCCGCGCGTTTTGCCGTGAAATTCCTCGAAAATTTCGATCAAAATCGCGGCATCGCGCAAATATCCGGCATCGTCGGTTTTAATCAATCGCGGGAAAATTTTGTCGCCGCGCCGGAAGTTGATGGCTAAATCGGAAGTGAGCATTTCAGTTTGTTATTATATCATTCCAAATTATGAATCTTTTTGAATTAACCGCAAATTTAATCAACATTCCTTCGATTTCCGGCGACGAAGAAGCAGTCGGATTTTATCTGCGCGATTATCTGGAAACTTTAGGCTGGACGGTCGAACTGCAAACGGTTTCCGAAAATCAAAACAACGTCATCGCTTATTTGAATGACAGCCCGCGCGTTTTTTTCTCGACGCATATTGATGTCGTGCCGCCGCATATCGAAGCGTCGGAAGATGACGAAAAAATTTACGGACGCGGCGCGTGCGATGCGAAGGGAATCGTCGCGTCGCAGATTTTCGCGGCGGAAGCGTTGCGGAAGCAGGGAATTAACGACATCGGTTTGCTGTTCACCGTCGAAGAAGAAGAAGGCGGCGCGGGTGCGAAAGTCGCAAATCTTCATCCGATGGCGGCAAAATGCGAATACATCATCAACGGCGAACCGACCGACAACGATCTGGCAATCGGCTCGAAAGGCTCGCTGCGCTTTTATATCAAAACCGTCGGCAAAGCCGCGCATTCGGCTTATCCCGAACACGGCGAATCGGCGATTGAAAAGCTGCTCGAAATTTTGAACGACGTTTTGAAAATCGAATTTCCGGTTGATGAATTTTACGGCGCAACGACCAACAACATCGGCACGATCAGCGGCGGTTTGAAAACCAACGTCATCGCGCCGAACGCCGAAGCCGGTCTGCACATTCGCACAACGTCTGATGAAAAACCGATTCTCGAAAAATTCGCGGAAGTAATCGGTGACCGTGGCGAAATCGAAGTGATGAGCGTTTCAAAACCAGTTAAAATGCTCGCCGTCGAAGGCTTTCGTCAAAAAGTCGTGCGCTTTACGACCGACATTCCGCATCTTTCAAATTGGGGAACGCCTTTGCTTTTGGGCGCAGGTTCGATTCTCGTCGCGCATACGAAAGACGAGTTTATTTTGAAAAAAGATTTGGAAGAAGCGGTTGAATTATATGTAAATTTGGTGAAGAGTTTATTAACCACATAGGGACATAGGACACATAGATTTTTAAATGGCTTCAAAGGATTTTATTTTTACTCGCAGCTATTAAAGAATGAAAAGTTTAAAGTTGAAAACTAAAAAAATCTTTTCTATTTGTCCTATGTCCCTATGTGGTTCAAACAAGATGTTTCAAACAAAATATGATTACGAAAAAATCTCTTGATAAACTGACTTATGATGTCATCGGAGCGGCGATTGAAGTTCATAAATCAGTTGGCGCGGGACTTCTTGAAAGCGTTTATCACGAATGTTTGAAGCACGAATTATCATTGAGAAATATCAGTTTTTTGACGGAAATGGTTGTTCCAGTTTATTTCAAGGGCATCATTTTGGAAACTGATTTGCGATGCGATTTATTTGTCAAAGACTGTTTGGTTATCGAGTTAAAGACTGTTTCAACGCTCGCGCCGATTCACGAAGCACAGCTTTTGACTTATATGAAATTGCTGAAAGCTCCGAAAGGAGTTTTGATAAACTTTAACTGCGTCAATCTTTTCAAGGAAGGACAGAAAACTTTTGTCAACGAATATTTTAGAAATCTGCCGGAGGTTTAACCACATAGGAACATAGGACACATAGTTTTTACTGACATTAATTCGATAGGTATTTTGTCCAATTAAAATAGAAAGGATTTATCTATGTGTCCTATGTTCCTATGTGGTTCAAAAAATGAAAATAGCTTTAATCGGTTACGGCGCGATGGGCAAACTCATCGAGACTTTAGCCGAAAATAAAACGCACGAAATCGCCGCCGTTATTGACGAATCGGACGCAAAATTATCAGCCGAAGAATTAGCCGAAAAATTAAAAGGCGTGGACGCGGCGATTGATTTTTCTATTGCTTATGCGGTTAAAAGAAATGTCGAAGCGTGTTTGATTGCCAAAGTTCCGCTTGTCGAGGGAACGACCGGATGGAATGCGCAAAAAGATGAAATAAGAAATCTTATCGAATCGAAAAACGGCGCGTTTGTTTTCGGCGCGAATTTTTCCGTCGGCGTGAATTTGTTTTACCGTATCGCCGATTTCGCGGCGGAATTGTTCAGCAAATTTGAAGATTACGAAGTGTTTATCGAGGAACAGCATCATTCGCGCAAAAAGGACGCGCCTTCGGGGACGGCTTTGAAATTAAAGGAAATTGTCGCCAAACATATAACGAAAGATTTCAGCGTTTCTTCAACCCGCGCCGGACATATTCCGGGAACACACCGCGTCGGTTTCGACGGCACGGCTGACCAGATTTTATTGGAACATTTGGCGCGTTCACGCGAAGGTTTCGCATCGGGCGCAATTCTGGCGGCGGAATGGATTATCGGGCGCAAAGGTTTTTATGAATTCGCGGACGTGATGGACGAGATTTGCCAGAACCGCCTGCGTTAGCGGGCGGGTTCGATGCGACGGAAAACCCGCCCGCTAACGCAGGCGGTTCTGACTGTCAATAAAATCCGACGGGTCGAGCCAGCCTTTATTTTCCGCCGAATAGCCCGCGCCCGCCTGATTCTACATCGGGCAATTTTCCGTCCGTAATTCAAAATGCAGATGACATAAATATCTGCCGTCGGCGTTGCCGACTTCGCCGACTTGCTCGCGCATTTTTACTTCGCCGCTCGTTTTTAGAATTTTTCGCAGATGTCCGTAAAGCGTCTGAATCTTTTTGCCGTCTGGCAAATTGTGTTCGATTATCAGGACATTTCCCCAACCAATACCAGCATTTTCCGCATAAACAATCGTGCCGTTTGCCGCCGCGAAAACCGGCTCGCCGCAGTCGGTGTTGCCGCCGGAATTTTTGTTCCAATCTTCGCCCAAGTGATTGTTTTCGGTGAAATCCAGCGCGTTGTACCAATCGTCTTTTTTATCTTTGGCTTGCGTAATTGATCCGGTTACGCCAATCGGGTAAGCGAATTTATCGGCGATGATGATTGGCGGTGTTGGTGTCGGCGCAGGTTTGTTTTGATCTGACTGCGCTTCGGACGAATTACAGGCGAGTTGTGAAAACAGAATGAAAACGGCGAATAAAAATTTGATAAACCGCATAAGTTTTACCAATCCCATTTTGTCACGCAAACGATTATAGACATATACTTTTGCTTTACGTCAATGAAAATTCAGGTGGAAAATTATGACGATTAAATTAGATTGGCTGCGCGGCTGCGGCACGGCTTTGGTTACGCCGTTTTGCGCCGATGGCTCGATTGATGATGAATGTTTCGTGAAATTGGTAACGCGCCAGATTAAAAACGGCGTGAAGATTATGATTCCGTGCGGCACGACCGGCGAATCCGCCACGATGGACGAAGCGGAAAAACTGCACGTCATCCGAATGACTATTGAAACGGCGCACAAATTAGGCGGAAAAGTCATCGCCGGAACGGGCAGCAACAGCACGGCGGCAACGATTGAGATGACCCGCAAAGTCCGCGAACTCGGCGCGGACGGCGTGTTGATCGTCGCGCCGTATTACAACCGTCCGACGCAGGAAGGAATGTTTTGTCATTTCGGCGAAATCGCCAAATCGGTGAAAAAGTTTCCGATAATGCTCTACAATGTGCCGTCGCGCACCGCGTCGAACATCAGCGCGGAAACTTGTCTGCGATTGGCGAATGAATACGAAAACATCGTCGCCACGAAAGAAGCGTCGGGAAACTTTTCGCAGATTATGTCAATCATCCAAAATCGCCCGAAAAACTTCAAAGTTTTCTCCGGCGACGACGCTTCAACTTTGCCGTTGATTTCCGTCGGAGCGGACGGACTTATTTCGGTAATTGCTAACGAATTGCCGAAGGAAACGTCGCAAATGGTTGAAAAAGCTCTTGACGGCGCGTGGACGGCGGCGCGGAAAATTCACTACAAAATTTTGCCGCTGATGGAAGCCAATTTCATCGAAGCGTCGCCCGCGCCGTGTAAATTCGTGATGAAGGAAATGAATCTTTTGGAAGAAAATTTAAGATTGCCGCTCGTTCCCGTAACTGAGCCGACGCGAGAAAAATTGAAAGAAATTTTGAAAGCCTTCAACTAAGGAATTAAAAAATGGACGCGCAAAAACAAACTCAAAATACGAACGCTGTGCCGGAACTTGCCGGTCTCGAAAATTTCGAGGCGATTGCCCGTCGCGCCGCCAATTTCCCGGATTTGCTTTCGCTCGCCGTTCATCAAATCGCCGCCGAACGCTTGCGGAGAAATCCGCAACTGCTTTCGATAGCGAAAACTAATTTAAGGAATTGGCTGAACAGCGACCCGACGGTCGGCGCGTGGCTCGAATGGAAGGAGATTCTGGAAACCGAAAGTTTTGAAAACATTCTGAAAATTATCACCGCCGAAACCGATGAAGGACAAAGACTGCGCTCGTCGTCGCCGTTCGCCGGGTTAATTGACGAAGAAGAGTGGCAGAGAACAATCGAAATTTGTGCGGAAGCAAAACCTTTTTAATTTAACCGCCGAGGTGCGGAAAATAATCGGCGATTTGCCGATCATCGTCGGCTCGCAGGCGGTCTTCGCCGTTACCGATTATCCGCCGGAGATTGCGCGTCTTTCGGTCGAGTGCGATTTCTTAATGATTGGCGAGAGGTTCAAATTTCGTGACGAAGTTACGAAAAATCTTGGAATCTTCAGTCAATACCGACTGCAAAGCGGAGTTCACGCCGACGGTTTGGGACGCGCAACGGTCGTTCTGCCGAAAAATTGGGAAAGCCGCTTGGTCGAATTGAAAGATGAAAGCGGTGCGACCATCGCGCTCTGCGCCGAGATTCACGATGTCGCCGTCAGCAAATTTATCGCCGGACGCGAGAAAGACTTCGAGTTTTTACGAGTCGCTTTTCAGGCTGATTATTTGCAAATCGAAACTTTTACCGGACGCGCCGAAATGATTTTAGAACAGCCTGCAGCCGAAGTTTTGCTTCCGCGTTTGCAAAGACTCGTCGAAAATTTTAACCGTCACCAAGACTTACGCGAAATTGTTGATAAACTAAAAGAACTTGAACGCCGAATCGAAAAATTAAAATAATGACTTTACAGGAAAAAATCGAACAATTATTTACTAAAACGGAATTTGAAGCCGCTGACCGCGAAGTTTTCGACGACTTTAAAACCGCTCTGCGCGAAGGTGCGATTCGTGCGGCGGAAAAAAATGAAGATGGAAATTGGCACGCGAACGCCTGGGTCAAGCGCGGGATTTTACTCGGTTTCAAGATGGGCGAAATGGTTAATATGTCGTTCAGCGGCGAGAGTTTACAGTTTTTCGATAAAAATACTTATCCGCTTCGTCCGATGAATCTCGACGATAAAATCCGCATCGTTCCCGGCGGTTCGGCGATTCGGGACGGTTCATACGTCGGGCAGAACGTCGTGCTGATGCCGCCGTGTTATGTCAATGTCGGCGCGTATGTTGACGAAGGCACGATGATTGACAGCCACGCGCTCGTCGGTTCGTGCGCTCAAATCGGGAAGCGCGTTCACCTGTCGGCGGCGGCGCAGATCGGCGGCGTTCTTGAACCCGTCAACGCCAATCCGGTCGTGATCGAAGACGACGTTCTGGTCGGCGGCAACACGGGCGTTTATGAAGGCACGATTGTCAGGGAAAAGGCGGTTTTGGCAAGCGGCGTGATTTTAACGCGCTCGACTCCGGTTTTTGATTTGGTTAACGAAACGATCATCAAATCGGACGGCGAAAAGCCTCTGATTATTCCGTCCGGCGCGGTCGTCGTGCAGGGTTCGCGGGCGATTACGAGCGGTTTCGGCAAGGAAAATAATCTTTCGATTTACGCACCGATTATTGTTAAATACCGCGACGAAAAAACCGATGCTTCAACAAAATTGGAAGATTATCTGCGATAAAATATGTCTCCTCTCATTGAAGTCATCATCAACACCGGTTCGGGCAGCGTCGAGTGCGAAACCATCGAAAAAAGATTAACCGAATTGTTTGAACAAAACGGCGCGTCAGTGAAAATTCATTTAGCGAAATCGGGTGCGGAAATCGTCGGATTGGCGAAAAAAGCGGTTGCGGGCGACGCAGAAATAATTGTTGCGGGCGGCGGCGACGGCAGCGTTAGCGCGGTCGCTTCGGAAATTTGGAAAACGACAAAAACGCTGGGCGTTTTGCCGCTCGGAACGCTGAATAATTTTTCAAAAGATTTGGGGATTCCGCAGAATCTCGAAGAAGCCGTTAAAATCATCGTCGAAAATAAAGTCAAACAAATTGATGTCGGCGAAGTCAACGGGCGGATTTTCGTCAATAATTCGAGCATCGGACTTTACCCGCATATCGTTAAACGGCGTGAGGCACAGCAAAGACTGGGACACGGCAAATGGCGGGCGGCGTTTTGGGCGGCGTTGAAAATTCTGCGCCGTTCGCCGTTTTTCGCCGTCAGATTGGAAACGGAAAAAGGCACGAGAATCGTCAAAACGCCGTTCGTCTTTGTCGGCAACGGCGAATACGAAATGGATTTACTCAACATCGGCAGACGCGCCAAAATTGACGACGGAAAATTGAGCGTTTATTTTCTGCACCGCAGCGGGCGCAAAGGATTGTTTCTGTTAATCGCACGAACGCTTTTCGGAAGGCTGAAACAAACTCACGATTTTGAGGAAATAAGCGTCGAGGAAATAACTTTTGAAACGCGCAAAAAGAAAATTCTCGTTGCCTTCGACGGCGAAGTCGAAACTCTGCACGCGCCGCTACATTACAAAATTCACTCGAAGGCGTTGCGCGTTACAGTGCCGAATGCTGTGAATAGTGAATCGTAAATCGTGAATCGGAAGAAACGATTTACGATCAGCCATTCACGAAAAAATTATGCGAAAAATCGTACACATTTCCGACATTCATTTCGGCAAAGTTGATTATGCGATTGTCGAGCGTCTGCGCGAAAAAATTGACGAAATCGCGCCGGATTTGGTGATCGTTTCGGGCGATTTGACGCAAAGGGCGCGGTCGGCGCAGTTCGTCGAAGCCAGAGAATTTTTAGATTCGCTGCCGAAGCCGCAAATCGTCGTTCCGGGCAATCACGACGTGCCGATGTATAATGTTTATAACCGTTTCGTTCATCCGCTCGACAAATACAAAAAATATATTACCGAAGATTTGCAGCCGTTTTTCAGCGACGCGGAAATCGCCGTCGTCGGCATCAACACGGCGCGTTCGATGACGATTAAAGACGGTCGAATCAATAGACAGCAAATCGCCGCCGTGCAAAGTCGAATGTGCGATTTGCCGAACGAAATGCTGAAGATTATCGTTACGCATCATCCGTTCGATCTGCCGGAAAATCACACAGACGAAGACGATCTGGTGGACAACGCCGAAGCCGCGATGCAGGCGTTCGCCGACTGCGGCGCGGACGTTTTTTTGTCGGGACATCTGCACGTCAGTTCGATTTCCGAGACGGCGAGCCGTTACAAATTAGAGTCTGGACACAACGCGCTCGTCATTCAGGCGGGAACGGCGACCTCGACACGCGGGCGCGGCGAAGCGAATTCGTTTAATATTTTGGAATTTGAACAGCCGAATTTAACGATTAGACGCTTGGAATGCGAAGCGGCTCAGACGGGTTTTCAGGCGGCACAAATCAAGCGTTACGAGCAGTTTGAAAAAGGCTGGCGCAAACTCGAACAGATTGAATTAAACGAAAATTTATGAGGCAATTAAGTATCGTCGAACTCGGAGACATCGCGCAGAATGCGATGCGGGAGAGCGGTTTTATCATCAAAAATCCGCCGTCGGTCGAAGCCGAAGTGCAGGCGATTGAAGAAGATAAAACAGATTTTGATTTGCGCGGCGTTCGAGATTTGCGCGCGCTTTTGTGGTCTTCGATTGACAACGATTCTTCGCGCGATTTGGATCAAATCGAATACGCTGAAAAACTAGAGAACGGCGATATAAAACTGCGCGTCGGCATCGCGGACGTTGACGCATTCGCGCCGAAAAATTCGGCGATTGATGAACTGGCGCGGCGAAATACGATGACGGTTTACACCGAAGGCGACGTTTTTCCGATGCTGCCGTTGGAACTTTCCACCGACACGACTTCGCTTTTGCCGGATGTTGACCGCCTTGCAGTCGTCGTCGAAATGATAATCTGTGAAAACGGTGATGTCGGCGACACGAATTTTTATCGCGCTCTGACGCGCAATCGCGCCAAACTGACTTATGAAGAAACCGGTGCGTGGCTTGATGAAAATGCGCCTGCGCCGGAAATTTTCGAGTCAATCGAAGGCTTGCGCGAGCAGGTTCTTTTGCAGAAGGAAGCCGCCGAAAGACTTTATAAATTTCGGCAAAAAAAAGGCGCATTGGAGTTTGAAACCATCGAATCTTCGGCGGTCAAAAGCGAGGAGAAAATCGTTGATCTGGAATCGGTCGCCCCGAATTCGGCGCAGATGATCATCGAAAATTTTATGATTGCGACGAACGTCGAAACGGCGGAATTTTTAGAATCGAAACGCATTGCTTCGATCCGGCGCGTCGTTAAAACTCCGGCGCGTTGGCGAGGGATTCGTGAAATCGCCGGAAAATTCGGAACGGATTTACCCGAAAATCCAGATTCACGCGCTCTTTCCGAATTTCTCGAAACGCGGCGGAAAGCCGACGCGCTGCATTTCCCGGATTTGTCTTTGTCAATTATCAAACTGCTCGGCGCGGGCGAATATGTCGTGCAAACGGCAGATGAAGACGCTGACGGGCATTTCGGTTTAGCTGTCCGCGACTACGCGCATTCGACCGCGCCGAACCGCCGTTACGCCGATTTAATCGTGCAGAGACTTTTGAAATCGGCGATTGAAAATCAGCCGTCGCCTTATTTGATTGACGAATTAAAAGCGATTGCCGCGCACTGCAACGAGCGCGAAAGCGCGGCGCGAAAAATCGAACGCCTAATGCGAAAAATCGTCGCCGCGAGCGTGATGCAGAACCGCGTCGGACAAGTTTTCAAAGCGATTGTAACCGGCGTTACAGCGAGCGGAACTTTTGCGAGAATTTTGCGCCCGCCGGTTGACGGTCGCATCGTCGAACGCGAAGAAAACTTAAAAGTCGGTGAACAAATTTCCGTACGCCTGCTTGATGTAAATATCGAAAAAGGTTTTATAGACTTTGCGCGTGAAAGATAAACGGAAAACGTCTAAAATAAACGAATGAATAACGAACCAAACGAAACGGAAGAAATCGAAACCGAATCGAATTCCACATTGAAAGAAAATATCGGCGGCATCGGGCAGATGGTGATCGGCGAACTCGAAAGCATCGGCGGCATTTTGACGGGCGATCCTTTGACCCGCGCCGAAGGCGAATTTAATGTCGCCACCGGCGAAGAACGCGCCGATGTCGAAGAGGAACTGGAAGAAGGCACGCCGGAACATCTGGACAAATAAAAAAATGCAGCCGTTGAAAAAGATTGAAAATTTGATTTTGCCGCGCCGTCTGCGTGATGTGCAGCCGACTTTGATTCGACGGATTTTTGAACGCGCTCTGCCCGATTCGATCAATTTCGGTTTGGGCGAACCGGATTTGCCGACTCCGCGATTTATTCGTGAAGAAGCGGCGCGGGTAACTTTAGAAGAACAAAACGGTTACACCAACCACGCCGGTCTGCCCGCGCTGCGCGAAAAGATTGCGGCGAGTTATCCGCATTTGAATTTAACGCCGGATCAAGTCTGCGTAACGGTCGGTTCGCAGGAAGCGATGACCGCCGCATTTTTGGCGATGATTGACGAGGGCGATGAGGTTTTGATTCCGAATCCTTCGTTCCCGGCGTATGAAAACTGCGTGAAAATCTCCGGCGGCGTGCCGGTTTTCTATCGTCTGCCGGCGGAAAAAGATTTCGCGTTCGACATCGAAGAATTCAAATCGAAAATCACGGCGAAAACAAAAGTCGCGGTCATCATTTCGCCGTCGAATCCGACGGGAAAAATTTTCACGCCCGAAGATTTGCGTCAAATCGCCGATGCGTTGAAAGACACGGGAATTTATTTGATCTCCGACGAAATCTATTCGGATTTGTATTTTACGCCGAATCCGCCGCGTTCGGCTTCGGAGTTTTACGACCGCACCGTGATCATTTCCGGTTTGTCGAAATCTTTAAGTATGACCGGCTGGCGCGTCGGCTGGGTGGCGAGTTCGCAGACCGATGTCGTCAAAGCCGCGCTGACCTTGCACGGATTTTTGACGGTTTGCACTTCGACGATTTCGCAGAAGGCCTCTCTGCTCGGCTGGACTGACGAGGCGGAAAATGCGAAAGCAGAAGCCAGAGAAATATACAAACGGCGCGGCGAATTTTTGATTGACACACTGCAAAAGGAAATCGGCTTGCGCGGGACTTCGCCCGAAGGCGCGTTTTACACGATGGTTGACGTTCGGGAATTAGGTGACGATCTGGAAATTGCCGAGCGATTTTTGCAAAACCGCGTCATCACCGTTCCGGGAATCGCTTTCGGCGATGAAGCCAAAGGTTTTCTGCGCGTTTCGTTCTGCAACACCGAAGAGCGAATGGCGGAAGGCGTAAGGCGAATGAAAGAAGCGTTGGCTTGATCAAAGTTTAATCGAAATTCCTCACCACGGGCGTAAAATTTCACGCCGGATTTTCCAGTTTAATTCAGTCTTTTTGGAATACCTTCAATTTCTTCCAGCTTTTCACGCAATACAGACTAAGAAATGCAGTTAATCTGAAATCCGTTTTGACGGGAAAATAATTTCGTATATAATGAACTGCCATCTAACAAAACCAAACAATTTAGTTATTTCTAGGAGAATCCAAATGAGAGTTTCAAGATTTTTGGCATATTCGTGCCGCATATCTCTTTGTCTGGCAATGATGCTGGGCTTTTTCCATATTATCAGCTTTGCCCAACAGGAATCCCCGACGTGGGATTATAAAACGGACGGTGAAGTCGAGAGCCGCGGCAAGCGGATGATTACTACGCCGAACCAGTATCTGGTGTACGGTTTAGACCGCAATGCCATCAAGCAGGTTCTTGACGAGGCACCGATGGAATTTACACCGGCGGCTCGTTTAAAGGAAGTCGTGCTGGAAATCCCTTCGCCGGATGGCACGATGCAGCGTTTCCGCATCGAAGAATCGCAGGTTCTCGCGCCGGAAATCGCCGCGCAGTTTCCCGATTGGAAGTATTATCAAGGCTTCGGCATTGACGATCCGACGGCGACCGCGCGTTTCGACGTAACCTATTTCGGTTTCCGTGGACAGATTATCACCACCAAGGGAACTTATATGATTGACCCGTATCAATTCAACGATATTGGCAATTACATCATTTATTATAAAAACAGCGTGCCGAAAACCGGTAATTTCCATTGTCTGCTCGAAGACGGAATCAGCGAAACCCCTTCAAAATCGAATGTGGTTGACGCTCCCGCATTTTCGACCGGAACGCAGATTCGCATCTATCGTACGGCGATGACCGGCACGGGCGAATACACCGTCGCTTTAGGCGGACAAACGCCCGCTTTCGCGCAGGTTACGACGACGACCAATCGCATCAACGGCATTTATCGCAAGGATTTCGCGGTTGGCTTGATGTTGGTTTCCGGCACGAATCTGGTTTATCCAGACCCGGCGACCGACCCGTTCACCAACGCCGTCAGCTCGGCGCAGATTTCTCTTAATACGACAAACTCGAACTCGGTAATCGGCGTTGCCAATTACGACTTCGGACATCTTTTGACGACGGCGGCGGATAATGGTTTAGCTTCGCTGAACGCTGTTTGCAACGCTTCGACCAAAGCGTCGGGCGCGTCGAGCAAACCGAATCCGACGGGCGATCCGTATGATGTTGACTATGTAGCGCACGAAATGGGACACCAGATCGGCGGCAACCACACTTTCAACGCGACCAGCAACTGTAACACTTCGCCGGCGGCGGCTCGTATGGAACCCGGCGCGGCGGTAACGATTATGGGCTATGCCGGAATTTGTTCGAGCAGTTCGAATCCGGCGGCGCACTCGATTGATAACTTCCATATTTACAGCCAGACCGAAGCGATCACATACGTCGCGGGCGGCGGCAGTGCCTGCGGAACTTTAACCACCGGAACGGCGAACGCGATTCCTGTCATTGCTCCTTTGACCAGTTATTCGATTCCGTTCAACACACCGTTTTCATTAACTGCGACGGCGACCGATGCTGACAGCGATGCTTTGACTTATTCCTGGGAACAGTATGATCCGGGTGCAACGCCGTCGAATTATCCGACCGCGCTGGACGATGACGACGTTAGTTTGGCGGCGCGTCCGCTGCTGCGTCCGTATTCGCCGGTTGCCACTCCGACCCGCACGTTTCCGAGCCTGACGTATATCCTGAACAATTCCAACGAACCGCCGACGTTTTACACCGGCACTTCGGCGACCGGCGCGGTTTGTAATCCGGGCGTAACCTGCATCACGGGCGAAGATTTACCTTCGATTGCCCGCACGATGAATTTCCGCGTTGCCGTCCGCGACAATCGCGGTGGAACGGTGGATGCCGGATTGACGGTGGCTTCGGTCAACACGACGACCCCATTCAAGATCACGACGCTCAACACGGCAACCCCCGTTACCGGCGGCGCGAACCGCACGATTACCTGGGATGTCAGCGGCACGACCGCCGCGCCGATCAGCACGGCGAACGTCAAAATCTCGCTTTCGACCGACGGCGGACAAACCTTCCCGACCGTTCTGGCGGCTTCGACTGCCAACGACGGTTCGGAATCGGTAGCCATTCCTAATACGGCGACCACGACGGCGCGCATCAAAGTCGAAGCGATTGGCAATATCTTTTTCGATATTAACGATGCCAACATCACCATCGGTGCGGCGGGCGGACCGGCGCAAGTTACTGCCGGAGCGGTTACAGTCGTAACGGAAAGCTGCGGTATCGGTAATGGTCAGCCTGATCCGGGCGAAACTTTGACCGTCAGCCTGCCGCTTTCCAATACGGGCGGAACGAACACGACGAACCTGACGGCGACCTTGCAGGCGACCGGCGGCGTGGTCAGTTCGAGTTCGCAAACTTACGGTGTTATCGCTGCCGGTGGTGCAGCGGTTACGCGCAACTTTACGTTCACGGTCAGCCCGACTGCAACCTGCGGTTCGCCGGTAACGCTGACTTTTGTCGTTGCCGACGGCGCGACGACCTTCCCGAATGTAACGAAAACTTATCAAACCGGAACCGCCGTCGTTTCTCTGAATCAGAACTTTGATTCTGTAACGGCACCGGCTCTGCCGACCGGCTGGACGACCGTTCAGACAAGCGGCACCGGCATTACCTGGACGACTTCGACGACGACACCGAGTTCGGCTCCGAACGCGGCTTTTGCCAACGATCCGGTTGGAGTCAACGCTTCGACTTTAGTTTCGTCGGCGACGACTATCGGCAGTGCTTCTGCACAACTGAAATTCAAGAATCAGTACAACACGGAAGCCGGAACTGCTCCGCTCGGATACGACGGAATGGTTTTGGAATATACGACTAACGGCGGCACGACCTGGACGGATGTCATCACCGGCGGCGGAACTTTCGTCTCCGGCGGTTACAACGCCAATATTTCGACGGGTTTCACCAGTCCGATAGCAGGCAGAAATGCCTGGTCGGGAAATTCCAACGGTTATGTTGATACGGTTGTAAATCTACCGGCAGCATTGAACGGTCAATCAGTGCAGTTCCGCTGGCTGATGGCTTCCGATACGACGGTCGGTGTCGCGGCGGGCGGCGTGTGGGTTGACGACGTTCAAGTTTTGGGCGGCGTAACCTGCGCCTGTACCATTACTCCGAATGCCTGTGCCATTCAGCGGCGTTCAGACTTCAACGGCGACGGCACGACCGATTACGGCG
>CAXTKJ010000082.1:0-17722 GCA_964244835.1 uncultured Pyrinomonadaceae bacterium
GTCGGAAATCCGCAAAGCCAGCCCGCGTTACGCCGCGCTGACCCAGGCGAAGCCGCTCAAGCTCAAAGATATTCAGGCGCAGCTCGATGCCGACACGGTTCTGCTCGAATACTCGCTCGGCGAAGAGCGCAGTTATTTGTGGGCGATTACAAAAGATTCGCTGACCGGCTATGAACTCCCGAAAGACGCGGAAATCGAAAAAAACGCCGTCGCGTTTTATGAAATGCTGACGGCGCGGAACACGAAAACGAGCGGCGAAACCGTCGTCGAACGAAAAAAACGCCTCAGCGAAACGGAAGCGAAAATGCCCGCCGCCGCGCAGCTTTTGAGCGACACGCTGCTCGCGCCCGCCGCCGCGCAAATCGTTGGCAAAAAAATCATCATCGTCGCTGACGGCGCACTGCAATATATTCCGTTTGCTTCGCTGCCCGATCCGGCGAACGGCGGCAAAAGTCAGACGGCGACGAAAGATATTCAACCGCTAATCGTCAATCACGAAGTCGTCAGTCTGCCGTCGGCTTCGGCTCTGGCGATTCAGCGCAGCGAATTGGCAAATCGTCAGCCCGCGCCGAAAACTTTAGCGGTCATCGCCGATCCGGTTTTCGATAAAACCGACGCACGTTTTAAGATACCGACCGCCGAAACGAGCGATAAGACGCAAACTGTTGCCGTCGCCGATGAACGCAGCCTCGAATACATCGCCGACACAAACTCAAGCGGAAAATTAGTCATTCGCCGTCTGCCGTTCACACAGCGCGAAGCCGACGATATTTTGTCGCTCGCGCCGAAAACTTCGCGGTTTGAAGCGACGGGTTTTCAAGCCAATCGTCAAACGGTTCTCAGCGGCGAACTCGCCAATTACCGCTACGTTCATTTCGCCACGCACGGCTTGCTCGACACCGAACGTCCGGGACTTTCGTCGCTCGTGCTTTCGATGGTGAACGCGAAAGGCAAAACGGAAAACGGATTTTTACGCGCTAACGACATCTACAATATGAAACTGCCCGCCGAATTAGTCGTGTTGAGCGCGTGTCAAACCGGACTCGGCAAAGAAGTCAAAGGCGAAGGTTTAATCGGCTTGACACGCGGGTTTATGTACGCCGGAGCGCGGCGTGTCGTCGTCAGTTTGTGGAGCGTCAACGACCGGGCGACCGCCGATTTGATGGGAAAATTTTACCGCCGAATGCTCAAAGACAACGAGCGTCCGGCAGCGGCATTGCGAGCCGCGCAGATTGAAATGTGGAAACAAAAAGCGTGGCAGTCGCCATACTATTGGAGCGCGTTCGTCATTCAGGGCGAGTGGAGATAGAAGATAAAAACAGGTCGTGGAAAAAAGTAATGTCAGATGGTTTTTCGATAATTAACGGAACATTCGGAATAAGTGAGAAGTGAGAAGTGATAGGTGATAAGTATATTCGCACTCCAAACTTTTCACATATCACCTATCACTTCTCACTTATTCCGAAGTCATTTTTTTTACAACATTACTTTTTGGTCGCCACCCAAAACCCAATATATGCTTAAGTATTTTTTAATCGCTGCCGTTCTGATGTTTTTTCCCATCATCGCACACGCGCAAACTTCCGACGATCAAACGAGAGATTTGACGGACACGGCGTTTTTGCAGAGTCGTCCTGCCGGGAAAAAACCGATCCGCAAACTGCCGCCGCGACGTTACAAAATCGTCGGCAAAAAAATCGCGCCGCCTGCTTCGATGAGCGCGGCAAAAACTTCTGAAATCGGCGTAACGATCTGGCGTTTGCGTCCGGCAAAAGAATCGGACGATGAAGAAGTGCGGCAGTTTATTTACGAGCAGGGCGAATGGACACCGGAGCGCGTCGCTTCGGGCGAGTCTTTGGGCGAAGGTTCGCGGATTCAACTTACTATCGAATCGCCGCGCACCGGCTATCTTTACGTTTTCAACCGCGAGATTTATAACGATAAAACTTTCGGCGAGCCGGTTATGATTTTCCCGACTTTAAGCATCAGCGGCGGCGACAATCGCGTCAGTGCCGGAAAACTCATGGAAATTCCCTCTTCGCAGGACAAACCGCCGTTTTACACGCTGAAACGGAGCAGTGCCAAACACGAAGGCGAAACCTTGACCGTCATCGTTACCGACAAACCTTTGACCGATCTGACGATTGGGCGCATTTCGCTGAAAATTTCGGTCGAACAATTCGATTCATACCAAAAACGCTGGGGCGCGATGACGCAGCAGCTCGAACTCGAAGGCGGCGCGGGAACGGCGATGAACAAAACCGAAAGAGCCGCCGGACAAGGGAAAAAAGTCTTGACGCAAAACGATTCCGCGCCGCAGACGATTTATCGGGTGCTGGCAAAACCCAATCAGCCGCTTCTTTTAACGATTCCTTTATCAATCGGCGCACAATCCGCCGAATCGAGTGAAAAATCACAGCCTTAATGAACTCTGAAAAGCTGAAACAGATTGAAAAAATCTACCACGCGGCGTTGGAGATTCCGACCGACCGGCGTGAAGCGTTTTTCAACGAATTCTGCGGCGCGGACGACGATTTACGCCGCAAAGTCGAATTACTGCTCGCTTTTGAAGAAACTTCCGAAGAGTTTTTAGACGCGCCGCCCGAATCGCTCGCCGCCGAAATGTTTGCCGAACGGGAAAACGGCGCGAATTTTATCAACCGAAACATCGGACACTACAAAATCGAAAAACTCTTGGGCAAAGGCGGAATGGGCGAAGTCTATCTCGCCGAAGACACCAAACTCGACCGCCGCGTCGCGCTGAAAGTTCTGCCGAAGGAATTTGCCGACGATAAAGAGCGAATGCGCCGTTTCGTGCGTGAAGCCAAATCCGCTTCGGCACTCAATCACCCGAATATCATCACCATTCACGAGATCGGCGAAAGCGACGGCACGCATTTTATTACGACGGAATTTTTTGACCTTAATAGTGATAAAATCATTCTGTTTTGAAAAATAAAAGCAGTCAGCCAATCGCCTTCCGTTAAACATCGTCTCCCTTTTTTTCATTCATCAATTTGGCGACGAAATAAATATAATGCAGACCGGAAAGAACGGCGAACAGCGTAACGATGAAATAAATCGTCGGCAAATAATAGCCGCTGAATGTCGGCACGACCGCCGCAAATAAAATTATTCCGATGGCGCAAATCTGCACGACAGTCGAGGCTTTGCCCAAATTTGAAGGTTTGAAACCGCGAAAATCCGTCATAATCACAATGGCGAGCGCGACTGTAACGATCAAAACATCCCGCCCGATGACCGCCGCCGAAACCCAGAAGGCGACGGGAAAATGTTTGTTGTCGTGAGGCAAAATATTCGGCAGCGCGACAATCACGAATGCCGTCGTCATCAGAAGTTTGTCGGCAATCGGGTCGAGAATCGTCCCCAATTCCGACTGCTGATTAAACCGCCGCGCCACGAATCCATCAATGCCGTCGGAAATTCCCGCAAAGAAAAAAACGAACAACGCCCAACCGAAATAACCGTAATAAAGCAGGCTGGCGAAAACGGGAATCAAAGCCATTCGCAAAAATGTGAGTAAGTTCGGGACTGTTAAAATGTTATTCATCAGTTGTTAAGAACGCAAATTGGTTGAATGCAATTCCAATAATGAAATTTCCGGCGGACAGCCGAAGCGCACGGGCAGAACGACCGTGCCGATGCCGCGCGTAATGTACATTTGCGTTTCCTTGCGGCGATAAAGTCCGCTCGCAAATTTGCGGCGCGGCAGAATTCTCTTTTCGTCGGCGCGGATTTTCACCTGTCCGCCGTGCGTGTGTCCGCTCAACATCAAATCAATTTCAGCGCGGGCGGCGCGGTATAAAGTCTTTGGATTATGCGCCAATAATAATTTCATTTCATCGGGAAACGAACCACGCAGAGCGGCGCGTAAATCAACCGTTCCAGCCATATAATCGTCCACGCCGCACAGCCAAAACGCCGCCTCTCGCGCTGTAAATCGAAAACCTTCGTTGATTAAAACTTTAATATTTGCGTCTCGCAATCTGCTCGTAACCTGCGCCGCGTCCGTCCAATGATCGTGATTGCCGAGACACGCGAAACTGCCGAATTCGGATTTTAATTCGCCCATCACTTTCGCCATCGGCGCAATATATTCCGGTTCGTGCGAAACGAAATCGCCGGTCAGCACGAACATATCGGGCTTTAATTCGTTGCTGATTTCAACGGCGCGTTTGATGAAATCGAGATGTGTGAACGGGCTGTGATGAATGTCAGACAGATGCACGATGCGAAAGCCTTCGAGATTTTTCGGCAGTCTTTCAAGATATATTTTCACCTTTTCGACCGTCAGCGTGTTCGCTTCGGCGAGCGCGTGCCGTGCCACGACCGAAAAATTACTCGCCAAATCTCGAAACGGCGTTTCCGAACCGACGACGGAAGAAATTCGTTTCGACAACCTGACTTTGCGGCGTTCTTCAAATTTCATATTCATCGAGTATATTAGCAGATTCCAAATTCCAGATTCCAAATTAGAAGACGGCAACACCGAATTTATGAGTGCAATCGCAAATCCGCAATCTGGAATTTGGAATCTGGAATCTGGAATCTACAATTAAGAGATGCACACTTGGAAACTCGAAATCGAATACGAAGGCACACGCTATCGCGGTTGGCAAATTCAGCACAACGCGAACACGATACAGGGCGAACTGCAAAAGGCGGCGTATCAATTATTTTCCGGCAAAGTCGAAATCGGCGGCGCGGGACGAACCGATGCGGGCGTTCACGCTCGGCAGCAGTTCGCTCACCTGCGCGTGGCGGAATTGCAGGCGAACATCACGCCGCGCCAGATTCAGTTTGCCTTTAACGATCTGCTGCCGCACGACATCAACATCAAAAAAGTGTCGAACACGGCGGAAAATTTTGATGCCAGACGTGATGCGGTTCAGCGATATTATCTTTATCAAATCTCGACGCGCCGCACGGCTTTCGCCAAAAATTTCGTTTGGTGGATTAAAGACGATTTGAAGATCGGTGAGATGAAAGAATGCGCCGCGCTGCTCGCCGGCAAACACGATTTTTATTCGTTCTGCGAACTGGACGAAACGAAAAAGCAATCCACGATTGTCAAAGTCGAACACGCCGAGATTTTTACCGACGACGATTTGATTTGCTTTCGCATCGGCGCGTCGCATTTTTTGTGGAAAATGGTCAGAAGAATCGTCGGAATGCTCGCCGAAGTCGGTCGCGGCAAGGCTTCCGTCAACGATTTTCAAAGACTTCTGAAATTCCAAACCAAAGCCGCCGCGCAATTCACCGCGCCGCCTTCGGGTTTGTTTTTGGAACGAGTTTTATACAAAGGCGATGCGCCATCGTTTGAAAAGAAAGCGGTTTTTCCGGTTGGATAAGACTTTTGCTAATCAATCTTTTGGTTAAGTAATCTTTTATAACGATTGACGGCATCGAACGATTTATGAAATTAATTTTTTGTCTTGCGATTACATTTGCTCTTTTTGTAAATCCGGCTTTGTCTCAAAGGACGACGGTAGATTGCGCTGATATAAATTTTCATTATCTTATAACTTCTGATGCACAAGATACCTCAGTCTCTCGCAGCGTCGAGGTCTTTCTCGATAATGCCGCGTTTTCTGAAAAAAACCTTAAAATTTTATTTGCTCATCTGGCGAAGCGATATTCTAGGACAAAAATACTCATCATAACGGTCGTAACAAATTGGGAACAACTTCCGTTACCGGCTGATTGTCGCTCGGCTGGAATTTCGGATTTATCCACGAAACCGGAAAATTTTGAATACCACGAAGCGAGATATTTTAGAAATCAAGAAACTGAATTTTTTACATATAATCCCGTCTTGAAAACAGAAGACTTCAAAAAAGTGCTTTTGAGGAAGAAATAATAAGCACGGCTTTTCAAACAAAAATCATTTAGCTTGCGCTATCAACATATAGCACGAAGATTTCTAAAACTTGTCTTTTCACGGCGTTTATGCCAAATTCAACTTATAGTTTTACAATCAATTTTATAGCGGACAAGGAGTTGACGAAAATGTACAGAATTACGGCGGAAGCCGCAAACGGAACGGTCGCTTTCGACATTGAAGACGACCGCAAACTCGTTTTGGGATTGGAGGACAACGGCGTAGATATTCTGCACCGCTGCGGCGGAAACGCCAAATGCACGACGTGCCGCGTCGAGATTTTAGCGGGCGATCCGGGTGAAATCGGCGAGGCGGAGAAGGCTATTCTCGCGTCGAAAACAGATTTGGGCGACCACACCAGATTATCGTGTCAGGTGCGCGTGATGGACGATTTGCATGTCAAGGTCATTCGTCAGGCAAGCGTCGAAGGGATGGACGCGGGCGGAAGACCGCAGGAATGAAGGCAAAAGTAAAAAGGTAAAAGGCAAAAGTTAAGATAGAACAAGGGATTTTATAAGGAGAAAAAGATTATGGCGAACGAAGCATTAGACCAAAAATATCCGTTTGAACTGCCCGCGCTCGAATATGATTACGATGCGCTCGAAGCGGCGATTGACGCGGAAACGATGAAACTGCATCACGACAAACATCATCAGGCTTACGTTGATAAATTGAACGAAGCCGTCGGCAAACACGAAGATTTGCAGAGCAAAACTTTAAAAGAATTGCTCGGCGATTTAGATTCTGTGCCGGAAGACGTGCGGGCGATGGTTCGCAACAACGGCGGCGGACACGCCAACCATTCGATGTTCTGGACGCTGATGTCGGCGGACGGTGGCGAACCGTCGGGCGATTTGGCAACGGCGATTGACGAAGCGTTCGGCTCGTTCGACGATTTCAAAACGAAATTCAACGAAGCGGGCGTGAAGCAGTTCGGTTCGGGATGGGTTTTCGTCCACGCGAGCGGCGGCAAATTAGAAATCGGCTCAATGCCGAATCAGGACACGCCGCTGCACAAAGGCGTTGAGCCGATCTTGGGCAATGACGTTTGGGAACACGCTTATTACTTGAAATATCAAAACAAACGCCCCGATTATTTAAAGGCTTGGTGGGAAGTCGTTGATTGGAACGCTATCGCCGAGCGTTACGCAAGATTGAAATAAAGCAAATTTAGCCACGAACAAACACGAAAAAGACACGAAATTATTTATATTTTTTCGTGTCCTTTTCGTGTTTGTTCGTGGCTAAAAAAATTAGTGTGCGCCGTAGCGTTTTTCGCCCGCTTTTATCTCGACATCAAGCCGATTTTGCGGCGGCGGCAAAGGACAGGTTGCAAATGAAGTGAAAGCGCACGGCGGATTTTCGGCGCGGTTAAAATCAAGCACGACTTTCCCATTAACCGGCTTTTCGGCGTAAAGAAAACGTCCCGCGCCGTAGGTTTCAGTCTTGCTCGTCGCGTCTCGAAAAATAATGAAAAATTTGTCGTCGCCTTCTTCCGTAACGGGTTCGAGCGCGTATTCTTTTCCCTTCAATTTAAATTTCAAAATGCCCGGACTTTTCATTTTGAAATTGCCGCCCAAAACATTCGGAATTAAAACTTCTTTCGGTTCGGCAAATGCTTCAAACCGCGCGGAAACTTTCAATTTTTCGTCAACCGGAAACCAGTGCAAGCCTGTAAAATTCGTTCTCGACCGGCTGTTTTTATCTTTCAAACGAATGCCGAAACGATCTTCGCGCTTTATCAAATAAAACGTCTGACTGCCCGTTTGAATCGTCGTCGGCTTACCTTTTTCGTCAGAAACCAATTCGACCGTCGAAATTTTTACGCCGTCGTTCAACGCTTCAATACCATTTTCGACCGTCAAAATCGCCTTTCCATTTTGAAAACTAATCTCGCCGAATTTCCCTTGTTTAAAGTTTTCCGTCAGCGAAATATCATAGCTCGAACCCGCGCCGATGGTGTTTGCGCCGTCCTTCAGCCACGTCAATCCGGCAACCGTCAGCCAACTGTTTTCGCTTTTTAACTCGGTTTCGTGGTCAACGCGCCATTTTGCAATCTCGCTCTGATATTTATTTTGCTGTCCGCAAACGCTGACGGCGAAAACGATGCACAATAACACTACCGGCGCGACGATTTTTGTAATTTTCCTTTTAAACATATTTCTTTATTTAAAGAGAAAACGCGCCGCCAAAGCTGGTATTTTGACGGCGCGCTTTCTCAATCACTACACAGCTTTTCCCGCTTCGGTCGCGGCTTCGACTTCGATTAATTTACCGCTTTTAACATCATACAAATAACCGTAAATCGGAATCGTTTTCGGCACTAACGGATGATTGCGGACGCGCTGCACATCTTCGACGACGCTGCCCTTTTGGTCGGCAATCGTCAAAAAGTTAATGTATTTCCCTTCAATCGAGCCGCCGCCTGCGCCAACATCATAAAAACCGTTTTCGCCTAAAGCCGCCGTTTCGAGACTTTTCGACAGCAAATCGCCCATCACTTCGTTGGTAAAAAATTCCATTCCGCAATCGGTATGATGAATGATGAAAAACTCTTTTGTTCCCAAGAGTTTATAAGAAATAACCAGCGACCGAATCGCGTCGTCGCTGGCGCGTCCGCCCGCGTTGCGGATGACGTGCGCGTCGCCTTCGCTTAAACCTGCATATTTCGCCGGATCGAGCCGCGCATCCATACAAGTCAAAATCGCAAAGCCACGCGACGGCGGCAGTGCCAAGTCTTTTTTATCGCCAAAATCGGCGGCGTAATTTTCATTCGCCGCTAAAACTTTATTTAAAATTTCACTCATATTATTTCTCCTTATTTCGGCTGTTTGACGACGCGCAGATACGGTTTGATTTCGTTCCAGCCGTCGGGAAATTTTTCCTTCGCCTGCTCGTTCGTCACCGCCGGAACGATAATCACATCATCGCCGTTTTTCCAGTTCGCCGGAGTCGCCACGCTGTGTTTCGCCGTCAGTTGCAGCGAATCAATGACGCGCAGAATCTCGTCGAAATTTCTGCCGGTACTTGCCGGATAAGTTAAAGAAAGTTTGATTTTTTTATCGGGTCCGACGACGAAAACCGAGCGCACCGTCGCCGTATCGCTGGCGTTCGGATGGATCATATCGTAAAGGTCGGCGACCTTTTTATCGTGGTCGGCGATCAGCGGAAAATTCACCTTCGCGCCCTGCGTTTCTTCAATATCCGCCGACCATTTTTCGTGCGAATCGGACGGGTCAACGCTCAACCCGATGATTTTCACGCCGCGTTTATCAAACTCCGGCTTCAGTTTCGCCGCCGCGCCGAGTTCGGTCGTGCAGACCGGCGTGAAATCCTTCGGGTGCGAAAATAACACGCCCCAATCGTTGCCTAAATAATCATAAAAATTGATTTCGCCTATCGTCGTTTCCGCCGTAAAATTCGGTGCTTCGTCTCCAATTCTAACTGACATATTTTTAACTCCTTTTATTTTGTGCTTAGTCCTTTGTCCTTAGTCCTTTGCTTCGTTAATCAACGCTCTAGCCGTTAATGACAAAACTAAGGACTAAGGACAAAGGACTAAGCACTATCTCTATCAATATTTCGGCACACTTTGGTCAACCTCGTCCGACCACGCCGTGATGCCGCCTTTCAAATTTAAAAGTTTCCCTTTGTAACCGCTTTCCTGCAACGCCGCAATTGCCTTCGCGCTGCGTCCGCCCGCTTTGCAGTGGATAATCGCCGTCCGCGATTGGTCAATTTCTTTGGCGCGTTTGACGACTTCGCCGAGTGGGATCAGTTTCGTGTTCGGGATTGACGCGATTTCAACCTCGAACGGTTCGCGCACGTCAATAATCTGAACTTCGGGATTATTTTTAATCAGTTCGTTTAATTCCGTCGCGGTAATTTCTTCCAAAACCGGCGCGTCGTTCGGCAGATTCAAACCGCAAAACGCTTCGTAATCAATTAATTCTGTAATCGTCGGATTCGTTCCGCAAATCGGGCAATCGGGATTTTTCTTGAGTTTTAATTCGCGGAATTTCATTTTCCAAGCGTCAAATAAAAGCAGACGATTGAGCAAAATGCCTTCCGCGCCCAAAATAACTTTGATCGTTTCATTCGCCTGAATCGTGCCGACGATTCCCGGCAAAACGCCCAAAACTCCGCCTTCAGCGCAACTCGGAACGAGTCCCGGCGGCGGCGGTTCGGGATAAAGACAGCGGTAACACGCGCCGCGTTTTGCGTCGAACACGGTCGCCTGTCCTTCAAATCGAAAAATCGAGCCGTAGATATTCGGTTTTCCTGTCAGAACCGATGCGTCGTTGACCAAATAGCGCGTCTGAAAATTGTCCGTGCCGTCAACGATGACATCGAAATCTTTGAAAAGTTCCAAAGCATTTTCGCTCGTCAGCATCGTCTCGTGTGCCTCGATTTTGACGTTTGGATTGATGTCATTCAATCTGTCTTTTGCCGACGCGATTTTCGGTCGCCCGACATCTTTCGTGCCGTGAATAATCTGCCGCTGCAAATTCGATTCGTCCACGACATCGAAATCAACCAAGCCGATTGTGCCGATGCCCGCCGCCGCCAGATACAATCCCAAAGGCGAACCAAGTCCGCCCGTCCCGATCATCAAAACCCGCGCCGCTTTTAATTTGCGCTGACCTTCCAGACCGACTTCCGGCAAAATCAGATGCCGCGAATAACGTGCGTATTCTTCATTGGTCAATGTGGGCAATTCCTTTTCGGCTCTCGCTTCTGCCGCCAAATTTCCGCCCGCAATCGAAGGCACAATCATAATTTCGCCGCCGTCTTTGACGAGCGTGTCCGTGCCGTCCAAATCACGGATGTCTTCGTCGCCGACATAAACATTGACGAAATTTCGCAAAACTCCGGCATCGTTATAAAGATGCTTTTTCAAATCGCCGAACTCGGTCGTCAGTTTATCCAACGCTTCGCCCGCCGTTCCCGCTTCGACTTCGATTTCCGATTGCCCGCCCGCAAACTGTCGCAGCGGTGTCGGAATGATTATTGTTACTGCCATATTTTCTCCCTTAATTTTTCACCACATAGGAACATAGGACACATAGAATTTTATTTAAAAACCTATGTGTCCTATGTTCCTATGTGGTTAATTCCATTTTCTCTTCATTAAATTTCGAGCGATCATTTTCCATCTCCCAAGAGCGCACGTCAGCCGCTTTGCCCGATAAAACCGACACGATAATGTACGACCAAACCGGCAGCGCGTGGTCTAAATCGAACTGCGACGGCACGGCTTTATCGTCCGGGTGCGAATGATAATAGCCGACGACATCAAGCTGCTTTTCACGCGCATATCTCTCGGCTTTCAGAACATCTTTCGGCAAAATTAAAACGCGATTATGCTGTTCGGCTTCCGCCATCGCATTTTCCATCGGCAAAAGTTCGATCACGGTCTTTTTTCCATCCTCAAAACTTCCGATCAACATTCCGCCGCATTCATACGGATAAGTTTGTTCGCCGTGCGCCTCGATTGCTTTTTTATTTTCTTCCGTCAAAAAAATCATTTTTTAATTTTTAATTCTTAATTTTTAATTGACTAACGCCTGCTCAAAATCGGCGATAATATCTTTCACGTCTTCGATGCCGACCGAGACTCTTACCAAGCCGTCGGAGATTCCCAAATCAGCGCGTCGTTTCGGCGAAAGCTCGCGGTGCGAACTCGAAGCCGAATGCGAAACGAGCGTGTAAACATCGCCCAAACTCGTGGCGCGAACCGCCAATTTTAGAGAATCCATAAACTTCCAGGCGGCTTCCTGCGTGTCGTTTGTCAATTTGATGCTGACTAATGCGCCGCCGAAATCGCCGCGCAAAACTTTCTTCGTTACCGCCGCATCTTCCGTCAAATTCGGATAATAAACTTTTTCGATTGCCGGATTTTTCGCTAATGTTTCCGCCAAAACTTGCGCGTTCGCGCATTGCCTTTCGAGCCGCAATCCCAGAGTTTTCACGCCGCGCAAAATCTGGTGCGCTTCCCAAACGCTCAAAACGCCGCCGACCAGTTTTTTGATGCCGTTGAGCGTATTAAAATCGTATTCTTCGTTGGAAACGACGATGCCGCCCATCGCGTCGGCGTGTCCGCTCAAGTATTTCGTCGCCGAATGCACCGAAAAATCCGCGCCCAATTTTAAAGGCTGGCACAGATAAGGCGAAGCGAAAGTATTATCAACGATCAATCTCGCGCCGTGCTTGTGCGCGATGTCCGCCACTTTTTCGATGTCGCAGATTTTCAAAAGCGGATTGGAAATCGTTTCCGCCAGCAAAACGCGCGGTTTGATTTCCGCGACCTGCTTTTCGAGCGCGTCCATATCATTAAAATCCGCCGTCTTCGTTTTCACGCCGAACGAGCCGAAAACCTTACTCAGCAAATCGAACGACGCACCGTATAAATCCTGCGATGCCAGAACGGTCGAACCGGAAGTAATTTCGCAAGCCATCAAAGCCGCGTGAATCGCCGCCATTCCCGAACCGTAGGCGACCGCGATTTTTCCCGCTTCGATCTCGGTCAAAACCGCTTCCAACGCGGCGGTCGTCGGATTTCCGTAGCGCGAATAAACGTAATCGCCGCCTTCGCCCGCAAAAACCGCGTCCATTTGCGCCATCGAATCGTAAGTATAAGTCGCCGTCGCATAAATCGGTGTCGCCACCGGCAACCCGACCGGCTGCTTTCGCCGCTCGCCCGCGTGAACGAGCTTTGTTTCCATCGAAAAATCACTCATTAAATTTACCCTCAAAAACGAAAAACTCCCGTGCTAAATAAAACACGAGAGTTTACGAAAAATAATCTCTTTGGCAGTCATTTAGCAGTTTTTACAGTGGAGCAAGTTCCCTTAAATCGCCACTTTTTTTCGCGCTTTCAAAAATCGGAAAGCAGTTAAATACCTAATCCGCAATTTACAGGATAAACTCCCAGCGTGTCAAATTTAGTGTTCGACTATGATGAGCAAAGCGGCTGCGCCCGGATAAAGTCCGCGACGGCTCAAAACTTCGCGTTCTAAGATTTGGTCATCGTGATTCATTTGCAGAATGCGGATCGTCGCTTCGCCGATTTCCGTCAAAAATTCGATTCTCACGCCGTTTAATCGAAAATGTTCGCGCCAACGGTCAATTCGCGGATTGTAAAAACGAATTAACTCGTCGCTTTCGAGTGCCAATGTCGCAATATCGCTTCCCTTGTAACGGTTGCAGAAAACGCACGACAAAGCCAAATTCTTCGGTTCGGAAGAACCGCCGTGTTTGCGACTGATGATGTGTTCGACCTGGAATTTGAAGTAAGCGTCCGACTCGGCAATCAGGCAGTATTCGCAGACGAAATTGGCGCGGCTGGCGACAAGTTGCCGCGTTTCTGTACTAATGTTTTTACTCATTCGGCAGGAAATCGCGGGCGCGGGCTTTTGCCAGACGCATCAGATGTTCGAGCTGCAAATAATGGTCGAGTTCCGACTTTTCTTCCCGCGACAAATCGCCTTCTTTTTCACGCCAAAGCAAATCGGCAACCCGTTCCTGCGCCGCTTCCGACGGACGAAACGCGATGACGTTCTGCGGTGTCGTTCCGGCGGCGATAAAATCAACTACTTCTTCAAAGGCTTTGGTAGTATTCATAACAGAAACAGCATACTCTTTTGCCTTTGATTAAGCTAACTTTTTGATAAAGAATTCGCTGACAAAAGCGGTGTTTTGATTAATTATCAACGGCTTCTTTATCAAAAAAACACTTAACTTAACACGCTATTAAATTTTCAAAGAACTGCGAACGAATCTCAATCAAAATCCGATTTACGCTTCGTCCCAAAACTTTTCGCTTAAATGTTTTCCGCATCTAAATAATTAACGAATGTTTTGTATTTATTCACTTTGCCAAACTCATCAAATGTGATGTAAAAATTTGGATTCTCTATCAACTTATTAAAAATTAAACCTAAGTATTCTGATGGGGCGGCAACTTTTAATATGTCAAGAATTTGATCTTTTTCTGAAAAAATAAAATGACATTCACTGTCATCGTGAGTCCTTATCACACCAATGTCTTTTATTTTTGCTTCAAAATCAATTAGTCCAATTTCACCTTCGCTTTTAAAAAATTCAATAATTTCAGCGACCGTATTTAATTCAGGTATTTCATTTTCTGATGCCCAACCAAATTTTTTATATCCAGATGCGCCAAAACTAATTATTTGTGCATCGGCTTGCGGTTTGAAACAGAATAAACCCTCAAGAGTTGAAAAATCACCAAGATACAATTCAAAACCTTTTTCCGATTTTTTATAAAGGTAAACATTTGGATTCATAATAATTATTTTTCTAAAATAAATTACGCTTCGTCCCAAAACTTTTCGCTCAGATATTTGCCGCCGCCGTCGCAGAGAATCGTCACGATGACGGCATCTTCTTTTAATTCTCTTGCAAGTCGAAGCGCGGCGAAGACGTTTGCGCCCGCGCTGACACCGACGAATAAACCTTCTTCACGCGCCAATCTTCGCGTCATAGTTTGCGCGTCTTCGGTGGCGACTTCTGTGTTTTCGTCAGCGATTTTCGCGTCGTAAATTCCCGGCACAATCGCCGTTTCCAAATGCTTCATTCCTTCGAGTCCGTGCAGCGGCGAATCCGGCTGCATCGAAATCGCCCGTAGATTCGGATTAAATTCTTTCAACCGGCGCGTAGTGCCGATGAAAGTTCCGGTCGTTCCTAAACCCGCGACAAAATGCGTGATTCTGCCCTGCGTCTGCCACCAGATTTCCGGCGCGGTCGTCGCGTAGTGCGCTTTCCAGTTGGCTTCGTTGTTGTATTGGTCGGGATAAAAATATCTATCGGGAAATTGTTTGGCCAATTCCTTCGCTTTGATTTGTGCGCCGTCCGTGCCTTGCATCTGATCGGTTTCGATAATTTCCGCGCCGTAAAGTTTTAAGATTCGTTTGCGTTCCGCGCTCGCGTTTTTTGGCAAAGTCAGCGCGACTTTATAACCGCGAGCCGCGCCGAGCATCGCATAGGCGATTCCCGTATTACCGCTCGTCGCGTCCAAAATCGTTTTGCCTTTTGATAATTCGCCGGATTGTTCGCCCGCCAGAATCATCGCTAACGCCGCACGGTCTTTCACCGAACCGCCGGGATTTAGATATTCGGCTTTCGCGTAAATTTCAATATTTTCCGGTAAATCTTTCGTAATCGTTCGCAGACGAATCAGCGGCGTATTGCCGACCGCCGCTTCTAAAAACGATTTTTTGATTTCCGCCGCCCGAAAATCCGTTTCAACTTTTGTTTCTTTAACCGCCGTTTGCATTTTGTTTCTAAACCTTTTTCAAAAAGAAAATCGGTCGTGAAATTTTTACTTTATCTTTCACGACCGACTGGATTTTTTAGATTTTTAGCGTTTCTCTTTTACATTTTTCCCGCGCCAAATCTCAGCCGATGTTTTTTGCAGCGGCAACAACAGATTTGATTTTTCAGGCGCGTTTTGTTCATCTCTTGAATCTTTACAAAAAAGTCTATATTCCGAATTTAGAAAATCGGATTCAGTTTGTCAAATGAATTAGCGCAGTTCGCGTTTTAAGATTTTCCCCGTCGCGGTCATCGGCAAAGTTTCACGAAATTCGACGAAGCGCGGATATTTATAATTCGCCATTCGTTCCCTGCACCATTCGATCAAATCGCTTTCGGTCAAAGCCGCATCCGGTTTTAAGATGATATAGGCTTTGATTTCTTCACCCAATTCTTCGTGTTTAATTCCGACGACTGCTGATAAACTGACAGCTTCGTGCGTCTGCAAAACTTCTTCCAGCTCACGCGGATAGACGTTGAAACCGCCGCGCAGAATCATATCTTTTACGCGGTCGGCGATATACAAAAATCCGTCAGCATCAAAGCGTCCGACATCGCCCGAATGAAACCAGCCGTCTTTGATCGCGGCGGCAGTCGCTTCCGGGCGTTTGTAATAGCCCTTCATAATGTTGTGTCCGCGAATCAGAATTTCGCCCAATTCACCTTGGGCAACATCGCTGCCGTTTTCGTCAACCAGACGAACTTCCACGCCCCAGACGGGATAGCCGACCGCGCCGACGCGAACGGCATCGGGACGGCTGAAAGTCGCAATCGGGGACGTTTCGGACAAGCCATAGCCTTCCATAATTTTCGTGTCGAATTTTGCCTCGAAACCCTTGAGAACTTCGACCGGCAAGGGCGAGCCGCCCGCCGAACAAATTCGCAAATGTTCGGCGATTTTCGCTAAATCGAAACGCTCGGCATCGGGGAAATTCAGTAACGCCCAATACATCGTCGGCACGCCCGCGAAGATTGTTACCGAATGTTTCCGCATCGCGTCGAGCGCGGCTTCGGGTGTGAAACGCGGCAGCAAAATAAGCGTCGCCTGATTATAAAACCCGGCGTTCATCTGAACCGTCTGCCCGAACGAATGGAACAGCGGCAGCGTAATCAAATGTACGTCGTGGTCGGCTCGCGGATACATCGTGTCGGAAAGCCGCGCATTCAGAAGCATATTCAAATGCGTCAATTCCGCGCCTTTCGGCTGCCCGGTCGTTCCCGATGTGTAAAGAATAACCGCCGTGTCGTCGGCATTCGTCAGCGCGGTCGCGTATTCGGTCGGCTGATTTTCGATGAATTCAGCGAAAGTTTGCGTGTTTTCGTCAGGCGTTTGCGCTGTGTCGTCGAGCGTCAGCAGAATGAAATTTTCGCAAGTTTCAGTTTCTGAAAAACCTTTGAAACCTTCCGCGCCCACCGGCAAATCAGCCGCGCCTTCAAAACAGAAATACGCCTTCGCGTCCGAATCGTTGAGGTGATAAGCGATTTCGCGCCCTTTCAGAAGAATATTGAGCGGCACGACGACCGCTCCGGTTTTTAAAATGCCGTAATAAACAACGGGGAAGAACGGTATATTCGGACACGACAGCGCGACTTTATCGCCCGCCGCAATGCCGATTTTTTTTAAAGCATTGGCAACTTGATTGGCTTTTGCCTCGACTTCGGCATAAGTCAGACGGTTTTCGCCGCATACAACGGCACATCTTTCAGGCACATTTCGTGCGCTGTCTTCGAGCAGAACGGCAAGATTCAACATAATTTTTAAGAATTATTTAACCACAGATTTATACGGATAAACACGGATTTAAGAAAAAACCGATGATTTTATCTTTTGATTTATCTGCGTCTATCTGTGTAAACGCGAAGCGGGATGGTTAATTTCCTGTCTTTACCATTGAACGCCCGATGATCTTTTCAACCGCCGTTCCGACCGGCAAAGTTCCGAACGTCTGATTATTACCCGCGAGCCGCGCCGCGCAAAATGTTTCGGCGATAAAATCCGGCGCGTGCCTGATTAAAATACTCGCCTGCAATGCCATCGCCGTTTTCTCGACAATGCGACGGGCGCGAAATTCCAGATTGTCAGCATTGAAAATCTCACGTTCGAGATTCGCCGCGAAATCGTCAAAATAACGGTTCGCGCCCTTCGCCTGATTTACTTCTTTTAGCACCGCTTCGACGCTTTCGGGTTCTTTCTGCATCGAGCGCAATACGTCGAGACATTGGACGTTGCCTGAACCTTCCCAGATCGAATTGACGGGAATATCGCGGTAGAGTCGCGGCAAAACGGATTCTTCGACGTAGCCGTTGCCGCCCAAACATTCCAACGCCTCGCCGAGCGCGAAGACGGCGCGTTTGCAAATCCAAAACTTCCCGATTGCGGTCGCCGCCCGTGTGAAAATTTTTGCCTGTTCGTCCGATTTGGAATCGTCGAAACCACGCGCCAGACGAAACGCGAACGCGGTTGCCGCTTCTGATTCGAGAGCC
>CAXTKJ010000083.1:0-17345 GCA_964244835.1 uncultured Pyrinomonadaceae bacterium
CGCCAGACGGCAATATCCGTGCGCCCGTCACCATCGTAATCCCCTGGCGTGAATACGTCAGTACTGAAACCAAAGACTACGTTGCTTACACCGTTGGAATTCGAATAAAAGATCGAATTAGTGTTGCCGTTAATTGTGCGGGAGATAGCAAAATCAGCACGACGATCACCGTTGAAATCAAGTACATTGGTTGCCGTCGAACCGGAAGTAATCGCCAATCCGCGAATCGGATTTGCTGAACCGATATTTGAAATCAGCGTCGCCGCACCGGTCGTCAAATTAACGCTGTAAAGACCGGATGACGTTGCACCCTGCACTTGGAATGCGCCCAGAGCCGCGTTTCCTGCGTTTGCAATATCGAACCCGTTCACGCCGGTAATGTTGACTCCGAGCGCACCGACCGTTACCAAAGTTCCCGCATTTGCCGGGTTCTGTGTATAAAGCGTATCGGTAGTTGAATTAATGTCGTAAAGCGTGGTCGCGGTCGAATTGACAAAGCTATTGGTATAGCCTGCCGCATCCGCTCCGGTCGCCGCGCCGTTCAAAACAGGATCGGTCGCCGTCAGCGTTCCGTCATTCGGATTCAGACGTAAATTCTGTCCCGTGTCGGAAACCACACGAATGCGGTCAACCGTCGGGTTGAAGTCGAATCCGAAGTTCGTTCCGCTTAAAGTGAACGAGCCTGCCGTGCCGACATTAGTAACCGCGCCGGTTATAGGATTGACAGTATAGAGTCGGCTTGCGCTGCTTATACCGTAAAGCTGTCCTGTTGCCGGACGAATATCGATTCCGAGAAGGTTTTCACCACTCGCTAAACCGGTAATCGAAACCGGACTGCCAATCAGAGCAGATGCGTTATTGCTGTTAAATCTAATCAACTGATTGTTGGTAGTTAAAGCAATAACATTGTAACCAGCCGTCGAAGTTCCACCCGGACTCGGAGTTGGGGTTGGCGTTACCGTCGGCGTTACCGTCGGCGTAACGGTTGGCGTAACCGTCGGAGTAACCGTCGGTGTCGGTGTCGGACCACCAACTAATGAAACATCGTCAATGGTGAAACTGTCGCCGTTCGCGCCGGGGCGGTTGTAGCTGAACAGAATCGTGTGCGATGCGCCGTTGGCGAATGCCGAAACATTGACCGTTCGCAAAGTGTATGCCGTTTCAGCGACCGCCGGTTCGGTGATCGTCTGCAAGACCGTGCCGTCCACCGAGACCGTCAGGGTCGAGGCATTCGGCGTGTTGACGCGACCGATTCGCAGGTAATAGTTCAGAGTGGTCGTGCCAGCCGGAATGATCGCCGACTGCTGAACGGTTCCCTGTTCCGGTGCCGTCGCCGCATCTGCTGCGCCGTCGAACCAGACCCAGCCGTTGCCGGTGCGCGGCGGTGCCGTAGTGCCGCCGGTGCCGCAGGCGGCAGACGTGCAGAGCGATGTGGTAAACGCCGTCGAAGTCGAATTCCAGAACGGATTGGTCACGACGGGCGAGCCGGTGTTCGCCTCAAATCCGCCGTCCTGCAATGCGCCCGGAACCGGAGTCGGAGTCGGGGTCGGAGTAACGGTCGGAGTCGGGGTCGCGCCGCCGGTCAGAATGTTCAGATTCGCCGCCGTCACGGTGCCGGTGTCGCCGCCCGCGCCGTCGCGGAAGGTCAAAGTCCAGGTGCCGTTGACCTGCGCCGAAGTCAAGCCGCTGAAGGTCAGCGTCAGATTGGTCGGTGCGCCCGTCAGAGCGGCGGACGTGCGATAGCCGCCCGGAGCGACGATGCAGTCGGTGCCGCAGGTGGTCGCCGTCGCCGTCGCCCAGATGTCGCCGGTCGCCGCGTCGCTGAAACTGTAAGTGCCGCCTAAGTTCGACGAATCGCCGAGAGCGGTGGCGGTGGCTGCGCCGACGCGGGTGAACACGGGAATCGAAGGCGAGCCGCCGGGAGCCGCCAGGACGACATCGAGGTCGCCGATCCAGGTGTGCGTCAAGGTCATATCAACCGAGACGGTGGTTGCCGGGGCGGTGATGCCGGAGACGGCGAAGCTGACGACCAGCGGAGTGCCGTATTGACCGCTGACGGTCGAATCGGGAATCGCTCCCACTCCCGTTCCCGGGAATGTGCCTCCACCGCCAGGACCCGGAGTTGGAGTCGCCGTCGGCGAACCTGTCGGGGTTGCGGTTGGGGTTGCTGTCGGTGTCGCCGTCGGCGTAGCGGTTGGAGTAACCGTCGGGGTCGTTGTCGGAGTTGCAGTCGGAGTCGGAGTCGGTGTTATGATGCCGCCGCTCAAAGAAACATCGTCAATGGTGAAACTGTCGCCGTTCGCGCCGGGGCGGTTGTAGCTGAACAGAATCGTGTGCGATGCGCCGTTGGCGAATGCCGAAACATTGACCGTTCGCAAAGTGTATGCCGTTTCAGCGACCGCCGGTTCGGTGATCGTCTGCAAGACCGTGCCGTCCACCGAGACCGTCAGGGTCGAGGCATTCGGCGTGTTGACGCGACCGATTCGCAGGTAATAGTTCAGAGTGGTCGTGCCAGCCGGAATGATCGCCGACTGCTGAACGGTTCCCTGTTCCGGTGCCGTCGCCGCATCTGCTGCGCCGTCGAACCAGACCCAGCCGTTGCCGGTGCGCGGCGGTGCCGTAGTGCCGCCGGTGCCGCAGGCGGCAGACGTGCAGAGCGATGTGGTAAACGCCGTCGAAGTCGAATTCCAGAACGGATTGGTCACGACGGGCGAGCCGGTGTTCGCCTCAAATCCGCCGTCCTGCAATGCGCCCGGAACCGGAGTCGGAGTCGGGGTCGGAGTAACGGTCGGAGTCGGGGTCGCGCCGCCGGTCAGAATGTTCAGATTCGCCGCCGTCACGGTGCCGGTGTCGCCGCCCGCGCCGTCGCGGAAGGTCAAAGTCCAGGTGCCGTTGACCTGCGCCGAAGTCAAGCCGCTGAAGGTCAGCGTCAGATTGGTCGGTGCGCCCGTCAGAGCGGCGGACGTGCGATAGCCGCCCGGAGCGACGATGCAGTCGGTGCCGCAGGTGGTCGCCGTCGCCGTCGCCCAGATGTCGCCGGTCGCCGCGTCGCTGAAACTGTAAGTGCCGCCTAAGTTCGACGAATCGCCGAGAGCGGTGGCGGTGGCTGCGCCGACGCGGGTGAACACGGGAATCGAAGGCGAGCCGCCGGGAGCCGCCAGGACGACATCGAGGTCGCCGATCCAGGTGTGCGTCAAGGTCATATCAACCGAGACGGTGGTTGCCGGGGCGGTGATGCCGGAGACGGCGAAGCTGACGACCAGCGGAGTGCCGTATTGACCGCTGACGGTCGAATCGGGAATCGCTCCCACTCCCGTTCCCGGGAATGTTGCGTCCGGTTCTCTCAGTTGATTGTTGGCTTTTCTGGCAGTTGATTTATCCGATGTTTTCATCGCCGAGCTGTCTGCCGCCCAGAAAAAACCAGTCAATCCCAAACCGAATAAAGTTAAAACGGTAAGGATTGCGCGCAAATTTTTAGAATTTTTTTTCAAGAACATTTGTACCCTCCTCCAAGATTAGAAAAACTATAGAGTCCGAGTGAACTGTTTTAGACTCTGAATGATTAAGATTAGTGCCGGCAGATTTGCGCGGAAATTGTCGCCATTCCGCGATGGAGTCGTCCACTCGTAAAGCCGGTTGTCCCCGTATCGTTCACACGATGCAGTCACATTTCTCTCGCTTAATTGTTTGTAGTTTTAGCTATAAACAATAAAATTCTGTCCGTAATACTGTGTAAAAAAGATAGATTGCTGACATTTTACAGTCGAATGCCGAAAAATAATCAACGAATTTTTTTAATACCTTACGCTATTCGTCCGAATTACTCAACCAGATTCGACTTAATTTGAGGCTTTTCGAGTAACTTTCGCTAAGTGCGAAATTTAGCGGCGTTTGCTATTGTTATCCTTTTGACAATTATCAATTATTTTATCTTTTATGGATTCTAATTTAATCAGAAACTTTTCAATCATCGCGCACATTGACCACGGCAAATCAACGCTTGCCGACCGCCTTCTGCAAATTACGGGCGCGGTCGCCGACCGCGATATGGAAGCGCAACTGCTTGATGATATGGATTTGGAACGCGAACGCGGCATCACCATCAAAGCTCACGCCGTCCGTCTCGATTACACGGCGAAAGACGGACAGCAGTATGTTTTAAATCTCATTGACACGCCCGGTCACGTTGATTTTTCCTATGAAGTTTCGCGTTCTTTAAGCGCGTGTGAAGGCGCGTTATTGATTGTTGACGCATCGCAGGGCGTTGAAGCGCAGACTTTGGCGAATACCTATTTGGCTTTAGAAAATGATTTAGAGTTAATTCCGGTGCTGAACAAAATAGATTTGCCGTCCGCCGAACCCGACCGCATTAAAGAGCAAATCGAAAACATCATCGGCTTGGACACGAGCGACGCTGTTTTAACATCGGCGAAAACCGGTATCGGCATCGAAGAAGTTTTAGAAGCGATCATCAAAAAAATTCCCGCGCCGAAAGGCGACCCGAACGCGCCGTTCAAAGCCTTGATTTTCGATTCTTGGTATGACAGTTATCGCGGCGTTATCGTTTTATTTCGCGTCATTCAAGGCACGATTAAAAAAGGTGTCAAGATAAAATTCTTCAACACCGGACGCGATTATTTAGTCGAAACGCTTGGTGTCAATCGCCCGCGCCCGACACCGATTGATGTCTTAAGCGTCGGCGAAGTCGGATTTTTAACCGCTTCGATTAAAACCGTCGCCGACGTGCAAATCGGCGATACGATTACTGAAACCGCCAGACCTGTAACCGAACCTTTGCCGGGTTTTCAGGAAGTCAAACCGATGGTTTTCGCCGGACTTTACCCGACCGATTCCGCGCAATACGAAGACTTGCGCGACGCGATGGAAAAGCTCCGCTTAAACGACGCATCCTTCTTTTTTGAACCCGAATCTTCGACCGCGCTCGGTTTCGGCTTTCGTTGCGGCTTTCTCGGACTCCTGCATATGGAAATCGTGCAGGAACGTCTCGAAAGAGAATTCAACTTAGATTTAATCACGACCGCGCCCGGCGTTCGATACCGCGTAACAACCACCGACGGCGTAACGACCGAAGTTGACAGCCCATCGAAAATGCCCGACACCGCCCGAATCGAAAAGATTGAAGAACCCTTTATCGAAGCGACGATTCTCACCAACGACACTTTTCTCGGCGGAATTCTCCCGCTGCTCGAAGAAAAACGCGGCATCCAGAAAAAGTTTGAATTCGTTACCTCAAACCGCGTGATGCTCGTCTATTCAATCCCGCTCAACGAAATCGTTTTAGACTTTTACGATAGATTAAAGTCGGTTTCCAAAGGTTACGCCTCGCTCGATTATCATTTGTCCGGCTACGTCGAAAGCGATCTCGTCAAACTCGACATTTTAGTTTCCGGCGAACAGGTTGACGCGCTCGCGCTGATTCTGCACCGCAAAACCGCCGACCAAAAAGGCAGAGTCGTTACCGCCAAAATGAAAGAATTAATCCCGCGTCAGATGTTTGAAGTCGCCATCCAAGCCGCCATCGGCAACCGCGTCATCGCCCGCGAAACCGTCAAAGCAATGGGCAAAAACGTCATCGCCAAATGCTACGGCGGCGACATTTCGAGAAAGAGAAAACTGCTCGAAAAACAAAAAGAAGGCAAAAAACGAATGAAAAAAGTCGGTCGCGTCGAAATCCCGCAAGAGGCGTTTCTGGCAGTTTTGAAGGTTAATGAAAGTTAAGATTAGAATGGATGATAACAATCTAAGACAGCTCAATAACTTAATTGAAATGGCGAATAATATCATTGAGACTGCACCGCGCAAAGAAATTCCTCGCGCTATGAGCAGGCGTATTATTCCCTCACAAACTCCGTACTTACCTGAATTTAGGTTAGTAATAAACCGTGAATTAGCAACCCAATGGGAAACTAGCTCAATCGCTTTTATTGAGCGAATTTTTGGCTCTAACTATTCTTATTTGGATAACTTTAAACGTTGTAATCCATTTTCAACTGCTGAAAGAGTAGAGTCAGGACGCGGCGTTCTTAAATCTATTAAAACTGATTATGAAACGGGTTTATTTGGTGAAAATAACAAAGAACAAATAATAAATATCAATGCCAAAGAACTTGGAGAACCTAGAGTAAATATAGAAGTTACTAAAGATAATTGCTTAAAAGAAGCCGAAAGAAATACAAAAATCTATTTAATTTTTATTTTTATTGTTGTAATCCTTCTTGCAATCGCATTATCTAATATAGGCATTGCCGTTGCATCTTGGATTACACTCGGGATTTTACTAATCGGATATATTTTATCCTTTATCTTCCTAAAGGAATGGACACCCTCAAAACTTCATGAACGAATTCTTGAACTTGAAAAAAATAGAATCTACAAAAGGTTTAGGATTGATGCGGATTGAATTCATAGAAAAAGCTATTGAAGATATGATTCGAGACGTGCGAAGATTTATGGAAGATTATTTTAGTTAAGATAAAAATATGATTTCAGTTAAAGGACAATTCAAAAACGGTGTTGCGCTGCCGCTTGAGCCGGTGAAAGATTTTCAGGACGGGCGCAGTGTGATTATTACTTTTCTTGATGAAGATGTGAAAGAAATTTCGTCAGCCAATAGAAACGGTGCAAAATCGCTGGCAGATTTGATTGCCGAATGCGAAGTTGATACGGGAATCGAAGACCTTGCCGCGCAGCACGACCATTATCTTTACGGGAAGCCGAAAAAATAAACGATGCCCGAATGTTTTGTTGATACAGTCGCCTGGATTGCGCTCGTTAATGTGCGCGACTCGCTTCACGAGAAGGCGAAAGAAGTATTTGCCGTTCTTGATCGTCGCAATTATCAGTTTATTACTACCGAATTTGTTTTGCTCGAATTTGCCAACGCGCTTTCCGCACCTGATTTTCGTGTAAAAGCGGCGATATTTATCGAAAACCTGCCGAATGCGGCGAACATTGAAATCATTCCGGCAAACTCGGAATTGTTCGCGCTCGGTTTTGACCTTTATAAAAATCGTCCTGATAAAGAATGGAGTATTGTTGACTGCACAAGTTTTGAAGTGATGGATGAAAGGCATATCTCCGAGTGTTTTACCGAAGATCATCATTTTGAGCAGGCAGGTTTTATCAAACTGCTTTAATATCAAGCCTTGCAAGTTTTGGAATATCTCAAATCAACTCTGGAAAAATTCAAGAAAGCGGCGTAGAAATCATCAACAGCTTTAATATTCTGTCGGACAATCAACTGGAAATTATTAATAACTCTTAATTAACGCGGCGAAACCTTTGATTTATCATCAATAACTCTTGATTAACGGCTCGAAACCTTTAGTTAATGACGAGAAACCCTTCGGATACGTGCTTGTCCGAAGGGTTTCTCGCCTTATCCGAAGAGTTTCTCGGCGTGTCCGAATGATTTATTTGGTAAAACTTGGCAAAAAGCGCGGTTAATGTGCGTAAAGCATCAGAGCAAAACCGAGACTTTACACTTCTTTGTCAACACTCTGAATCTAAATCGAAAATTTTAGGAGAAAATAATTTATATGCCGACTTATACAGCAAAAAGCGGGCGTGAAAGGCTCGTGAAAATTGAAAATTCGTGGCAGGTGAACGCGGCGAACGACAAATTTGCAGATATTACTCTGGCGGAACTTACGGCGGACATTGCCGCCGGTGATGCTAAAGCAGACGAACTCGCCGATGCGCGGGCGTTGGTGAAAAGGCTGCTTGTCGAACAAAAGAATTTGACGAAGGCGAATATGAAAAAAGCTGATTTCGTCGTTCGCGCTATCTAAGGCGACCGCAAACACGGTCCTGACAGCGCGTTGTATGAAGGCTGCGGCTACATCCGCGAATCGGAAAAGAAAAAGGCGGGCGGCAGAAAGAAAAACGAGCCGAAACCTTAAATTAAACTGAATTCGGGAGACGAAAACTGTTCACTGTTCACTGTTAATTATTCACTATCAAACAGGGAAGATTTTTCGTTTAATAGTGAACAGTGAATGATTAATAGTGAATAGTTGGCGGCACGTTCGATTATTCGTTTATCCAAAACGGACATTAAAATAAAAAAGCGGGCTTTAACAGTCCGCTTTTTTATTTGTCTGAAAAATTAAATTCATTAACGGCTTTCGGAAACGCCGTCTTCGGAAAAATACAGATATTCGGCGAGCGCGTCCATTATGACTTGCGGCGTTAGATCGTCGGCGGTTACTTTGCGTTCAAATTTGATGTTGAAGCGCGAGCCGGCTTGCAGACGTTTTTCCGCGATTCTGGCTTTGGCGATTTCTTCGGCGACGGCGGCTTCGGCGCGGTTGTCGTTGTCTTCGCGGCGGCGTTCGTCGCGCAGGTCATCGAGTTCGTCGCGCAAACGTCGGCGACGGCGTTCATCGGTTTCATCTTTTAACTGCCGTTCCAAATCACGTTCGCGGCGCGATTTGGTAGAGGTCGGAACGTAAACCGAGCCGGTTTCGTCGCCCGCCGTGCCGTAACCGCCGCCGCCGAGCTGGAATTCGATGTGTTTGTCCTTGACCTTGATTTTCGTAATCATAATGCGGTCGCCTTCCTGCAAACTCACGCCGTAGGCTTTCAAATTCTGGCTGTATTTGCCGAAATCAATCGGCTGGCGACGTTCGGGATAGATGTTGATACCTTCCTTGGTCGCGGGCATATCAATTTTGACTTCGACTTTTTTGCCTTCAAAAAACGCTTTCAAATCCGCTTCGGTCTGCGCGGACGCAAAGGCGGCTAAAATCAAAACGGCAATCGCTGAAAATAATATATTTTGAATGTATCTCATATCGGTAAATTAAATTTAGTTCGACTCGTTTCGACAGCTTGGATTCGGGAGAATCGCCTGAGCCAATTCAAATGACGACTAATCGCCGTTCGTTTGCCGAAAATCTAAATGGTTTTTATTTTCGTTCGAGAAGCCGCGTTCAAAATCAAATAACGCCGGTCAGTAATTCGGCAATTCTAAATTTTTACCGGACAAGTAAGTGGACAAGATAATTTTACAGGTATTTGAAAATCTTGTGATAAAAACACGAACTTAACCAGTTTCGATATAAATGCTTGCAAAATCAGCACCAAAAATAGCCATTTTCAGCTCAGTCTTTATTTTTCAATCACTCTTATCCCGAACTGACGTTAAATCTACATTTTTCATAAGATTTTCCTGAAAACTTTTAGTAATGAAAAAGCCTTCGGAACAGTATAAAAAAAGCGGCGGTTTGGAAATTTCCAAACCGCCGCTTTTTAACTAATATAAATTAACTTCTACTTTTCCGAATCTTCAGTTTTACCTGTTTCCTGCTCGGTTTCTTCTTTTTCCTCGTGAGCGAACACTGCACCGTCATTCGTCCCGAAAATTCGTGATAACAGATTGCTCAAAACTTCTGAGATTCGAGAAGGTTGATTTTTGTCAGCGAAAACCTGAACCTCTTCTTCGGCAAAAGCGAAATCCAGTTTTATCAATTCCGCCGTCACGTGGCGGCAGAAAGAACACTTTACCAGATGACCGATCATCGGTTTGGCTTCCCGTTCGCCTAAATTTCCTTCGACAAAAGCCGCCAGCGAATCGTCGTCCAGATGTTGCGCCCGTAATATTAGTTCTTCTTCGCCCGGAATTCGAGAACGCATATAGCGGTCAAGTAATCCCTGTATTTGTATGTCCTGTGGGCTTGTTAACCACTCATTTTTCATTTTAAATTCCAGCCTCCCGATAAGCAGACGAGGCTTTGTTAAATAATTTGCTTAATTTTACCAAAATGTTAAGAAAGAAGTGTGAAGAATGTTAAATTTGGCGGACTTTAGTTCACCGATAAATGTTTATAAAGATTCGGACCGGCTAAATCCTGGGTGGCGAGTCCCAGACAAATATCAATTTCCTCTTCGCGCAGATCGTGATTTTTCTTCAGTTCAAGGCGAAAACTGCTCAAGACTTTTGAATAGCTTTTTTCCAGCCAGCGCATTACGGTTGATTCGTGAATGCGGCTTGACGGATTTTCTTCGCGGCTGGCGGATTTTCTCTGGAACCAACCGCGCAGCGGCGAGGTTGAATTTTCAACCAGACGCGCGATTTCACGGAGTTTCAAATTTTCGACGTGATAGTAGAGAAGCAGAAGTTTTTCGTGATTGTCCAGATTGGAAAAAGCGTTGCTAATTGCCGATAGAGTCGCTTTTCGATAACGGTCTTTGGCGAGTTGATCGAGCATTTCTTCTTCACCGCCCAGATTCGTTTCCGCGAAACTGGCGTGCGCGTGTCCTTCGCCGACGTTTTCAGTCATTTCGTCAAGGGAAACTTCGTCGTGGCTGGCTCGGTGCAAATCCACCAGAGAATGCCAGATAACCGTCCGCAGCCAGCCGCGCAAACTGCCGCGCCCGCTGTAAGTCGCAAATTTAGAAACTCTTTCGCCGTCAACGACGCGAGTTCCGTAAAGCTCGACATAAACCGTATCTACGACTTCCTGCGCGTCAATTTCAGTTCGCGCCAGATGTCGCGCCACTCTTTCCAGATATGAACGATGCTGCTGGTCAAATTCCCACCAGGCGCGTTCGCTGCCGTTGGCGCAAGCCAGTGCGAGAAACAAATCGTCGGCTTGAATCAGCCGCAAAAATCCTTTGATGTCTTCGCTCGTCGGATTTTCCGATGAATTGTTTTGAAGATATTTAGCGACGGTTTTGTACAGTGAACTGTAAAAGCAATCGGTTGAAACACCGAAATTCGGCGCAGTTTCAACGCACCGTGCGTAAATTTCAGCCATCACGGATTCCCATTCTTTAGGTAAATCTTCGCGTTGTATCGCTTCTGGGGACATTGTTGAATCGTTATTATAAATGATTTTTAAAATTTAGACTAGCTGTTTTTCCAGATAAGCGAATTTAATAAAAGCCGTCTAATTGGATGCGCCTGATTCTAAAGCCGGAATTTGATTATTAGGCGGCGCGTCTAATTTTTCTTCAACATATTGTAGTTGGTAAAGCCGCCAATAAAGCCCGCGTTCCGTGAGCAGTTCATTGTGCGTTCCCGCTTCTCTTAATTCGCCGTGATGAAAGACGAGAATGCGGTCGCATTTTTGCACAGTCGAAAGCCGGTGAGCGACGACGAGCGAAGTTCTTTCCATCATCACGCGGTCAACCGCCTGTTGAATAAGCTGTTCGGTTTCCGTATCAATCGAACTCGTCGCTTCATCTAAAATTAAAATTTTCGGGTCGAACGCCAAAGCTCTGGCGAATGAAATAAGCTGTTTCTGTCCAACCGATAAACCCGCGCCGCGCTCCTTAACTTCCGATTGATATGCGCCTTCCAACTTGTTCACGAATTCGTCGGCGTGAACTTCCTTCGCCGCCCAGACGATGCGTTCGTCGTCAATCGTTTTATTGCCGAGCCGGATATTATCGGCAATCGAACCGCTGAACAGAAAAACGTCCTGCAAAACGACGGCGAAATTCTCGCGCAGACTTTTCAAATCCCATTCGCGCAAATCAACACCGTCGAGCAGAATGCTGCCTTTCTGAATATCGTAAAAACGCATCAGCAAATTCGTAACGGTCGTTTTTCCCGAACCCGTCGCGCCGACAAGTGCGGTTGATTCGCCCGCGTTGACCGTGAAAGAAACGTCTTTCAAAATCCAATCTTCATTTTTATAGGCGAACCAGACGTTTTGAAATTCTATTTTGCCAACGGCTTTGCCGGTTTTACGCGGCTCGTTTGGCGTTTCGATTTGGATCGGCGTGTCGAGTAAAACGAAAATGCGGTGCGAAGCGACGATTGCCGCCTGCAAAACATTAAATTTATCCGACAGATCGCGGATCGGTTGAAAAAGCTGCTGCGAATATTGAATAAAAGCGATGACGATGCCGAAAGTTAAAAATGCGCCGTTCGCCGAAATACCGTTTAAAATCTGATAACCGCCGAACCAGATGACGAGCGCGATTCCGATTGCGCCGATGAAATCTACGAGCGGATAAAAAATCGAATAATAATAAATCGTCTCGATGTTCGCGTTGCGATAGTCGTCGTTGATTTCGTGAAATTTTCGCTGCGTTTTCGCTTCGGCGTTGAAAAGCTGGACGGTTTGCGCTCCCGAAATATGTTCCTGCAAAAAAGCGTTGAGTTTTGCCGTTCGCGTTCTGACTGCATCGAAACCGTGTCGCGCCCGTTTGCGAAACCAGTTCGTCGCGGCAAACAGAAGCGGAACTGTAATTAACGAGATCAAAGCGAGTTTCCAGTCGAGGAAAAACATCATTCCGATAATCGCAAAAATAATCACCAAATCACCGAGAACGTCAATCACACCCGACGTGAAAAGTTCGTTGAGCGCGTCAACGTCCGAAGTAATGCGTGTGATAATCCGTCCGACCGGATATTTGTCGTAATAAGCGACTTCCTGATTTTGGAGTTTCGTGTAAATCTGCGTTCGCAAGTCGAACATCACCTGTTGCCCGACGGTGTTCAGCAGAATTTCCTGAATATAACTAAATAAAAATCGAAATAAAAACAGACTGAAAAAGGCGAGTGAAAATAACCAGATGCCGTCCGTTTTTTTCGGCGTGATAAAATCGTCAACCGCCATTTTCGTAAAATACGGCTGCAAACTAAGTAGAATATTTGCCAGAAAGGTCAGCACGAGCGCGACCGCCGCCATTTTCCAATACGGTTTCAGATAACCGAGCAGGCGCAAAGTAACGCGCAAATCGTAAGTCTTTTCAATCGTTTCTTCTTCGTGGAATTTTTTGGCTTCTTCGGACATCAGGTATTTTCGATTTTAGATTGGCGGCTGACGATTGCCAAACCGGAACGGTTTAATTGACTGCTTCGAGCCTCAACGCCCGAAAACCGGCTTGCGCGAAATGTTTGTCGCACGTCAGCGCGTCGGTGATATTGTGTTCCTTCATTACCACGAACGAGATACAGTCAACCAATCCCCAGGATTTATCTTCGTGATTTTTGTAGATTTCAAAGGCTTTTTTAAAAAGGCTTTCATCAAGCGGCAAAATCGGGCGGACCGTCTATTTTAATTTTCGCTAATCGTCTTAAAAGTCCTTCTTTCGGCGGCTCGTCAGTCAGTTTTTCAACGACCTTATAAAGTTCCGGCAGACGGCTTTCGGGAATCTGCCGGATTTTTTCCACGATTTCCTCTCTGATGGTCATAACTTTTTACCTCGCAAAGTAAATGTATTATCGCACAAAAAACCGCATTTCACATTGCCAATCCGAAATCCAAAATCTAAAATCTGAAATGGAATGAACCGATTTATCACCGATCACAAAGACAACTGGCAGCGGCTCGAAAATCTTCTGGATAGTCTCGAAACTTCATCTTTGCGCGGTTTGTCGCGGACGGAAGTGCGCGAATTCGGCGAGCTTTACCGGCGGGCGGCGACCGATCTGGCGATTGCCCGCGCCGAAACACGCGACCCGAAAACGATCAATTATCTGAACAGTCTGGTCATTCGCGCCCACGGAAAAATCTACCGCGCCGAAAATCAGGGTTTGGATTTGATCTGGGATTTTTTCGCCAGAGATTTTCCGCGAGCCTTTCGCCGTTCGTGGAAATATATCGCGCTGGCGTTCGCGGTGTTTACCTTTTTCAGCGTCGCGTCGTTCGTTCTCTGTTACAACGATTTAAATTTCGCCGATCAGCTCGGCTTGACCGATGTTCAACAAGCCGCGCAGAGCAACGAGCAGTGGTGGAAAAGCCTGAACAAAGCGAATCCAATCGGCGCGAGCGGAATTTTGACCAACAACATTCTGGTTTCGTTTATGGCGTTCGCTTACGGCGCGTTTTTCGGCATCGGCACGATTTACGTTTTGGTAACGAACGGTTTGAGCATCGGCGGCGTGCTGGGCGTTTGTTACAAAGTCAATCCGGCGTTCGGCAACGGATTGGTCGAATTTATGGTCGGACACGGCGTAATCGAATTGTCGTGCATTTTCATCGCGGCGGGCGCGGGATTATTGATCGGCTATTCGCTGATTAATCCGGGCGATTTAACCAGAGCGCAGGCGTTAAAAAAGAACGGCATCGAAGCGGCGCGGCTCGCCATCGGCTGCGCGTGCCTGCTCGTCATCGCGGGAATTATCGAAGGCTTTCTCTCGCCGTCGAGCCTTCCGGCATACGTTAAATACGGCACGGGAATCTTATCCGGCGCGGCGATGTATTCTTATCTGCTGCTCGCGGGACACGGTGCGGAAACGGAAGGCTAATTACGAATTTCAAATTACGAATGTTTGTGAGTAATTCGGATTCGCTAAAGGCAAAGGGCGAAGTTGATTCAAATCAACTTCGCCCTTTGCTTTTCTCCAATTCGTAATTTGAAATTCGTAATTGTATTAAGCCGTCGGCGTTTTCGGCTTGGGTTTTTTGTATTCGATGTGGCTGGCGGTGCGCCATTCGCCCATTTTTTCCGGGTTGTTGACGAGTAGATTTTTCATTATGCGCTTCAGGCTTTCGCGCAAATCCATCAGCTTTTCGAGCAGATCGTCAATCTGCGCGGTGTCGCCGACGCTCTCTCGTTTCGCATCGGCTTGGCTGTGTGTCGCGTCGGCGAGCGCGTCCGTGTCGGCGAGCAAATCCTGCCGAAAGTCGGCAGCCAAACCGTAATCGGTGAACAGCTTTTCAACATCTGCCGGCGCGGAATCGGCGTGAAAAGCCCTGCCGCGCTCGATAGCTTCCTGAAAAGTCAGTTTATCGGGCTGTAAAAGAAATCTGTTTTCAAAATTCGGCACGATTTTTTTGATTATCGCGGCAGTTCCGGCAACGGCACGTAAATCCGCGCCGAGCGCGCTGTAAATCTCGCCTTTCGTACGCGTCTCGCTTTTGCCCGCGCTAGTCGCCGACGAACGCGAAACGCCCGCCGTTTCCAACCCGCCGACCGTCGTTTTAAGTTCATTGAAAAGCGCGACAGCAACCGGCAGCGTACCGTGCAAAATCTTGTTGGCATCGGCGAAAAAAACCATTCGCTGACCGGCATAGAATATATTTCCTGCTTCGTAACTCATTCTGTTATCTCCTGTAACCGTTATTTGCCGCTTTATAAATTGATGAAAGTTAAAGCTGTTTCGGTAGAAAAAAGTATCCGGCGCAAAGCGGGTCAACGTCGGCGTGTCTGAATTTATACACCGTCTCGCACCTGTCTGCAACCATTGCGAACAGCATTTCCCGAATACTTCTCAAACAAACAAGCACTTCTTGAAATTTTCGATGACGGACAGCGATTCTCAACGACGGACAGCGATTCTCAAAGACTTCCTGAAAAAAAACAAGCACTTCCTGAAAAATCCAAAGACTTCTTGAGATTTTCCAAAGACTTCTCAAAAAAAACAAGCACTTCTCAGAATTTCCCAAACACTTCTTATAAAAAACAATAACGGACGGCGATTCTCAAACACGGAGTGCAATTCACACTTTCAGACGAAGCATCGCAAATAACGAATAATTTGTCTGTTGATCATCGGTTGATGAAAAAGAGCGGCGTTTTAGAGTCTGTTTAAATTCTTCAATTTCAGCTGCTTTTGTCGCTGAAAGCGACGAATTCAATAGCGTCGGGAGCATCCCGACGACATCGTAAAAAAAATGCTCCGACGCTGAAAGTGTCGAACAAAGGGGCGAAAAATTCGTCCCTTTCAGGGACGCGAGGCTCGTTTGCCGGTTTCGTCGGGATTCTCCCGACGCTATTAAATTTGTCGCCTTCAGCGACCTTTTTCGGAAATTTAAACAGACTCTAAGAGCGATACAAAAAGCGTATTGTTTACATCTACCTTATTCCAAGCCCAGGGCGAGTCTTCTTTTTCAGTAACCACAACGCTTTTAATCTTCGGTATCTGTATTTGCTCCGGCGCGTAGGAAGAGCCGCGAACAGGTTCACCGACTTTGGCATCTTTGATATTGTAGGCTTCAAACATAAGTGTAAATGAAGAAACTTTGACCCCTTTATCGTCGCGCCAGGTGATGACCCAATAACGTGGAACCTTCTCTTGTTTTTTCTTGGCGACAACAGAAAATTCTGCAACGCTGCCGGTGGCATAGTCGTACTCATAATCGGTTACTTCCCAATACTCTTCCATTGCTTTGAAGTCCGGCTTCGGAAACTTAGCAGTCATACTTTTTTGCGCTAAAGCCGAGGCTGATACGCCAAGCGTGATAACGGCGGCGATTATGACCAGCAACAACGACTGCCAGCGTAGAGTTTTTTGTTTTTTCATTTTTAATTCTCCTGTTTTTAGATTGTTTGTTATTTTCAGTTTCCTGAAATTGCTTTCATAAGGTAATGCGACGAAACTCAGAAAAATGGCTCAAGATTTTTTGAATAACTTTCACTTCGTCACGTTCGAGTTACACAAAGAAGAACCGAACGACGGCGTTGACGCGGGGCGAAACCGAATGCACGTAAGTTTAGAGAAACCAAAAACCGTTGATAAGAAAGTCGCTGTTTCGCCCTCACGTCCATTGAATAGAGATTCAATCCACTGCCTCCGGCAGTGGTTTTCTTTTACAAGGCAGTGAGGCAAAACGACAAAAATAACAAAATATAACTTCGCAAAGTTGAGAACCAACAAATCTATTTTGACTCGGACGAAAGTGCCTTCTGGTGGCTGACCGATAAGTTAAGGATAGGAAAACAGATTGGAAACGAGAGCGAGTAGCGGCGCACCTTCGAGGTGCAAAATATAAAGCCACCGCCTCTGGCGGTGGTACTTTTACTTGTTCGATGTGTTTTGAATTTCAGACGACCTCTGCCACGCGCAGACTTGGTGCAGGCGCACCGCGCAATAATCCTTCTGTGCTTAAATCCTCGTCCACGTCTTCCCAATGAATGCCATAACCGCCGCCGCTAATGCGCCAGTTTTTTCTTTGTTTTTCGGTTGCGTTCAAAAGACGCGGATACCAAACAAGCGGCACACTGATTGTTCTGCCGTCCATTAAGCGGACGCTCAATTCGTCTTCGTTTGTTTCCACTTCGGCGACTCGCTCATCAGCCGCTAATGCCAAAATACTCATTCCAAGCCTCCACTAATCGTTGCCGATTTTCCTGAACTATGCGTTCGAGTTGCCGCAACTCCCGTGCGTTAAATCCACGATTACGCGCCAAAGAAACCGGATTCAACCAAAACTTAGCCGACAAATTATTACGGTCAATATGAACGTGCGGCGGTTCATTCGGTTCGTGGCTGTAAAAGTAAATGCGATACGCTTCATATCGTAAAACCGTCGGCATAGTTGAGATTATACTTCATTCCATCCGAAAACGCCGAATCTAACACGAAGCATCGAACGGTTGAGATTGTATGTTGACAGAGAGCCGTTGAAGCCGCAAACTTTGAT
>CAXTKJ010000084.1:0-17175 GCA_964244835.1 uncultured Pyrinomonadaceae bacterium
ATTTTATCACTTTTTCCACCTTAACTACCTGTCCGAATTTTGGGGTTCATTATAGAGAAATCGCCGACGATTTGCTTAACCTCGCAATTCACTTTCGGAATTCGTCCAAAGATCAACAATTAAGATTTGTAGTTTCAACAATTTCCAACCCTAAGGAAATTGTTGAAAACAGATCAAAGGCTACCGACCATTTCCAGTATTTAGATTGTAGCGATTGGTCTAAAGATATTGAGCAACTTTTTATCATTTTGTCTGAGTCTCTAAAGTTGAATTTAACAGATTCAAAAACCAAAATTTTAAAATCTTCACAGAATTCTCCAAGAATATTAAAATCTATTTTTAGAAAAATTATCGTGCTGGATGCCCTAAATATTTCCTCAGTTGAACAAGCAATAAAGCAGGTTGAGTTTGAGGCAGTATAACTATGAATAAAAGATTGAAAAAGTACACGACTATACCAGAGCATCTGTACATCAGTAGAAACGCTGACGCTCAACTAAAGAGAATAATCGATGATATGCAACGCCCTGGATACGTTCTTGTTGCCCGACAGATGGGTAAAACTAATTTATTATTCAATGCTAAGAGAACTCTCGAAAATGAAAATAGATTATTTGTGTATGTTGACTTGTCTAATTTGTTTGATAACGAGAGAGATTGTTACAGAAACATAATAGACAATATCATCGAACCGAATTTGGATTTTTTTGAATATATTGAAGATGAAATAGAAAACATCAGAGCAAAAAATTTACAACCGCACAACGAATATTCTAGGTGTCTGAGGACGATTCTGAAACTTTTTACCGGAGATATAGTGATAGTTCTTGATGAAATTGATGCGCTAAAAAGTGTTGATTATTCCGACAATATTTTCGCTCAAATTAGGAGTAATTATTTTTCAAGAACTAATTTCCCGGAGTTTGAAAGGCTTACTTATGTTTTGTCTGGTGTTATTGAACCTACAGAACTTATCAAAGATCCAAACAAGTCGCCGTTCAATATAGGGGACAAAATATATTTAGATGATTTCACTAAAGATGAGCATAACAATTTCGTACAAAAGAGTGGTCTAGAAATTACCTCTCAAATTTCTGATGAAATCTTTAACTGGGCAAATGGAAATCCAAGAATGACTTTTGATATCTGCTCTGAATTAGAAAATCATTTGTTAAGCGGTGAGGAAATAGGCGAAGGTTTCATGACCACAATGGTCAAGAAAAAATATCTAACTGCGTTCGATATACCTCCTATAGATCATATTCGAGAGATTGTGAAGAAGAACAAACAAATTAGAAGTGCCGTAAGTTTAATAAATAAAAACCGATCATCTGAATTAAGCGATGAAATTAGAAAGAAACTGTACCTTTACGGAATTATTGATTCTAAATTCGGGCAGGATATTTTAATAAAAAATAAAGTAATTGAGCAAAGCCTTTCAGAAGGTTGGATTAAGTCGATTGAAAAAGAGAGCGGTTTCACTCTTGTAAATGGGTTACTGAATTATGATAATGACGAGTTCTTTTCTGCTATAGAAATATTTCTTGATATTATACAAAGCTCGAATACTAAAGATGATATTGAGACGGCAAGTTATTTTCTGGGGCTATCGTATTATCAACTGACTGATTACGATGAGGCGATAAAGTACCTGTCGAAAGAATATTTTATAAAAAACTATGCTGCTGACGCTAAGCTGTATTTAGGCATCTGCAAGCTAGGCAATGGCGCAAAAGAAGAAGGAATATCAATTCTCGAAGAATCAATTAAATGTGAGTTAAATAATCTCGCATACCTTAGCGCACTCTTAAATTTGGCATTAAGCGTGGATGACAAAGAAAAAGCGACTAATTACTTGGTCAGATTGTATAAATCGTCATACGAAGCTAGGGATGTAAAAGAAAAGGATTTAGTTGAGCTTAGAACGCTATCATTATATTACCAAGCTGAAATTCTCTTTAAAGATTCCAAATCTCAAGAATCTTTGAAGAGAATTAACAAAGCATTAGAAAACGCTAACGATTCGCAATCTCTATATTTGATTCTGTTTAAATATTTTCTACAGATTCCGTCAGACGAATCATTGAAGACTCAGTTGGTAGATAAGATTATTGATAACAAATTAGTTTTTGCCAAACAAAAGTCTTATCCAATTAACTTCTCTGAAAATTTATTATATTCATATCTAAATTTCGTTTTTGAAAGTTCTGACCCGGAATTGTTTGAAAGACTGCTAAATTATTCAGCCGATAACTTGCTTCCAAGCTATGAAAAATACGAAATAATTTATAAGACGGCGTTGACCTCCCAGAGTAAAGGGTTAGAGTTATTAAATTATTTGACAAAATTTTCAGGAGATATTCCGAAAGAATTTCTGATCGAAATTTATCGACAGTTAGCGTCCAATCAATCCAAGAACAGACACAATTTTTTTGAGGCATTCAACAAATATTTAAACTTGTTCAATGAAAGTGACAAAGTAAATGCCAACGATGTTTACACTTTTGCAATGGCTATCAAACTCCGATATGACCAAGGAAATTTCGTTGAGTCAATAAAATTGGGTAAAAATATTGAGTCTAAAATTTCTAATATTGATGACCAAAACCTCATAGCTGAATTTGCAATAGTTTATTATTGGCTTTCACTTTCCTACTACAGTGTTAAGGATCGAATCAATGCTATTGATTATGCCGATCTCGGTCTCAAGAGGATTCAAGAATCGAACAAAAAAGCAACATCAATGATAGATGAAGAGGGATGGCTAAGAATCTCAGAAGATCTGCGACAAATAAAGAAGTCTTCAAACATAAGTCAGCCTATTGTTAAGGATCGAAAGTACGGAAAAAACGAAAGGGTAAGGGTAAAATATCCAGACGGTAGGGAAAAAGAGGATAAATATAAAAAGTTGGAGTCGGATATAGTCGCTAAACGTTGTATTATTACTATAACTTCTTAACAAAAGCGGCGGCTCTACCGGTCGGAACGCTTGGAGCGATGCGAGACTGATCGTGCTTGTCGGTAGTCTCGCAATTTTCGCGCTCAAATATTTTCTCGGCTGACTCTGACGAGGCTGTTTTCTTCAATTCTTAAAATCTTTCGGATGCTCATCAGGGAAATACTTCAGCCGGATCCCACCCGGGCTGCGAGCAGAGTTTGAGTGCCTTGATTATTTGTTCTTGATTAAAACTCTGGTTCTCCTCAGCCGTCAGACTCGCTTTGAGCAGTTCCGCTTCGGCGAGCTTCCACCGCCGCACGGCATCCTGATTGAGCGGATAACCGGAATATCCATCGAGTGCCTTATCCCTTGATCCCTGCTTCCATTCCCAGCACAACTCCAAGGTCAAGAGGGCAATGGCGCAACTGTCTTCGGCTGACAGCAAAACGCCCTGTTTGGTAAAGCCGGTTTTGAATCTGGTATTCACCTTATCAATATTTGACGGCAGGACTTGCCCGAAGCCGAGCGCGCCGGAACCCGGATTCAAGGCACTGTAAACGAAGCCGCTTTCCTCCCAAAAGATGCAGGCGATCAGTTCGCGTCCGAAATGGCTTTTGCGAATTCCGTGCTGGCTGACGATGGTTTTCCACATGTTGGCAAAAGAAAGTTGGTTGGTTTTCATTTCCGTATCTCCTGAATAGAACTGTATTTTGGAATATAAACGCTTTCGGCTTTCAATAAGAACGGAAATGCCGGAGCGATTTGCGAACATTTAACCGGATTGTTAAGTTTTATAGCGAATGACGAAGCCTGATTTCACGCTCAAATTCATCAACCGTTCCGAAGATTTACGGCGGTTGTCCGAAACAATAACTCATCTCCAGTTTTTCGCTCTCGACATCGAAACGAGCGAATGGTGGAGTCGCCACCGAGAGCGCATCGCTCTCATTCAAATCGCTTATCGCGTTGAAGATAAAATAAAAGTCGCCGTCATTGACCCTCTGGCTGCTCTGGACATCAATCTTTTGCGCCCGCCGTTTGAGAATACCGACACTCTCAAGATTATTCATAACGCCGCGTTCGATGCCACCCGATTAAAAACGCATTACAATTTCAACGTCGCGCCCGTCTTCGATACGATGAGTGCCGCCCGTCGCAGTGGAGAAAAGAAATTCTCGCTCAAAGCTCAATCGGAGTTACATTTGAACCTGCGGATTGACAAATCAGCGCAGGCAAGCGATTGGAGCCGTCGCCCGCTTGATGTGCGGCAGCTGCATTACGCCGCCATTGATGCGTATGCGACGCTCCTGCTTTACGAACATCAAACGAAGCGCGGATTGGTCGGGGATTATAGACTGCGTTCATCAGTCGAAGGGAAACAAAACTTTTTGCCGCTCGAAACTTTGCCGCCGGTCACTTTAGCGGTTGAAGAGACAGTGCCGAAACGGGAAATCCTGCCGTCGAAAATTGAACTGACCGCCGAGATAATCGCCATTCTCGGAATCATCGCGGAACTGCCGAGCCGCTATCATCCAGAGGGACTTGCCGCATCGGTCGGAGCAGATCGCGTCGGACTCGCCGGATGGATCATTGACCAGAGGCTCGGCGCGGCTGCCGAACCGGACGAGGAAACGGTTAAACTGGCGATCAGCGAGTTGTGCGAAAAAGATTTAATCGAGATCACCGAAACAAGACGATTACAAGCGACTAAACAGGGGGTAAATATCTGGCGTGAATTAAAGCATTGAGTTTTTATGTTATTCCATTCACAGGCGCACATAGACCTGAATTAAAATACACTTATCAATTAGACAACTGATATTACTTTTCAAATCAAATTTCCTCGATTTGCAAGTCTTTTAATTTAGAACAAAATGAAAGTCGTTTTGAACAAGGCTTTAAATCACCATTGATTTTGATCGTAAATGTAATTTTTTGATTTTCTTCGAGGGTAATGACACTTTGTTCAAGATTTGAAGGCAGCGCGTTAAAACGAACCATTTTATTATCGCTTCGATACTCCGCTATATCAATAAATTGCCTGCTGCCTCTTCGCAGGATAAATGTTGAATCAGGTGAGCCTTTCGGGAGTAAACGAATATCTTCCAAAGGATTTGAATCTAATACGACAAGTGCTTCCAAACCTGCCGTTTTTTCGCTTTCATTTACCACAAGAACACCAATTTTTTTAACTACTTCTGCATCTCCATAAAATTTTGTTTTGATAAATGGTTCTTTATTTTCAAAATGAATACTTAGATCGGATTTTGTATTTTTATTCGGTGAAGAATCTGGTGTGCCAGCTTTATCGCTGGCAACTGATTTTTGTGTTTGGGCTTTTGGCAACTTTGCCTCATCAATTTTGTGCATTAATAGACTTGCCAAAAACAAGAGATGAATTGCACGATTTTCATCAATAATTGAATTCTCGTGAGAGTTTGGATTTCTTATTCCAAGAATTGAACCTGTAAAAATTTGCTGATAGCCTTGCTGTAAATCTTTGCCTGTCAAAGTATCTATATCACCCAATAGCAGAATAGGATTTTCGGTTGAAAAAGTTTTTTGCATTAACTTAGTTCCATCTAATTCTATACCAGATACATTTTTGACTCTTGTTTTAACGACCACATTTACTTCTTTGAATGCCGCTACGATTGATTCTGCAAAATGATTAGTTTCAAACAAGGTTTGAGAAACTTTAGCAATTTCAGGATGTAATAAATGCCAGAAATTACTTGAATCCAAATTTAATTCATTTCTTTTCTCGTTGCTGATTATTGAAGCATTACTTTGAAATTCTAATTCTTCTAATTGCTCATCAATATAATTATAAAATTTATTAAGATATGTATCTTTGAATGCTTTTGTAAAATTATCGTCAATCTGCCCTTGCGAAAGATTTTGATACTCAAACAAGTTTGATCCTACGCTTGCCTGTAGTTTGCCTCTATATTTATTTGTATCAGCTTTTGAAACATCGAATAGTATCTTGGACGCAATACCGGCAGCTTCAATTTCTGATGCGCCTCGTTTTATATTTGAATGCGGAGCATTGTAAATTTGGTTAACTTTTTCGATCAAATTAGGGATTTGTTTCATTAAATCCTCGTGTATTTTTTGAAAAGTAGATTCACTATCAAAAAATAAAAAAAGATAGCGCAAAGACGCTTGTAACGAGGCAAAATCAGAATTTCTTACATCATTAACTCTTCTTTCAAATTTTTGACGCAGAGATTTAATTACTAAAGAATTCATAAATTCTAAATCTGAATTGGTATTAAAAAGATTATATTTAAGCAGATAAAATTTAAAAACTATCACCCAGTATTATTTTGAAAATCAATATTTGGCAAAACTCTAATGAATGAAAAGCCATCTTGCTGATCTAATTATTTGGCATATTACGTCGAATAGTATTCGTTCCTGCTAAACTACAATTTAAAGTAATTTAATTGAATCATCTACAAGTGCTTCCATAGACACATTAGCCAATTTTGCGTATTTAAGCAGCACGATTAACGAAGGCTCTCTCAAACCCGATTCATATCTCGAAATATCGGATTTGCGTAAATGAAAGTTGTCGAACGATAGTTCCTCAGCTAATTCGATCTGACTTAACTTCAAATCCGTTCGGATCTTCAACAATTTTTCCGGCAGACGAATTGGTCTAATTCTGCTCGCACTTCCCATCAAAAGTTTCCTCCTGATGAAAAGTTTCCGTATCGCTTGACTATTCTGAGAAAGAGCGGTAATTTCTTTCCTGCTAGGTTTCCGATTGGAAACCCAAAGTTACTCTGAAATCCGAGAGCCGAATCTTTTGGAGATTGTCCGGCTCTTTCAATCACGAGCGAGTCACCGCTCCCGATGCTGTAAAAAACAGGGACATTTACTTGTCAAAGAATCCCTTTTGAGACTGCTATTTAGGATAGCAAAAAGTAAACAAAAATCGTCATTCTGAAACGTAAATTTGAAGAAAAGCTATGAAACAAAAACATTTTCTGTCGTTGTTATTTTTGATCGTTCTACTTTTTATTCCCGCTTCGGTATTCGCCCAAAAGTCGGCAAGCGCCAATAAAAGTTGGAACAGCTTTTGGACGCAGTTTACTTCCGCCGTCACCAAAAAGAACAAACCGGCGGTTAAAAGATTAATGGCTTCCGAAAAAGATTTCTTCTCCGGCGGCGGAATGGAAGACCGGAACGGCTGGTTGGCTATGGTTGACAAATACCGTCTGTGGAGCAATTTGCAGCGAGCGGTCAAAGGCGGCACAAAATCTTATGACTACGACGGCAAACCGGGCAGAGTAACTAAAGACAACACGCTCATTTTCGCTTTCATCGGCGGGCAGTGGCGATTTATGGGTCCGATGGGCGATTAGATTTTGGATTCAACTGTGATGACCGAAGCAACCGAACAAGTAAAGAAACTCTGCCCGATGTGCCGAAGCGATGTGGACGCGGATGCGCGGTTCTGCAAATACTGCGCCTTTAATCTGTCCTCCTCAAGCGATAAGCAAACCGCTTCGGCGGAAAAAAAGCGCAGTCCGGCGACATCGAAATCCCTGGTTACCGGGATAACTATCGTTTTGGTCGCGGCGGCAATTATCTTAGCGGCAGTTTTGTTCGGCAATAGAAGAAATCAACAAAGCGCGACCGGCATCAATGCTCCCGCGCCGCCGACCGTTTCAAGCAATGTCGGCACTTACTCCGGTGTGTTGAATCCGACCATCGAATCAACGCCAAAACGCGCTTTAACGAGCAGCCAAGTCGAAGCCGCCGTTGCTGAAATGGTTTCCGGGTATCGTCTGTCCGGCAGCGTCCGCGTCAAGGGAGTTCGGGAAATTCCGCAGGAAAACAGTGCCATCGCCGATCTGCAATTCGAGTCGTTTGAATATCCGGTCTCGTTCGAGGGCGGACTGCTCAGAGTCAAAGACTTCAAACCGCCGAAGCCGAGCGGTTCAGCCATTCCGCCACCGGAGGAAATGTTCCCGCCGAGAAAAGTAACTTATTCCAAAGACGGGCGGGCAGTGCTTTCCAAATACACCGACGGTCGCTGGGTGCTGAAGTCGGTTGGTTGGGGATTTGACACGAGCGTCAAAGGCAGCGTCGAAATCCGGTGAGAAGAAAATTTAGGAAATAACAAAAAAAGGAGTTTATTCGATATGAAAAGAATCTTGATTTGTCTGGCATTTGTGACGATGCTCTCCGGTGCGTCTTTGGCTCAAACGAAAACACTGACCGGCACCGTGATAAATTACAGTCAAGGCAATAAGGGTAATTGGGAAACGATTACCATCAAAGCCGGAAGTAAAACTTATCTTGTTTACATAAATTCGGTGGATTACCCGGCGGCAAAAACTGTCGGAACGGTTAATCGAGCCGGACGAGTGGTGCAAGTTTTCTATACGAGAAATATTGCCAAATCCGGCGATTATGCCGGAGCCGTGATCGCCGCCAGAATCGTCGAAATTAAGCAATTAAAAGTAAGGAAATAATCAAGGAAATGAAAATCAAACCGATTCTTCTAATGCTGTCCCTGTTACTAATGCTTCCGCTTGTAGTTTTCGCTCAGAAGAGAAAGCCGAAAAAGGTGGCGGTCAAACCACCTGTATCTTCCGCGCCGAAAGCTGCCGCTCAAAGCACCGCTCAATTTTATCTCGATATTGACCGCCCCGATTGTTGCCGGCTGACAGCAGAAAACTGGCAAAGCATCGCCCGCATACTGCGTCGCAAGAGGATTTCCGGCTTCTTCGGCAGTTACTCCATTCTCGATTACCGCGAGGCGTGGCATCCGGTCGAACTCAAAAAAACGGCGGGCGAAGAAGACGGCTCGCTCATTCTCGGACCGTTCGCCTCAAGTAAAGTTGCCGAAAAAGCCTTGTTGCAGCTGCCGAAGCTGCTGCCGACAATGGGCGACGACTTTCGCGGCATCGAGGCGGGGGCGACTGATGAAGCGCAGACGTGGCGCGTCGGGATGTATCAGATCACCGGCATAAAAACACAGATGCCCGTTGCCGCCACCCCGCCCGTCAACCGTAGCGCGGGAACAATCGAAGGAACGATTGTGGAAACGACCGGCGGAGCCAACTGGTTTGGCATCATCGTCGAATCAAGTGGCGTGAAATATCTTATCCAGCTTGACGGCAATTCCGGCGGCGTGAAATCCACCGCCGGAGATGTCGAAACCGTCGGCAACCGCGTCTCGATCACCTACCGTAATAAACAAACGCGGACGGACGGCAGCTACGTCCTTGAGGCGACGCGCATTGTGCAGATTAAATAGCGTTCGTCTTTATTTCAAATCCGGCGGGAACAATTTCAGCTAAACGGTGTCTAAACGAATAATCATTAGACAATGAGGCGACAGGCAAATTTTTACAGCCGTCTCAGGCAACCAAAACAAATCCTTGGGTATCTTTTAGAGCGTTCGTTACAAAAACCTTAAATGATTCAGACGGATTGAATTTGGATTGACTTTATTATTTGTTTAAAGCTATAAATGTCCATTCATTCTGAACGAGTCTTAATGAAAAACTTAAAGTAGATCGAAACGAGCCACAGGTCTCCAAAGCGGAATTCAACCGCCGACAAATCGTTTCAAAACCGGTCTGAAAGACTTTGTACTCCCGCTTTACCTCAAATAAAGAAGACTGCAAGATCCTCAGACTAACCGTTATTACGAACATTAAAAGTTTATTTCTTCCGAAATTAGGGAAAACTATGTCTAAACAAAAGCGCGTTCGCCGCGAGCGAAACAGCGGAGCCGTTTTGAGTGTTTTATCGAGCGATGAAACGCCATCAAATTATGATCAACCGGCTGGTGAATCAATCATCTCTAACGGTAACTCGTTTGATCGCTTGAAAAAGCACTGGTGGGCAGTCGGGTTGATCGCGCTTCTGTCGCTCGGCGCGATGGGAGCGGGATTGAAATATTTGGAAGAATCCGCCAAAGAGCAGAATGCGGCGAATGCCAATCGAAATAATTTCACTAAAACCGAACCGTCGCTCGTGTCAAAACTCAATCCGTTCGTTGAACCGCCGCTGCCGACTGCGACCCCGCAATTATCAAAGGAATACATTTACGCGGGATCAAGAATGCTGGCGGTGGAAGATGCCAATGCCAACGCTGCGCCGCCTGCCGACCTTGCAGTGTGGCGACAATCAACTGGCTATTGGTATGTTCTCGGCGGGCAGGGTTCGGCGCAGACTTCCTTTCAATGGGGCGGCACCGACGACGAAGCCGTTCCCGGCGATTATGATGGCGACGGCAAAACCGATTTCGCCGTCTGGCGGCATAGCAATGGCACTTGGTATATCAGCACGTCGAGCAGCAGCGGGGCGAATTATATAGCCGTTGCGTTTGGTATCGGTAGCGGCACCAGTCCCGACAAACCCGTGGCGGCGGATTACGACGGCGACGGCAAAACCGACATCGCCGTGTATCGTCCATCAACCGGCTACTGGTATATCCGGCGCAGCTCCGATCCCAACAACAATGTCTCAGGCTACTACTTTGGCATCAGCACCGACACACCAGCTCCGGCAGATTACGACGGCGACGGCAAGGCTGATCTGGCACTCTGGCGCGGCGGCGGCTACACACTCTACACGATTCGCAGCTCAGACAATCAAACGCAAACGCAAATCTTTTACGCCGCCGCTCCTTCCGATAAACCGGTCAGTGCCGATTACGACGGCGACGGCAAAGCCGATTTCGCCGTCCGGCACGGCGGCGACTGGCTGATTCGCTACAGCGCGTCGTCTTACAACAACGCCAACGATTTGACGGCAATTAACTGGCAGGCAGGCGATGTCGCCGTGCAGAACGATTACGACGGCGACGGCAAAGTCGATGTGGCGGTCTGGAACGCTTCCAACGGGCATTGGCTGATCCGGCAGAGTTCGCAGCTTGCCGTCAACAATGGCTTGCGCGATGTGCAATGGGGACAGAGCGGCGATACTCCCGTTCCTGCTTTTTACCGTCGATAACTCTAAAAATTATCAAAATATATAAATTACAGTGTGCAGAGTCGTTACAGATAGGAAAAGTCTGATTATGAAAGAAATTGCAAGCAAAAAAATATTAGCACAGATTTCACGTTTTTGTTTTTTATTAGTCTTATTTTCGTTGCCGATTACCGTCAAATCCCAAGGTTCTGCGCCTGCCAATCGAGCTTCGGGTTCTCCGGTCGGTTCATATAAACTCGGCGACTTCGATACGGTTAATCTCTACGGAGGGGGATTGAACTTCAATCTTCCGCTTTTCAACGCTCACGGCAGAGGCGAGGTTTCACAAGATTTATCTCTTACGTTGCAAACTCAATGGGGGTCGACGCGCACTGAATCTGTTAATGGTGATATTGACTATAACCTGCAACCATATACTGCCAACCGTCTTGCCTCTGTTGGATATTTAACCGCTGTAGGGGATGATGCGTCTATTGACTATCAATCTCCCTGTAACTCTGGGGACGGAACGATATATTATCCAATTTCTCATCAACTCTACATGATCTTTGTAGAACCTGACGGAACTGAACATAAATTAGTAGATAGATATTACCGAGGAAGACCGTTTACCAGATGCGGCGACCTGAACATTAATTACGGCAAGATTTTTGAAAGCGTCGGCGGAGAATTTATATCATACATTTCGGATTCCGATGTGCGAACCCAGAGCTTTGCTCTCAACGGGTATCTGTATTTCAAAAACGGCATTAAATCGCGCATTGAAAACGGAAAAATCATATGGTCGTTGGATCGTAACGGAAATAAAATCGAATATACTTATCATCCGAATTACAATCTTCCGTTTCATATTCCCAGACCAATAAAAATTAAAGATTCCATCGGGCGCGAGGTTAATATCGAATATGATGTCAACGACTCTGCTCCTTACGGTTTGTGCGACCGTCTCATTTACAAGGGCATTGGCGGGCAGGACAGAATCATCCGCATCACTAAAGACTGGCTTCACGATAATCTCAGAACAACACAACCCTCCGATCCAAGCACGGTCAAAACTATGGGGGAACTTTTTCCGGTTCCCTCAAACGGCTATACAACTATTAGTAATCCCTCAACTGTGTTCGACACTTATATCATTAAAGCGGTTTGGCTACCTGACGGTCGCAAATATCAATTTAAATACAGCGTTTACGGGCGTTTAGCACGAACTGAGTTGCCGACCGGCGGAGCGGTAGAGTACGACTTTGAACCAAGCGCGGATTCTATTGGCAATTATGATACCGTCATCAATCGTGTTAATGAAAAACGCATTTATAACACGAACTTAGAGTCCAAGACCGTTTTCACCCGCACAGTTACAACCAATGGATTTCCTTCAGCAACAGCAGGCACGGTCGTTGATGTTGAGACGTTTGATGGCAGTGATCAAAGATTGTCAAAAAACAGGCACTTTTTTTACAGCGTAGCGAATAGCGAGTACTCGTATAACTTGAGATGGTCTGATGGAAAAGAGTTCAAAACCGAAGCCTTCGCTTCAGACGGCACAACGCTGTTGCGAAGAGTTAAAATGAATTGGCAACAGCGAATACCATCTTGGTGTTATAACAACCCGTATTTGGGCAACGCTGCTTGCGGATCTCAGCCCTCAGTAATGATGCCCGTGAATAATCCGATGATCGTCGAAAATGAAGAGACGCTGGCGGACGGCAATTTAATAAAACTCACATCATCAATCAATCCGACGAATGGGCAATGGGCATTTGACGATTTCAATAATTCGACGGACATTTGGGAATATGATTACGGCGCAGGGCAACCGGGGACATTTAAGCGCAGAACACATACGGATTTTGTCAGTGATACAAACTACACTTCCTATTCCGGCTCACATCTGCGAAGTTTGCCGTCTCAAACTTGGATTTCATCAGACGCTGGCGGAACGAATAAAATTTCATTAACTCAATTTGAATATGACAATTTTTCGAGCGGCGGAAATTATGCAAATTTAACGACGCGCTCTAATGTCGTCGGTCACGATTCAACTAGTTACGATACGACATTTACTCGACGCGGAAATGTAACGAAAGTCACCTCATATGAAAATGCCGCTAATCAAACGGGAGCAATTTCCGTCTATTCACAGTATGACATTTTAGGAAATGTCGTTAAAGCCATTGACGGTAAAGGTTATTCGACCACTATTGACTACAGCGACCGTTTCGGCTCGCCCGATGGCGAAGCGCAGTCAAATACCACTCCGACCTATTTAAACGCACAAAGTAATTTGGTATATCCATTGAACGGATTATCTACCTTTGCTTTCCCGACTAGCGGAACTAACGCGATGAATTGGATCGTCGGCTATGCTCAATTTGATTATTTTACTGGGCAATCGGTTAATGTCGAAGACCTCAACGGAGTAATTTCCAAAACGATTTACAATGACGCGCTCGACCGACCGACACAAGCGGTTACAGCCGTCGGCACGGCTTTTGAAAGACAATCGAATATTATTTATGACGATGCTAACAAACGAATTGAAACAAAGAGCGATTTGAATGCTCTGAATGACAATTTATTGAAAGCGGAAAGTTTTTATGACGGTTTGGGCAGAACCGTGAAATCCCGAAAATATGAAGCGGATGGAAGCTATATCATCGTCGAGACGATTCCGTTTATGATGATGCAAGACCCGGAAACTTCACAATGGAGAGCGGCAAGCAAAGTATCGAATCCGTATCGCTCAACTGACACCGGACAACCTGTTTGGACAACGAGTTTAAGCGACGAATTAGGCAGAACTACCAAAGTTATTACGCCCGACAATGCTATCGTCAAAACCGAATACAGCGGGAACGCTGTTACCGTTACCGATCAGGCGGGCAAAAAACGGCGTTCAATCACGAACGCGCTCGGACAACTGACCAGAGTTGACGAACCGGACAGTGCGGGAAATTTGGGCAGCGTCGGCAGTCCGAATCAGCCGACGAATTATACATATGACGTTTTGAATAATTTGCTGACGGTTTCACAAATCGGCACGACGAGCGAACAGTGCGGCGGTTCGACATCTAGTTGCACTCAAACCAGAACATTTCTTTACGATTCATTATCGAGATTGCAATCGGCAACCAATCCCGAAGCGGGTTTGATTCAATATCAATATGACAACAATGGTAATCTGACAAACAAAACCGATGCCAGAGGCGTGCAGACGAGTTATGCGTATGACGCGCTGAACCGCGTTACGTTGAGAAGCTACGCGAGCGAGCCGAGTGGACAGTTACCTACACCTAGCGTCGCTTATACTTACGACAATGTAACGAATGCTAAAGGCAAATTAACGAAAGTAACGACGACCGGCACCGGAACGAACACGTTCACCGCCGCGACTGAATATCAGGCGTTCGATCAAATGGGCAGAGTTACGCAGAGTCAGCAGAAGGTGGACGGAGTGGCTTACGGTGTGAGCGCGCAGCTGTACAAATACAATTTATCGGGCGCACTGATTGAGCAAACCTATCCATCGGGCAGAGTGGTGAAAAACGTACTCGACAACGAAGGCGATCTGGCAATCGTGCAGAGTAAAAAGAATGCGAACGCCGGTTATTGGAATTATGCTAAGAGTTTTACTTACACTGCTGCCGGAGCGGTTTCCTCCATGCAACTCGGCAACGGCAAATGGGAGTCAACCGTTTTCAATTCACGATTACAGCCGACACAGATCGCTTTGGGTGGAACACAAAACGCTACCGATTTGCTGAAGCTGAATTTCGCCTACAACACAACGACCAATAACGTGGCGAATGCCGACAATAACGGTAATGTACTTTCACAGACGATCACCGTGCCGTCGGAGACGAGAAATTCAACGACTTACTCGGCATTTACGGCGACGCAAACTTATACTTACGACGCGCTGAATCGTCTGCATTCCGCCGAAGAAACGATTCCTTCACAGACAGGTTGGAAACAAACATTCAAATACGACCGTTATGGCAATCGTAATTTCGATTACGGGACGAACTCCTCGAATCCCGACACGACCACGCCGAACGGACAAACGAATCTGCCGAAAGTAGTCAACCCGGAAGTGCTGACGACGAACAACCGATTCAAGCAGGATCAGGATAACGATTCAACTCCTGATTATCTATATGATGCTTCGGGCAATTTGACGAGAGATGTGAATTATAAAAAATTCACCTACGACGGCGAAAATCATCAAACAAAAGCCGAGACGGTAGACTCATACGGCAATATCACCGGAACTCTCGGTACTTATTATTACGACGGCGACGGCAAGCGGGTCAAGAAAGTGTCAGCGATAGAGACAACAATTTTCATTTACGACGCGAGCGGGAAACTGGTGGCGGAATATGCGAATCAAACCGCAACCACGCCGCAAGTAAGTTATTTGACGGCGGATCATTTGGGCAGTCCGCGCATCAACACCGATGCAAACGGGCAAGTCATATCAAGACACGATTATCAGCCGTTCGGTGAAGAGATTTATCCGATCAGCGGCAACACTGCGCGAATGGATTACAGCACTGATGAAGTCAGAAAGCAATTTACCAGCTATGAAAGAGACATTGAGGCTGACTTAGATTATGCTCAAGCTAGATATTACAACTTCAATCAAGGTCGCTTCACTAGCGTTGACCCATTTTTAGCATCAGCTACCACCGGTAATCCTCAATCGTTCAACCGCTACATCTATGTTCTAAATAATCCGTTAGCGTTAATAGACAGAACAGGAGGATTTCCAGAATACACTTTTTCTGTATATGTTCGAGCATTTGCTCCTTTCGAGTGGTTTGGTCCTGGCGACACAGCAAGGGGTGATAATAGAGGGTTTTCAACAGATCCTAATGCTTCTTATCGAACCCAGGCTTTCTCTGAAGTAAGGGCTGGTTCTGGTGACTACTTTACAATGTCTGTAACCCGAGCATCGCCGCCTTCATTATCTGAAACTAACTTGGGCTTCTATTCTTGGACAGCTTATTCAGAATGCTATATAAACGATACTAATGGAAATTATTTTCCCGATGGCTTGCCAGGCGAAGGTAATTCTTTGGCTTATCATATGTATGGAAATGACGATGCAATACCGTTTGTGTCGGGAAATATTGATTTACATCCTGACTTCACCTTCAGCCACGCTGATCAAGGTAATGGAGTCGATGATATGACAATTGCTGGAACAGTTACTGGAGATCAATTCCCAGCAGCAGAGGCTTTCGTAAGAGACTCTAGAGGAAATTCTGTTATGTTGGGAGTTTTCGCACCAGTATCTAGTAGCGGACCTGTCGGGTCATTACCTCTTAATGGAACTTCACCAATGATTAATGTCAATGTTACCGTGCGGGTTAACAACGGAGTGTTTCAAGGTGTTGTAGAAAACGGAAATGTCATTTCGTTAGATGAATACAATAGACGTTTTACCAGTCAGCCGGCAGTTAGACCAAACCAGTAGACTTTAAAACTCGGTAAAAGTCTTGCTTTGGATAATAAATAATGAGGTAATAGTATGAGTATTAAAGTTTTACTTTTTGGATTGATAATTTCTTTCTCGTTAAATAGTTCCTGTTGGGTGAAATCGAATCCCACTGATGGGATATACCTAGTTCCGAAGGGATATGTAGGCGATATAATAATCTTTTTTAACCAATCTGATGGTGTGCTTCCAGAAGTTGAAAATGGCTTCTACGTCTATAAAATTCCAGCAGACGGTATTTTAAAAGTGAAAACTTCAGGCGTTAAGGATACGGTAAATTTGTCTTATTTCTATGTAGATAAAAATGATGAAAGACAGAGAGTTGAATATCTTCGTATAACAGGCGACAGAAATGTAGCCGGAGAGCCACAGAATAAATTCGGTAACATAACCCAAAATGATTATGAAAATAGAGTTTTCGTAATGAGTGCGGGAGGTTTGGGCAGCTTTAACACACAAAATGGTGCTATCCAGTATACGAGTTTTATCATAGGAACACCGAAAGATAGTGAGCATCTATATGACGAAATGCAGGTAAGAATCTCCTCCTTCCAACGCAAGTTCACACAAATTCGCTGATCTGTTCAAAAAACTATCTGTAAAAATCAAGATTTAATCGTTCAGATGAAAGTTTTTAGCCAAGATTTAAATGACATTAGAAGCGTGTCGCTCAAGTCAAATTAAATCGGTTATAAAGGGAAAGAATTTCCCTTTATATATAATGAACCCCAAAATTCGGACAGGTAGTTAAGGTGGAAAAAGTGATAAAATT
>CAXTKJ010000085.1:0-16922 GCA_964244835.1 uncultured Pyrinomonadaceae bacterium
TGCCGCCGAACGCGGGCAACACGCCGCGCACTTCCAACATCCGTCCCGCCACCGGATTTAGCGCAGACGAGAAAATCGGAAGTTATTAAAAGCCTGTCTGCATAAAATAAATCGGGGCGGGAATCGAATGATTTCGCGCCCCGATTCTTTTTTCAAATTATGAAAAAATTAAAAACAAACTCGTTTTCGACGTTCGGACTTCTCGTTCTGAGTTTTTTGATTCTGCTGACTAACGCCTGCGTCAAACAGGAAGCGTCAAAAGCGGAAAAGCCCGCTGACGTTTTGCTTCCGAGTTTGACGGACGTGGAAGTTACGAAGGCGCAAAAGTTGATTGAGCAATCGCCCGACGCGGCGAAAGGTTACAATCTGCTCGCCGCCCGCTATATTCGTCTGGCGCGTGAAACCGGCGATTTTTCGATTAACTCGAACGCCGAAACCGCCGTCAACCGCGCCCTCGAAGTCGAGCCGGAGAATATTGATTCGAGACGAATGAAAGGTTCGCTGCTGTTGACTTTTCACCGTTTCGCCGAAGCCCTGGAATATGGAAAGAACTTGGAAAAAGATTTCCCGCAGGACGCGATTGTGCAGGGTATTCTGACCGATGCCAACGTCGAACTCGGCAATTACAAGGAAGCCGCCGAAGCCGCGCAGAAAATGGTTGATGCGCGTCCGAATATGGAATCTTACGCCCGCGTCGCCGCCGTGCGTTCGCTTTACGGCGATGCCGACGGCGCGATTGAAGCGATGAGTCTGGCGGCGCGCATCGCCGACCCGAAAAATCCCGAAGCGCAGGCGTGGTGCTTGGCTCACTTAGGCGATGAATATTTCAAAATCGGCAAATACGCCGAAGCCGAAAAGCAATACGATACCGCGCTGCAAACTTTTCCCGATTATCATTTCGGTTTAGCCGGCAAAGGTCGCGCCCGCGCCGCGTTCGGCGACTTGGAAAATGCCGTCAAATTTTATACGCAGGCGCAGAATAAAGTTCCGACGACTTTGACCGTCATCTCGCTCGGCGACGTTTATTCAAAACTCGGCAATACGGAAAAAGCTAGGGAACAATACGATTTGGCGGTTTTTATCGAACAAAAATTGGGCAATCTCGACCAGCGAACACTCGCGCTTTTATGGGCTGATCAGGATGTGAAACTCGACGAAGCACTGGCGATTGCCGAAAAAGAACACGCCAGCCGCAAAGACGTTTTCACCGCCGACATTTACGCCTGGTGTTTATACAAAAAGGGAAATTTCGCGGAAGCGCAGAAAATTATGCAGGAAGCGTTGCGAATGAAAACCAAAAACGCGCTCTTTTTCTGCCACGCCGGAATGATCGAAAAAAGTGCGGGCAATAGCAAAGCGGCGAAAGAATTTTTGCAAAAAGCGTTACAATTAAATCCTTCGTTCGACTTGCTGCAAACCGAAAAAGCAAAATCGGCGTTGGCTGAAATAAAATAGTTTTCAAAAATGCGAAACCGAAATTTTTTATACACCGCGCTTTTCATCATCATCGCCGCACTGTCGGCGGCGGCGCATCCGTTGGGAAATTTCAGCGTCAATCATTACTCGCGTATCGAAGTCGAAAAATCGAAAGTTAATCTTCACGCTGTTTTGGATATGGCGGAAATTCCGACGTTTCAGGCGACCAAAGAAATTGATGCTGACAAAAACGGCGTAATTTCACAAAGCGAACTCGACGCTTACGCCGAAAAAATCACGCCCGAATATGTTGCGAATCTCGCGCTTTCAGTTGACGGGCAAACGATTTCCTTACGTTCCCTGGACAAAAAAATCAGCCAGCCGATGGGTGCGGGAAATTTGCCGACGCTTCGTATCGAATGGAATTTAATCGGCGATTTGCCAAGTTTCGACGCGGCGGTGAGAAAATTAAACTTTGAAAACAAAAACAATGCCGAGCGAATCGGCTGGAACGAAATCGTCGTCGGGCGCGTTTCCGGCATTAATGTTTTCGACAGCACGGCGTTCGGCAGCGGCGCGAGCGAAGAACTGAAATCTTACCCGCAGGAAAGTTTGTCGTCGCCTTTGACGGAAAGAACGGCGCATTTTTCTTTTACGACGAACGACGTTCCGGCGAACGCCAAAGTTTTGCAGAACCGCGACGGACACATTTCCACGCCGGTCGAAAAAGATAAATTCGCCGAACTGATCGCCGTTCCCGAAATTACGCCGACGATTATTCTATTCGGTCTGCTTGTCGCTTTCGGTTTAGGCGCGGCGCACGCGCTTTCGCCCGGACACGGCAAAGCGGTCGTCGGCGCATATCTGGTCGGCTCGAAAGGCACACCGAAACACGCGATATTTTTGGGAATCACGGTTACGATCACGCATACTTTGAGCGTCTTCGCGCTCGGCATTATCGCGCTGTTCGCTTCGGAATATATTCTGCCCGAACGCCTGATGCCGATTCTGAGTTTTCTGTCCGGCTTGATGGTTCTGGTCATCGGTTTGACGCTGTTCAAAAACCGTCTGCTGGCGATTTTGGGTTATCAAACGGAAAATCATCACGCCGACGCTTCACACGATCACGAAGATTTAGACGAAAATTTTACGCACACTCACGGCGGTTCGACGCATTCACACGCGCCGCCGAAAAAAGTAACGTGGGGAAATCTGCTGGCTCTGGGAATCTCCGGCGGTTTGCTGCCGTGTCCGTCGGCGTTGGTTCTGATGCTGGCGGCGATTGCCAAAGACCGCATCGGTTACGGTTTGGTTTTGACGCTGGTTTTCAGTCTCGGTTTGGCGGCGACGCTGACGGCGGTCGGTTTGATTTTTCTTTACGGCGGCAAATTTTTCGACAGTCCGGCTTTGAGCGAAAATCGGTTCATCAAAGCCCTGCCCGTTTTCAGCGCGTTCGTGATTGCCTGCGTCGGCGCGGTTATCTGTTACAATACGCTGATATAAACAATGCCTGAATTTTTATTATTTTCAACGTCGGCGGCTACGCTGCTCGGCTTAGGGTTTTTCATCGGATTAAAACACGCGACCGAAGCCGACCATCTGGCGGCGGTTTCGACGATTGTTACTGAGCGCAAGAGTTTGCTCAGTTCGGCAATCGTCGGCGGCATCTGGGGTTTGGGACATACGATTTCGCTGATGATCGTCGGCGTTTTTGTTTTGCTTCTGGATTTTCACGTCAGCGAACAAGCGGAACGAATGTTGGAATTCGGTGTCGGTGTAATGCTCGTACTGCTCGGTTTGAATGTTTTCCGAAAACTCGTTCAAGGCGGAAAACTTCACGTTCACACGCACGAACACGGTGTCCGTCAGCACGTTCATCCGCACTTGCACGAAGCCGGAGAAAAAGAAGAACCGCGTACGCATCACGGACTTTCATTCAGTCCGAGAGCTTTGATAATCGGGATGGTTCACGGGTTGGCGGGCAGCGCGGCATTGATGCTGGTCGTGCTGCCGACCATCGAATCGCGTTCGCTCGGTTTGATTTACATCGCGGTTTTCGGCATCGGCTCGATTGCCGGAATGATGCTGATGAGTCTGCTCGTCGGCTTGCCGTTCACTCTGACGGCTTTGAAATTCAACCGCTTTAATTTTATTTTGCAGTCAATCGCCGGTTTAGTCAGCGTCGGATTAGGTCTTTTTATTATGTACGAAAAGGGCATCACCGAAGGTCTGTTCGCCGCCGCTTAAAAACTTAAATACCGAGAGGAAATTGTTTTATGAGCCGTTGGCGCGGACGTTGGGAAGATTTCTGAGAACTCGCATTAACTGGCGGTCCGCCGGTGCGCGGCACCAAACTCGAAGCGTGGCGAATTCCGCCGCTCTGGAAAAATTTGCAGGAAAATGATTATGAAATTCCTGAAAACTCGACCGTGCTTCAAAAACAGCAGTCGCTTCTTAAATCAACTCTCGCAGTTTTGAAAGCGATCACCGAAGATGTTCAAAACGGCTTACTGGAAACAGTCGGCGTAGAAAGCGAATTTTCGATGGCGGACGGAAAATGTTCCGTTCGGCTGGATTTGCCGCCCGAAACCGATGTTGAATTAGTTTCCCGTGCGATAGATTTAGAAAATATCGAATCGTGGCGCGATTCAGAAGACCGGGTTCATATCGGTATCAATCCCTGGTATTCAACGAAAGATGTTGACCAGACGGTTCTCTGCACGATCAAAGTTATTCACGTTTTGCTGGGATTACACGCGACCTGCGAAGTGAAGCCGAAAACCATCGGTCAGAAAATTCTGTCGTCGGTGATGGAAGTGATGAACGCTCAAAAGACGGCTCAGAAGAAAAAAGAATAGGCAGAAAAAAATCTCAATTCAACGAAAAATCCAATTTACGTTTAGAGTCCAAACTTCAGTTTGCTTCTTCCACCGCGCTTCGCTCTGTGGAAACACGCTGAAGCGTGAACTCTAAACGTAAATCGAAAACATTCTTATCTAACTTTCGATTTTCAAAAGAATACTAACCCACTAAATTTTAGATTTACGACGCAGCGGTTATCGAACTCGCTCCCGAAGAATCCTGCTTGATGTTTTTCGGTGCGCCGCTGTAAATAATTCTCGACGCGCCGCTGGCGTTCGCGTCCAAATCGCCGGTCGCCGAAACATTCGCTTTGCTCGCGCCGCTGGCTTCGACATTGGCGTTTTCCGACTTCAAATTAACGGCTTCGAGCGAACTCGCGCCGCTCAAATCAGCGTTCAACTCTTTCGCCGTGCCTTCGATTTTAATTTTCGACGCGCCGCTCGCTTTCAGTTCCAAATCGTCGGCTTTGACGTTTGAAAGATTGCCGGTTGACGCTCCCGAAACTTCAAAATTTTCGATTTCCGGCATCGAAACTTTGACGTTGATCGGTGTTTTCGACGAAATGCGGTCTTCGCTGAAAATTTTCAAAGTATCGCCGCTCGCTTCGGTTTTGATGTTCGCCAAAAGATTGTCGTCCGCTGTAACTGTAACTGCAAAACCTGCGCCGACCGCGACTTCGATGTTGACCGCGCCGCTCGCGTCAATCTTCGTAAAACCTTTGACATTGCGCGTTTCGGTTTTTGAAGTTCCCGAACCCTGCACGCCGCCGAGATTGCCGAATTTGCCGCTGAAACTGCAATTAGTCGAAAAAGCCAAACCGATTGATAATGCGAAAATAAAAATTAATAAGCCGAATTTTTTCATTATTTTTCCCTCCGAGAAATACTGTTCGTAAAGGCAAACGACGGAGAAATAATTTAAGTTCCGATTTATTTCAGTCCGAGCCAGATGGAGACATTGTGCTGGAAAAAATACTGCGCGACTCCTAATGAAAAACCGAAAAACGCGCCGAACAATTCGATGGTGCGTAAGTGTTCTTTAGCGACGGACATCACGAGCGATTCGAGTTTTTCGACCGGATAGTTATTGATTTTTTCGCGCACGACGCTGGCGATGTCAAATTCTTTGATGGCTTCGGGAAGTTTTTCACGCGCCGCCGAGATGATCGTTTCGGTGATTTTCGCACCGGCGTTTTCGATTTGTTCTTCGGAGATGTGGTCGGACAATTTGCCGATAGGCGTGGACAAAAGCCGGTCAATTTGTTTCGCCAGTACGCGGTTGATAATGTTCGCCGTTTCGTCTTTCTGCAAAATATCGAGTAAGCCGTTCGCCAGTAATTTTTTCAATTTTTCTTCCGATTCGGGATGAATCGTCTGCAAAATCGCATCAATGCTATGCGGGCGAATCTTCTGCAAAGTATCGGTCAGATAAGCGGAAATCGAGTTCTGCATTTCCTCGCCCTGAACAACCGACAAAATGCCTTTGTTGATCTGCGCCTTTAATCGGTCGAGTTGTGCGGGTGCGATTTTGCCCAAAATTTCCGGCAGCGGCTGGGCGGCGGCGTGGTTGATCGCGGTGTCGAGAAAATTCTTCGCCTCCTGCGCGAAAAAATCGCCGCGCAAAGTTTCTTCGATCCGTTTCGGTAAAGATTCGTTCACCAGATCGTCAACTTCGCCGATCAAATTGTCGCGTGAAACGAAAATCTTTTTGAAAAATGCGAGGTTTTCGTAGTAATCGTGAACTTCCCTTTTAATCAGCGTACCGATTTGTTCGCGGGTGCGCTTGGACGTGGCGATTTCGGCGAGTTGGTGAATGATCGGATCAATCTGCTCGCTGGCTTTTTCCTTTAAAAGTTCAATCGTGTCGGGCGTGAACATTTCGCCCAAAGTTACGTTCGTATTCGCCAGATCGTCCACGCGGCGGTTGACGAATTCCGTGATTTTTTTCTCCAGCACCGGCTCTTTAACGACGCTGCGGACGCGGGTTTCGATGAAACTTAAAATCTGATTAAACTGCTCTTCGTCAACGACTTCGGAAACTCTTTTCGATAAAAATTCGTCAACGCGGCGCGTTACGAAACCGCTGATTGATTCAACGGTTTCCTCGTTTTTCAAAACCGTTTGAATGTGTTCGGTGATTTTTAATTGCAGGGAAACAACCGTGTCCAGAACCGGCTCGCGGATTCCGGCGGGCAAGGCTTCGACGAGCGACGGATAGCTTTGCGAAGTCAAATCTCTGGTATAAGAACTAACGACCGACTGGATTTTTTTTCGCAGAAATTCTTTGCCGAAAAGCTGCTCGACAATCGTTTCCTGCGACACCAATTCCTCGCCGACCGCTTTCCCGATAGTCGTTGCCAGCTTATCACGATGACGCGGAATCATTCCCTGCGGAAAAACCGTTAATCCGAGCAATTTAACCGGTTGACGCGGACGAAAAAGCATTCTGACCGCGAGCCACGCCCCGATATAGCCGTGAACGGTGGCGAAAATGACGAGTGAAAAAAAATCAACGAGTGTTTTGTAATCTATATTCACTTTTGTTTTTCCCCGAAAATCTGAAATAACTGCGAAATTTAGATGCTAAAACACCTGGAAACCTTTCGATTTAAGACAAAATTCGGCGAAATCTTTCAGCCAATTATAGTTGGTCGAATAATTTTTCCACTGCTCGTCGCCGTCTTTATATAGCGTTCCGTCGTCCGGCGTGTCGGTGATGCTCAGGTCGGCGAAGATACGTTTGTTCGGTTCTAATTTCGGCAGAATTTCGTTTTCGATGCGCTCGCCGATAGTCTGCGCTTCCTCGTGCGAAAATTTTGCGCCGGTTCCGTTATAATTCATCTGACGCAGTTTTCCTTCGTCAACGATGTCGAAACTCTTAATAATTTCCAGTGTCGGTTTCCAGTTCCAGACGTTTGCCCGGAACTCGAAATTTTCCGCTCCCAAATCCGTCAATGTAAAACTCATAATTTTCTCCTTCAAAAATGCTATACGTTTAGAGCGATGCGCGTCAATCAAGTTTCATCCGAATAAATTTTACGGTTATAGTTTTGGCGGCGTTCAAAAAGTTCGCGCCGGAGTTTTTTCGCTCGCACAAGTTCGCAAACGCCGCCGAAAAGTCTATAATTTCGTTTTCAAATTTATGTCAAAACCAATTTCATATTCCGACGCGGGCGTTTCGATTGATAATGCGAATCTCGCGCTCGACAAAATCAAAAAACTTGCCAAATCAACATTTAACGCGCAGACGCTGACGGAAATCGGCAGCTTCGGCGGAATGTTTTCGGCGATGTTTCCCGAAATGAGCGAACCGATTTTAGTCGCGTCCGCCGACGGCGTGGGAACGAAATTAAAAATCGCTTTCGAGACGGGAATTCACCACACGGTCGGACAGGATTTGGTCAACCACTGCGTCAACGACATTTTAGTTCAGGGGGCGCGACCACTGTTTTTTCTCGATTATTTTGCGACGGGAAAATTAAATCCCGAAACGACCGTCGCCGTCGTCGAAGGTTTTGCGACTGCCTGTAAGGAAAACAAATGCGTTCTGCTCGGCGGCGAAACGGCGGAGATGCCTTCGATGTATGCGGACGGCGAATACGATCTGGCGGGTTTTATCGTCGGTGTCGTTGATAAACCGAAAGTTATTGACGGCAAAAATATCGCGGCGGGCGATGTCGTGTTGGGTTTGCCGTCAAACGGTTTGCAGACGAACGGCTATTCGCTGGCGCGAAAACTTCTCTTTGAAATCGCCGGTTATAAAGTTGATTCAACGCCTGAAGAATTAAGCGGCGAGACCGTCGGAAACGCTTTGCTTGCCACACATCCGAGTTTTCTTAAGCCGCTCGACGCGCTGCTCGATTCGGGAAAAATCAAAGGCTTGGCGCACATCACCGGCGGCGGACTGCTCGAAAATATCCCGCGCATTCTGCCCGAAAACGTCGCCGTCGAAATAAAACGCGGAACGTGGAACGAACTCCCGATTTTCAGTTTAATGCAAAAAATCGGCAATGTTGAAGAAAAGGAAATGTTCCGCACGTTTAATATGGGAATCGGGATGATAATCATTTGCGCGGAAAATGATAAAGAATTTCTGCGCGAAAATTTAGGCGAATGTTACGAAATCGGATGCGTCGTTGAAGGAAATAATAAAGTCAAAATTTTGAGGCAGTAATTATGTATTTTAGAGTTAAATTATTCACGTTATTGATTCTAACCTTGTTTTGCGCTTGCAGTTCGGCAAATATGCAGACGCAAAGCAACGTCGCTCAAGCTAATCAAACAGATAACAAATTTGAAGTCATTCAAGAAAAGCCTTTGACTGAGCCGCTGAATATCAGAGGCGAGTTTCCAGAGTCTCTGCGAAAAAAGTGGCAAGAATTTACGGCGAACGGTCAGTATCGTTTGGCGCAGGTCTCGGATATGAAATTTTCCGAAGCCGCAAAACAATCGTTGCCGGGAAAAGGTGTTGCAGGCTTCCCTTATGCTTATAGTTGGGGCGATTTAAACTACCCGAAACGCATTGAAGACGATCACCTTGCTGCAATCGTTGTTGATACGACTAAAAATGATTCTGGTAAATTCAGTTTGGTTATTTTCAGTCCGATCAAAGACAGAAAGGACGAATATGCAATCAACTGGTTATATCGTGAACGAGATTTATCAGCTTCTACGATAAACAGAGCGAGTGGTGAATTATATTTCTCTCAATATTTTGATGACGGCTCTCGAAAAGCCTGTTCCGTGAAATGGAACGCAAAACTCAAACAATTTAACTGCGGTCAATAATGATAATATACCTGTAAAAAATCAATGCGCGTTTTGCTGATTCGCATCTGATTGTAAAGAATTTTTATGTCAACGGATAACCTGCTCGCTTTGGAGTCGAAAAAATCTTTCGACTGGAAAATCATTCTCATCGGTTTTTTCGCCTTGGCGATTATCTGCGCGACGGCGTTTTATTTTTACACCGCCGGAAAACCGAAAGAGAAAACGGGCGAAGAAATTTTGTCGGGTGAAATTCGCAACTCGGTCGTTTTGATGATGGCGCAGCCGACTTTTTCGGGCGATGAATTTGAAGCGCAGATTCTCGGCAAAGGGGAGCTGCAAAGATTCGACTGGCGAAAAAAGGAAGCGTATTTTTCTTTTCCGCAGGCGGATGAAAAAGAGTTCAACGAATTTACGGATAAATTTTTCGCTGACCGCGCCAAAGTCGAACTCGGCTTGAACGTCGGCGGCAAAATAAAGCTCGGCGACTACGTTCTGACCGTCTCAAAGGAAAACGGATATTTTTTCAAAACCGCGCTCGACAACATCAAAATCGAAACGCCGCAGACGCTGAAATTTCCGTTCAAAAATTCAACTTACGATTTGACGCTCGCTGAACTGAATAATTTCACCAACAATTCGCAGGTTTATGGCGGCAGAATGATCGCGGAAAATCCGCAGATCAAAGACGCGCCGAAAATGGTTTTCGCCAATCACGCCATTATGGTCGCCAAACCGAACGAGCCGTCTCTGAAGCGTTTGACGGACGAAATTTTAAAAGATGCGGGTGATAACCGCGAGCAGAGAATTCAAAAGCTCGCTGATTTTGTTTCCAACGAGATTGAATACAGCTACACGGAAGAGGTCGGCGCGGGAGAAACGCTGAAGCGCGCCGACGAAGTTTTAATGACGCGCAGCGGAGATTGCAGCAACAAAACGATTCTGCTCGCGTCCCTGCTCGAACAAATCGGCGAAGACTACGTTTTGCTTTACTGCCCGCGCCACATCACGGTCGCCGTTCCGCAGGGAAATTTCGAGAACAAAAACAAGATGGATTTTGAATGGGAAGGCAAACCGTGGCTGATCGCCGAAACGACTCTGCCCGGATTTCAGATCGGGGACACGCGAGTCGCCAATTTCGACAAACTGACTCCGGTCAATTATGTCCAGGTTCCCAAATTGCCGAATGTTATTTTCGACGCGAGTTCGTATAATTTGATTAAACTCTGGTAGATAATGAATAAAAATTATTCGTTTGTATTTCTTTGAGAAGATTCACATCAGAAACGCGCACGAAGTAAGCGTGTTTCATCGCCCGCCGGGACGCTTACTTCGTGCGCGTTTCTGACTGGACTGCGTAACTCCTATCGTCTATTCAGAGGCGGTCTGAAATTTAGTAATGATAACGCGCCTGTAAAAAATCAATGCGCGTTTCGCGGACCAGATAAACGAGGCGGTGTTCCTGCGTCAAACGCCGCGACCACGCGCCGGAAGCGAGATATTTCAGCGGTTCGGGTTTGCCGATGCCGTCGAACGGTTCGCGCAGAATTGCTTCGATCAAATCGAAGGCGCGAAGCAGAGTTTTTCGGTTCGTTTCCGCCCAAAAGCGCAAATCTTCGCGGAATTCGGGATGAAAAACGGCTTCACGCGGAGTTTTATTTTTCAACGCCGAACTCCTCGCGCAGTTTTTCTAAAGATTCGGGTTTTTCGGTTCGATTTTGAGCGCGGTGCAGAGCTTTCAACAATCGCTGCGCGTTTTTCGGCGAGCGCAGCAGATGAGCGGTTTCGAGCAGACTCGAAAGCTCCGACGCGCTGACGAGCGCGACATCTTCGCGCCCGCGCCGGTTGATGACGACGATTTCCTGCTCGTCAGTTACTTGTTCGAGCAAAGATGCTAGATTATTTCTGGCGTTGCTGTAAGTTGTTTGTATCGGCATAAATTCACACTTCGGAACTTGGACAGAGACATTGTGCAAGTTTTTAATTAAATTTTCAAATGAAAATCGGTATTTTAATTTCCGGGCGCGGCTCGAATATGCAGGCGATCATCGAAGCCGTTCAGGGCGGTTTTATTTCCGGCTGTGAGGTTGCGGTCGTTATCAGCGACAAAACGGGCGCAGAGGGATTGTTAAAAGCCAAAGAGCGCGACGTTGAAACTGTTGTCATCACCAAAAATAAACGCACACGAGAGGAACACGATGCCGAAATCGTCGGCGAACTGCAAAAGCGCGGCGTTGAGCTGGTTTGCCTCGCCGGATATATGCGGCTTTTGTCGAAAGATTTCGTCCGCGCTTTTCCAAATCGAATCGTCAATATTCATCCGAGTTTGCTGCCCGCGTTCAAAGGTTTGGACGCGCAGACACAGGCGATAGAATACGGCGTGAAAATTTCCGGCTGCACGGTTCATTTCGTAGATGAAGATTTGGATCACGGCGCGATTATTACGCAGAAGGCAGTTGAAATTACAGACGACGAAACGGCGGAAAGTTTGGCGGCGAAAATTTTGAAAGAGGAACACGCGCTGTATATCCAGGCGGTTAAAAAAATTGTTGAAGGAAAAATTGAAGTTGACGGGCGCAGAGTTCTCACCGAATAGCTTTGACAGAAACGGCTTTTTTCCATAAACTCTAAGTTTTCACTTTTAAGTGAGGTAATGAACAACTATGCCAAAGAGAACTTTTCAACCAAACAACCGCCGCCGAGCGAAGAAACACGGATTCAGAGCCAGAATGGCGACCAAGAACGGACGCGCCGTTTTGAAACGCCGCCGCGCCAAAGGACGCAAAGTATTGACGGTCAAACATTATTAAACTACCGCCTGACGAAGGCGGAGCGTTTGCGTAAACCGGCGGAATTTCGGCAGGTATATGCGACCGGAAAGCGTTTTGACGGGCGTTTGATGACGGTTTTTCTGATGCCGTCCGCAACGCCTTTTCAGCGTTTGGGCATCACGGCTTCCAAAAAAATCAGCAACAAGGCGCACGACCGCAACCGGGCGAAACGTCTGCTACGGGAAGTATTTCGACTGAGCAAAGCCGAATTAAACGAGATTGAAACGAAATTCGACTGGGTTTTGAATGCCCGTCGCGGTTTGCTGAAAGTAAAATTGGAAAAACCGCTGGAAGAATTTCGTTACATTATTCGGCAAATAAAAAAGTTTGAAGCGGAAATCCATTTGCCGCAGAGAACCGCGAAAATCGAAGAGAAGAATTAAATGAAATGCAGTTTTTCGGATTTCTCTCTATGATCGGCGGTTTCCCTGTGGCAAAATGTTTTTAAGCGATGAAGTACCCGATTTTAGCCGTTCTGCGATTTTACAAAGGCTTCGTTTCGCCGTTTCTGCCGCCGTCGTGCCGCTTCGAGCCGAGCTGTTCGACTTACGCGATGCAGGCGGTCGAAAAATACGGCGCATTTCGCGGAACCTGGCTCGGCGTGAAACGTATCTTCCGCTGTCAGCCATTTTGCAAAGGCGGTTATGATCCGGTTAAGTAATTTTGGATTTTAGATTTTCGATTTTGGATTGCAAGCCGTTTGAAACTTATTCGGCTGCCGAATCCAAAATTCAAAATCTAAAATCTAAAATCCAAAATCTAAAATTAAAATGTCAGCTAATACACAATCAACCCAGTCCAGATTTATAATCGCCGCCGTGCTTTCGATGGCGGTGCTTTTAGGCTGGAGTTATATTTTTCCGCCGGCGAAGAAAACCGATCAGGCGAACACGAACACGGCGCAGACGGCGGCGAACACGGCGGCAACGCCAGTTACTGAAAATCAGCCGACGCAGCCGGTTCAGCAAACAGTCGCTTCTACGCCGGACACTACGCCAAGCAAAGAAATCACGATTAAAACGCCGCTTTATCAAGTAAAACTCGATTCAAAGGGCGCGTTGGCGACGAGTTGGGTTTTGATAAAAAATTCTTCTCCGAAGGGCGAAAAAAATCTCTACGCCGACGGTTCAAATAACGGCGAACAGCAGCCTCTCGAATTGATTTCGCCGGAAGCGTTAAAACGCTCGCCGCGTGAAATTCCGTTTCGACTGGCGACCGGCGACCAGAACGCCGACGTTTTAATTAACGAGCGCAATTATCAGACTTCCGTCAGCGAAACGGTTGTCGAACTCGGCGCGGGGCAGACTAAAACAGTTGATTACGTTTTAAAGGACGAAGCGAGCGGTTTGGAGGTGACGAAAACTTTTGTTTTTAACGCCGACAGCTACGTTACGGATTTACAGGTTAAATTAACGCGCAACGGGCAACCCGTTCCAAACACGAAACTTCTGATCGGCGCGAGCGTCGGCGATCAGGGAATTAAGCACCACAATTATTATCATATCGAACCGGAAGCCGTCGCTTTCGTGAACGGCGGCATCGAACGCCACGCTTCCGCATCTTTGATTCCGAGCGAAAAAGATTCGGGCGAATTGGCGGTGAACGGCGATATGGATTGGGCGGGCGTGAGCGATGCGTATTTTGCGATGGCGGCGATTCCTTCGACGAAAATGACCGGCTTGCAATATCGCACCTCAAAATATGAAATCGCCACCGAACCTTTCTTCGACGGAATTTTCGGCTGGATTACGAGACGCGAAAAAACCAGTGAAATTCGTCATTTGCTGACGGCTTACGTTCCGATTAATGCCGACGGCTCGACGACGAGAATTTACACCGGGACTAAAGATTATTTTGTTCTCAATCATTACAATCAGAGTTTAACGAGTTCGGTCGGCAGACCGATTGATCTTGAAAATCTGATAAATTTCAGCAACTGGACTTTTTTCCGACCGATATTTAAAACGCTTTCGGTTCCGATTCTCTACGCTTTAACTTTTCTCAATACTTTTACCAACAGCTACGGTCTAGCAATTATTATTTTCACGCTGTTCTTTTACTCCCTGCTGTTTCCGATGCGCTGGTATCAGTCGAAATCTTTCAAAAAGGCTTCGGGCAACGCGCCGAAGATGAAGGATTTGCAGGAAAGATTAAAGGAAATGCAGAAAAAAGGCATTCCGGCGGACGACCCGCGAATGCGCGAACTGCAAATGGAACAGTTGAAATTGACGAAGGACGCGCTGCCGATTGGCGGCTGTCTGCCGATGCTTTTGCAGTTTCCTTTGCTCATCGCTCTTTATACGGCGGTTACGATTGCTATCGGGTTTCGGCAGGCACCGTTTTTATGGCTGCCTGATTTGTCGGCGGGCGACCCGTGGCACATTCTCGAATTCGGTTTCGCGTTTTCGATGATTCTTTCGATGAAATTTACGCCGACGACCGCCGCCGTTACGCCCGAACAGCAGATGCAGCAGAAAATGATGACTTATCTGATGCCGGTGATGATGCTCTGGATTATGTGGAGTGCGCCCGCCGGACTTTTGCTTTACTGGTTTTCCGGCAATATCGTCAGTTTCGTTCAGCAAATGATTATCAACCGCCTGAACAAGCCGAGCGATCCGTCTGCCGTCGAAATCGTGCCGGAAATTCCGGGAAGCGCGAAGAAAATCAAACCGAAATTTTCGACTTCTTAGAATTTTCGACGCGCTTAAAACCTGAACTGAAATCTTAAACGGGAGACTGTAAAACGATGAATGAAAACTGTCAGCAGGCGGAAACTTTTTTAACCGAAATTTTAAGCGATTTGCGTTTTGACTTAAGCGTCGCTTCGCAATGGACGGAAGACGGCTGCGTTTTAAATCTGAGCGGCGCAGACCTTCCTTATCTTCTGAACGAGAACGGCGAAATGCTCGACGCTTTTGAAACTCTGCTGTTTCAGGTTTACGGGCGCGAACTCGAACGAACGCAGCGTTTTATCTGCGATGCCGACGGCTTTCGTCAAACCCGCAAAGCAGAGCTTCAGGCGATGGCGCGATTTGCCGCGCAGAATGTCCGCAAAAATGATCGTCCTTTCACCTTCGGCGTTCTAAATTCGACTGAACGCCGCGTAATTCATCTGACATTACAGGAAGAACCCGACTTAATCACCGAATCGGTCGGCGCGGGGCGAGACCGGCGACTGCAAGTTCGTTTGAAATAAAGTCCAGATTCCAGATTTCAAATTCCGAATCGGAAAATCTGGAATCTGGAATCTGGAATATGCCAAATACAATCGTTGCCCTAGCCACGCCTTTCGGACGCAGCGGCATCGCCGTCATTCGAATCAGCGGCGAACAATCTTTGGAAATCACGCGCCGACTAACCCGCGACGAAGATTACAATCCCTTAGCGCGTTCCGCCAATCTCAAAAAAATTTACGACCCCGAAACCGCCGAAGTTTTAGATGAAACGATTATCACGTTTTTCCAATCGCCAAACTCTTTCACCGGCGAGAATGTCATCGAAATCGCCTGCCACGGCTCGCCGGTTATTGTGCGGCAAATAATAGATTTTTGTCTCCAACTCGATGCGCGAATGGCGGATGCCGGAGAGTTTTCGCTGCGGGCTTTGGCAAACGGGCGGATGAATTTGTCGCAAGCCGAAGCTATACGCGATTTGATTGACGCGCAAACGATTGCCGCCGCTCGCCAATCGGTTAGACAGCTGCGCGGCGAACTTTCCAATCAGCTTCAACCGCTCAAAGACGATCTGCTCGATGTCATCGTCATTCTCGAATCGTCGCTCGAATTCGTCGAAGACGATCTGCCAGATTTGCAAGCTGAAAAAATCAAAAAAAGATTATCCGAAATAGCGGAAACGGCTGGCAAAATGGCTTTGACATTCCAGGCGGGAAAACTTCTGCGGGAAGGTTTGAAAGTCGCGCTCGTCGGTCGTCCGAACGTCGGCAAATCGAGCCTTTTCAACGCTTTGGTCGGACACGAACGAGCTATTGTAACCGACATTGCCGGAACGACCCGCGATCAGCTTCACGAAAAAATCGTCATCGAAAATATCCCGGTTTCGCTGATTGATACAGCGGGGCTGCGCGAAACTTCCGACACGGTGGAAATCATTGGAGTCGAGCGTTCAAAGCGATTGATGGCTGACGCTGATCTGGTCGTCGCGCTGCTCGACGGCTCGCAAAATCTAAACGATGAAGATAACCAAATTCTCGCTCAAATTTCGGATTTGCGTCATATCATCGCCGTCAACAAAACTGATTTGGATTCGCTCGCCAGCATTCCGAATTCAAAAGCGATTAGAATTTCAGCGAAAACCGGCGCGGGTTTAGACGAACTGCAAAAAGCCATCGTCGCTCCCTTCACACCGCAGGACGTTGAAACGTCAGGCTTTCTAGTCTCAGACGCACGGCATCACGATTTACTTTTGAGAGCGCAGACGGAAATCGAGAATTCCATAAATCTGCTCGAACAAAAATTCAGCGAGGAAATAATTCTGATCGGTCTGCATAACGCCCTTCGCTTTTTCGGACAAATCACCGGCGAAACGACGACGGAAGATATGCTGACCCGCATTTTTTCAACTTTTTGTATCGGGAAATAATCAGTTACAAATAACCTGAATTCTGAAATTCGATAAACCTTGAATGTTTTGAAATAATTATAGAGGTTACGCCGTTGAAACAGTAATTGACGGAGATGCAGGAGATGCAAGGGATAAGAACCGTGATTCAGCTATTCTTTTTAATCCGTTTGATCCCCTTTATCCCGTGCATCCCCGTTAATTTTCCGTCTTAACTGCGTAACTTCTAAATTAAAACATCACATTTCACCGAAAAATTCCGCATAAGTAAATGGACAAAATAATTTTTAAGATGTTCTGAGTCCCGCCTTTAGGCGGCTTTTGATTTCGCCGCGCTTCGCCGGCGAAATGCCGACTAAAGGCGGGACTCAGAACAAAGTCGAACATTTATAAAATAATTCAGTCCACTTAATTAAGCAGTCACACAAAATAGATTTTATCTTTTAGTTCTTTGAAATTCACTTTG
>CAXTKJ010000086.1:0-16882 GCA_964244835.1 uncultured Pyrinomonadaceae bacterium
CGCGATGTCGGTGGTCAGCGGCCCCAGCGTGTAAAAAGGTGCTTCGCCGCAAACCTCTAACTGCTTGTCCATATTTTCTTTGATGAGGTGCATCGGGACGTGACCGGGACCTTCGATCATCGTCTGGCAATCCATTTCCCACGCGATTTTCGTTAATTCGCCCAGCGTTTCGAGTTCGGCAAACTGCGCTTCGTCGTTCGCGTCGGCAATCGAACCGGGGCGCAAACCGTCGCCCAAACTGAACGAAACGTCATACGCCTGCATTATCTCGCAAATCTCTCTAAACCTTGTGTATAAAAAACTTTCCTCGTGATGCGCGAGACACCATTTCGCCATAATCGAACCGCCGCGCGAGACGATTCCCGTCGTCCGTTTCGCCGTCAGCGGAATATAAGGCAAGCGAACGCCCGCGTGAATCGTGAAATAATCAACGCCCTGTTCGGCTTGTTCCAGAAGGGTGTCGCGGTAAATTTCCCACGTCAAATCTTCCGCCTTGCCGTTCACTTTTTCGAGAGCCTGATAAATCGGCACCGTCCCAATCGGCACGGGCGAATTTCGCAAAATCCATTCGCGCGTCGCGTGAATATTCTTGCCCGTTGACAAATCCATCACCGTATCCGCGCCCCACAGCGTTGACCAGCGCATCTTTTCGACTTCTTCCTCAATAGACGAAGCAATCGCCGAATTGCCGATATTCGCGTTTATTTTCACGAGAAAATTGCGCCCGATTGCCATCGGTTCGGCTTCCGGGTGATTGATGTTTGAAGGAATAATTGCCCGCCCGCGAGCGACTTCATCGCGGACAAATTCGGGTGTCACAAACTTCGGCAAAGCCGCGCCGAACGATTCGCCTTGGTGCTGATGAAAGCCTGAATCGCGCTCGTTTTCCTGCCCGTTCGCCAAAGTCTCAAACGCGATCTGCCGCCCCAAATTCTCCCGAATCGCCACATATTCCATCTCCGGCGTGATGATTCCCTGACGTGCATAATGAATCTGCGTGACGATTTTGCCCGCTTTCGCCTTCAAGGGAGCGCGTTTCAAACCGGGAAATTCTTCGAGTTTGCCGCTGTCTTTAACTCTGGCGACTTCTTCCGCGCCTCTGGTCAAATAACCGTTGTCCTGCGGCAGTATCGTCCGACCTTCGTATTCCTCGACATCGCCGCGACCTGTAATCCAATCGCGCCTCAATGTCGGCAAACCTTCCCGCACATCGCATCGCTGATTCGGATCAGTCCACACGCCGCTCGTATCGTAAACGCGCACGGGCGGATTTTCCTCAATCTCGTCGTTCATATTCCGCGACGCGCTCAAAGCGATTTCACGAAACGGAACTCTCAAATTATGTTTTGTTTGATTAATTGTGTTGCCGTTCGTTTCGACGTAAATTTTACGCGAACTCGGCAAAGAAACTTCGTCGCTGGTTTTTTCTTTTACTTCTATATTTTCACTCATCGTTTTTCTCCCTTCGTCGGTATTATCCGCATCAGGTTTTTAGGGTAATGTTCGCCTTGAACAATTCTCAGCTTTTCGCTCCCCTGAAAACTGATTATTTATTTCGTAACAGAGAAATTATAGCAAATAGTAATCAAATCGTTTTCTGAAGAATTTAAAATCGTCTAACAAAATATGTCGCAAGAAAATAAGTCTTGTGTTTCCTTCAAAAGGGTATAGACTAACTCACATCGAGCAAGCGGGTAATTAGTTTTACGGTTGGTAAATTTGAATCTTTTGATTCGAATTTGCCTGGTCGGGAATTAAGTTTTGAATGTCCGAATGTTTGTTTTGGACGTTGGTTTGTTGATTTGGAACGTCCAAACTTGATTTTCAATGTCGCGCATCGGGTTTTGGACGTTGGTTACATCATTGACGACGTTTGAAATCTAATTTTCAATACTGCAAACTTTATTTAGAATGTCTGAAACTCGATTAAATACGTTTTTCACTTAATTTGCAGTATTTGCCGCCGGATTCGGTGCTTTGGCAATCACGTTTTTAACGTGCCGTCTGCGGTTAGCAGGAACTTTTTCACCGATAACAATCAGGAGATTAACAATATGAAGAGAAGAAAGGCGACTAGCACGATGGAATTAGGGGCGACGCGCAGTGCGGGCTGCGCTTCGATTGATGCGAATTTGGATTTGGGCAATGGTTTGACCATCAAGAATTACGGGATATTAAACGAAAACGCCCGCAAATCTTTGGAGGTTTACAATACTTCGATGGCGACGACCGAAAGCAAGCTCGAAGAACACGAAGCGAACGAAGTATTGCTGGCGGATTTTAACGAGCGAATTCTAATCGCCGTCGCTTATAAATACGGCAAGAACAGCAACGAATACAAAATGGCAGGCGGCACGAAGAAATCGGAACGTAAGAAATCCGTCAAATCTCCGGTCGTCAAACCCTGACCGATAACGCGAATTTGTAAAAGGAATCGAGGATATTGCGACGGTCGAATCTGTCTTTATCTAAGCACTCAAACCTCATCAAATCATTTATTTTTGATGAGGTTTGAGTTTTATAAGCCAGACCAGCATCGCTCGATTCAATGCCTGCTTTGATAAGTTCACGCTCGACATAGACGATGCCGTTTTATAGGCGGAAAGGCAGAACGGCATCGTTAATGCGCCGTCTTTTTCGTTCGAGCCTGAATCCACAATCATTAAAATAAATCGTCAATCTTAATTTCAACTTCGGGAAATGCCGTCAGATTCAGGGAGTCGCCTTTTCGCAGTGTGCGCTTGAATTGGTAGCCGTCTTCTCCCGGTTCGCGGTATTCTTCGATGGTTTCGTTGTTGATATTTAAGAGCAGATATTGCCGGATTCCGTTGCGGGAATAGGCTTTGGATTTGGCTTCGCGGTCGTAAGCCAAAGTCGTGTCGGAGATTTCCATAATGAGGAAAATGTCGCTTACCGTCGGGTGATTTTCCAAATAATTTTCACGCGGCGGCTTTGCCAAAACGATGTCGGGTTCAGGTTCGGAAAAATCACCAAGAATTATCGGATTTTGTGAGCGAACATCAGCACTTTTACCTAATTTTTCCTTGAAAATATCCGCAACTTTTTCATTAAAATAAACGTGTTTCGGTCCTTTGGGCATAAGTTCGATAATCTCTCCGTTGAGCAGTTCGATGCGGTCATTTTCGGTATAAACTCCGAGTTCGATCATTCGGTCGTATTCGGCAACCGTAATCAAATGAGGTTTCACGCCGTTAGTGGTTGATGGTCTCGTGATTGTGTTTTCTAAAACTGCTGACATATTTTTTCCTCGAATTGTAATTCTACTTCATTTTCATTGCTCCTCAAATATAATCCACCCGACTTTTCCGTCTTTATTCATCCGAAAATGATAATAGACGGTTTTGTCCGCGAGCGTCATTTTGTAGCGGGAAAATTCGGAAGCATTCGGGTCAAGCACGAAATGGTCGGCGGTGATTTTTTCGTTGCCGAGATAGGCGAAAGACTTCATTTGTTTAATGTTTTCGGCGAGTTGCTGGCGGAAAGTTTCGCTGACTTTGGCGGCATAGTTTGCCGATAGAATTTCGGGATTCTTTTTATCGGCGATGTCTTTGAGGATTTGCAGGTAAGTTTGCGTTTGGTTTGGAATCGCGTCCGGCGTTTCCTTTAATCCGCCGACGAATGTTCCCGGAATGTAGAAATTGGCGACTCGTTTGGCAATATATTCCGCGCCGAAGCCGCCGTCTTCGAGGTTGCTGATGACGGCGACGGTTACTTTTTCTTTTGGATAATAACGCACGATGCAGCCGAATCCGCCGACGGTCGAGCCGAAATGTTGAATCACTTTATGACCGTTAAATGAATCAATAAAAAAGGCGAAGCCGTGCGCGACGGTTCTGCCGTCGTTTAATTTGGCAGGCGCGAGCATTTGCGTCAAGCTCGTTTGTTTGACGACGCGATTTTGCAAAACGGCTTCCCACCAACGCGCCAAGTCAACGGCGTTTGCTAAAATTCCGCCGCTTGCCGCGATCACTTTCGGGCGAAAAGGCTCGCCGTTTTCCCATTTATTGTTCCGCCATTCGTAACCCGTCGCACGATTTGCCACGACATCTTCCTGATGTTTGAAACGAATCGAAGGAAACGCCAGCGGCTTGATAATCCTTTCCGTCACGAAATCTTCGTAAGTTTTCCCGCTCGCCCGTTCGACGATAATTCCAATTAAAGGCAGGTTCGTATTTGAATAAATCCAATTATTTTTCGGCTGAAAGTTCAGCGGAAAGTCTTTGACCAGCGCGACGAATTCTTCCGCCGAATACTCGCGGCGATAGGAAAACTCTTTGATTTCCGTCCAATCTTTTAATCCCGAAGTGTGATTCAGCAAATCCCGAACGGTAATTTTACGCCACGTTTCGGGCGCGTTCGACGGCAGATATTTGTTGATCGAATCGTCAAGATTTACTTTACCGTCTTCAAATAGCAGCATTAAGGCTTCCGACGCAAACTGCTTTGAAATCGAGCCGATTTCATAAACCGTGTCTTTCGTCGCCGGAACCTGCAATTCCAAATTTGCCAAACCGTAGCCGTTTGCCTTGATAATCTTCCCGTCGCGCAAAACCGCTACTGAAAGTCCCGGAATCTGCCGCTTTTTGATCTCCGTTCTGACAAAATCATCAAGCGAATCAGCCCGCGCCGTCGAGAAACAAAACAGCAGTAAAAAAACAACGGAAAGTTTGAAGATATTTTTCATATTTCTCCCGGCGTTTGCCGTCCTGAAAAATTTTGCTTGCGATGATTTTACTAGCTGCGTGCCTTTTTAAGCAATGAAACGCCGCCTTTCAAATCGCAAAAAAGTGTTTTCATCACACTTGAAATCTGCTAAACTTTCTAAAGTCGTAACGACCGAAAAAACTTCCCGCTCCTGAACCGACATCAAATAAAAATTCATTCGTTGGTTTTTCGTTGTCAATTAAATCGTTTATGTCATCCGTTTTTTTAGATTTACGCACCTTGAGCTTCGTGCTGATGCTGACGACGGTCGCGCTCGGCTGTGTGATGGCGTTTATCTGGAAGACGCAGAAGGTTTATCCGGGTTTTGCTTTGTGGACGTTATCCAATTTTACGGCGGCGTTCGGATTTGCGCTGCTCGCGCTGCGCGGTTATGCGCCTGATTTGGTTTCCATCGTCATCGGAAATTCCTTAGCCGCCGCGAGTATGGTGCTTTCTTACGAAGGCAACCGACGCTTTCTCGGACTCGACAGTTCGAGGTTATTCAGTTTCAGTCTGCTCGTTGCTCACGCCGTCGGGCTGGCGTACTTTACCTTTGCGGAGAATCAAATAATCAACCGCATCGCCGTTTCGTCGCTCTGTATGGCACTTCTCACCGGGCGCAGCGCGTATATTTTCTTCACGCAAACGAAGGCGACACCGACTTATAAATTCGCCGCCGTTACCTACCTGTTTTTTACCGGCTTGATGTTCGTGCGGTTGTTTCTGACTTACGAACACACGCGCATTACGGATTTGTTCGCGCCCGACTGGGTGCAGTCGCTCGTCTTTTTGACGTTTCTGCTGTTCGCCATCGTCTGGATGTTCGGCTATCTGATTTTGACGAACGAGCGTCTGCAAATCGAACTGAACGCGGCGCGGACGGATTTGGAAAAAGTCGCCGCGACCGACTTTCTGACCGGCATCGCCAATAACCGACGCTTCTACGAAACCGGCGAAAACGAGATTCAGCGCGCCAATCGCTTTCAGCACACTTTGACGCTTGTAATGTTCGACCTCGATTTTTTTAAGCTGATCAACGACACGCACGGACACGCGGCGGGCGATAAGGTTCTGATCGAAACGGTCGCCGTCTGTCGCCGCAATTTGCGTTCGATTGATCTTTTCGGACGTTTGGGCGGCGAAGAATTCGCCGTTCTGCTGCCGCATACCGACCTCGAAGGCGCGAAAACCGTCGCCGAAATACTTCGCGCGGCAATCGAAAGCATCGAACTCGAATTCGCGCCCGACGAATTCATCAAAATCACCGCCAGCTTCGGCATCACCGAACTGAAAAACACCGACACCGACATCCAAACGCTCCTCGACCGCGCCGATACTTTTCTCTACCAAGCCAAAAATGAAGGTCGCAACCGCATCGCCGCCGACCAGCCGAAAGCCGCGTACAAAAAGGCGGCATTTATCTGAAAACTTCAAATCGGGATTTACCCGATTACCCGAAAAAAGAAAGCGCGTCGGATTTGAAATCCGACGCGCTTTCTTTTTTTCAGTTATTTAACCGAATCAATTCGGGATGCGAATCATTGCCGCCACGCAGCCGCAAATTTGCATTAGGGCTTTTGCGGTGTCGGACTCGGCGCGGGTTTCGGGTCGTCTTTGACTTCTTCTTCGTCGCCGGAGATATTAACGCTACTCTTACCGACGGCGTAGTTCGTATATTTGACGCGGACTTTGATTTTGACGGCTTGACCGCTGTCGAAAACGAGTTCGTCGTCGCCGGTGGTGAATGATGGAAACCAGTATTTGCCGTCCACATTTTCGCGCCACGTCTCCAGTATCGGGAATCTTTCCTTGCCTTCGGGGACGGCTTTGCCTTTTGATTTGACAATGACCAAATCCCTGTCGTCAACCCAGATTCTACCGGAAAAGTATCGCTGTTTGACCTTTTTCCAGTCGGGCATTACCTTCGGCGCGACCTCGAAAACGTATAGATTCAATTCGTCAATCTTTTCCGTTCCGAGAAAGGTGAAATTATACTGCGAAGCAATGGCAGGATTGATGGCGAACGGGTCAACGCCGTTCAGATTATCGAGGTCAGCCGGTGTGATGGTCAGTTCGGTCAGCGTCGAAATCGGCGCGAAAAGAATCTTTTCGTTACGCACGCCTTCGGGCGACAAAGCCATAAACGAATCGCGGCGAAACGTGCCGGAAACCTGCCCGCCCATCCCGATAGTCTGAAAAGTCGCGCTGCGGTTAAAAGCATAACCCGGCAGAGCGTTTCTGAATGCCGCTTCGTTCGCCGTGAAAGCCTTCACGATGCGGTCAATTTCCGCCTGACTCAAATCCTTTTTGACGACGTTCGACGTTTGCGCGAACGCGGCAAACGCCGAAACGCACATCACTATTAATCCGAATAAAATAAATTTCGCTTTTTTCATTTTTTGATACCTTTTTTAGAAACTGGTAAATAGATGCGCGAAAAGCAGCAAAAGTTTAACGCGAATCTTTTTTATCGGGAAAATTTAGTTCATAATTAAACAAATAATTTACACCGAAAGACGACTGACAACGAGAAAATAAGTGAGCAAAACCGACGAACTTCCCGAAGACATCGAACAATGGCGCGATAGAAAATGGCGGCGCGAGGAGACTTTGAAAATCGAAACGGCGGCGCAGGTCGAAGCGTTGGTCGAAGATTTGGGCTTTTGTCTCGCGCTGACCGATGCCCGAACGAATCTGCCGAGCGTCTATATCGCCGTCTGCGGTCGGCGCGACGCGCATTCGCCGAAAAACGTCCAGAAGGATTACGAAATGTCTCTGGCTTGGACGTTGAAAGACGACGTAATGGCGCGCGGGAAAATTTATTATTCAAAACTCTGCAAAGGTCGCGCAATGTTCGTCGCGCCTCGCCTCGTTCCCTATTTCAACGCCGTCTGGGGCGTGGCAAAAAGCCAGGAAAAATCCGCGCTGTCGGAAGAAGCCGTCAAAGTCTTAAAAATACTGCGAAAGGAATGGGAAATGGGAACATCGGACTTGCGCCGCGCCGCGAAAATTGAAGAACGGCAGAAATTAACCAAAGCATTGGACGAATTGCAGAGAGCGTTGAAAGTCGTGCCGCAGGAATGTCTCTATCACCCGACTTTTACCTACATCTGGACGCTCGCCGAAGCCCGATTTCCGAAAGAATTATCAAAAAAAATTTCCCGCGAAGATGCCGTCAAAGAACTCGCCCGTGCCTTTCTGCAAATGAGTCAGATGACGACACGCGGCGAATTCGCCAGAGCGTTAGGCATCAACCGCGTCGAAGCCGGCAGAGCCAACCACGCGCTCGTTAATGCGGAATTCGCCGAAAGATTATCGGTCGGAGTTTACCGTTTGAAAAAGGCGGAAACCCGCGCGTAAGCAAGGGTGCTTCTGTTTGGCGTTTTCGCACCCTTGCTTACGCGCGGGTTTCCGCCTTTTTGTTGCCAACATTCATCACTTTCAAATGCTCGCGCCAGTTTTCATTCAAATCAAAGCGGTAAAACTCGATTTCCGGCGCAATCGTATTCGCCAGAAAATCTAATTGGTAATGAAACGAAAGCGTCGGCGCGACGAGGAAAACGAGCGCGGGTTGGTCGGCAATTTCCAACTCGCCGAAGATGTTCGCCTTTTGCAGATTTCCCTTGCGCCTTTGCAGTTCGATTTTGCGCCAGTAATCGGCGGCTTGAAAAATCATCTGCACGTCGGGTTGGGTTTTGATTTCGATGACGATCAAACGCCCGTCTTTTCTCAGTGCAAGTAAATCAATCTTGTCGCCGCCCGTGCGAAATTGCTGATGAATCGGCGACAAAACGAGATTGCGGTCGAGCAGATTAATGTCGCGCCGCAGAATCGCTTCGAGCCACGCTTCGGACGCGAGATGATAAAAATCGTGGCGTTTGTTTGGCGAATCAAACTGTCTGTAAGTTTGTAAATTTTCCAGTAAATCAAAAAATTCCGTTCGGGTTTCTTCATTCAAAATTCGCCGCTCGCGTTCGATGCCGAACCAGCATTTTTCCGCGTCGCCGATGCGTCTGATTCTGGCGAATGACAAACCTTGAAATCTGACGGTTTCGCCGTGCTTACTGAAAATAACATCAATTTCGTTCGGCGCGAGTTTAGTTATTTCTATGGCGGTCGCGCTCAGTTCGATTGATTCATTCAAAGAAATTTTCGTCGGCTTTTCGCGCCACAAATCTCTGATTTCCAAACTTCTTTTTTCGACTATTCTATTCTCCGCCGTTTTAGATTTATCGCTTGAAATTTCCTTAACGACGATTTTCGATTTCCAATTTTCCCTGAGCAGCGCGTGAAGTTTTCGCAGATTTACATAGAGTTTCTTTTCCGCCAAAATCCAGACAGTCGAGATCGGATTCTTTCGACGGCTGCCGAGTTTCACCGACCAAAAAATCGCCGTCGTCAAAACATTTTCCGGCGTTGCGCTGTCGGAAACGTCAGTCAAAACGGCGATCTGTTTTTTATTCGCCTGTTCAAAAACGATTTCGGCGAAACGTCCGTTTTCCTTGTTCAGAGCGACTCGAACCAGTTTCGATTTCGGATTTTCGGCGATTATTAAATTTGCGATCCGATTGGCTTTTTCCATCCGCGCCAACTCGACCGCCGCGCTTAATTCAGCCGACGAAATGCGCGAAACAAATTTAATCTTTTCGACTTCGCGCCCGAAATTGCGCGTTACACTGAGCGTTAATTTTCCTTTCTCGATTTTATAATCGGCGACGCGCCAGAGCTGGAAGCCCGTTTCGTCCAGAAATCCGAGAATAATTTTGCCGCGCTCTAACGTGATTTCGATTTCCTGATTTTGCAGCGCGAAACTGTTCCCCGAAGCGTGAATCAGAAGCCATTCGTTATTCGATGCGAGAATTTCGTTGATGTCGGCGAGCGCGGTTTCAGGATTCATTCAAGGATTTTGCTTTCATTTTTCTCATCAGCGATTTTATCATCGCTTCCGCCCAGAGCGCGTAGCCGTGCGCCGAAGGGTGAACGCCGTCGGCGAAAAACCCGTCTTCGACCGCGCCGGCTTCGTCGTAATAAAAGACGTTTTCGTATTCGCCAATGAGCGTTTTAGCGTTTTCGTGATGCAAATGCGAAATGCGCCACAGAACCGTTTTCAAAGTCTTTGGTAACGCCGTAAAATCCTTCACGCGCGGCGTGTTCGCCAAAAGAATGACGGCGTTCGGATATTTTCCGCGCAGAGTTTCGATGAGTTTCGCCATTCCGTTCCGCCAGCGATTCGGACTGCTGACTTTGAAAGTGTCGTTGCCGCCGAGCGCGACGACGACGAAATCCATTTTGGTTTCGGGTAAATCGGGAACGAGTTTTTCCAAAGTTTCATTGACCGTAATTCCGCTTTCGCCGAGGATGTGCCAACGCACAGATTTTCTCAGTTCAAGGCTGAGGTATTTGGCAAGCTGCCCGCCGAGTGCTTCGGTGTGATTCTTCGCGCCGACACCGGCGACAGTTGATTCGCCGATTGCCAGCAGATTGATCGTTTCGTCGTATTCGCCGAATTTTCCGACGGTCGCGCCGCTCGCGTCGGGCAATCTGCCGACCTTTTTGCGGACGCGCCGACCTTGCCAGTAGAGAAACGGTACGAACGGCAGAACGATTATTCCGCCGACGATGTAGAGAGTTTGCAGAGTTTTCGGTTTCATCGGTTAAATTATACAAAAACTTTGGACGATGGGAATTATCCGGCAGTTGGCGCGTTATGTTAAAATTACCTTTTGCCAAATGTTTTCGCTCAAACTTCCGATAATTTTTCTGGTCGCCGCGCTTTCCGCTTCGGCGTGTCGTTTCTGGCAGGCAAAAACCGTTGACGCGCCAACTCCGACACCGATTGCCGTCGAAGAATTAAAAAGCGAAATTCCTTTTGCGACGAAAGAGCCGGAGATATTTCAGACGGAAATCGTCGTTACAGCGAATGGCGCGGAACAAAAGATATTTACAACGCGCAGCGGCGCGAACCGTCTGACGATTTACGATTATCAAACGCCGTCTGAAATCGCGCTTTTGCAAATTGGCGCGGGCGGCTCATTTACAATCAATCGCGGGCAAAAGATTTACGTCGAAAATCAAAAGGCGAGCGACGGCGGCGAAGATGAAAATTTCCCGGTTGCCGAGCTTTTGAATCAAAAGGAAATTGCTGTGTTTGAAAAATTGCCCGACGAAAACGGTTTGGCGAAATATCGCGTAACGCTCGATGCGTCGAAGAATTCGGAGATCGTCATCACGGTTGACCAATCAATCAATCTGCCGGTCAAACAGGAATTTTTCAGCATTAGCGGCGAGCAAAAAACTTTGCTGACGACGACCGAATTAAGAAATTTTACGACGCAGATTGACGCGCAGAATTTTGAACTGCCGAAGGATTACAAAAAGGTTTCGCCCGCCGAGTTTCAGCAAAACACGCGGCGGACGCGGCAAAATTAACAATGGAAGAAATCAAGAAATTCGCCCGCTATTTTTCGTCTTACAAAACTTCGCTCGTTCTGGGAATACTATTCATTCTCGTTTCGATGGCGTTCGGGCTGTTGATTCCCTTCTACGTCGGACGGGCGATTGACGATTTGAGCGCGGAAGTTACGCGCGAGAAGATTATTTTTTATCCGCTTTTGATTCTCGGCATCAACGCCGTCAGCGGAATTTTTCTGTTCTGGCAGCGACGGCTTTTGATTAATGCCTCGCGGCATATCGAATATGATATGCGCGAAGATTTTTACGCCGCGCTCGTTCATCAGCCGCTCGAATATTTTCAAAACACCCGCGTCGGCGATTTGATGGCACGGGCGACGAACGATTTATCGGCGATCCGGCAAATCGTCGGACCGATGATTTTATATTCGTGTCAGGCGATTTTCGCGCTGGCAATCGTGCTGCCGATTCTGCTCCGAATCAACGTCAAGCTGACTTTATTTTTGCTGATTCCGATGCCGCTCGTTTCCCTGACGGTGAAATACTTGGGCGAGCAGGTTCACGTTCGCTTCGAGAAAATTCAGGAATACTTTTCCGGCATCACGGCGCGGGCGCAGGAAAATCTGTCGGGCGTGCGCGTCGTTCGCGCTTACGCGCAGGAAGCGTCGGAGATCGAAAAGTTTCAGGAACTGAACCGCGAATACGCCAAACGCAACATCGCGCTCGTCAAATACGGCGCGGCGATGCGACCGCTTTTGTTCTTTTTCATCGGTCTCGGTTTCGTCATCATCGTCGCCGTCGGCGTTCCGATGGCGGTGCGCGGCGAAATTACGGCGGGCGAATTTACGTCTTATATTCTTTATCTGCAAAGAATGATTTGGTACTTAATCGCGCTCGGTTACGTCGTCAATCTTTATCAGCGCGGCACGGCTTCATTGAAAAGATTCGATGCGATTCTAGAAGTCGAACCGGCGATCAAAGACACGCCCGAAGCGCACGAACAGCCGCCGATTAAAGGCGCAATCGAATTCCGCGATTTAAATTTCGCGTATAACGGAACGCCCGTTTTGCGTAATATCAATCTGAAAATCAATGCCGGTGAAACCGTCGCCTTCGTCGGTAAAACCGGCAGCGGCAAATCAACTTTAATTAGTTTGATTCCGCGCCTGCTCGACGCGCCGGAAAATGAAATTTTGATTGATAATATTCCCGTCAAACAATTTCCGCTCGCCCAATTAAGAAAGTCAATCGGCTTTGTGCCGCAGGAAACATTTTTATTTTCGGATACTTTGGCGGAAAATATAGCATTCGGAGTTGAGCAAAACGAATTACGAACTTCTGATTCAAACGGTAAATCTGAGATTTCAAATCTCGATTCTGAAATTAAAAAATCTGCCGAGATTGCAGGTTTGGCGGACGACATCGAAGATTTTCCGTATAAATATGAGCAACTGGTCGGCGAGCGCGGCATCACTTTGTCGGGTGGGCAGAAACAGCGCACGGCGATTGCCCGCGCCGTGATGCGCGATCCGCGCATTTTGATTCTCGACGATTCACTGTCGGCGGTGGACACTTACACGGAAGAAAAAATCCTCGGCGGCTTGCGCGATGTGCGGCAGAACCGCACGACTTTGATCGTTTCGCACCGTACCTCGACCGTCCGCGATGCCGATTTGATTTGCGTTCTGCACGAAGGACGAATCATCGAACGCGGAACGCACGACGAGCTGATTGAGAAAGGCGGCGAATACGCCGATTTATATGAACGACAGCTTTTAGAAGAAGAATTGGAGGCGACCGATTAAACGATGCAAAATCAAAATTCAACCGTCGAAACGCAATATAAAACAATGGCGATTGTCTGGTTCGGCTTATTTATGGCGCAGATAATGTTCCTCGTCGTTTTGTTCGTCGCCAAACCCGAAGTTTATCGTTTCGATTTTTCCAAACCGTCGCTCGGCGAAAATCCGGTTTTGGTGATCGCGCTCGCCATTTTGGGCATTTCGACTTTTTTGCTGTCGTTCTTGATGAAGAAGAAATTTCTCGCGCAGTCGGTCAGCGAACAAAGCACGGCGCACGTTCAGACGGCAATGATTATCGCCTGCGCTCTGTGCGAAGCGACGACGTTATTCGGCTTGGTTTTAGCTTTCACCATCACTTACCAATTCTTTTTCGCGTGGTTCGCGCTCGGACTTATGGGAACGATTCTCCATTTCCCGAAACGCGGCGATTTGATTGCCGCCAGCTACAAAAAATAATTTTTTCCGCGTCAGGGAACTTTTTTCCGACTTGCGGTGTCTAAGCAGGAAAGAAGCGCGGGACTTTTTCAAAATTTAAAAAAGAAAATTTAAGGTGAAATTTTATGCGAAAAATCGTTTTTCTGCTCGTGGTATTGGTGTGTTCAGTCAGCGCATTCGCCCAAACGCAAGGCTCGCTCGAAGCCTACAATAAAAAAGGTATCGAAGTCGGCGCGTGTCCGCTCAAACATACTTCGGTCAAAGCCGATGTCAGCGGTTTTCTCGCCCGCGTTACGATTACGCAGGAATTTGAAAATAATTTCGCGCAAGCTATCGAAGCCGTTTATACGTTTCCGCTGTCGCAAAATTCGGCGGTTGACGATATGACGATGACGGTCGGTTCGCGCACGATTCGCGGGAAAATTATGCGCCGCGAAGACGCGCAAAAAGTTTATGAAACTGCGAAAAGCGAAGGCAAAACCGCGAGTTTATTAGACCAGGAACGCCCGAATGTCTTTACGCAGTCGGTCGCCAATATCCTGCCGAACGAAAAAATTACGATTGAAATCAGTTACGTCGAAACTCTGAAATACGAAGACGGCAGTTACGAATTCGTTTTCCCGATGACGGTTGCGCCGCGTTATATGTCGAATTCGGTGAAAGACGCGAGCAAAATCGCGCCACCCGTCGCCAAAACTCGCGCCGGACACGACGTTTCGATTGAAGTGAATCTGAACGCGGGCGTTCCCGTCGAAGCGGTGCGCTCGAATTCGCACGAAATCGAAACCGTCAATTTATCGGCGAGCAATGCGAACATCAAATTAAAAGACCAAAACGTGATTCCGAATAAGGATTTCGTTTTGCGTTACGAGGTTTCCGGCAAACGAATCGAAGACGCGGTTTTGACGCACCGCGATGAATGCGGCGGATTTTTCACCCTGATTTTACAGCCGCCCGACCAATTCCGAAACGAAGACGTTACGCCGAAGGAAATCGTTTTCGTGCTGGATACGAGCGGCTCGATGTCCGGTGTCCCGATTGAAAAAGCCAAGGAAGCGATGAAACTGTCGCTGGAAAATCTTTACCCGAACGACACTTTTAATTTGATAACTTTCGCGGGCGATACTTCGATTCTGTTCGACGAACCCGTTCCGGCGACGCAGGCGAATCTCGAAAAAGCGAAAGAGTTTCTCGCCACGCGCAAAGGCGGCGGCGGAACGGAAATGATGACGGCGATCAAAGCCGCGCTCGAACCGTCGGACGCGCAGGATCACGTTCGCATCGTCTGTTTTATGACCGACGGCGAAGTCGGCAACGACTTGGAAATCATTTCCGAAGTCCAAAAACACCCGAACGCGAGAGTTTTTTCGTTCGGCATCGGCAATTCGGTCAATCGTTTTCTCTTGGACAAGATCGCCGAAGAAGGTCGCGGCGAAGCAGAATTCGTCTCTTTGGAAGATGACGGCTCGAAAGCCGCCAAACGATTTTACGAGCGCGTCCGCACGCCGCTTCTCACCGATGTTTCGATTGACTGGAATAATTTACCAATCGCCGATGTTTATCCGAATCGCATCGCCGATTTATTTTCCGCCAAACCCATCACCGTTCACGGACGCTACACGCGCAGTGCGAGCGGCACGATCAAACTAAAAGGCAAAGTCGGCGGCGTGGAAACCGTCCGCGAAATCGCCGTCAATCTTCCTGAAACCGAAAGCGCAAACGACGTGCTGGCGACGCTCTGGGCGCGGCAGCGGATTGACGATTTGATGAAACAGGATTTTCAGGGCGTGCAGAACGGCAACGCCAAACCCGAAGTTCAAAACACGATTGCCGGAATCGGTCTGGAATATCGCCTGCTGACGCAATTCACATCGTTCGTCGCGGTCGAAGAAATGATTAGAACGCAGGGCGGAAAGCCGGTGAAAGTTGAAGTGCCGGTAGATTTGCCTGATGGAATGAGCGATGGAGATTCACCTTTCAGAAGATTAGAGATTATTACCAATTTACAGCGTCCGCCTTCCGTAACTTACCCAAACGCACAAGTAACGGCAGGTCGGCGCAACACTAAAAAAACTCGATCCGCCAGCGGTCGCGGCTCAGGCAGCGGAAATGGAATGGGAAGCGGTTCAGGCAGTGGAAATGGCAATGGCAATTATCCAATGCTGGCAGGTGCTATATTTGGCGGACCATTGCCGCCGCCGCCTCAAAAAATTTCAGGCGGCGTGTTGAACGGCAAAGCGACGAATTTACCGAAACCGCCGTATCCGGCGGCGGCAAAAGCCGTCAACGCGAGCGGCGCGGTCAATGTCCAGATTACGACCGACGAAAGCGGCAGCGTCATTTCCGTCGCGGCGGTTTCCGGTCATCCGCTTTTGCGGCAGGCGGCGGAACAGGCGGCGCGGAACTCAAAATTCGCCCCGACGATGCTTTCCGGTCAGCCCATTAAAGTTACCGGAACGATTGTTTATAATTTTTCTGACCCGAACAACACGAGCGGCGTAAATGTCGCGCTCGGCGAAGTTCGTCTGCCGACCGATGAGGAAAAATTAAATGTCTCGCCAGAAAACTTGAAGCGTAAAATGCTCGCGGAAAAACTTCACGTCTGGCTGTTCGCCGTGGTCGAGCGTTTGCAGAAGAACGCCGCGCCGACTGCCAATGAAGCCAAATTTATTAAAGACGGCAAAGCCGCGATTCAAATCAGGCTGTCGGCGAAAACGCCGGAAGTTTTGGAGAAACTTAAAAATCTCGGTTTTGACATTATCAGCGAAAAAGATGCAAATTCAATCGGCGGTAGAATTTCCATTGAGAAACTCGCAAGTTTGGCAGAGATTGCGGAAGTGCAATACGTTTTGCCAAAGATTGAATAGCTTACTGATATTTTTAAGTTGACATAAGTTTTGAGTCCCGCCTTTAGGCGGCAGTTTCCCTGACTACCGGAAACTGCCGCCTAAAGGCGGGACTCAAAACAGGTCGCTGCGCGACTTTGTTATTCGCTATACTTCGTTTTCAGTCAGGCTAATATCTTATTCAAAAGCCGTACCGGGCTTAATTTCGGAAAACAACAAAATAATCCGCTGTTTGTGAAAAATTTCTTGTAAGTCTTGGTAATTCTGTACTATACTCGAATCTGCAATTCCCACAATACAAGTTGATTTGAGAGAATGTTATGGAAAAAACGGTTGCCCAAAACATCCAGGATGCGTTTCTAAACACGGCGCGGCGCGAGAAACTGAGCATTATTATTCATCTTCTGCACGGCGCGACGCTTTCCGGCAGAATCAAGAGTTTCGACAAATTTTCGGTGATGCTCGATGTCGGCGGGCAGGACGTTTTGATTTTTAAACACGCGATCTCCACGATTTCACAGGAAAGAAAAAGACCCGTTTCGGAATAAAAAACATTTTGCACGGAAAATTTATTACGTTTGAAGGAATTGACGGCAGCGGCAAATCAACGCAGCTGCGAATGCTGGCGAATGAACTGCGGATTCGCGGTTTCAATGTTTTGCC
>CAXTKJ010000087.1:0-16784 GCA_964244835.1 uncultured Pyrinomonadaceae bacterium
GGAATCGAAGTCAATGCGGCGGGCGGCATCATCGAAGGCAATTTTATCGGCACAAACCGTAACGGCACGGGTTTCTTTCCGAACTTCATCGGTATTAGCGTCAATGCGAGCAGCGTCCGCATCGGCGGAGCGACTTTACCGGCGCGAAACATTATTTCCGCCAACACGCGCTTCGGCATCGCGCTCAATCCGGCGGGCGGCAGCGGCACGGTTCAAAATAACTACATCGGTTTGGACAGCAATTCAGCCGCGCTCGGCAACGGCGAAACGGGCGTTAATATTTTCCGCTCATCGGGCAATCTGATCGGCGGCGCAACGGCAGCGACGCGAAATGTCATTTCGGCGAACGGTAGAACGGCGACGGGCGGACTCGACGGCAGCGGAATTTCAATTTTCGGCAGTTCGGGACTCGGACAGGCTCCGAATAACACGATTCAGGGCAATTACATCGGCACTGATCCGGTGGGAACGGGCGCAATCGGCAACAAAAACAACGGCGTTTTAGTCAACGGCGCGATTAATACGACGATTGCGGGAAATCTCGTGTCGGGGAATACGATTGACGGCATCGGCATCACCGGCGCGGGCGCGACCGGCAACGTCGTCAAAAGTAATGTCGTCGGGTTGGACTATCAAAGTTTCAATGCTTTGGGCAATTTGCGCGACGGCGTGAGCATTTTCCAAGTCGGCGGCAACACTGTCGGCGGCACGGGCGCGGGTGACGGCAATCGAATCGGCGGCAACGGCAACAGCGGCGTGCAGATTGCCGGTGCGGGCGGCGAAAACAATTCGGTGCAGGGCAATTCTATCGGCTTCAGTATTTACGGTTCGGCACGCGGACAGGTGACGGGCATCGCGGTCTTTTCAAATAACAATACTATCGGCGGTACGGCGGCGGGTGCGCGAAATTTCATCGCGGGCAATAATAATTTCGGCGTGGCGGTCACATCTGCGAGCGGCAATAGAATTTTAGGCAATTACGTCGGTTTGGTGGAAAACGGTGCGGCACTGCCGAATTTTAACGGCATTTATATTCAGGACGCGACTAATAATATTATCGGCGGCACGGCGGCGGGCGCGGGCAATGTCGTTTCCGGCAATAATATCGGAATTCGCTTAATCAGATCGAATCCGGGTTCGCCGACGACGGGCAATCAGATTCTCGGCAATTTCGTCGGAACCAATCCGAACGGCACGACCGCGATTGGCAACGTCCTTCAGGGCGTAGTTTTACAAGCCGCCGACGGCAACATTATCGGCGGCACGACCGGCAATGCCCGCAACGTCATTTCGGGTAATATCACGGGCATTGGCTTGAGTCTGCAAAACGATTCCAAAAATAATCAGGTAACGGGCAATTACATCGGAACGACCGCCGACGGCTTGACGGCTCTGCCGAACAGTTTCGGCGTTCAAATAGACGGCAGCGGCTCGACCGGCAATGTTATCGGCGGCACGGCAAACGGCGCGGGCAATGTTGTTTCGGGAAATGGAAATACCGGCATTCTGATAAGGAGTTCCGCCGCTTCAAACCGCGTCGAGGGCAATATCGTCGGCTTAAAAGCAAACGGAACGGCAGCCTTACCGAATTTCGACGGCATCGGCGTGATCGAAGGTGCCGGTCAAAACCTCGTCGGCGGCACGGCAGCCGGCGCGGGTAATGTCGTTTCGGGGAACACCGGCACCGGCATTTTCATCAGAGACGGTTTTTCCAACCGCGTCGAGGGCAACAAAGTAGGCACGGATGCGACCGGCACGATTGATCTGGGCAACGGGCGGAGAGGTGTCTCCGTAGTGCAGGGCAACAGTTCTTTAACCACCGGCAACATTATCGGCGGCACGACCGGCGCGGCGCGAAACATCATCTCCGCTAATCAGGGCGGCGGCGTTCAAATTGACGGCTCAACCTCTACTAACACTACGGTAGCCGGAAACTATATCGGCATTAAAGCCGACGGCATCAGCCCGCTGGCGAATGGTCTTTACGGCGTTTCGATTAATTCGCCGAATACGACCGTCGGCGGCGCGACCGCCGCTTCGCGCAACGTGATCTCCGGTCAGTCCGGCAATGGTTCGGTCGGAGTTTCCATCTCCTCCGGCAGTTCCGGCTCGAACATTCAAAATAATTACATCGGAACGAGTGCCGACGGCAACACCGCAATCGGAAATTACGCCGGGATTCAACTGGGCAGCGGCGGCGTGACGATTGATTCAAACGTCATCGCGGGCAGCGCAGACTGCGGAATTTGCGTTCAGGCGGTGAACGGCGGCTTGATTATCAACAATAAAATCGGCACGAACGCGGCGGGAACGGCTGTTTTGAGCAACCTCGAAGGAATTTACATCTTAAATGCGTCAAATATGCGAGTCGGTCTTGATGTCAGCGGAGCGGCTGCGCCGAACGTCATCACCGGCAGCACTTTGAACGGAATTACGGTTTTTGGAAACAGTTCTAAAGGCAATCTCTTTTACCGTAATTCGATTTACGGCAACGGCAGTCTCGGCATTGACCTTAACAATGACGGCGTAACGCAAAACGACACGCAGGACGCGGACGGCGGACCAAACAATTCGCAGAATTTCCCGATTATCAACAACGCGACGACGACGATTTCCGGCAGTTTGAATTCAACGCCGAATCGTTCGTTCCGCCTCGAATTCTATTCATCGCCAACGGCGGACGCGAGCGGTTACGGCGAAGGTCAAACTTACATTACTGAACAAATTGTCGGCACGGACGCGAGCGGCAACGCCGTCTTTTCCGTCGCTAACCCGCAGCCGCTCGGCTCGTATATTTCGGCGACGGCGACCGATACGGTAACGAGCGATACTTCGGAATTTTCCGCTTACAAACAAACACTCGCGCCGACCGCCGTTAGATTTGCGGGCGCGCGGGCGAAGGCTTTCGACAACGGTGCGTTGATCGAATGGCAGACCGGATTCGAAACGGACAATTTGGGCTTTAATATCTACCGCGAGCGCAGCGGCAAGCGCGAATTAGTTAATCAAAACATCATCGCGGGTTCGGCTTTGATGACCGACGCGCAGTTATTATCCGGGCAGAATTATTCGTGGTTCGACCCGAACGGCGACGAACGAACTGCTTATTATATCGAAGCGATTGATTTGAACGGCGCGAAAGATGTTTATGGTTCGTTCACCGCCGAAAAAGTTTCCGGCGCGGCACCGTCGCGCTTTAATTCGACGACGCTCGAAAATTTGGGCGAAACAAACGACCAAACTGTAGAAGTCGCGCCGAAAACCGCCGCCTTCAAACCGACAACGGCGCAAATTGACGTTCAGAACATTCTGGCGAACGGAACGGGCGTGAAATTGTCAGTCAAACAAGCCGGATTTTACCGCGTAACGGCTGAACAATTATTCGCGGGCGGATTACCAACTGGCGCGAATTTCGCCAATCTGCGAATATTCGCCGACGGCATCGAACAGCCAATCAACATTTTGAGCGAAAACGGCGCGTTTGCCGGAATCGAATTCTACGGCATCGGCGCGGACACGAGCGAAACGGCAACCAGAATTTATTATCTCGCGCCATCGGAAAACGCCGGTTTGCGGTTGATGAAATACGACGAAACTCGTCCGGCTTCGAGCGCGAACAGTTTCCTGTCCACCGTCGAACGGCGCGACCGAACGGTTTATTTCTCCGGCTTGCTCAACGGCGACGCGGAAAATTTCTTCGGCGCAGTCGTCGGCAGCGCGGGTGCAAATCAAACTCTGAATCTGGCAAGCGTCGCCGCAAGTAATGAAACGGCGAAACTCGAAGTCAAACTGCAAGGCGTAACGCGCACCGCGCACAACGTCCGCGTCGAACTCAACGGAAGTTTCGCCGCCGCCGTTACCTTCAGCGATATGGAACGCGGCTCGGCGACGATTTCCGTGCCGTCGAGTTCGCTGCGCGAAGGCGAAAATACGATTCGGCTGACTGCCGATAACGCGGGCGATATTAGTTTGGTTGATTCGATTCGGCTGACTTACCCGCGCCGCTTGAACGCCGCCGGAAATGCTCTGACGCTGACCGCTGACGGCGAGCGCGAAACGACCGTTCGCGGTTTCACGACGCGGAACGTGCGGATTTTCGACGTAACCGACGCGAACGCGCCGTTTGAACTCGCAGCCAAGATTCGCTCGGACGTGAAAGACGGTTCGATTGAGCAAACTGCGAAGATTGCCGACACGCAACCGCAAACTGAAAAACAATCCGGCGACGGCAATGCGGACAGAACCGGTATCGGGCGCGGCTATTCCGCGACCTTCGCCGCCGTCGGTAGCGGCAAGCGCAATCTGATCGCCGTTTCAAATTCGCTCGCGCCCGTCGCTATCGAAGCGAACCGCGCTTCAAACTTGCGCGACCGGCGCAATGCGGCGAATTTAATCATCATCACGCGGCACGATTTGACGGCTGCGCTCGAACCGCTGGCGAATCTGCGCCGCAGTCAGGGCTTGACCGTGCGAATCGTGGACATCGCCGACATCTATGACGAATTCTCGTTCGGACGAAAATCTTCGCAGTCAATCCGCGACTTTCTGCAATTCGCCGCGAGAAATTGGATTAAAAAACCGCAATTCGTCATTCTGGCGGGCGACGGAACTTATGACCCGAAAGGCTACGTTTTCGGCGATGGCGCGGATGTCGTGCAGACGAAGATCGTTGACGCGGAAAATATGGAAACGGCGAGTGACGAATGGCTGACGGATTTCGACGGCGACGGCGTTGGCGAACTCGCCATCGGCAGACTTCCGGCGCAGAACGTCACTGAGATGAACGCGATAGTCGGCAAACTGCTGAATTACGACGCGCAAACGCCAGTTAATTCCGCCGCGTTCGTCGCCGATGCCAGCGACGGTTTCGACTTCGCCGCCGGCAACGGAAGCGTTCGCGCTCTTTATCCGCCGGCAATGAATTTCGTCGAAATCAACCGCGAAGCCGACGACACGACGACGGCGAAAACCGCTCTGCTCAACGCGATCAACGGCGGACAACGCATCGTCAATTACACCGGACACGGTTCGTCAACCATCTGGCGCGGCAATCTGCTGACCACGACGGACGCGAACAATTTGCAGAACGGCGACCGCCTGCCGGTTTTCGTCTCGATGAGTTGTCTGAACGGTTATTTCACGAACGCCGACACGGAAAGTTTGAGCGAAGCGTTATTGAAAAATCCGAACGGCGGCGCGATTGCGGTCTGGGCTTCGACGGGAACGACGCAGCCCGATTCGCAAACCGAACTCAACCGCGCTTTCGCCCGCGCTTTGTTCGACGGCAGTCAGCAAACCATCGGACAAGCCGTGCAAAACGCCAAACGCAATGTCTCCAATGTAACGATTCGCCGCACCTGGACGCTGTTCGGCGACCCGACGATGCGCTTGCGGTAACGCTGAAACTTAGAGTTTGACACAGGAAAGGGCGCGGTAATTTTATCGCGCCTTCAGCCAAAAATTTTACTTAAAAACAGCCGCGCGGAAAACGGCGGCGCGATCAAGATCACTAATCAAGGAACAAAATAAAATGGCATATAAATTCAGTTTTAAATTATTTTTAGCGACTCTCTTTCTCGGCTTTTCGGCAATCGGCGCGGGCGCGGCGAGCCTTATCGTGAATGTTACCGGCGACCCGAACGGAGCCGGCAACTGCACGACGGGCGGAACTTGCAGTTTGCGGCAGGCAATCGCATCGGCGGTTGCCGATGACGGAATTTTCTTTGACATTCCGGCGGCAAACTGTCCGGGCGGCGTTTGCACGATCAATTTAGCGAGCGGACTGACCATCAGTAGAAATTTAAATATCATCGGCACCGGAACGAGAAGTTTGATTATCAACGCCAGCGCATCGAGCGGCGGACAGACGACGAGCGTTTTTAATATTACCAATGACGCATTTGATACTTATATTAGCGTGGCATTTTCAGGCTTGACCATTACCGGCGGCAACAGCAGTCAGGCGACCACTCCCAAAGCGGGCGGCATTACTGCCGGCAGCAAGACGACGGTAAGTTTGAACTACGTTACCGTAACCAACAATCAAGGCAGCGCGGTAGGCGGCATTTATTGCAATAAAGCCAACACCTTTCCTATAAATACGGCTTTCGGCTGCAACCTGACGTTAACCAACTCGCTGGTTTCAGACAATACGGGCAGCACTGCCGGAGGCATCGAGAACCACGGCACGATGCAAATCGCCAATTCGACGATTTCCGGTAATCTGGCAAATAGATTTAGTGGATTTTGTGTGGGCGGAATATCAAATGATGCTAACGAATTAAACGAATATCTGGGCATTCTGAATATAAACAGCTCAACTATCACTAATAACTCGACAGTCTCAAACGTCGGTATCGGCGGTATATCCGGTAATTTTAGTTCACCGAATTTACCGAGACTCAGAAATACTATTGTTGCCAACAATCTCCGTGCCAATCAGGTCAGAGATATAAACGCGAATTTCACTTCGCTCGGCAACAATTTAATCGGCAGCACGTTCGGCGGCGGCGGCGCGGACGGCAACGGCGGCTTTCCCGGTTCAAACGACATTATTAACCAACCCGCAAATCTCGCGCCGCTCGCCGACAACGGCGGTCAGAGCAACACGCACGCGCTGCTCCCGAATAGTCGCGCGGTCAATCGCGGCAACAACTGCGTTCGCAATGCGTCGTGCGCGACCGACAATCCGCCGATGAATCTGGAATTCGACCAGCGCGCCCAGCCTTTTTCACGTCAATTCGACGCGACGATTGACATCGGTGCGTTCGAGTTTCAGCAAAATGTTGTCATCCGCAAAACTCCGTTCGATTTCGACGGCGACGGCAGAGCCGACATCGCCGTTACGCGCGTGAACAACAATGCGCTCGCGTGGTATGAGCTGAATTCGGTGTATGGATTTAACGCCGTCAACTTCGGCTCGCTCGGCGACCGCCTCGTTCCGGCAGATTACGACGGCGACGGCAAAACCGACATCGCCGTCGTCCGCACAAATACCGACAACACCGTCACCTGGTATATTTTGCGATCACGCGACGGTTTGACGGCGCAGACTTTCGGCTTCGCTTTAGACGCGGTTGTTCCGGCGGATTACGACGGCGACGGTAAAGCCGATGTTGCCGTTATAAGAAATGTCAGCGGCGCGTTCACCTGGTATATCAATCGTTCGACTGCCGGATTTACGGCATTTCAGTTCGGCGCACAGGACGATGTTCCGGTCGTCGGCGATTACGACGGCGATGGCAAATCTGATATTGCGGTTTTCCGTCCGACGAACGCGACCTGGTATTTACAACAAAGCACGGCGGGCTTTTCGGCAATCGCGTTTGGTTTAGGAACGGATAAACCGGTTCCGGCAGATTATGACGGCGACGGCAAAACCAATGTCGCGGTTTTCCGTCCGTCGAACGGCACTTGGTATACGTCAACAAATGCAGCAATTAATTACGGCGCGGTTCAGTTTGGCGCGTCGGGCGACAAGCCCGTCCCGGCTGATTATGACGGCGACGGCAAAACCGATGTCGCGGTAACGAGAGCCAGCGGCGGCAACTTGAACTGGTATATCAACGGTTCGCAAAGCGGATTTACCGGAGTCGGTTTCGGCGCATCGTCAGACAGAGCGGTTGAAAACGCTTACATTCCGTAAAAACGGCGGCGTTATTACAAGCTGTCTCAAAAACAGTTTTAGTCGTTCTGAGTCCCGCCTTTAGGCGGCTAACCGTCGGGAGAAGCCGCCTAAAGGCGGGACTCAGAACATCGTCTCCGATTTTTGAGATGGCTTTTAGCTATAGTTTTACAAAATCTTGAGGAAAAAATTATGTATCTGAAAACACTTTTTATCGCTTTATTTTTAATTTTAGTTTGCCAAAGTTCAGGATTCGCGCAGGTATCCGCCGCGCCGCAGGTGCTGAAACAAACTTTATCCGTTCGCACTTACCGCGACTCGACGTTTTGGAAAGTGCCGGAATCCAACACCTGGTCGTGGATGCCGGGAATGGAATTTTATGTCGCCGGGGATTTACCCGACGCGAGTTTTTTTAACATCGAATTTACGATGCCCGACGGCAAAACGTGGTTCGCGTCCGATGTCAACGTCACCAAAGCGTCCACCGGACAGCCGACTTATGTCGTTCTGCCGGTATCGTCGCAGCACGGCGATAAACGAAACATTATTGATACCGGAGTTTTCGGTTTCAAAATCACGCTCAAAAACGGTCTGAGCGGCGCGAGCCGCGAGCTTTATAGAGGCAAATTCACCGTCAAAAAATTTCACGTCGGCAACAATCTGCCCGCATTCAAAAATCAATACGAATACTACGTTGACCACGATTGGACGCTGCCCATCGGCTACGTTTGGGAAAAGCCCGATGCGACGGCGATTGGCGCGATGATGTGGTTTCGCGGCGAAAACGTCAATAAACTCGAAGGTTATCTGCTTTATAACGGCAAGCAAATCAGTTCGACGAAAGACACGAGCAGTGCGGTTTCGGATTTTAAAATAATGACGAGCGGCAACGATGTCGAGCCGCGCTGGGAAAACTGGAAGTTCATTTTTTACGGATTCGACGGCAGCAAACCCGGCAATTATGAAGTCAAAGTTTTATCCGACGGTGAACTGTCGCGCTCGTTAAGTTTTACGGTCGGCGCGGACGGCAAAATCGTGGACAGCGGCATCGGCGGAAAAAACGGTTTCTTCTATACAAACATTCTGCCCGTCAAAATCGTGGACACGAAAGCCGCGCCCGCCTACAACCCGAACGCTTATAAAACCGAAGCGTTCTACGGTAATCCGCTCGGCGGTTTTACGGCGATTCCGTAAATTTGAGGAGAAAAATAATGAAACGAATTTTTATAATGCTGATGTTTTGTTTAATTTGCGGAGTCGTCACGGCTTCGGCGCAAAAGGATTTGTGCTTTCAAAACGACGGTTTGAAGGTGCAGCAAAAGGTCAAGATGATTTTGATCAATAACAAGAAAATCGAAGGCGTTTTTGAATCGGGCGGCGGCGATGAAACGAGTCCGTTGGAAAAATTCAATTTTAACGGCACGAAAACCGGCAATCTGCTGACGATAATTTTCGACGGCGGCAAACCGCCATACCAAGTCGCCAAAGGAACGAAAAGAATCGTCTGGACGCTCGGCGCAAAGGCTCTGAAAATTCCGATTTACGGCAAAAATTACGACACGAATAAATACTCGACCTATTCGGCGAGTTTTGATAAATGCACGGAGAATGAGATCAAAAATCGGGCGAAAACAAGCAAAGAAAATGTTTAAAAAATACCAGATCACAGCGAATTTATTATGCCACGACGTTCGATTGAACACGGAAATTTCAACCGTCGTCGAAATGGCGATTGAGCCGACCGAGGCGGAAGCCGACATTCTGCTCGCGCCGGTTACTGAAGAGTTTTTGTCCGCTCCGGCTTATGACTGCGGCGGATGCCATTACGAATTATCAAATTTTAGAATTGCGCTGCTTGAGGAAAGCGGCAGCTAAAGGAGAAAAAATTATGAAAAAAATTACTTTAACTTTTATGTTGGCGACGTTGCTCGCCGTTGGATTGGCGGCTTGCGGCTGGAAACCGACGGTAACGGCGGTGCCTTTGACTGCGCCGTGGACGGCGATGAATTTGCCGGTCAAGGAAAACGCCGTCGTCTGGGCAAGCACACCGACCGAGTTTAAAGCGGTTCACAAAGACGATAAAAAAACGGTGCTTGGAAAATACACCGACGGTTTGAAGGCGCAGGGCTGGACGCTCGATAAATTTGACGATAAATCCATCCCCGACCGCTACACCGTCAATATGTCGAAGGGCGCGGACAAGATTGAAATCGAAATCTACGACTTTGAAAACACGGGCGTGATTATCGAGAAAAAATAAAGCGGGACGTTGGAGCAAATGTTTTAACCAAATTATACGGAGAAATAAAAATGCTGAAACACACGATATTTTTACTAATTACAGCCGTCGGATTATCTGCCTGCGCCGGTTCAAAAGCGCAAAATCAAGCGGATAAAAACACTGTGAGTTCGTCGCCCGAAACGATGCAGACTGCCGTGCAGCCGACACCGAAAAAGAAGCCGAAAGCGAACGATAATTCGGTCGAGATGAGTGCCGAAGACATCAAAAACGGCTCGGTCAAATCCGACGATTACGAGGAAAATATGAAATCGGTCAATCGGAATAAAGACGTTTGCAGCGTTGAGGCGTTCGTCGCCGACACGGACAAAAACGGTTTGAATGTGCGCCGCGAAGACCGCGCCAATGCCGAATTAATCGGAAAAATTCCTTTCAGCGAAGACGGCACGATGGTTCATTTGACCGGCACGAATTTTATCGGCTGGGTGAAAATCAACCACGCCGTAAATATGGAAAGCGAGGTCGTTTTCGATCAGGAAGGCTGGGTTTCGGGCAATTTATTGGCGACTTCGACGACGGGTTATAACGGCAAAGGCGTGAAACTTTACGAAGCGGGCAAGGGAACGAAAGTCATAACAATCGTGCCGCCCGAAACCGTCGTGAAAATCGTTTCCTGCGATAAAGATTGGGTGCGCGTTAAATACAAAAAATTCACCGGCTGGTTAGCACCGGAATCGCAGTGCGGAAATCCGGTCACGAACTGCTCGTAAAAAAGGAGGTAAATTATGGGAACTTTTGATATTACATTACCAAATACACAAAAAGCGATTTTCCCGCCGCTCTGTGTCGTGTGCGAAAAGAAAAATCCCGACGGGATAATTAAGTTGTCATTTCTCGGCATTAAAACCACGCCGCTATTGACGTTTGCGGTGAACGAAGCGGTTTCCGGCGATGTTGATCGGAATTATTACGGCGGAAACATCAGCAGCAAAATCGAAGGAATTCCGGCGTGTAAAGGCTGTAGTTCGGGATTGAAATGGTATCACCGTTTGCTGAAATTCGGTTATTACACGGCTTGGCTTCCGGGCGTAGGTCTGATTTTTTTGGGTGTGCCGACCTTTGTCAGCGTAACTGTCGTGATTTTGGGCGCGATTTCGCCGGGTGTGTTGACGCTGATTTTCCCGCCTTCGTTCGGCGCGAGTTTTTTGGACAGGCAGGCAAATTTCGAGTTCAAATCGCATCTGGTCGCTACCGAATTTTTGAAGCTGAATTCCGAAGCGAGTTTGAAAAGCAAGGACAAAACCGAACCTGCCGCCGCGCCGGAAAAATCTGAAAATGTCGGCAATCAATTCGGCAATCAATAAGGAGAAAATTATGTTAAAGAAAATCATCGTTTCAGTGTCATTCGCTTTTTGTTTATTGGTTTCGACGAACGTCGGTTTCGGGCAGAAAGTCGTTACCGCCGCGCAGGTGAACGGAACTTGGCGCGAAACTTCGAGCAAGACAAATGCCGTTTCGACGGAATTTCGCGTCTGGTCGCTCGGCGGACAGAAACTGCAAGTCGAATTTTTCGGCAACAACGCTGCCGGCAAAGTCAGCAATACGGCGAGCGGGACGGCGATGATCGAAGGCACGACGGCGACGTTTCAGCCTGCCGATGCTCAATCGAACGCCGACAGTCCGTGCGTGATGACGCTGGAATTCGGCGGCGGCAAATTAATCGTCAGCGAAAAAGGCGATTGCGGTTGGGGCAGAGGCATCGGTTCGGACGGAATTTTCAAAAAAATCAGTTCCAAAAAGCCGAAGTTTGACGAGCAATAATTGAACTGTTTTAAAGAATTTAGGAGAAAAACAATGAAAAAATCACTTTTGTTTTTGACGATATTAACCGCTTTTTTATTGTTCAATTCAAACATTTCCGCGCAGACTAAAGTCCGCGTTAAATTTGCCAAAGGTGCAACGTCAACCGCTTTGAAAGGCACGATCAACGGCTACAAATATATTGATTACATCGTCGCCGCGAAAAGCGGACAAACGATGACGGTCAACTTGAAAACGAGCAATCCGGCGAGCGGTTTTTATATGTATTACTCGGATATGAAAGAGGTTGACGAAACTTCGGGCGTGACGGAAATCACTCGAAATGTTGATGTTGACGACAGTTATATCATCCGCGTCATTCTGCCGCGAAGCGCGGCGCGGCGCAAGGAAAGCGCGAGTTTTACGCTCAACGTCAGTATTAATTGAGGAAATCTTTATGAAAGCATCAACCATTATTTTGGCGATTTTGATTTTGGTTTTCGTCGGGCAGGCGGTTAATTTTTACCCGCCACTGCCGGAAACGATTGCTTCGCATTTCGACGCGAGCGGGCAGGCAAACGGCTTTATGTCGAAAACTTCGTTTTTTGCATTCGGCGCGATTTTGCTCGTGTTTTTAACAGCGATGTTTTCTTTAATCTCAAAATGGCTACCGGAAATGCCGGATTCGATGGTGAATTTGCCGAACAAAGATTACTGGCTCGCGCCGGAAAGACGCGAACATACTTTAGCCGTTTTCGGTAACTTCTTCGCGTGGCTGAACGTCGCCGTCACAGCGATGTTTGTCGCTATTAATCAAATCGTTTTGACCGCCAACCTGATGCGAAAAGACCCGAATCCGCTGGCGTTATGGACGGTTTTAGGAGTTTTTTTCGCCGTCATCACAATTTTAATTTTCACTCATCTGAAACGGTTTTTCGGGACGAAAACAGTTTAAATAACGAGGCAAATATGAAAGTAAAGTGTTCGATTCTATTAACGATTTTAACGGTTTTTTTGATGTTTTCGGCGGCGTATCCGCAGACGGCGAAGGTTAATCAGACTTCGACGGACGCGGCGGCGCGGACTTGGAATCCGGCGCGAACGTGGGTTTATTTTGTCGGGTTGCTCGAATGGCAGGACAAGGAAAAATTCGTTTCGTTTCCGCAGAAGAATCGCCGCGATGAAATGCTGCTGAATGTGTTAAAGCAAAGCGGCGTTCCCGAAAATCAGATCGTTTATTTGAAGGATAATGCGGCGACGATTGCCAAAGTTAAAGATACTTTTCCGAAGTTTTTGAGTCAGGCGAAACCGGGCGACACGGTGATCGTTTATTTTTGCGGACACGGTTATCGCTCGGCTGATAATCGGACGACTTATTTTGCGACTTATGACGCGAGCGATAAAACCGATGGCTGGAAGGTGAAAAATATACCTGAAACAATCGAGAAAAATTTCAAAGGCGCGACGGCGATTTTGCTGGCTGATAACTGTTATTCGGGTGCTTTAGCGGAAGCGGTGAAAGCGATTAAGAAACCGAAAATTTCTTACGCCGCGCTGACTTCGGCGCATTACAATTCGTTTTCGACGGGAAATTGGACGTTCACCGAAAGTTTGATTTACGCCTTTCGCGGCGATTCTTATGCGGACGACAACCGCGACGGGAAAGTGACGTTTGCCGAACTCGAAACGAATTCTGCCGCCGATATGTTGTTTGCCGAAGAGCAAATCGCCGAATTCGCTTACACGCCGAATTTTAATAAACAAGGAATCATCGCTCCGGCGCAGTCGAATCCGGCGGCGCGAATCGGCGAACGAGTCGAAGCATACAGCGTTGATGGTTATTACAAAGGCTTTATCCGCGATGTCAAAGGCAACAAATTTAAGGTTCGATTTTACGGTTACGAAGAAACAGACGACGAACTAATTGCGGCGGATAAAATTCGCCAAGCCGTGCCGAAACAGTATGAAATCGGCGAAAGAGTCAGCGTCGAATGGCAAGGCATTCAGTTTATTGCAAAGGTCGTTGATGTCAAAGGCGGCTCGCATCTCGTTGAATATGAAGATTATACGGCGGACGACAACGAATGGGTTCCGTCGAAACGGATTCGTGAATTGACGGAAGAAGAAAAGAAACCGAAGCCGCTGGAATTCGGCATCGGCGATCTGGTCGAAGCGCAGGACAAGCGCGGCGCGTGGTATAAATCGAGAATTATCAACATCACCGACGGCAAATATCAAATTCACTTTTTCGGTTGGGACGACGATCCGTGGAGCGAATTGGTCGCGCCGAAAAGAGTCAGAATTTCCAACGATTACGATTTCGGCAGAGAGGTCGAAGTCGCGCAGAAAGGCGTTTGGTATCAGGCTTTGATCGTAGATTCGCGCTACGGCACGGAACACCTCGTCGCCTACGCCGACGGCAGAGATGACGAATGGGTCAAGGACGAACGAATCCGCGACACTCAAACGGGCTGGCAGGGTTCGAGTTACGCCCGAACGGTCGAAATAGATTCGGGCAAAGGCTGGCGGCGGGCGCAGATTTTGAAACGCCGCGACCGGGAAGTCTATGTTCATTACGAAGATTACGACGACGTTTTTAACGAATGGGTCAGCGTGGACAAGATACGCCGCGACCGATGAGAAATTATTTATAAGAATTTGGTAAAAAATGGAGAAAACTATGAGAAAAATTTTAACTTTCAATTTTATTGCATTGTTGTTTATCGGCTTGCTCGGCATTTCAGCCGCCGCGCAGAACAGTTCGCCGACGCTGCTGAAACGCACCGTTCAGGTTTCCGTCAAACGCAATACGCGCTGGTGGAAAAATCCTGCCGCTGCCGAGCCGGTTTATAACACTTACAGTTGGGTGCCGCAGATTCAGTTCACGGTTTTGGGTGCGATGTCGGCGGGCAGTCAGCTTTTCGCCGAATTCGATATGCCGGACGGCAAACCGTGGCTTAAATACAAAATGGACACGCCGGAACTTGAAGATGACGTGATGCAGAATATCTTGATTCGAGACTCGATAAGCGATGACGAACTCGAGAAAAAAGCCATCGTCAACGAAGGCGTATTCCCGTTCCGCATTCGCTTGAAAAACGCGATTGCCGGCACGGACAAAGTTTTATTCAGCGGAAAATATCGCGTCGCCACTTACACGCCCGACCAGAATATTCCCGAAAATAAAGGCAAAAAAGAGTTTTATATTGATTACGACTGGCAGCTTCCGTTCGGCTATCTGTGGCTCAACCCGGAAGTCGAGCAGGACGTTCCGCAGTTAGCGGCGGCGATGTGTTTTCGCGGCACGACCGACTACAGCAAAATCGAAGCCTTTCTTTATTACAACGGCAAGCAAATTTCCAAAAAAACTGCGTCGCACCGGGAAACAATGACTTCGGCATCGGACGAACCCGCGTATCGCTGGCAGATGTGGCAGTTCACGTTCGACAACGTGCGCGGATTCGACCATCACCAGAGCGCGAATGATTTTTCGTCGCAGTTTTTCCTCGACAAAAATGCTGGTGAATATGAAATAAAAGTATTGCGCGAAAATCAGTTGGCGCGGGTCATAAAATTCACCGTCGGCAAGGACGGTAAAATCGTTGACAACGGTATTAAAGACAAAAACCAACTCGGCGGCGTGCGAATGATCGTCCCCGTCAGCGTCGTCGGCGCGGCGGACGGCAAATGGAATATGAACGCCTGGAAAACCGAAGGGCTTTTCGGCAATCTCACCGGATTTACGGCGATTCAATAAAAAATAGGCATTAGATTTTGCGGACATAAAAATTCCGTCGGGTTTTGGTCGCTGAAAGCGACGAATTTAACAGCGTCGGGTAAAGCGAACTTTTAGTGAGCGACACCCGACGACTGATGCGAACGGATTCCCGACGCTGAAAGTGTCGAATTCTCGATATTGAAATTGCTCACTTTCAGCGAGCGAACGGTTATCAAAATTACGTCGGGTGTCGCCAAAGGCTTTACCGAGGCGTTATTAAATTCGTCGCTTTCAGCGACAAGAGATGATAGCGGCGAAATTTAGGGGAAAACTATGAGAATCAAAAAACTTTTTATTATTTTCGCTTTCGTCTTTGCAATGATTTGCGCCGGACAAGCGGCGGCTCAAAATGTTGTAACTTTGAAAGCCGTCGGCAACGGCGAAAAAGTGCGGTTGGCGGTTGGCAAAAAAAGCAAACTTATTATGCTCGAAGGAAATTCGATAGGAGATTTTACGGCGGGCGGCGAACCGCCGCATCGCTACACGACTTTGCTTTCGGTTCGCAAAGACAATGCGTTTTACGTCGTCGCCAAATTCATTAGCGGCGCGACGCTGACAGGTCCGAACGCGCCTTGCGGCGGCGACCGTCCGACGACGCTTTTGCTTATTAAAACCGATAAGAATTTGAAAATTGAAAATATCTGGACGGAGATTTTCGCGTCGTGTATCTACAACGGATCGGGTCGTTATCCGAAAGGCAAAATGCAAATTACAAAAAGCAAAGTTTCGGTTTCGTTCGACGAAGGAGACGAAAAATACAAATTGTTTTTCGACGCGGACGAAGCCGAAAAAGGCTTGCAGTTAATCAATCGTTAGACGATTTTCGATAATTCGATTTCAGTCGCCAAAGGCGACAAACAACATAGCGTAGGGTGAAACCCTACGTTCAACGACAACGAATTTTCCGACGCTGAAAGTGTCGAATCAAATAACGCGCATTGTTGCTCACTTTCAGCGAGCGATTGAATGATTGCCGGCAACGTAGGGTTTCCCCTACGCTATGTTGTCGGTCATCTTCGATGACAAGAAGAAACTAAACAAAATAAAGGAGAACAAATGAAATCAAAATTTTTAACTATTATCGCAGGTTTAATTTTAACCTTGAGTTTTCAAACGGCACAGGCGCAGACGGCGAAAGAAACTTCGCTGATCGCGTATTTGGTCAAAGAGGCGAATCAGCCCGATTATCATTCGGCGGGCGATGTTTATTTGACGGTAACAATCGGGAAAACCGCTTACGTCGCCGAACTCAAATCCGGCAAAGTCGTCAGCCAAAAGAAAACGGAAAATCCGAGCGGCGGATTGAGCGGCGCGTATGCCGAAGTGCAGGTCAATCTGATGAA
>CAXTKJ010000088.1:0-5576 GCA_964244835.1 uncultured Pyrinomonadaceae bacterium
CCGGTCGTTGATGGTCTTGAACTCGTCGGCGTCCATCATCAGCACCGACATCGGATAATTCCACGACGCGATATTGGAAATAAGTCCAAGCGGCGTTCGTTTTTCCAGCATCGTTTCGATATTTTCGACATACCACTGCACGCCCGCAATCGCGCGGTCAATGTCGGTGAACGCGAGTTTGTAAGTTTTGCCGATTTCCCACATCAGCAATTTCGCAATCAATTCAACGTGCGTCGTCAGCAATTCCAAACATTCCGAAACACGCCGTTTGCGCTCGTCCAAATCGGTTTTCGACCAATTCCGAAACTCCGCGCCCGCGAATTCGACGGCTTTCAATGCCGCCTTTTTATCGAGCATCGGCAACGCGCCAAGCAGCGAATTATCAATCGGCGAACGAAATTCACGCGGCGTTCCGGCAAATTTCCATTCGCCCTGCGCCAAATTCAAAAAATTGCCGTTCGCATCAAAAATATCCGGCGCGACTTCCTTTAACTGTTTCAGCAAACCGCCGAACTCGACCTTGGGCGAAATAATTTTTGTCATAATTTAAATAAATTTTCGTCAGCTTTTCCGATTTCAAACATTTTAACCAGTCCGTTTTCGAGATAAAAAATATGCTCGACCGTCGAATCCGAAATCAAATTTTCTTCCAAATCTTTGACGAGTTGGTGAACTTTTATCACGGTTTTATTCTCCTCGCTCTTAATTTCCAGCGGCTCAACCCGACTGTTGACAGCCGCAAACTGCCGCGTCCAGTAGTCGCGCACCGCGTCGCGCCCGTCAACGAAACCGCCTTCCATTCCATTCGCCCATTTCACGTCGTCGTGCATTTTCGACAGCACTTTTTCGATGTCACGAGCGTTGAAATCACGATATAAACTTTCAAAATAATCGTTTGAAATCATCAGTTAATCTCCTTATTCTATTTCGTATTTCTATACCGGCAGCGGATTTCGCACCGCAAATTGCCGCTGATGCCAATACGGATAAATCGGTGTCGAATCGCTCGCTTCGTCGAGTTTGGCGATTTGTTCCGCCGTTAAATTCCAGCCGACCGCTTCGAGATTCTGCTTTAATTGTTCCTCGTTTCGCGCACCGATAATCACGTTCGCCACCGTCGGACGCTGCAACAGCCAATTCAAAGCGACTTGCGGCACGGATTTTCCGACTTCTTCCGCCACTTCGTCCAGCGCGTCAACCACATCGTAAAGTTTTTCGTCCGACACCTGCGGACCGGCTTCCGAAGTTTTATGTAATCTCGAAGTTTCGGGCAGCGGCGCGTTGCGGCGAATTTTGCCCGTCAATCTGCCCCAGCCGAGCGGACTCCAAACGACCGTGCCGATGTTTTGGTCGAGCGCGAGCGGCATCAATTCCCATTCGTATTCGCGCCCAATCAAAGAATAATAAGCCTGATGTCCGACGTATTTCGCCCAGCCGTATTTTTCCGACGCGGCAAGCGATTTCATCAAATGCCAGCCCGAAAAATTTGAACAGGCGATGTAGCGCACTTTTCCGCTTTTGACAAAACCGTCAAGCGTCTGCAAAGTTTCCTCGACCGGAGTCAGCGCATCGAAGCCGTGCATCGTGTAAACATCAACGTAATCAGTCTTTAACCGTTTCAAACTCGCGTCGAGCGCGTTAATCAAATGAAATCTCGACGAACCGATTTGGTTGACATCATCGCCCATTTTGAACGTCGCCTTCGTCGCAATCAAAACTTTATCGCGCCGATTTTTAACCGCTTCGCCCAAAATCTCCTCCGACAAACCGTTTGAATAAACGTCCGCCGTGTCGAACATATTCACGCCCGCGTCCAAACAAACATCTACGAGGCGCGACGCTTCCGCAACATCCGTTTCGCCCCAAGCCTTAAAAAATTCGTTGCCGCCGCCAAAAGTTCCCGTCCCGAAACTCAGCACCGGAACTTGCAGTCCCGAACCGCCAAACCGTCTGTATTCCATAATTTCCCCCTTAAATTGCCCTTTTTTCGTTTTGAGTCCCGCCTTCAGGCGGCTTTCCGCGCCGCGCTTCGCTGGCGCAAGAGCCGCCTGAAGGCGGGACTCAAAACTTTAATTACCAAGGCAAAACGCCTTGATCGTCAAAATAACCGCCCGTCGCGCCGCTTTCGTCGAGCGTCGCCAAATCTACGATAATTGACGCGCCTTCGGCAACGGTTTTTGTACCGCTGTTGCCGTTCAAATCCGTCGCCGTGTAACCCGGATCGGCGGAGTTAACCTTAATGTTTGCGTCCTTTAACTCGTGCGCCAAAATCACCGTAAAGGCATTGAGCGCGGTTTTTGAAGAATTATAAGCCAGCGGTTTAACAGCAGAAAACGCCCAATTCGGATCGCTGTTCTGCGTCAAAGAACCCAAACCACTCGAAACATTCACGATGCGCCCGGCTTCCGATTTTTTAATCAGGGGCAAAAACGCCTGCGTAATCGCAATTACGCCGAAAAAGTTAGTATCAAAAGTTTTTCGTATCAATTCCAAATTCGTTTCGCTCGCCTTTTCGCCCATCGTGTCAACGGCAATCGCCGCGTTATTAATCAAAACATCGAGTTTGCCGTATTTCTCGCCGACCGTCCGCGCGGCAATTTTAATCGTTTCCGCATTCGTCGCGTCAATCTCGACAAAATCCGCGTCGAAACCTTCGCTTTTCAATTTCTCGACCGCTTCTGCGCCTCTCGACTCATCACGCGCCCCGACCAAAACCGTGTAACCTTTTTCGCCCAACTGACGCGCCGTTTCGTAGCCGAGTCCTTTATTTGCGCCTGTTATCAAGACTGTTTTTTTATCTTCGCTCATAATTTATTTCCCTTTTTCGTCTGTTTTTAATATCCTTCCGAACCCAAAATCGCGGGTGCTTCGCTCAGAGTGATATTTTGATTATAAATTGCCGTGTTCGGTGCTTGATTTCTGCCGCCTTCGCGCAAACTTCCCGTGTCGTAAGCGGCAAAACCAATTTCTTCAATCAAATCCGAAACCGTCTTTTTCGCGTCCGCATCGTCGCCCGCGACAAAAATCACGCGCCGATTTTCGAGCGGCAAACTCGTATCGCCCAATGTTTTCAGATGCTCGAACCAAATCGTATTAAATGCTTTAACGATTTTCGCGCCCGTCAAATGTTCCGCCAAAAGTTCGCTCGAAGTCTTTTCGTCCGAATCTAAAACTTCAATCTGCCCGTCGCGGTCGGGATAATAATTGTTTGAATCAATCACGATTTTCCCGTCAAATCCGTCCGTCGGCAGTTCATTAATTTTGCCGAGCGGAATCGAAACAAACACGATTTCGCCAAATTTTGCCGCTTCCTCCGCCGTCACAGCTTTCGCGCCATTGCCGATTTCTGCAACCAAATCCGTCAAAGTTTCAGGTCCGCGCGAATTCGCAATCGCAATGTCGTGTTCCGCTTTCGCAAACAATTTCGCCGCGTTTCCGCCAATATTTCCCGCCCCGATAATTCCGATTTTCATAATTTTTATTTTTTAGCCACGAACAAACACGAAAAGAACACGAAAATTAAGAATAATTAACCACAGATAGACACAGATGAACACGGATAAGAGCAAGATAAAATCAATTTATTATTTCCTGCTTCATCTTTCTTATCTCTTAAAAATCTGTGTTTATCCGTGTTCATCTGTGGTTAAAATTTCTTTTCTTATTCCGTGCCTTTTCGTGTTTGTTCGTGGCTAATCTCCTTTCTTTCACTCAAAACAAAATTTCGCATCTTTCGCAGACTGTGCAGCCAGCGGTCGCGGTTTTCGGCTTTGTTGACGATGTATTCGGCGACTTCCGCGTGCGGCAAAATTAAAAAAGTTTCCGATTCCAACGCTTTGATTACCGCGTCGGCGCACGCTTCAACCGTGATCGCGTCCGCCATCAAAAACTTATTCGGATTGTCCACGCCGTCAATCAGCCGCGTAATCACGCCCTGCGGACAGAGGCACGAAACGTAAATCCCTTTCTCGTAAAATTCGAGCGACATATTTTCCGCCAGCGCAACCGCCGCGTGTTTCGTCGCTGAATATGACGCGCCCGTCGGATGCGTCAAAAGTCCCGCCGCCGAAGCAGTTATCATAAACGCGCCCTCGCCGCGCTCGATCATCGCCGGAAATGCCGCCCGCGCCAGAAAAACGTGCGATAAAACATTGACTTCAAAGATGTTGCGCCAATCGTCATTGGAAACTTCCAGCAAACCTTCCGCGCCGCCGATGCCCGCATTTGAAGCGATAAAATCGAATCTGCCCGCTTCATCTAAAATCTGTTTTACAACTTGCTGACAATTCGCTTCGTCCACCACATCGAGTTTAAAAGCCTTGCCGCCAACCGATTCCGCAACCTTTTCCGCATTCACCAAATCAACGTCGGCAACATAAATCTTCGCCGCGCCGTCCGCATAAAATCGCTCGCACAAAGCCTTACCGATGCCGTTCGCGCCGCCGGTGACGAGAATTATTTTGTCTGCAACATTCATATATTTTTTAGCCACGAACAAACACGAAGAGAACACGAAAATAAGAAATTTAACCACAGATTTACACAGATAAACACGGATAAAAATCAGATAAAAGCCAAAACATTTTTACTTTTCTTATCATTCTTAAATCCGTGTCCATCTATGTAAACGCGAAGCGAAACGGTTAAATTTCTTCTCTGATTTCGTGCCTTTTTCGTGTCCGTTCGTGGCTAATTCCTCTCTTCAAGCCGCCAATTTCAAAGCGTTTCCCCGCCAAACATCCGCGACGATTTCGTAAGAACGAAGCCGCGCCGAATGATCGAACATCATCGCGTTTATCATCAATTCGTCGGCGTTCGTTTCCGCCAAAAAATTGTCGAGTTTCACCTTCACCGTCGCCGCGTTCCCGATAATCGAACCGCCGACGCGAGATTGAACTAATGCTTTTTCCTGCGCCGTCCAAACGCCGTCCATCGAATCAACCGGCGGCTTGATTTTGCCGGGTTTTCCGCGAATCAGATTCAAAAACGATTGATGCTGCGAAGTCGCCAGACGCTCGGCTTCTGCGTCTGTTTCCGCCGCGAAAACATTGAGCGCGACCATCGCGTAAGGTTTTTCAAGCGCGTCCGACGGCTGAAAATTGCGGCGATAAAGTTCGAGCGCAAGCAGTAAACTTTCCGGCGAAAAATGCGCCGCGAACGCGAACGGCAAACCTAATTGTCCGGCAAGCTGCGCCGAAAAACCGCTCGAACCGAGCAGCCAGATCGGAATATTTAGACCGCCGCCGGGAACGGCTTGGACGCGCTGATTTTCAACCGGCGTTTGAAAGAAAAACCGCAATTCTTCCAACAATTCGGGAAAATCGTCGCCGTCGCTTTGCAAAGTTCGCCGCAACGCCCTCGCCGTCATCTGATCGCTTCCGGGCGCACGTCCTAACCCTAAATCAATCCGGTTCGGATACAAACTTTCGAGCGTCCCGAACTGTTCCGCAATCACCATCGGCGCGTGATTCGGCAGCATAATGCCGCCCGAACCGACCCGAATTTTTGAAGTTCCGGCGGCGACATAACCGATCACAACCGAAGTCGCCGCACTAGCAATCCCTTCCATATTATGA
>CAXTKJ010000088.1:5586-16216 GCA_964244835.1 uncultured Pyrinomonadaceae bacterium
TTCGGCAAGCCAAAACCGATTAAATCCCAACTGTTCGGCGTGTTGCGCCAAACTCAAACTTTTACGAAAAGAATCCGCCGGACTTTCGCCTTCGATAACGGGCGATAAATCCAGCACTGATAATGGAATTTCAGATAGCTTTTTCATAATGCTAAATTCTCCGAAAATGTCCGTTTAAGTAACTTTAAACTTCTGTGATATTATTTCCGATTTTTCAAAATCAGGTCTCTATCGGCTTCTGGATAATGAACTAATCCCATCGCAGTTGTTTCAACCAAACAGCCTTTTTCTAAATATGACCAACCTTCCGAATACTCTTCGGTAAATTGTTTTGTATCAATAACGGCGACGACAACGCCATCACTTTTATCAGCGATGACTTTATCACCGACACAAATTTCTTCGCCGCTTAGATAATTCATTTTAACTAACTGTCAAAACAACTTTGCCCGTCGTCTGCCGATTTTCAATCGCTTCGTGCGCTGCTTTCGCCTGCTCCAATGGAAATTCCGTCACCTGAATCTGCAAACGTCCTGCGCCGAGGTGTCCGAGTAATTCTTTGGTAAATGCGATGCGGTTTTCGATTGATTCGTTCATCAGCCAATAACCGCGAATAATATGATTTTTCGCCATCAAACTCAGCACCGAAACCTTAAAATCTTCGCCGCTCGCCGAACCGTAAATCCACATCGTGCCGTGTTTCGCCAGCACTTTCAGATTCTTCGCCACGATGTCGCCGCCAACCATTTCGATCAGCCAATCAACGCCTTTATTGTCCGTCGCCTTCAAAACCTCGTCCGTCCAATCGTCTTCCGTGTAATTTATCGCAAAATCCGCGCCCAAACTTGCGACGAGTTCCAATTTTTGCTCACTCGAAGCCGTGCCGATCACCGTTAAACCTTTGTGTTTCGCCAACTGCACGAGCAAAGTTCCCACACCGCCCGCCGCCGCGTGAATCAAAATCGTCTGCCCCGACTTTGTTTCATTCAAAAGTCCGAGCGCAGTCAAACCCTGCACGAGCAAAGCGGTTGATTCGCTAAAACCGAGTTCGTCGGGAATCGGAATTACCTGACTAGCTTTCGCCGTCGCATATTCCGCATAGCCGCCGCTCGAAGTCGTCGCCAAAACGCGCTGACCTTTCTGCAAATGTTTTACATCCGCGCCAATTTCCTCAATCGTTCCCGCCGCTTCATAGCCGAGCGTGAACGGTAGTTCCGGCTTCGTCAGATAATTGCCCGAACGCATCATCGTATCGGCATAATTAATTCCCGCCGCCGCGACTTTGATCAAAACCTCGTCCGCCTTCGGTGTCGGTTTTTCAACTTCTTCATACGACAAATTATCCGCCGCGCCTAATTCGTGAACTCTGATTGCTTTCATATTTTTATTTTTTATTAGCCACGAACAAACACGAAAAAGACACAAAAAAGAGGAGAATTTTTAACCACAGATTTACACGGATGGATACTGATAAAAAGCAGATAAAATCAAAAAGATTTCGTCCGTTTTATCTCTTAAGAATCTGTGTCTATCTGTGTTCATCTGTGGTTAAATTTCTTTTGGTTTTTCCTACTTTTTCGTGTTCGTTCGTGGCTAAATCTCCTATGCTGTCTTCGCTTTTCGCAAATTAATCGCCCGACCATACTGCTTCGGCACATCAACTTCAATACCCAATTCCTTCGCCGCCGTGAGCGGAAAATACGGATCGCGCAAAAATTCGCGGGCGATTAAAACCGCATCCGCTTCACCTTTTTGCAATATTTCTTCCGCCTGTTTCGCGTCCGTAATCATCCCGACCGCGCCCGTTGCTATTCCAACTTGCTTGCGAATTTCCGCCGCAAATGAAACTTGATAATTCGGCGCAACCGGAATTTTCGCGTCCGGCACATTGCCGCCCGTCGAAACGTCAATCAAATCAATGCCGATACTTTTCAACTCTTTGCAAAGCGCGACCGACTGTTCCAAATCCCAGCCGTTTTCCATCCAATCCGTCGCCGAAATCCGCACGAAAACCGGCAGACTTTCGGGAACGGCTTCGCGCACCTTTCTCGAAACTTCGAGCAGAAATCGCATCCGATTTTCCAGACTGCCGCCGTATTTATCCACGCGTTTATTCGACAGCGGCGACAGAAATTCGTCAAACAAATAACCGTGCGCCGCGTGAATTTCGATCACCTCAAAACCCGCGTCAACCGAGCGTTTCGCCGCCGTGACAAAATCATTCGTCGCCTGTTCGATGTCTTCCAAAGTCATCTCACGCGGCATCGGATAATCGTCCGAAAACGCCAACGCCGACGGCGCGACGGTTTCCCATCCGCCGTAACCTTCGTCAACAACTTTGCCGCCGTTCCAAGGTTCGGACGTTGACGCTTTCCGTCCGGCGTGTGCGAGTTGAATGCCCGCAATCGCGCCGTTTTCCTTAATAAATTTTGTGATTCTTTTATAAGCCTCGGAGTGTGCGTCCGACCAAATTCCCGCATCTGAAGGCGAAATCCGACCTTCGGGCGAAACCGCCGTCGCTTCCTGAATCACCAAACCCGCACCGCCGACTGCGCGGCTTCCGAGATGAACCAAATGCCAATCGGTCGGCAAACCGTTTTCGCTCGAATACTGGCACATCGGCGAAACCCAGATGCGGTTGCGAAACTCAATATTCCTTAATTTATACGTTTCAAATAATTTGCTGCTCATAGCTTCCCCTTGTTCATTTTTGCCGCAAAATGCTTTTGGATTTATTCGTATTATTCGCTACTCAACTTTCTACGTCTGCCCATTCCAATCATCGCCGCCGACTTCGCGCCAGCGGTCTCGAATCGCTTCAAATTCTTCGTTCGATAAATTTCCTTCCGCGACGTATTTCGCGTTTTCCTGCCAACGCTTGGGCTTGGTCGTGCCGACGATCATCGTGTCAATGCCTGAAATCGAAAGCGTAAAACGCAGAGCGGTCGCCGTCGCTTCTTCCAAACTTTTATTTAAGAAATCGAACTTCAATTTCTGAATTCGATCCCAATACTCGTGATGATACGAGTCCGAAGGTTGTTCCTTATGTCGCCAAACGGCATTGGCAATCGGGCGTTTGGCGATGATTCCCAAACCTTTTTCTTTCGCCAACGGAATGTTTCCGTCAATCGGTGTTTGGTCGGCGATGGAAACCGAAGTTTGCAGCGCGTCGAAAACGTCCATTTCAATCGCATATTTCGCGTCTTCGTTGTCGCCCGAATAACCGATATAGCGCGTGTAGCCTTTCTCCTGCGCCCGCTGCAAACCTTCAATCGCGTCGCCGCGTTTTAAGGTTTCGCTGTCGCACGAATGAAGCTGCGCGAGGTCGAGATAATCGGTTTTCAAATTTCTCAACGAATTTTCAATCGTTTCCAAAATCCCTTTCTTCGTCCAGTCGAATCTGGTAAAAGCGTCTAACGCGCCGCATTTCGTCAGCAGATAAAAATCCTTGCGGCGATTTGAAACGGCTTTCCCGATCAACTCTTCCGAAACTTTATAAGCCGCCGCCGTGTCAATCACATTCAGTCCGGCATCGAGCGCGGAATTTAATAATTCATCAACTTCCGCCTGCGTTTGATTCGAGTTGTAGCCGATTTCCGCGCCGCCAAAGCCAAGCACGGAAAATTCCATATCAGTTTTTCCGAATTTTCTTTTTTCCATAATTTTTATTTGAACCACATAGAAACATAGGACACATAGAATTTTTGAAATTTAATTTTCGCTCAATTTGATTTGCACAAAATATATTAATTAAAAACCAAAACTATGTGTCCTATGTTTCTATGTGGTTTAAATAACCTCATAAATCAAAAATAAAACAAGTCGTCGTTCCGTGCGCGTAAAGTTTGCCATTTTCGTCGAGCAATCTGCCTTCCGCCGACGCGATTTGTCTGCCGACGTTGACGATTTCGCCGACGGCTTTTAAGTTTCCCGTTTTCTCGTAAATCGGGCGCACGAAATTAACTTTGATTTCGACGCTCGTCGAACCTTTTCCCGCTTCCAAAGTCGAATGAATCGCGCACGCCATCGCCGAATCGAGCAGAGTCGTGATAAATCCGCCGTGAACCGTTCCCAGTGGACTGTAAAAACTCGGTTTGGATTTCCCTTCAAAAACAGCGCGTCCGGGTTCGATCTCGGTCAAAATAAAATCGAAGTGTTCGCTGATCGGCGGCGCGGGCAGTTCGCGCCCGATCATTTTCCGAAAAACGTCAATCGCATTTTCCCTTTGCCAGATTTCCAACGGTATCAAGCCGTATTTTATCGTTTCGGTTTCGCTCATTTATTTGCTCAATTCTTCTTCGATTTTCGCCGCCAAACGCTCGTCATCAGGTTTGACATCCGGCGCGATGCGTGCGACGACCGCGCCGCTTTTGCCAATCAGAAATTTCTCGAAATTCCACAAAACATCGGTTTCGTTCAAATGTTTGTGTCCGTATTTAAGCAAACCATTCAGCCAACCGTCGCCGTTGCTGACATCGGTTTCCGGCTGCGCGTCAATCAAATGCTGATACAGCGGATGCCGTTCGTCGCCGTTGATGTGAATCTTTGAAAACAGAGGAAATTTAACATTATAATTCGTGTCGCAAAAATCCTTGATTTCCGTTTCCGAAAGCGGTTCCTGTCCCATAAAATCGTTTGACGGAAAGCCCAAAACTTCAAAGCCTTGATCACTGTAACTTTCGTAGAGTGCTTCCAGACCTTCATACTGCGGAGTCAGACCGCATTTTGAAGCGACGTTGACGACGAGCAAAACTTTGTCTTTATACTCGCCCAAATTCGTTTCCGTCCCGTCAATCGTCTGCACGGGAATTTCATAAATTTCGTTTGCCATAATTTTTTCGACTGGAGCGCAAGCGGCTCGCTTGCTTCGTTCGAGCGAAGCAAGAACGACGACATTCGACTACTTGAAACTTTCGCGTAATCGAGAGGCGTGTCCGTGTGTGCTTCGCGCCGCACGGACGGCAAGCGAGCCGCTTGCGCTCCAGTCTTATCTTCTCCTTATATTTTCGACCGATTTTTCGATCAATTTTTCTAAAACTTTTTCATCAACATCGCTCAATCTTTTAAAATACAAACATCCTTTGCCGAGTTTATGCTTGCCGAGTTTCGACAGTAATTTTTCATCCCAGCCGCCGCCGATATTCAGGTAAAGCGTCAGATTAACTTTGCGCGGCGAAAAGCCGATTTCCATCCAATCAACTTCGCGTCCCGACTCGGATTTGATATGCCGGCTGCCGAAACCGACGATTGACGCGCCCCACATTTTCGGCTTTGCGCCGGTCGCTTTTTCCATCAATGCGACAATTTTCCGGCAATCTGTGCGAACCGTTTCATCAGCTGCGGCGTTCAAAAAATCTTCAACGCTCGCCTCATTCTCCTTTGTTTTAATTTCCGCTTTCGCCACAGTTTTATTTCAACGCTTCACGCGCCCAATCTTCGACGGTAATTTTCCCGGCAATCTGATCGTCGGTTTCAAATTTTATGTGTCCCGAATTAACTCCGTCGAACATTTCCGCCAGCGATTCGGCGTTTTTCGGCGAGTTATGCTGACCTAAAATTCCCGTCCATTGCTCTCGCGGAACGGCGACGGCTTTGACCTCTCTGCCCAAAACTTTACCGATGGCTTCGGCGATTTCTTCGGGCGAAGTCCAAAATCCGGCGAGTTCTTTAATTTCTTTGCCGGTCGTTTTTTCCTGCATTGCTTCGGCAGCGACGCGCCCGATGTCGGCGGCGGCAACCTGCGGAACTCGGCGGTCGAGCGGCTGAAAAAAACCCGGCAAAACGCCGTCCGATTTCGCCGTTTCCAAAACCGGATTCCAATTTTCCAGAAAACTTCCGGCGCGAATGAAAGTTACCGGAATATCCAAATCGCCCAACGCTTCTTCGAGTTTATGCGTGGTCAAAATATTTCCCGTGCCGGACGAAAGCTGCGCCCCGAACGACGACAGGACGACGATTTTTTCGAGCGACGAATTTGCAATCGCCGTTTTTGAAGCCGCGATAACTTTGTCTGTTTCCGCCATCAAATCTTCCGATTGATAATTCGGCGGATTCATCGAATATAAAACCGCTCCGCCTTTCAACGCTGCGGTCAACTCATCTGCATTCTGCAAATCGGCAACCGCGATTTCCGCGCCGAGTCTTTCCAATTCCGCCGCTTTTCCCCGGTTACGCACGATGACGCGCACCGGCAAATTTTTCTCAAGCAATGTTTTAGCAACCGCCGACCCCGTATTTCCCGTTGCTCCCGACACGATATACATAAAAATTTCCCCCTTTGAATAGACAAAATTAAATTTAAAATGTTCAGCTTCGTTTTGAGTCCCGCCTTCAGGCGGCTCTTCAGTTCCGCCGCGCTTCGCGGTCGGAACGCGCCGCCTGAAGGCGGGACTCAAAACCGCTCAAAAACTATTTTGTCCCTATTTAATCTTTTTCTTTTCTAACCAGCATCAAACCGTCGCGCACGGCGAGCAGAATGTTGGAAACTCGTTCGTCAGCCTGAACTTTTCGGTTAAATGCGTCGAGTGCGATTGTATTTTCATCGCCGTTCGCCGCGTCCAAAACTCTGCCGCCGCGCAAAACATTGTCGGCGATAATCACGCCGCCGACGCGGACTTTCGGAAAAACTAAATCGTAGTAATTCGCGTAAGCCGGTTTATCGGCATCTATGAAAACCAGATCGAAAGTTTCATCTAACTGCGTAATGATTTCCGACGCATTGCCCAGATAGCTTTCGATTTTTGAACCCAACTCCGACTGCGACCAGAATCCTTTGGCGATTCGATTTGTCTCCGGTTCAATATCGAGCGTCAAAAGTTTGCCATCCGTCGTCAAGCCTTCTGCCAAACAGAGTGCGGAGTAACCCATAAAAGTTCCGATTTCCAAAATGCGGCGCGGTTGGATCATTCGGCTGAACATCGAAAGCAAACGACCTTGATAAAAGCTGGAAAGCATTGCTTTATCATCGCGTTCGGCGTAAGTTCGGCGCGAAATTTCCGCCAGCAAATCGCCTTCGCCGGATGTGAATTCCTCTGCGTAATTTTGAATTGTTTCGTCAACCATAAAACTGTCAGAACCGCTTGCGTGAGCAGGCGGGCAACGTCAACATATAGAACCTGCCCGCTCACGCAGGCGGTTCTGACATCAGTATTCCTTACGATGCGCCGTCAACTTTCGATTCAAACCGCAGACTAATCAACTCGTTCTCCTTATCGGTGATTTGCAGCGCGTCTTCGCTGCCGTCGGTGTCGTATTGAACGGCGATGCCGATGACGTTGGTGATCGTGTCGTGCGTTTTTTCGGCATCGCTTTTTGAACGATCAATGCGAATGATAACGACATCGTTACGGTCGCCGTTATTTTTCAGCGAAGCGTCTTCAAAATGCGCTTCGGCACGTTCTTCTTCGGTTTCGCCGCCGCGCCGGAAAACGTCGAAACGCGCTCGACGGTTGTTATTTCTTACGGAAAAATCTTCCAAAAACTGTTCCCAGTTTTTCGGTTCGATTTGTTTGATTTCGCTCATTTTTTCTCCCTAGTTTTCGTTTTTAATTGTTATGTAATTTTCACGACGATTTTGCCGAAGTGCGAGCCGCTTTCCATATATTTCAAAGCGTCTTTGACTTCGCCGAATTCGTAAATTTTATCAATCACCGGCTTGATGTGAACATAGCTCGACAGAAACCGGTTCATATCTTCAAACATCTGCTTTGATCCGACAAAAATTCCCTGCAAGCGCACGGATTTCATCAGTAATGAAGTCGGATTGAAATCGCCTTTGCCCGCCAAAACGCCGATCACCGCGATGTGACCGCCGACCTTTGCCGCATTCACTGACTTCTGCATCGTTCCCGAGCCGCCGACTTCGACGACCGTATCAACGCCGCGTTTTTCGGTTAGTTCGAGAACTTTTTTATCCCAATCTTCCGTCGTTTTATAATTAATTAAGTCGGTCGCGCCCAATTCTTGCGCCCGCTGTAATTTTTCGTCGGAACTCGAAGTAATAATCACGCGGCAACCCAAAACGCTCGCCAGTTGCAGCGCGAAAATCGAAACGCCGCCGGTGCCTTGCAATAAAACCGTACTATCCGGCTTAATTCCGCACGACTCGAAAAGCGCGTGATATGCCGTTACCGCCGCGCACGGCAGCGTCGCCGCTTCCTCATAAGAAAAATGGTCGGGAATGCAGACCAAACCGTTTTCGTCGAACGTCCCGAATTCACGCAGACAGCCATCCAAATCACCGCCGAGCGCAGTACGACCTTTCTGCGCGTCAATCGCGCCATCAATCCAGCCCTGCATAAAAATCGGCGTAACTCTATCGCCGACTTTAAATTTCGTAACGTCCGCGCCGACTTCGACGACTTCGCCCGCGCCGTCCGAAAACGGCACGAGCGGCGTTTTCAAACGCGGATTATACTTGCCCGTAACCATCATCAAATCGCGGTAATTCAAAGACGCGGCGTGAAATTTCACCTTCACCTCGTTTGTCTGCGGCGACGGTTCATCACGCTCGGCGAGCGATAAATTGTCTATCCCGAATTCGTTTATTTCGTATGATTTCATATTTTAAAGTGGAAATGTGAAAAAGGGTAAAAGTGAAAAAATTGGTTCTATAAAAAAGCCGATTCAATTATAAAAATTTTCAAATTCGTGCGACTTGTTCTGAGTCCCGCCTTTAGGCGGCGGTTGTTGTTAATCACGCAATGCCGCCTAAAGGCGGGACTCAGAACATTGCAATTCGCTGCCGAAGGGCAAACTTTTTCACCTTTTCACTTTTACCCTTTTTCACTTTACTTAACGCCTTTCAAATTCAACCTAATCACCACATCGTCCCGAATCAAATCGTCGGTTTTGCCCGCATAGACGATGCCGAAATCTTTGCGGTTGATGGAAAATTCGCTTTCGACCGCGACATCAACATCGCCGACCGTAATCTTTGCCGGGAACGTGATTGATTTCGTCTGTCCGTGCAGAGTAAAGTCGCCCGTTACGGTGTAATTTCCGGTGCCTTTCGCCGCGTCCGGCACGATTTTCGTCGAAACGAACGACGCTTTCGGGAATTTTTCGACATCGAAAAAGTCAGCCGATTTCAAATGTCCGGTCAGCTTTTCGTCTTCGGTAAAAATCGAAGTCGCGTCAATATCAACCGAAACTTTGCTTTCTTCAGGCTTTTTGTTGACCAGATCAATCGTGCCGGTGAACGCCTTGAATCCGCCGTCGTGCTTGCCGGTTACTTTCGAGCCGGTGAATTCGACTTTGGAATTTTCGCCGGTGATTTTATAAGCCGTTCCCTTCGTTTCCGTCGCCACGGGCGTATTTCCCACGACGTTGGCGTTTGAAGTTGCCGGAGCCGTTGCGTTCGTCGTCGAATTGGTTGTCGTCGCCTTCGGTTTGTTTGCCGCCGGGTCTTCGCACGCCGTTAAAAATAACGCGAAAGATAAAATTCCAAGTGCTAATTTATTCATAATTTTCCTCTCCTAAAAATGTTTTGTAACAAAAAAATGTTTCCTCTAAATTGCCGCCTGTTTCTTTGAATTTGACCATTCGGACAGCAAAATTTCAAATTCGCTTTGCAAAGATTTTTCCCTGTCTTCCAAATACCAACGCTGAATTTTTTCCATTATCGCCGGTTTTTCCAACCCTTCAGCTTTTAATTCGTGAAAATAATCCATCGCAATCTGCGGTCGCGGTCCCCAAGTTCCGATTTCCGTCAAAGTTTCCGCGTCGAGCGCAATCAGTTTCGGAATCGAACGCGCATTGTTCGTCAAATATGCATCCATCAGTTCGAGATTTTCGTCGCGCAAAACGTAGCGCGTTTCGATGTTTTCGGATTCCGCCGCGATTTTTTCAATCGTCGGAATGTTCTGCGCCGCGTCGCCGCACCAGCCTTCGGTGATAATCAGCCAGATCATTTTGCGCTCGATTTTATTCACGATTTCTTTCAGCGAATCGTTCAACTTCACCGTTTTTTCCAATCGGTGCATTCGTTGGCGATTCAGTTTGCCGTAATTAAACATCGCATCCGACTGAACCGTTCCCGTCGTTTTGCCGTCCAGCAGCAAATCATCAATCAGCTTGATATATTCGGCAAACGTCATTGATTTTTCGAGATATTCTTTCATAAATTGTTTGATTTTAACCGTTCAATTTCTTTTTCCAGTTTTTCGATATGTTCGTTCAAAGGCTCGACTATTATCTTGATTTGTTCCATCGTATAACGCGGCGTGATGTGCTGCGGGCAATTCCAATTAAACGCTTTGATGTGCAAGATTATTACCCGTTCAATCTTTGCCTCGTAATTTTCATCGCGCAGTTTTTCCAGCAATTCGGGCGCGTCCGCCGCGTCTTTGACTTCCGCTTCGGCGAAAATTTTCAAACGCTGCTGATTCGCATAATCCATCAAAAACAGCGCGACGCGGTTGTTTTCTGCCAAATTCCCGACGCTGATATATTGCAGATTGCCGCGAAAATCGGCAAAGCCGAGCGTCTGTTCATCCAAAAGTTTCAAAAATCCCGGTTGACCGCCCCGAAATTGAATGTAGGGCTGATTCTGCTCGCCGACCGTCGCCATATAAAATCCGTCGGCGCGTTCGATAAAATCAACCTCCGCGTCGGCGAGCGCGACTGTTTC
>CAXTKJ010000089.1:0-15867 GCA_964244835.1 uncultured Pyrinomonadaceae bacterium
GCGACGGGCGCGGCGATGTTGCTCAGTTTGATTTTTCTCGCGCCGCTCGGCGACCGGATTTACGAACGGCTGACTGCTGACGACGAAGGCTCGGCGGCAATTCGCCTGCCGCTGCTCGAAGTCGCTGGCGACATTATCGAAGACAATCCGCTGGTCGGCATCGGTTTGAATAATTACCGCGCCACGATGACCCGCTACGACAAAACCGGGATTTTCGTGTCGCAGGTTTTCCCGAATCCCGTTCACAACGTCTTCGCGCACGTCGCTTCGGAAGTCGGCATTCCCGGCGCGATTTTATTTTGCCTTTTGATTTTAAGTGCCGCGCTCATCAATCTGCGAACGATGAGCGGCACGGGCGACCGCCTGCGTTACGCGCTCGCGCTCGCGCTGCTGGCGGGAATGGCGGCGTGGATTATTTCGGCGATGAAAGAACCTTCGTCGCTCGGTTCGGCGCGTCCGGCGATGCGAACGCTGTTTCTGCTGTTCGGGATAACGCTCGCCGTCAGCCGTCTGCCTTTGTCGTTCTCAAAAAAATCTCTGCTTTCCGACGAAGAATAATGAACAACCGCGCCGTGCCGACAAAATCCGAAAACGATTCAAAAAATTTCGCGGCGAATTTGTCGTGGCTCGTTTTTTCGGGCGCGGTCAACGTCGCCAACAGCGTTTTGATCTGGATTTTTATGGCGCGTTGGCGCGACGCGGAAGAACTCGGCAAATTTACGATTGTGATGGGGTTATACGCCTTTTTCTACAACGTCTGTTCGCTCAATTTATCGCCGCTGCTCGTCCGCGAAATCAGCCGCCGCAGCGAAAAATCAAACGAAAAGCTGCGAATTTTTACCGGCTCGGCGGGCTTGTTTCTGCTGATTTCCGGCGCGGTTTGCGCGGTGTTGATGGCGGCGGGCGGATTTTTTTTGAGTTCTTCGACGGAAGTCTGGATTGCCAACGCCGTTTTGAGTCTGGCGTTGATTCCGACGGCGTTGATCGCGCTCGGCGAAGCCGGTGCGGTCGCCTCCGGTCGCGGTTCGCTGATCGCCGGTGCGACGACGCTCGAAAATGTTTTGCGAACCGTCGTGCCGCTGTTTTTGATCTCTTTTAACTTTCCGCTGTGGACGATTTGTGTGTCGTTTGTCGCCGTCAGAATCGTGACGGCGGCGATTTATTTCTGCGCCGGAAAAATCGGCAATCTGGTTTATTCAAAAACGGAACTTCACGGCTTGCTCAAAGCCGCGCCGACGTTTGCCGGAACGATTATTTTCGCGTCGCTGACGTGGCAGATTCCGATGTTTCTGCTCGCCCGTTTCGCTTCGGAAATCGAACTGGCGCATTACGGAGTCGCGGCGCGTTTCCTGATCCCGGCGACGATTTTCGCCGCCGGATTTGCCAACGCGATGCAGCCCGCGCTCGTGCGCGAATGGGAAAAATCCGTCCAGAGCGGCGCGAATTATTTAATGCGGCGCGGCGGGTTGATTTTTCTGGCGACGATGACGGCGGCAATCGTTTCGCCTTTTCTATCCAGGCTGATTCTGACCGTTTTATTCGGCGCAGATTACGCGGACGCGGCACAGACGCTCGATTTGCTGGCGATCAGCGTCGTCCCGTTCGCGCTCGTAGTCGTTACGGCTCGTGGTTTGGTCGCGGCGAACGCGGCGCGAATTGATCTGCTCGCCAACGCCGTCGGCGCGGCGATTTGTTTGACGACCGGCATCTGGCTCGTACCGCAATTCGGCGCGGCGGGCGCGGCGGCGGCGCAAATCGCGGCGTTCGCGCTGATGGCGATGATCGAAATCGGCTTTCTCGTTCACCGCGCCGCCAACTCCGGCGAACGCCGCGTTTGGGCGTAAATGCAGTTTATCCAAAAGTTAAATCTTTATTAAATCTGGAAACTTCCTTCAATTACCTCTTTTCAAAGGCAGATTGAGACAAGCATCTGCAATGACCGAAACGGAAATTATACTGCTGCGCGAATTAAACGGCGCGACCGCGAACGAACTGAGCGCGGCTCGCCGCCGCCGGCGTGTTTTGATGGTCGGAATGCACCTGACGAAAACGCGCGGCGGCATCTCGACTTTGACGAAGGAGATTTTAAAATCTTCGCTGACCGAAGATTTCGAGTTTGAATACATCGCTTCACAAGCCGAAGATTTCGGTAAATTCGCCAAAGTGCGTTTGGCTTTGGAATCGGGCTTTCGATTCGTCAATCAATGCCTGCGGCATTCGCCCGAACTGGCTTACATTCACCTGGGCAGCAACGCGAGTCTCTACCGCGAATCACTGTTTATCGTGCTGGCGAAAGTTTTCCGGCTAAAAACCGTCGCGCATTTTCACGCCGGAGATTTTGATAATTATTATCCGCGCCAGAGTTTTATCGGGCAGGATTTTATCCGGTGGGCAATCAGTTTGAGCGACGGTTTGATTGCCGTTTCCGCTGATTCGGCGCGGCGTTTGGGCGAATTGGTCGGCGCGCCGGAGCGCGTCGTAATCGTTCCGAACGGAATCGAGACGCGCGAGTTTGATTTTCCGACAAAGCGCGGCGAAGACCGAACCGTTCGAGTACTGTTTGTCGGCGCAATCGGGAAATTAAAAGGCGAGCGCGATTTGATTCAGGCTTTGAAAATTTTACGGAAACGCGGCGGATTTGAATTAAAGATTTCAATGCTCGGCTACGGCGCGGAAAATTTGCAGCCGTTGTTTGATGAATCGGGCATCGGCGATTGGGTCGAATTTCTCGGCGCGGTCGCGCTCGAACGGCGCGGCGAATTTTATCGGCAGGCAGATGTTTTCGTGCTGCCGACTTACGGCGAAGCGATGTCAATGTCCATTATCGAAGCGATGGCGGCGGGGTTGCCCGTCGTTACAACCGCTGTCGGCGGCAATCCCGAACTCGTCGAAAACGGCGTGAACGGCTGGCTCACCGCAGCGGGAGACGCGGAAGATTTGGCGGACAAAATCGCTTTTTTTGCCGCTGACGGGTTAGCGCGAAAAGTATTCGGCGCGAACGGTCGGCGAAAGGCGCAGGAGAATTTCGACATTCGCGTCTGCGTCGAGAAATTGCGAAAACTGATGCTCGATTTCGAGGTGCAACGGTGAATCATCGCAAATTATTTTTCCGGCGGGCGATCAAGTCGCTTGCGGCAATCGCTAAAGTCGGCGGTGCGTCGCCGTTGGCGAACGCAGCGGGCGCGGTGAATATCGTCGCGTATCACCGCGTCGTCGCCGACATTGCCAAAGCCGAACGCGAAGCGATTTACGGAATGGTCGTGTCGTGCGAAACCTTCCGACGGCATTGCGAATTGTTGAGTAAATCTTACGAAGTCGTTTCACTCGAACGCGCCGCGCAAATTTTGAACGGTAAAGAAACCGCGAAAAAGCCGCTTGCCGTGATTACTTTTGACGACGGCTATCTCGATTTTTACGAAGTTGCATTTCCGATTCTGCGCGAACTCGAACTGCCGGCGACGAATTTTCTGCCGACCGAATTCATCGGGAAAGATAAATATCTGGCGCACGACAAAATTTTTTGGCTGCTTAAAATCGTCACGGAAAAGCAGCTTTCAATTTTAACCGCGCTCGAAAAAGCCGGCATCGAAAACGCCGCCGGAATCGCCGGAAATAACGATGTCGAAGCGGTGTGCGATGCACTCGTGCATTTGCCGAATGAAGTGCGGGAAAAAGTGATTGCCGAACTTGAAAATACCATCGGCAAAGATTCGATTGAATATCCGCGTGAATACGAATTATTGAATTGGGAGCAAGTTGCCGAGATGCAAAGCGCGGGCATTGATTTCGGATTTCACACGGCGAATCATACGGTTTTGCCGCTCGAAACGGACGCGGCTTTCGAGACGGAAATTTTCGCCGGAAAGCGTGAACTCGAAAAACATTTGAATAAAAAAATCGTTTCGTTCGCATACCCGAACGGCGCATATAACGACCGCGTGAAACGCGCCGTCGCCGAAGCGGGCTTTGAAATCGCCGTAACGACCGAACGAAAAATCAATCAAGCGGGCGAATCCGATTTGCTCGCGCTCGGCAGAATCAGTCTGTGCGAAGAATCCACGCGCGGCATCGGCGGCGTGTATTCGCCAGCCGTCGCTAATTTGCGGTTGGGCGCGAGAAGGGAAATTTAATTACAAAAATAAATTTATGAGTGTTGCAATTATTACAGGTTGTTCGGGTTTGATCGGCAGCGAAGCCGTCAAGTTTTTTCACGCGAAAGGTTTTGAAGTTGTCGGCATTGACAACAATATGCGCGAGTATTTTTTCGGCAAAGACGGCTCGGTGGATTGGAACACGAAGCGTTTGAAAAAATCTCTGCCGAATTTTACGCATTACGCGGCGGACATTCGCAGCGAAAAAGACATTCGGAAAATTTTTCGGCGATACGGCAAAAGCGTCGCAGTCATCATTCACGCCGCCGCGCAGCCGTCGCACGATTGGGCGGCGAAAGAACCGCTGACGGATTTTACGGTCAACGCCGCCGGAACTCTGATTATGCTCGAAGCCGTGCGCGAATTTTGCCCGGACGCGCCGTTTATTTTTACTTCGACCAATAAAGTTTACGGCGACACGCCGAATCGTCTGCCTTTGATTGAAACGGCGACGCGCTGGGAAATTGATGAATCGCATTCGTTTTTCGAGCGCGGCATTGACGAAACGATGAGCATTGACGATTCCAAGCACAGCGTTTTCGGCGCGTCGAAGGTTGCGGCGGACGTGATGACGCAGGAATACGGGCGATATTTTGGGCTAAAAACCGGCACGTTTCGCGGCGGCTGTCTGACCGGACCAGCGCATTCGGGCGCGGAACTGCACGGCTTTCTGGCGTATTTAATCAAGTGCGCGGTTTATGAAAAGCACTACACGATTTTCGGCTACAAGGGAAAACAGGTGCGCGACAACATTCACTCAAACGATCTGGTTTCGGCATTCTGGGATTTTTATCAGAACCCGAAAGCGGGCGCGGTTTACAATATGGGCGGCAGTCGTTTCAGTAATTGTTCGATGCTCGAAGCGATTGAAATCGTCGAAAACGCGGCGGGCAAACGCCTGTCTTACAGTCTTTCCGACAAAGCGCGGGAAGGCGATCATATCTGGTATGTCAGCGACGTTCGCAAATTTCAAACAGATTATCCCGAATGGAAATATGAACACGGATTGACGGAAACCATCTGTGAGATGGTCGGGGCGACCGAAGAGAAACAGCGCGAAGAAGCGAAGCAAACCGCCGTCGTGCCGTCCGGCTGGTTCACCAAAACAAAACCTTTATCGCCCGCCGTCGCCGTGCGCTCGATTATGCACGATTACGGCAAGCAGAATGTTTTAGGAGTCGGAGTGAACGCGGTTGATTACGCCGCCGCGCTCAAACATATTTTCGCCGCCGCCAAAGAAAAACGCCCGCTCGCCGTCAGCGCATTAGCGGTTCACGGCGTAATGACCGGCGCGTTGGACGCGGTTCATAGGCATCGTTTGAACGGTTTGGAATTAGTCGTGCCGGACGGTCAGCCGGTGCGCTGGGCGATGAAATGGCTGCACGGAATTGATCTGCCCGACCGCGTTTACGGTCCGACTTTGACCTTAAAAGTCTGCGAACGCGCCGCGCAGGAAAATCTGAGCGTTTATCTTTACGGCAGTCAGCCGGAAATTTTAGAAAAACTCGAAGCGAATCTTTTAAAGCAGTTTCCGGCTTTGAAAATTGCGGGCAAACAGCCTTCGCGTTTCCGGCAGTTGACGGTTGACGAGCAAATTGAAACGGCGAAAGAAATCCGCGATTCGGGCGCGTCAATCGTTCTCGTCGGATTAGGCTGTCCGCGTCAGGAAACGTGGGTTTTTGAGAATCGAGATTTGCTGCCGCTGCCATTATTGGCGGTCGGCGCGGCGTTCGATTTCCACGCCGGAACGCTGCCGCAGGCTCCCGAATGGATGCAGGATCGCGGTCTGGAATGGCTGTTTCGCTTCGCGCAGGAGCCGCGCCGTTTGTTCAAGCGATACGTTTATCTGAACCCGCTTTATCTGACTTTGCTGTTTTTGCAGCTCGTTAAACTGCGTACGAAAACGCTCGACGAAACGGTCGCGCCGACCAGTCAACTGCGGTTCGGATGATTTTTGAAAAGAATGTCGCAGATCAAACGGGTGTTACAACTTTTTGCAATGTGCTGGCTGGCGATTTTCGTGGCTTGCGCTTCGACAGCGGCGACGAATAATTTTGACGATTCGCGCAATGTAGCGGCTTTGAAAACGGCGAGGGAAAATATTGAGAAATTTCGCAAAGGCGATGCGAGTTTGAAAATCGTTGATGCAAACGGCAAAGCGGTTTCGTCAGCGAAAATTAAAATCCGGCAAATTACACACGATTTCAAGTTCGGCTGTTATTTGAAAATTGACGATCTCGCGCCGGAAAAGCAGGCAACTTACGAAAAGCATTTCAGCCGTTTGTTTAATTTCGCCGTCGTCGGAACTTACTGGGATTTTATCGAAACCGGGCGCGGCAGGAAAAATTGGACGTGGTTTGAACGAGAAACAGCGTTGGCGGAAAAGTTGAATTTGCGACTCCAAGCCGCGCCGGTTTTGTGGGGAACGATTGAATTCGGAACTCCGAAATGGCTGCCGAATAAAAAGCCGGAATTAAATTCGATTCTCGAAAATCACGTCCGCGATGTGTTGCAAAAAGGCGGCGAAAAAATCGCCGATTGGGAAATCGTCAATGAACCGCTCGCGCCGAAAAACGATTTCTTTGCTGAAAATGCGGGGAAAGATTACATCGAAAAGGCATTTCAAACTGCCCGCGAAACTTTGCCGGCGGCGCGTTTAATGATTAACGAATACGGTGTATTCGGCGCGATTGAGAAACACGATTACAACCGCGAAAAGTATTTTGATTTAGTGAAAAAACTGCTCGAAAAAAATGCGCCGGTTGATATTATCGGCATTCAGGCACACGCGAACGGCGAATGGTTTGCGCCCGCCGATGTCGCCGCTGAATTGGAACGCTATGCTGCGCTCGGCAAGCCAATTCAGATTACCGAATTCAGCGCACAGACGCTCAATTTCGATGACCGGAAAACGCCGCTCGAAATTTCAGGAAATTCTCGAAGCGGGAAATGGAACGCCGAAAAACAAGCCGAATTTTACCGCGAATTTTACACGATTGCGTTCGGCAGCAAAAGCGTTGAAGCGATTACAACCTGGGGACTCGATGACGAACGCGCGTGGCTTCCCGGCATCGGTTTGATTGATGAAAACGGCAATCCAAAACCGAATTATAAAACGCTCGACCGTTTGATTAACGAAGAATGGCGGACGAATTTGGAAGCTGAAACAGATCAAGGCGGATTGGATTTTCGCGGTTTTTACGGCGACTACGAGGTCGAGGCAACGGTCGGCAATCAAAAAATAACAGCCGTTTTCGTTTTGCGGAAAGATACGCGCAATCAATGGATTTTAAAAGCGAAATAAATTTTATGACTTCGCAGGCAATCAACTTGGAAAAATATGGAACGGGCGTTCCAATACTCGCCGTCGCGCCGGAAAAATCGGTGTGGCGGGCGGAGGTTTTAAACGGCGGCGGGGAATTGATCGAAAAATTATCCGCTGAATGGACTACATTATGCGAAGAAGGCGCGAGCGGCGAGCCGTTTTTTCGCCCTGAATGGTTTGCCGCGTTCGTCAAAAATTTCGAGCGCGAAATTATACTTCTGACCGTGCGGCGCGGCGGTAAACTGCGGGCGATTCTGCCGCTCGTGCGCGTGTTCGATTTTCTGCACGGCGTTCCGGTTCGGAAATTACGCGCCGTTTTTAATCTGCAAACGCCGCGCACCGATTTGATACACGGCGCGGACGAATCCGAGCGCGAAGCCGTCATCGAAATTCTCTGGCGGGAAATGAAAAATATCTCCGGCTGGGATTGCTGGGAGATGCGTTTGGTTAAGGAAGGCTCTTGGCTCTTTGATTTGCGGCGGCTTGCCGAAGGGGAAAAGCATCGCACGGGCGTTTGGAAAATGGATGCCGCGCCGTTTGTTTCATTGCCTGAGTCGGACGATAAAGAAACTTTGATCGAAAATTATTTCAAAAGTTTGAGTAAAAACCGGCGGCAGTTAATCAGAAAAAAACGCCGTTATCTCGAAGAATTAGGCGCGGTCGAAGTCTGCGTAACGCGCGGCTATTCGGGGGAACTGATGCGGAAGTATTTCGCGCTCGAAGCGCAAAGCTGGAAGGGTCGCGCCGGAACTGCCGTAACGTGCGACGAAAAAGCGGGGAATCTGCACGATGAATTTGCCCGCGCCGTCGCCGCCCGCGACGCGCTTTTTTTTCACGAACTAAAGCTGAACGGCGAAACGATTGCGATGTATCTGAGCATCAGATACGACCGGCAGACTATCGGCTGGAAAATGTCTTTCGACGAAAATTATGCGAAATATTCGCCCGGAAATCTGCTGTTTATTGAAGTATTGAACGAATGTCTGCGCGGCGGTTCGCCGGAACTCGACCAACTCAGTCCGGCGACTTACAACAAAAGTATGTGGGCGAGCGGATTTTACGAGCATTCCGCGCTGTATATTTTCCGGCGCGGCGCGGTCGGTTCGCTATTGTGGAAGTGGAAATTTTCCGTGATTGAGCATTTGCGTAAGTTTAAGAAAACGACCGCGCCGACGGCGAACGAAAATCAATGAACCATCAAATTACCATCGAAAAAACCGAAGGCGCGAATGTTTTCGCTGATTTACGCGACGAATGGCAGACGTTTTTCGCCGCGTCTTCCGCTGCGCCGTTTCTGTCGTGGGAATGGCTTTCGACGTGGCATAAATGGTTTGGCGCGGAGCGCGTTCCGCTGATTTTAAAAGCGTATCGAAACGGCGAACTGATCGGCTTGCTGCCGCTCTGCCGCGTCGCGGAGAAACATTTCGGACTGCGCCTGACGCGGCTCGGATTTTTGGGCGAAACATTCGGCGGCGCGGATTATCTGGATGTCATCGCCGCGCCGGAAAACAAAATCGAAATTTTGACGGCGATGTTCGATTATCTGCAAACTGATGTCCATTTTGACCAGATCGCGCTCGAATATATGGCGGAAGATTCGCCGCTGATCGGTTTTTTGAGCGAAAATAACAATCGCCAAAAATTGCGTTATTCAGTTTCGGAAACGGCGGTTTGTCCGCAGATAAATCTTGAAGGCGGTTGGGAAAACCTGCTCGCGCAAATGCCGCGTGCGCGTGAATTTAAACGCAAACTGCGAAAGCTGGAAAAATTTCCCGACTTTGAACTTCGTGTGATTACTTCCGCCGCCGAAGCCGAATCAGCGTTTGAAAGATTTATCGAATTTCACGAAAAACGCTGGCAGAGTCGCGGCGGTTCGGAAGTAACGAGTCATCCGCAGCTGATAAATTTTCACCGCGATGTCGTGAAAGTTTTAGCCCGTGCCGGACTTCTTCGATTCGAGGAAATCTGGTTCGACGGAATGTGCCGCGCTTCAATATATGGCTTGGAAAACGACGGCGTTTTTTATCTTTACAACACCGGCTTCGACCAGAAATCGGCGAAATTAAGTCCCGGTTTCGTGCTGATCGGACACTGTATAGAACAGGCGATTAAACGCGATATGAAAACCTTCGATTTTCTGCGCGGCGATGAAACATACAAATTCGATTGGGCGACCGGCGAAAATAAACTCGTTACAGCGCGTTTGAGCCGCCGCCGCAACGCCGCCGCGAGCGCGTCCGCCATCGCGCAAAACATCGAACGTCAAATGCGCGAACTGGCGACAAAAATTTTGCCGCCGTCCGCTTTGGAAAATTTGAAAAACCGTTATCGCCAACGCCGCCGCCGCGTACTCGGCGTTTCGTAAGAAAAATATCTGAGTAAAAGGTTTGAAGAAAATAAACCGGATTTTTTACGGATTATGAAGTGATGAAATATCAGGTTTCTATCGTCGTCATCGGGCGCAATGAGGAAAAATCAATCAAGCAGTGCCTCGATGCGGCATCGCTTGCCGCCGCACGAATCGGCGGCGCGGAAATAATTTACGTTGATTCGGCTTCGACCGATGCGACTATCGAAATTGCCGCCGCGCTCGGCGCACGAGTGCTGCCGCTCGATCCGGCGCAAAGGCTTTGTCCGTCCGCCGGACGTTACGCCGGTTCACAGGCGGCGACGGGTGAGTTTATTTTGTTCCTTGATGCCGACACGCATATTTACCGCGATTTTCTTCCCGTCGCCATCGCGCATTTACAGGCGAATCCGAAGCTCGCCGGGGTCAATGGGCAAATTGATGATACCGACGAGAGCGGCGTTTTATACACCGATGTCGAAGCCCGATTTGAAACGACCGCCGAAATCGAATGGCTGCGCGGACCGGCTTGCTTCTACCGCCGCGCCGCGTTGATTGCCGCCGGTTCGTTCAATCCGCATTTGATGGTCGAAGAAGAAGCCGAACTCGGTTTGCGGCTTTTGAAAAACGGCTGGCGAATCAACCTTCTGCCGATTCCGATGGCGTGTCATACGCGCTGTTACCACAACCAGACTTTCACGGGCATCTTCGATTCTCTCCGCCGCGACCGCGCAACGGGACGGCTCGGCGAAATTGTCAATACTATCGTTTGCGCTCACCGGCAAGGTTTCGGCTGGCGATTTTGTCAGGAGCGGTTGAAAACCACTATCGGCTTTACTCTTTGGCTGTTGTCGCTGTTCGTGATCGGGCTACTGCCGCTGCCGTCCGTATTATTGGAGGCGTTGGGTTCGATACTGATTGTTTTCGGTTTTGTCGTCGTTTGGTATAAAAAGCGCGATTTATATCAAACCGCGCTTTTCTTTCCGGCGAAATTTTTGTCTTTGATTAATATTCTCGCCGGGATTCCGAAAATTAAATTCAAAAACTTCTGAATCACTTTCGCCAATTAAAAGTCCCGGTTCACTAAAATAGCGGGTAGGTTGAAGGCTGATTAAAATTCTATTTTCTTCTACTTTTTAATGTAACTGAAACTTTTATTCGGTTTTCTTCGCGCTGAAAATTCTCGAACCGAATTCAATCTGACGGCGAAATTTGAATCTTTCGTCGTTGATTTTATCGGTGATCTCGACGCTGTTGGCGGAAAGCGTCGTGCCGGTCGAGCGTTGGAAATCGGAGACGGCTTTGTTCAGAAGCGTCTGCGCCTGAAGTTCGTTGCTGCGCGCCGTAACCAGCGTGATTTGGCGTTGCTGTACTAAGAAGACGGTCGAAGTTCCGGCGCGGAAAAGTCGCTGTTCACTGTCGTAAAGCTGTTCGGCGGACAGGCGAGTGGCGAGCGCGGCTTGCAGTCTGGCTTCGCTTGAACGCAATGCCTGTAAAGCGTTTCGCACATCCGATTCAATGTTTTGTTCCTGCTGCGCCATCTGATTTTTGATTTGATTGCCTTCGACCAGAGTTCTGCCGAGATTGGCTTTTGCCGTGCGGTTGCGAAGCGGCAGGGAAATCGTTACGCCGGCGCGAAACGTCGGATAATCAGCCGTCGCCAGATTGGACAAAGATTTGAAATAGCCGCCGACGAGATTTTCCGGCACGGTCGTGGTCGTGGTCGTGGTCGGCAATGGCGGCAGGTTGTTCAAAGCGGAAAGTTCATTGACGCGAGCGGTCAACGCGGAAGTCGTCGTATTGGAGACACGCGGCACGGACGTTCCGGCGAGTCCGTTGCCGGTGTAGCTGCCGACCAGATCAATCTGCGGTTTGGTTTGGTCGCGGTAGAAACGCTCGTTGATCTGATTGATTTCGGCGTTCGTTTTTAACTGCGCGAGTTCCTGCCGGTTGGTCAAAGCGTCGGCGATGGCGGTTTCCAGCGAAGTGCGCGGAATTTCGACTTCGACCGGCGTAACGGGAACGAGGGCGCGTTTCCAAATCTCGTCGGTGCGGTCGGGCAGCATCAAGGTTTTCAAAACATTTTCCGCTAATGTAACTGATTCCTGCGCTGTATAGACGTTTTGCTCGAAGGTCGTAATCTGCGTGTTGGCGGAAACGATTTCAATCGGCGCGAGCGCACCTTTGGCAACCAATCGCTGATTGCTTTCAAGCTGCGTTCTGGCTTGTTTGACGGCATCAATCTGCACCTGCAAATTTCTCAGCGCGAATATCAAATCCCAATACGCCGATTCGACCTGCGCGATGGTTTCGACGGCTCTCTGTCGAAACTGCGCGTCAGTCAGATTCAAGTTTTTCTTGGCGATTTCAATCGTCTGCCGATTGGCATCGAACCGCAGTCCGCGCCAGAGCGGTTGCGTGTATGTAAAAGTCAAAACGGTCGGAAACTGCGGATTCAAAGTCGCGTTCTGGTTGTCGGTCGTCGTCCGCGAGCCGGAATAATCGGCTTGGTAAAGTCCGCCGAAACGCGGCGAAAAGCCGGTCAAGTTAAAGCCGTTGACTAAACTTGACTGCGTTACCGAACCGCTGCCGGTCGCGCCGCCGATAGTCGAAGCCGTCGGTGTGGTGCGGCGTTCGTAGTAATTTTCCGAAGTGAAAACCGGATCATAAACGCCGCGCGCCGCCCGCAAATTGAATTCGGCGATCTGAACACCAATTTTCGCCGTGTCAATGTCATTATTGTTTTGCAGCGCGAGCGTAATCGCTTCCTGCAAAGATAAAGGAAGCTGGTCGGAAACATCAACGCCAATACGTTCGGCGGACGGCAGCGGTCGAATCGGAGCTTGGAAATCCGGCGCGACCGGCGGCGGATCGTCGGGCAGAACGGCGGGCGCGACACCGCCGGATGTTCCGACGCTCGTCGTCGGCTGTGTCGTCGTAACCGCCGGATTGGTCGTCGTGGTCGTCTGCGTCTGCGTCTGCTGGGTTTGGGTCTGCGTTTGATTTTGCCCCGGAGTTTGATTTAAAGACGGTTGTTGATTGATTTCATTCGGCTGATTTTGCTGTTGCTGCGTCTGCTGCGTCTGAGTTTGAGTGCGCGTCGTCTGTCCCGGCTGAGTCGGCTGCTGTTGTTGCGGCGGTGTCGTTTGCTGCTGAACTTCGGTCGGCTGAGTCGGCGGCGGCGTGGCTTGCGGAACAGTCTGCGCCGAAATCGCGGCGGCGAGAACCAATGAAAATCCTGCCGCGCCGAGCGATTTGAAAATTCGGGTCGGTGAAATCATCTGAAAATTCTTAATGCTTTTTATCTTAAATTTAATCGGCATAACCTTCCTTCGCTTTCGGCGCGGCGGTTTCGTCGCTATCCGGTTTTTTGCGCGTGAAAAGCGTGGCGACATCGGCTAGTTTTCGCCGCACGGGGCGAAATATTTTACCGATTCCGCTGAAACTATTTCCGACTCGGCTGTAAATGGTTGATTCGGCGGCATCGTCGAACAGCGAATAAAAAACCGGCACTGCCAATAAAGTTAAAAGCAGACACATTGACTGTCCGCCGACGACCAAAATGCCGATTGAGCGATTGGTCGCCGCGCCCGCGCCGCTGCCTAAAATAAGCGGAATCATTCCGGCGACGAGCGCAATCGTCGTCATCAGAATCGGACGCAAACGATCTCGATTCGCTTGGATAATCGCGTCGTAACGGCTCATTCCGCGACCACGAAGCGTATTCGTATGGTCAATCTGCAAAATAGCGTTTTTCTTTACGATGCCGAACAGAAGTAGAATTCCGAGCGCGGAAAATATATTTAATCTCTGTCCGGCAATCAAGGATGAAAGCAGCGCGAACGGCACGGACAAAGGCAGTGTCAGCAGAATCGTAACCGGATGAATAAATGATTCAAACTGCGCCGCCAGAATCAGATACATAAAGACGAACGACAGTAAAAACGCCAGTGCGAAAGAATTCGTCGCCCGCGCCAATTCTTTCGATTGCCCGGTTACGCCGGTCGCGTATTCCGCGCCCATATTCAATTCCGTCGCGTATTTTTGGAGTGTCGTGACAGCATCGGCTTCGGATGTTGTTGGCGCGACGCTCGCCGAAATCGTTACTTGTCGTTGACGATTCAGCCGCGCAATCGAAGCGGCAGTTTTATCTTCTTTAAGTGAAACGAGTTGATCTAAACCGACTAAACCGCCTTTTGACGATGTAACCGTGAAATTTTTCAAATCGTCGCGCGTTCGCCGGTACGGTTCGTCGGCTTGAACGTAAACGTCGAATTGGTCAGTGCCTTCACTGTAAGAGGAAACTTTCTGCCCGTTGGCAAAAACATTCAGAGCCTGCGCGACGGTGCCGGTCGCCACGCCCAAATCGGCGGCTTTGGCGCGGTCAATGCCGATTTGCAGTTCGGGACTGCTCAAATCGAGCGAGCGGTCGGCATCGCGGAAATTAGAATCTTGTTTCAGACGGTCAACGAGTTTTTGCGAAAATTCGTCGAGCTTGCCCATATCGGGACCGCTGATGAAAAATCCGATGCCGCCGCCGCCGCCGCGTCCGCCGATGCCGAGACTCGCGCCGATAGATGATGTTCCCGAAACACCGATGGTGTATTGTTTCGGATATTTTTTAGCGATTTCGCGCGTTTTGTTAATCAGTTCGACTTGCGAGAAACTGCGCTGGTCAACGGGAACAAGGCGGACATTGATGTTGCCGCCGTTCGGCTGTCCGCCGCCCGCGCCGGTAAAGGCGAGCGTGTTTTCCACGCCCGGAATCTGTTCACGAATATCGCGGGCGAGCCGATCGAGAATTGATTGCGTCGCGGCGAGACTCGTGCCTTGCGGGGCGCGCAGCGAAACCTGAAATAGTGATTCATCTTCGTCCGGCAAAAAGTTGATGCCGACGAGATTGTAAAGCGGATAAATCGAAATGACGACCACCACGCACAAGCCGACGACGATCCATCGGAAACGCATCGAAAGTTCGAGCAGCCAGGTATATGCGCCGTCAACTTTGCTGTAAAACCAGGAATCTTTGGATTCATTTTGGATTTTGGATTTTGGATTTTGGATTTCTTCTTCGCTCTCGGCTAACATTCCGTCGCCGTGAATTTCGCCTTCGCTTTGTTTATCGAAATCGAATTCCGGCTTTGGTTCTTCGACTTTTTTCGGCTTGATCCAACGCGCCGCGAGCATCGGCGTTAAGGTGAACGAAACGATTAGAGAAACCGCAATCGCCGCCGCACTCGTCAAACCGAACGACGACATAAATCTGCCGACGATGCCGGTCAGAAATCCGACGGGAATAAAGACGGCGAGCAAACTCAAAGTCGTCGCTAAAACGGCGAGACCGATTTCCCTCGTTCCTTCGATTGCCGCCTGAAACGGCGACATTCCTTTTTCTTCGATGAAACGGTAGATATTTTCCAACACGACAATCGCGTCGTCAATCACGATGCCGACCATCAAGGTCAAGGCGAGCATCGTCATCTGATTAAGCGTGTAGCCGAGCGCGGCGATCAGCGCGAACGCCGAAATAATTGAAGTCGGAATGGCGAGCGCGGCGATCAAAGTCGAGCGGAAATTCCACAAAAAGATAAAAACGATAATCGCGGCAAACAGACCGCCGAGAATCAAATGCTCTTCAATGGCGTGCAGGGAAGTTTCGATGAATTCAGATTGGTCGCGTACCACGCCGATCTGCACATCCTTCGGCAAAGTCTGCTGCAGCTGCGCGAGTTTCGCCTTGACACCGTTGATGACGGCAACCGTGTTTGCGCCGGATTGTTTGATAATGGCAAGCGAAACCGACGGCACGCCGTTCAGGGAAACCGAACTGGTCGGATCGGCTCCGGTGTTGATGACGCGCCCGACATCGTTGATTTTAATCGGGTAGCCGTTCTGGTTTTTGACGATGATATTGCCGAAACCTTCGACGGTCGTCAATTTGCTCAAAGTGCGAAGCGTAACGCTCGTCGCGCCTTCGTTTAATCGTCCGCTCGGCAGTTCCTGATTCTGCGCGGCGATGGCGGCGTTCACGTCGGTAACGGAAA
>CAXTKJ010000090.1:0-15369 GCA_964244835.1 uncultured Pyrinomonadaceae bacterium
CACGATCTCGATCTTCGCGCCGCCCATGCTCTTGATGCCGCCCGCCGCATTGACTTCGATTCCCGCGTCGCCGAAGTTCAGAATCACCAACCCGCGAACCGTCGTATTAGGAGCGGCGATGACCAAACCGTCGGCATTGCTGCCCGCGCTCGACCCGTCAACCAACACACATAAATTAGCGTTATCGCCCGTCTGCGCCGTGTTAGTCAGTGCGCCCGGATTTGAATAACCGTCAATCGTGACCGAGTCGGTAATATCCGGCAAAGGCGAATTCAGGAGAATCGAACTGCCGCCGCAACTACCCGGAAGCGCAAAATCAATCGTCTGCGCCCCGGCAAAAGCGTTCGCTTCCTGAATCGCACCGCGAAGCGAACAGTTGCCCGCGCCGTCATTGCAAAAACCATCGCCGGGAAGCTGATCGTTCTGTTCACCCGTCGTATTGACGACCAAAATCGCGTTGGGCGAAAAAAGGCTGAGAAGTGAATAACGATTTGACGATAAATCGAAAAGATTGCCGGAAAAACCATCTGACGAATCAAAAATCAAGCGCGACGGCGAACCGTTACGGGAAGTTTCGACCGCGCCGAAAATAGGCGCGATTGAAATTAACAGAACCATTGCGGCGAGCAGCAGGCTCAATTTTCGCGGCTGAATTTTAAAATTGGAATGTTGGTTTTTCATAATCTTTTTCTCCGGGTTTAAGTTGGCGGTTAGCGGTTCTTCTGCTTGCCTGTCGGTTTTAATTTGCCGTTCGTTTTCGGCGGCGTTGGCGTTTTTATTTCGCTTCCGCCGTAGAGCGGCTGTTCCGCGCCGCGATAAAGCATCGTCGGCTGCGACGTTTCCAGACCGTTGGCGGCTCCGTCGCGCGTCCAATTAAATGTGAAAACATTGGCGTTGCGCTCTTTCAAATTTTCCAAAACCCGTGTGCGCGCTTCTTCGACCAGGGCGCGGGTGTCGAGATACGATTCCTTGTTGTTGACTGTAATCGCGTCGTCGTAGTATTGGTGCAAAATCCCTTTTGCTTCGAGCGGTTTGGAGACATTGGCGATAAAATATTCGTCGGCGACCTTAAAGGCGTTGCGAAAAGTCGAACGGTCGTTCATTGAGTTATTGGGAAATTCGACGATGTTGGAAATGTATATGCGCTGTTCTTCCGGGTTTTTGTCGCTCGTTTCAACGCCCTTTTTCGTGACGGTCGTTTCAAAAACGACGAAGGCGTAATTGCTCTGGGCGCGAGCGATGCCGGACGCGCCGACTAAAATTAAAAGTGCGAATAGAATCGGTAAAAATTTTGAATGATTTTTCATAATTGCCTCTGTTATCTCTGTTAATTATTTATGCCCACTTGTCCGCCATATTGCCGATCACCGGGATTTTATACATCTCGCCGCGATACGCGCTCAACGCCGCTTTGATAAACAGCACGAAACCGATTAAAGCGACTACGAGCAACACTAAACCGATGACCAGCGAGAAGAGCGGAAAGCCGATAATTCCGTCAATGGCACCGCCAATTATGCCGACGACGGCGGCGACTAAACCGAGAATCAATCCGACAACCGAGCATAAAATTGACTGAAAAGCGTGAAAGCGCACGAGTTTGTTGGTTTTGTCCTGAACGACGACGATGATGCTGTAAATCAGCCCGAATGAGCAGATGAAATTGCCGACGTAACAAATCAGCGAACCGACGTTTTGATCCAAGCCGAGAGCCGTTTTTCCGTTGATATTTTGCATTTTGTGTATTTCTCCTTTATTTCCTTCTTAAATTTTTCGAGTTTTATACTTTTCTGAATAAATCCTGATTTTCTTCTTCCATCTTTTTTGCCTTCGCGCTCATTTCTTCCGCGTCCTTGAACAAACGGTCGGATTTCGAGTTGTTTTCGTCGAATTTGCCGGTCATCGTTTTGTAGTCGTCTATTTCCAGAAAAGCCTGCGCGTTGCCTTTGCGGATGTTGATGGCTTCGGAGCGTTTGGCGAATTCTTCTGATTTGAGCTTGGCGTAATCCTTATATTTATCGCTGACATTGAGCCGCGAAACGTCGTCATATTGCTTGGAAACGTCCTTTAACATCCCGGAAACCTTTTCGTAATCGGCGATAATTGATTTGGCTTCGCCGGTTTTGTTCGATTTGTAAAGCTGAAGCTGCCCGACGGTTTGGACGTTCGCGCTGAACAGTGCCGAACTGCGCGTTTCGGTTTGGGCGTAAAGCGATTTGGCTTCTTCGAGTTTGGCGTTTGCCGTGTCAACGATCTTGTTGGCTTCCTCGATTTGATTGCTGCTGCTGCAAGCCAGTCCGATGACGAGCGCGACGATGACGACGAAAATGGCGTTGATTTTGTTGTTTGGTTTGTTCATCTCTTTAATGTCTCCTTAATTAAGTTTTGTTTTGGTAGTTTTAGTTTTGTTGTAAAAGTTCGTTCAAAGCGTTGACGGCGGCAATCGCTTTGGCGGCGTTGCGGTGCATCGTTTCGGCTTTCATATTGAAACCGCGCATTTTTTTAACGTGAACCCGTCCGGCTTCTTCAAAACGGGCGGCGGCTTTACCGTATTTATCGGCGGCGCGGTTGTGATGCCAGACAGCGATTTCGGCGAAGGCGCGGCGTTTGTTTTGATCGGTCTCTTCAAGCGAAAGAGCCTGCGTCGTCGCGCCGTTCTGCATTTCCCGGTCGGCGATTTCCATAAATTCAAGAGCTTCGCCCTTCAATGCGACTGCCAGATTAACTTCCGCCGTGTTCAGCGTAACGACGGGTGTCAGATTATTGAACATAAACATTCCTTGGAAAAAATTCATTACTTCGATCATTGTTGTATCTCCTTATTAATTAGTTAGCTGTCGTTTATAAAATTGATTATTTTTGGTTGTTTATTAATTGCCGGAAATTTTAGCGGGTGGAAGTTCAGCCGTGAGCCTTTTAATTCCCGGCGGGACGGCTGAACTTTCGTTGGCAGGCAGCAGAGCGGAAACAGGCTGGTGACAAAACGGACAGGTTGAATCTTGCGATTCTTTGGCTATGGAAATAATCTCTCTGGTTTTGACCGTAATTTTTGTCAGCCGATACTTTCTCATTTGGTTTCCCTTTCTGCGTCTCTTGCGCTAAAATCTTTTTAATTTTTAGTCGTCCGGCGAACACTTTCGCTTTCGACATTTTCAATTTGCCAGACTTGAATGGTGAATGTCGTCCCCCAAACCTGAATTAGTCGGCACAAACCGTGAAACTTTAAGGTGAAAAAGCGTGAATAACCGTGAAGCCTGTTAAGTCTAATTATTACTTAGTTTATGGAAGGCAAAGATTTTTGTTGTTATGAGTTCGGCGAGTTCCGTCTTGACGCTCGGCGACGTTCTTTGTCAAAAAACGGCGAAAAAGTTCCGCTGCCCGCGAGAAATTTCGACCTTTTATTATTTATGGTCGAAAACGGCGGTCGGGTTTTGGAACACGACGAGCTTTTGGATAAAGTTTGGGCGGGAACTTTCGTCGAACAGGCGACTTTGAAGAAAGGAATTTCGGCTCTGCGGCAAATTTTAGCCGAAAAACCCGAAAACGAATTTATCAAAACCATTCCGCGACGCGGCTACAGCTTCGTCTCGCCCGTGCGCTTTGTCCCGGAAAACAGCGAAGTTATTCTCGTCCGCGAAATCGAGCAGGAAATTATCGTCGAGGAATATGAAGAAATTGATGAAACCGACGAAACCGTTGAAATTTCCGCCGCACCGGAAAAAATAATCGAAGTTTTGCCCGTAACGACGCTGGCATTGCCCGCCGCCGCACGGAAGAAAATCAATCTCCCACGGCTGGCAATCGTCAGCGTCGCCGGTCTCGCCGCCGTCATTCTGGCGTTTTTTGTCTTGCAGCCTTACTCGTCGAAAAGCGCACAGCCGCAGTTTTCGGCTGAGAACGTGCGCGTCAACCGGCTGACCAACAGCGGGAAAGTCGGCGGCGCAATCATTTCGCCCGACGGCAATTACCTTTTATATGGATTATTTGAAAAAGAAGGCGCGAGCTTATGGCTGAAACAAATGGCGACGGGCAGCACGAATCGTTTAACCGCGCCGGTCAAAGGCGGTTTTTGGGGATTTTCTTTTGCGCCGGATAACAATTACGTTTATTACATTCTCAACAATCAGACTGAACCGCAGAAAAGCGGCTTATACAAATTGCCGTTTCTGGGCGGCGAACCGCGCCGTATCAAGGAAAACGTCGGCAGCGTCTCGATTTCACCCGACGGTAAAAGACTCGCGCTGGTTCGGCTAACCGATAAAGTAAGAATCTTTACGGTCAATACCGACGGCGAAGATGAGCGGACGGTTGCCGAATTACCGGGCGGATTAACCCTTTTGGGAATTAACTGGACACCGGACTCGACAGCCATTCTTTGCACCGTTCGCAAGGTCATCGAAAACAAACCGCTTTATTACGTTTCCGAAATGTCGGCTGAGAACGGACAGGAAACAGTTGTGATGCCGCCGCAGGAAAGAATTATTTTCGGCGCGGTCTGGATGCCGGATAAAAGCGCGATTCTCGTTACAATGCGCGAACCGAACGCCGACATTCGCCAGATTTGGCAGTATTTGCCCGACTCAAAAGAGTGGCGGCGCGTTACCAACGATAACAATTCGTATAAATACGTCAACTTAACGCGGGACGGAAAAAATATCGTTACCCATCAGGAAAGCCGGCTCTCCGCCATCTGGGTAACGAACGATCTGGCAATCGAGAAGAAAACGCCGGAAAAGAAATCGCTGCTCAACAACGCGGATAATTTCCGGCAAATCACCGAAGGCGTTAATAATTACGACTGGCTGAGTTGGCTGGCTGATAATCGCCTGTTGTATTCGACGACCGACGAAAGCAAGGAAATGATTTTCACGGTCAATGCCGACGGCTCGAATGCGCGACAGGTAACCAACGGCGAAGACGGCATCTGGATTTTTCCGAACGCGACGAGCGATGGGCAGCATATCAGTTTCTTATCTACGCGAATGGGTGTGAAACAAGGTTGGCGAATTGATGAGGACGGAAAAAATCCGACGCGAATCACCCAAACCGACACGCCCATCTCCAATGTGCGGATACTGCGCGATAACTCGACCGTCATCTATGCCACGCAGCAGATGGGAGGAGGCAACCGTTTATTCAAACAAACCGGCGACGGACAAATTACACAGTTGACCGAAGCGGACAGCGGCACATTTGCCGTCTCCGCCGATGAAAAACTGTTGGCGTTAGAAATTTTAAATAAAAATACCGGCAAACTTCATACGGAAGTGCGTTCGCTGGAGGACGGCGCGATACTTAAAACCTTCGAGTTTGAATCAAGACGGCAACTGCGTTTTACGCCTGATGGGAAAAACATTGCTTACGACGCGATGCAGGGAGAATCCGGTCAAATTATGATTCAACCGCTCGACGGCGCAGAACCGTTCGTCCTGACCGAATTTCAAAACGACGAGATTTTCAGCTTCGACTGGTCGCCGGACGGCAAGTATTTCGCCGTCATTCGCGGCAAACAATTAAGCGATGCCGTTCTCATCAAAACCGGTAATCGTTAGTCGAGACCGGGCTGAACTGATGAAAACTTACCGCAAATAAAAAGAGGCTTGTATCACAAGCCTCTTTTTGAATAAAACAAAAGTCTTTAGCCCTTTGTTATCTTTGAAGAATCTAAAATATAACCGGCACAATCTTTTCCATCAGTCTGCTGTCGGACATAAAACTAACTATTTTCAAAAATTGATTGAAATAATAACATTCTATCCCGGACATAAATGCCGAACATCAAAGATTCCTTAAAGTAAAAAAGGCACGTTGATAAAAACGCGCCTTTGACTAAATTAAAATACCAATAAATTAAGGACGATTGGAAGTGATCGAACCGGTATTCGATTTATTTGTGTTGCTCATCGAACCGTTTGACATTGAGCTTCCATTCGACATTTTTCCGTTCGACATTGAACTGTTGCTCATTGAACCGCCGTTCGACATCGAACTATTTGACATTGAGCCGCTATTGCTCATCGAACTGTTTGACATTGAACCGCCGTTACTCATCGAACCGCTGTTTGACATTGAGCCATTGCTCATTGATCCGCCATTGCTCATTGAACCGCTATTCATTCCGCCGGTCGAACCGCCGTTACTCATATTGGAATTCATCATCGTCATATTACTGTTGCTGCGGTTTGCGCCGTTGGTATTGCCGGTGTCCGAACTACACGCGCCGCCGATTGCCGCTATCGCCAAAAATGCTGATAACGCTATTGTTTTTTTCATATAATTTTCTCCTGTCTTCTCTAAATCCAAAATAATTATCGCTATGATTTCTCGTTGAAAAGTATCAGTTACGAAAACATAGCGATAAGAATATACTTTCGCCTTAAACAGTAAATTTATCTGTCTGCTGGATTACATAAATACGTCTGGAATTTTCGTTTCAGTTCATCGGCGAAGATTTTCGCTAAAAGGTTTATATAAGAAATTTATGATTTCAATTTAACAACTTCCGAACCGGCTAAAAGATACGCGCCCGCGCCATAGACTTCCCACGATTCGGCGGTAAAATTTTTGCGCGGATCGGCTCCGATGGGCTGCGTCCAACCGACTTTTCCGTCTTCGTGAACTAACGTATTGATTCCCGTCCATCCTTTTTTGACCGCCGGAAGATATGTCTTTTTGTCTAAAATTTTATTGTTAATGCCCCACGCCAACCCGTAGATATAAAATCCCGTTCCGCTCGCTTCGCCGCCCGGATATGATTCCGGGTCGAGCAGACTCGACCGCCACAATCCGTCGGGCTGCTGCAAGGTAATAATTTTCGCCGCCATTTCCCGGTAGAGATTTTCGTAAAATGCGCGTTTCGGGTAATTGCGCGGCAGTTCGTTTAATAACCGCGCCAGACCGCCCAAAACCCAGCCGTTGCCGCGACTCCAGAATATTTTTTTGCCATTTGCCTCAGTTTTGCCTTCGCCTTTTTCGTTAATTAAATAACCGGCATCGCGGGCGAAAAGATGTTCCTGTTGGTCGTAAAGCAGGTCGTAAGTTTCCTGAAAAAATTTGTCGTTCGCCGTGAGATACGAATCGTCGCCGGTTGCTTTAGCAAGTTTGGCGAGCGTCGGCGGAGCCATAAACAGCGCGTCGCACCACCACCACGTTATGCCGTGTTTGGCGACTTCATCGCCCGTTTCGGTTTGCAGACGCTTTATCACATCAATCGTCGGCTGAATCATTTTCCGGTCTTTTTTCAGACGATAAACGTCAAGGTATGTTTGATTGATGGCGATGTCGTCGGCGTGGTCGAACCGTTTGCCGGGTTTCCATTCGGTTCGCCTGCCCAAATCTAACAGCGCATCCATAATGAAGGGCGATTTCGTCGTTTCGTAAGCGGCGAAAACTCCGGCGTAGAACGCGCCGTTCGTCCAGTCATTCGGCTCGTGTTTCGGATTTTTCAACTGCCATTCGGCGACTTTGAGCATTCTCGATTTGATATTCTTTTTCTGAAAAATATCCGCGCTCTGCGCCTGGAGACTAGCGCAAAAGAAACAAATCAGCGACAGCAAAAGCAATGAAATTTTCTTCATAAGTAACGGGAAAGAATTATTTTATCAACGGAGCGCGGACGGCTCGTCCGCCGGTCGAATAGTTATCGGCAAACCGGCGGACGAGCCGTCCGCGCTCCGACTTTTAAATATTCTTCGTTTAATTTTGTTCAGCTATTTATACAGTAATAATTTTATTCGCCGGTAATTTCAAATTCGCCGTTCAAACGAATGTCTTCGGACGACGCGCCGATCATCACCTTGAACTTTCCCGGTTCGACGATCCATTTCATATTGATGTCGAGCATTTCTAAATCTTCGGGTTTCAAGGTGAAAGTTACGGTTTTCGATTCGTTAGGTTCGAGATTGACGCGCTCGAAACCGCGTAGGTTTTTCTCGTAAGTAATCACGCTTGACACGACATCGCGTGTGTAAAGCTGAACTATTTCCGTGCCTTCGCGTGCGCCCGTGTTTTTCAAATCGAAACTGACGGTAATGTTTCCGTTCGGCGTTTGTCGGTCGGGCGTGATTTTTAAATTTGAATATTGAAAAGTCGTGTAACTCAAACCGTGTCCGAAATAGTAAAGCGCACCGTTGACGCGGGATTTTTCCTTTTCCCATTGCGCGTTCGGTTTTGACGGAAAATTAAACGGAATTTGTCCGGCGGATTTCGGAAAAGTGCAGGTCAGTTTACCGCTTGGATTATAATCGCCGAAAAGTACGTCCGCGATTGCCGCGCCGCCGTGTCCGCCGGGAAACCACGTTTCCAGAATGCCGGAAATATTTTTGTCCGCCCAGTTAATGCTCATCGGACGACCGTTGATGAGAACGAGAACGACGGGTTTGCCGACGGCGTAAACTGCTTTTAGCAAATCGAGTTGGCGACCGGGCAAGTCGAGACTCGTGCGCGACGCGCTTTCGCCGACGGTCAGCGGTTCGGGACGTTGAAAAGCGTCGGTCTGATCGCCGAGAAAGACGACGGCGACATCGGATTTTTTGGCGGCTTCGACGGCTTTTTCAATTTCGATTTTTTCTTCCGTCGTCAAAGGTGTCGGCAGAATTTCTTCCTGCGCCCAGTTCGCACTCGTTACATTGCAGCCTTTCGCGTAATTGATTTGAACCGCGTTTCCGAGTTTGTTTTTAATGCCCTGCAAAGCCGTTTCGCCGTTGTTGATGCGCGACACGCCGTAACGATAAGTCAGATTCGATTGGTTGTCGGCGTTCGGTCCGATGACGGCGATTGATTTGAGATTTTCACTTAACGGCAGAATGTTTTTATCGTTTTTGAGCAGCACGATTGATTCGTGCGCCGCCTGCAAAGCGATTTTTTGATGTTCGGCGGAATTAACGATTTTTTCCGTCTCAAGCGCATCCTTAATATAAGGTTTATCAAAAAGTCCGACGAGAAATTTGACGCGCAGCACGTCGCTCACGCGGTCGTCTAAAGTCTGCATCGAAACTTTGCCTTCTTTCACGAGTTCGCGCAGCGGCAGGATAAAAGTTTCGGGCGGATTAAAATTCGTTTTGACGTTCAAGCCGCCATTGATTGATTGGCGCACGGCATCTTTTGCATCCGCCGCCGTTCCGTGCTTGACGTTCAAATCTTCGACCGCGCCGCTGTCGGAAACGACGTAGCCTTTGAAATTATATTCGTTTCGCAGACGCTCGATCAGCCAGTATTGACTGCTGATAACGGGAACGCCGTCGTAATCGTTATACGAAGCCATCACGCCCAAAAGTCCGCCTTCCCTGATGACTTTGCCGAACGGTTTATTGAAAATATATTCGGCTTCACGCGGCGAAATCTGCGGATCAACGCGGGCATCGCCTTCGCGTGCGCCTTTGTTGACACCGTGAACGGCGAAATGTTTGGCGGTCGCGGCGACGTTGTAATTTTCCTGCAAACCTCTGACCATTTCCACGCCGAGCGTTCCGGCAAGATATGGTTCTTCGCCGTAAGTATCTTCGTAACGTCCCCAACGCTGGTCGCGTCCCATATCCATAATCGGCGCGTAAATATTGGTAAAACCGAGAGCGCGAGCTTCGATTCCGGTAATACGCCCGATTTCGCGGACGAGATTTTTGTTCCAGGTGTTGGCGAGCGCAAGTTGCGAAGGAAAGCTCGTCGCGTTCGTGAACGCCACGCCGCGAATGCCTTCATTGGTAAAATCAGCAGGAATTCCCAGACGAGTTTCTTCGACGAAAAAACGCTGAACTTCGTTCATCGCCCAAACGTGCTTTTTTATATCAACAGCGTAAATATTGTCAGGATTTTTGCCGTCCCAACCGTTGTTCTGTTCGTCAATATTGGCGATCCCGTCCTTCCAAATAGCATTTTTCCAATCGGCGGTCGGTAACGCATCTTTTAAAACGCGATTGTAACCGTAAAGCGTCGCCGTTTGATTGGTCTTCTCTTCGAGCGTCATCTGCGCCAGCAGATTTTCGATGCGAGCGTTGATATCAGCGGTGGAATCTTCGTAAACATCCTTTACGCCATTTTTATTAAAGTCCGTCCAACCGTCGAAATAAATGTTTTTCTTCGGGAAAACGCTCGTTTCCTGTGCCGCGAGATTAAAAGCGAAACAGTTAAAAAGAATCGTCAAGTTTAGCCAAAAGAATGTTTTCATTTTATGATTTTAAGAAAATGTAACCACAGATTTTCACAGATGCACACTGATAAAAAAGATTTGTCCGATTTGTTTTTAATCTGTGTTTATCTGTGGTTTCAAAATTTTTCCCAATAACTATTTCAACTGGCAAATATCCAAAACATTCATATCCGTATAATCGAGATTTTCGCCGCCCATCGCCCAGACGAAGCTGTAATTCGACGTTCCCACGCCCATATGGATTGACCACGGCGGCGACAGCACGACTTCTTCATTCGCCATCGCCATCGTCCGCGTGTCGGTCGGCTGTCCCATAAAGTGCATAATTCTGGCTTTTTCATCGAGATCGAAATACAGATAAACTTCCGAACGCCGTTCGTGAATGTGCGGCGGGCAAGTGTTCCAGACGCTGCCGGATTCGAGCGAAGTCAAACCCATCACGAGCTGCGACGACTCGCAGATGCCGGGAATAATCAGTTGATAAACCGTCCGCACGTTTGCTGTTTCGACTGAACCGAGCTGCAGTTTGTTGGCATCTTCGGCGGTCAAAAGTTTCGTCTCGAAACGCTTGTGCGCGGGTGTCGAAAGCAGATAAAACTTCGCCGGATTTGCCGCGTCAACCGATTCAAACGAAACGTCCGCGCTTTCTTTGGCGATGTACAGACAGTCCTTTTTGCCGAGTTCGTAAGTCTCGCCGTCAACGGTAATTTTTCCGCGACCTTCGCCGATGTTGACCGCGCCCATTTCGCGGCGGTCGAGAAACGGTTTGCCCTTTGCGGATTCGGGTTCGGTGTGCGTCGGCAAAGATAATTTTTCGCTCACGGGAAGCGCGCCGCCGACAACGATGCGGTCGAAATGCGAATAATTCAGCCGCACTTCGTTCTCGGCAAATATTTCATTCACCAGATAAAGTTCGCGCAGATCGTCATTCGTCGCGCCGTAAATTGATTCGGGATGTGTTGCGTAGAAAGTTTTTTGATACATATTATTTTAGTTTTCTTCGTAGAATTTTGATCAATCAAATTAAATGTGAATCAAGAGTAAAAATTTTGCAGTTGCTTAACTCTTTTACTTTGCGTCTTTGCGCCTTGGCGGGAAAAACAAAAGCGGTTTCCCGCCAAGGCGCAAAGACGCAAAGTAAGACCGGGAGAAGATTTAACATTTTGATTTTCTACTCTTGATTCATATCAATCAAATTAAGTATTTTTTATTTACCGGCAAATGATAATTGACATTCCACCGTCGCTTAAATTAAATAAAAGCGATGAATAAATCTGAAATCTCTATCACCGGAACAGGTGCGCCGGAAGCCGATTTAACCGCCGCCGATTTTCGCCCGATCATCGAAAAAGCCTTGTCAAAAATCCCGCCGAACGCGAAAGTTTTGGCGATAATTTCCGACAAAACCCGCGATGACAACACGCCCGAACTTTTTCCGATTGCCGCGCAAATTTTAGCCGCTAAAAACATTTCAAAATTCGACGCGCTCGTCGCTCAAGGAACGCATTCGCCGATGTCGGAAGCGGAAAAACTTTCAAAAATCGGCGCGAAAAGTTTTTCGGACATTCCGAATTTGCAAAACGTCTTCGACCACGACTGGAGCGATCCCGAAAAGCTGACGACTATCGGCGAACTATCGTCGGAAAAAGTCCGCGAACTGACGGTAAATCTTTTTACCGAACCGATTAAACTTTCAATTAACAAACTGCTCGCGCCGGGAAATTACGATGTCGTTCTAATTTTCGGGGCGACCGTACCGCACGAAGTCGCCGGTTTTGCGGGCGGCGCGAAATACTTTTTCCCCGGAGTGGCGGGCGCGGAATTAACGCACGCGACGCACTGGCTCGCCGCGCTCGCAACCATCGAAAAAATCATCGGTCGCGTCGAAACGCCGACGCGCCATTTAATCGAAGCTGCCGCCGATTTCGTTACCGCCGAAGTGATTTCATTCACATCGGTCGTTTCCCGAACGACGGAAAATCGTCTGCGAACTTACGCGCTTTTCGCCGGAGATTTTCGGCTCGCGCTCAGAAAAGCGGCGGAAGTTTCCCGAAAAATTCATATCAAATATACGGGCAGAAAATATGATCGCGTCGTCGCTTTGCTTGACGAACATTACGAAGAACTCTGGCTCGGCGGCAAGGCAAGTTACCGGCTCGGCGGCATTATCGAAGAAGGCGGCGAACTTCTAATTTACGCGCCGCATTTGATTTGCATTTCCGAAACGCACGGCGAATTTATCGAACGATTCGGCGGTTACGCGCCGCTTGAAATTATCAAAGAACTCGTCGCCCGTTCGGGCGAATTACAGCAAAATTTATGCGTCGCCGCACATCTCGCGCACGTCGCTTACGCCGGACGCACGGACGAAAACGGGCAAATTCAAAAGCGTTTCAAAATCACTTTGGCTTCGCAGATTGACGCGGAAACGTGCCGCCGCGTCAATCTCGACTTTATGGATTATCGAACTTTCAACCGCGCCGATTACGAAAACGATGCCGACACTTTAATCGTCGAACGCGCCGGACGCGATTTGTATCTGGTCGCGCCGCACGAAGATTGATTTCGACGATTTTTAACGAGCCATCCAACCGCCGTCCACAACCAAAATATGTCCCTGCAAATAATCGCTCGCCGCCGAGCTTAAAAAAACCGCCGCGCCTGCCAAATCATCGGCGTTTCCCCAGCGTCCTGCCGGAATTCTTTCGAGAATTTGACGATTCCTGTTCTCGTCCGCCCGAAGCGCAGTCGTATTATTGGTTGCCATATAACCCGGCGCGATGGCGTTGACGTTGACGTTATGTTTCGCCCATTCGTTCGCCAACGCTTTGGTCAAACCCGCCACGCCCGACTTGGAAGCGGTGTAAGCCGGAACGGTGATGCCGCCCTGAAACGAGAGCAGCGACGCGACGTTGACGATTTTTCCGCCGCCGTTTTCGATCATTATTTTTCCGGCGGCTTGTGACAGACGAAACACGCTCGACAGATTTACTTCCAAAACGGTCATCCAATCTTCTTCGGAAAAATCAACCGCCGGTGTGCGGCGAATCATTCCGGCGTTGTTGATTAAAATATCAATTCTGCCGAATTCGCTGACCACTTCTTCGACTAATTTTTTCGGCACGTCTTTGTCCGACATATCGCCGGCAAACGATTTCGATTTGCGCCCGATTTTTTCAATCGAAGTGCAGGTTTCAGCGGCTTCGCCGTCAAAATGACAATGCGCCGCGACATCTGCGCCCGCTTCGGCTAACGCCTGCGCCATCGCCTGTCCGAGTCCGACCGACGCGCCCGTGACGAGCGCGACTTTGCCGTCTAATTTGAATTTTTCGATTATATTCATTGATTTTTTACTTTAGAAAGTCCTCCCGAATCGGTGAAAAGATGTCTATGAGAATAACTTCTTCGTCGAGCATCGTCGCGCCGTGCCGGTTGTGCGGCGGAAAATGCAGCACGTCGCCCGCCTTTAGAATATGTTCTTCACCGCTGATCGTAAATTTCACTCTGCCCTGCACGACCAGAGTCATCTGTTCGTGCGGATGACTGTGTTCGGCGGTTACGACGAAAGGCGCGAAACGAAAACGGCACATCATCACGTTTTGCCCGACGACCATCTGCCGCTCGATTCCGGGCGCGGTTTGCACGACCGGAATTTTGCTCCAATCAGTAATTAAGGCTTCAATCTGCGTTGTTTCGGCAATCATAAATTTTCTTTCGATTTAAAAATCAATTTCTTGTTTTCAGCATTTTACCACGCCATTTTAATTTAATAATTCCAGCGTCAAATCCCAACTCATCTTTTGATTTTTTTTCAACTGCAAATCCTTCGCTTCATAAATCAAATGCAGCGGAATCGCACCCAGAACGCCTTTGCCGAGCCGCGAATCGCCCGTTGCCAGAATTGATAAATTCATTTTCCAGTCGGATTTGACCGACACGGCGAGCGTCCCTTCGCGTCCCGTAAAATAATCAATCCGTTGATTATTTACCATCTCGAACCGCGTTTTATCGGCGGTCGTCGGAATAGCGACGCGCCAGTTTTTGATCGTAACATCGGCATCTGCAATTAATGTTTCGCGGCGAATCAATTTGTTATTATCAAACTTGAATTCAACTTCGCTCGTCAAATTGTTCGCGTAAGTTTCGCCGGATTTACTGCCGATCTGCGCCCATTTGCGCCAGATTATTTTTAGAGATTTGCCGTCCGCGCCCGGAGTAATTTCGTCTGCGCCTTCGCTCGCCGCATAAGTTTTTCCGTCCGCCAATTCTAAAAAAGGCACGAGCGACGGATAGACTTCTTCGACTGGCGCGGAAAATCCCGAAAGTCCGAACGGCGCGGGCAGATAATCGGCAATCGCCGGTTTCGTTCCCGTCGTGATTGGGAGCGCGAACTGAAATTTTCCCTGCCGCACGAGCCATACGCCGAACTGACGGTCAGTTTTTTTCTCGAAAAATTCAAAGCGGGCGACGTTTTTTAAAGACGGCGTGGCGGGAAACTCTTTGACGTTTTCCTTTTCCAAAACCTTTATAAAATTGTCATTGGCGAGAATAATTTTCCCGAAAGACGTTCCCGCCTGCTGCCATTCGCGTTTCGGATTGATGTAATTATAATTGCCGCGCCCGAATTTGAAAACCGTAAAAAGATGCGTTTCGCCGCTGTAATCGGCGCGAACCCAACGCCACGCCTGATTATAAAGGCTCGCAATATCGGCGAGCGGCGCGGGACGAAATTCCGCGTGCTGTCCCAAAAAAGCGGCGATTTCGAGCGTGTCCAAATAACTGACCAATCCCTGACTTCTGCCCCAGTTGTAGCCGTAACCTTCGGGCGAAACTAAATCCCACCAAAGTTTCATTTGCTCTTTGATCGAAGGTTTCAGCTTTTCTAAAACATCTTTTCGTCCGGCGATTTCCGCCGCGTCCCAGCAAAAACGGGCGTATTCGTTTGAATAACGGTCGTAGCGTCCGGTCGGCGGATTATCGTCCGAATAAATCGCGCCTTTCGTAAATTGTTCGGCGGCGCGTTCGACGACCGAATCAAGCAAGGCGCGATTTTTCAAAACGCCCATCTGCCAGCTCATCGCCGCCACCCGCGCCGCCACGCCGAGATAATTTTCGGGCAGATTAATCACCTGCCGTTTTTTCGCATCGTAAAATCTGGACGGGTCGAGCAGCGCGTTCCATTCTTTTTTTTCCGCTTCGCTCAAAGATTGCCAGACGGCATTTTT
>CAXTKJ010000091.1:0-14218 GCA_964244835.1 uncultured Pyrinomonadaceae bacterium
GCGGCTGACGGGTTCGTACCGTTTCAAGGGACGCGGCGACGACGCGCGGACGATTCTGTTCATCGAGCTTGAATTGCGACGGATTGCACCAAACGTCAGACGAATCAAGCGAAATAAAAATCGGCACGTCGCCGACGATTTTAATGTCGCGCTCGTTGGCGTAATTTTTCAAATCAGACCATTGACGAAAGAAAAGCCACTGTTGAAATTTCTGCGATTGAATGTCTTCGCGCAGATTTTCACGCGCTGCGTTCAAAGCGTTTTCGTCACGCAATCTTAAAGACTCGTCCCATTCGAGCCACAATTTTTGATCCTGCGATTTTTTGACGGCGCGAAACAGCGCGTAATCGTCGAGCCAAGATGATTCGTGCTGGCAAAACGTCTCGAATTTTCCGCGTAAATCAACGCTCGTCGTCTGCCGAAAGCGTTCGTAAGCCAAACCGAGAATCCAATTTTTCCAATCGTAAAGTTTCCCGAAATCAACTTTGCCGACTGGAAAATCCGGCTTCTGATTGATCTCGTCGTAAGTCAAAAAACCTTCATCAACCAGCAATTCCGGCGCGATCATATTCGCATTTCCGGCAAACGCCGAAAAACACTGATAAGGCGAGTCGCCGTAACCCGTCGGACCGAGCGGCAAAACCTGCCAGTAAGTTTGTTTCGCCCGTTCAAGAAAATCAACGAATTTATAAGCATTCGCGCCCAAATCGCCGATGCCGTAATTTGAAGGTAGTGATGTCGGATGCAGCAACACGCCGCTCGCTCTCGGAAAATCCATAATTTATTTAATCAGTTTTATTTCTTTAGCAAAAATTCGAGCGGAATATCCAGCCGCTTCGCCCAAGACGTTTCGGAATGACTTTCGCCCGCAAAATATCTGGTCATCCAACTTTTCGCCGTCCAGCCTTTTGCCCGCATTATGTCGTCAACTTTTTTTTGCAGCGGCGGATAAAGCGCGTCTAAAGTTTGGTCGCCGTAATCGAAATAAATCTTTCGCTTATCAGCTTTCGGCAAATTCTTTTCCAGATAACTGCGAAACGAAGCGGCGATCACGTCGTTTTTCTCATCAATATTTTCCGCCAAAATCAGCGGCAGATGCGTTGACATTCCCGCCGCGCCGCCGAAGACGTTCGGGTATTCGCACAGCGCGTAAATCGAAATCAGCCCGCCCATACTCGAACCCAAAACGAAAGTATTGTCGCGGTCTTTTTTGGTCGAGAAATTCTTGTCAATATACGGTTTCAATTCTTCAACCAGAAACTTCAAATAATCATCGGCTCGCGGCTTGTCTTTTAACTGTTTGCTGATGATAAATTCGCGTGTCTCAGCCGGAATATCCGCCAAAGTCTTTTGCGGAAAATACTCCGAATGCCGAAATTCGCCGTTGTTCCAGATGCCGACGACGATGGTGTCTCTAATTTTTCCTTCTTTAATCAGCCTGCCGACGGTTTCATCAACTCGCCATTCCTGCTTATTCCAGGTCATTGTCGCGTCAAACAGCATCTGCCCGTCGTGCATATACAAAACGGCGTATTTCTTTTTCGCGCTGTAACCGTCGGGCAGCCAGACATCAACATTCCGCACGTCAACATATTTCGACGCGAATTTTTCGAGTCGTTTAATTGTTCCGCTTGAAACATTGACTTGACCGAAAACATTCAGGCAAGACATTAAAAACAAAAATAGAAATGTTAATTTCAACATTTTTCTAGTTCAACAGTTTGATGTTCTGAGTCCCGCCTTTAGGCGGCTAAACGCCGGGAACAGCCGCCTAAAGGCGGGACTCAGAACGCTTGAAACTATTTTTGGTAAACTTATATATCTTCGCTTCACGATGCCGTAATTTGACTATAAAGATGTCGAAGGAAAAATTATAACGCTCGACAAACTAACACCGACTTGCCGCTAACTTTTAAGTCCGCTGTGCCATCTCTAAACACTGGTTTTTGTTCATTAGAACAGACTATTAAAGACTTTTCGTTTTTATCCAAACTTGATAAATCAAGCGAAACCGACTTTGTGTTTGCACTGCGATTAAAAACCAATATGATTGCCTCATTAGTTTCAGCGATGACATTTTTACTGCTTGATCCTATTGCAATTCGTGCAAATGCGTAAACATCATCATCGTAAAATAAATCTACTGTTCTTCCATTTATCAACGCTAATTCATTCTTTCTTGACCGTATCCCATTTCGCGTCCATTCAAACATTTTCTGTTCGTCCGCCGTTCTGCCTGCTTTCGTAAATTTATTAACTTTATCGCCCTGCCAGCCGCCCGGAAAATCGGCGCGGTTGAACGGGTCGTCGCCGCCTGTAAAACCCATTTCTTCGCCGTAATAAATTTGCGGAATGCCGCGCGTCGAAAGCATAAACGCCAGATGCAGCATCGCGCCTTCGACGGTTGCGCCGTCCAGACTCATAAAGCGTTTCGTGTCGTGATTGCTCGAAAGCGTCGTTATATTATTGACGTTTCCGTAAAGTCCGTCGTATTTCAAAACGTCGCGCAACGCCCGCAACGGTTTTTTGCCGGTGAAAACTTCGTTTGACGTTTCCCAGAGTTTGAAGTCGAAAACGCTCGGCAGTTTTGTGTCAATATTGTCCCAGCCCGTTTTGCCGCCCTGAAAAAAAGCCGTGTGCGCCGAGTCGCGTTCCATAACTTCGCCGACCATATAAAAGCGTGGGTATTGTTTCAAAATCGCGCTCGACCAATCGCGGATAAACGGGCGCGGCATATACTGAATCGTGTCCTGCCGAATGCCGTCAATGCCCGTCGCCGCAATCCACCAGAGCGCGTTTTGAATCTCGTATCGGGCGACTTCCGGCTCGTCCTGATTCATATCCGGCAGCGAAAAATCGAACCAGCCGTGCAGCAGATTATCGCGTTCGGCTTGCGAACCGTTCGGACTTAAAAGCACGGAATTGTTAAATTTTTCCTGTGTAAAAGGCGGAAACCAGTTTTCCAGCGGCGGATTTTTCATCCACGGATGCTTGAAACCGACGTGGTTCGCCACCTGATCCTGAATGACTTTGATGCCGTTGCGATGACATTCATTTATCAGTTCGCGCAAATCGGCAAACGTGCCGAAATGATTTTCCACGCCGTAATAATCAATCGCTCCGTAACCGTGATAACTCGTCATCGGACACCAAGGTTTGTCGCAGGTCGTGATGTCGTCTGAATTGTCATACCACGGCGTGAGCCAAATCGCCGTTACGCCTAACTCTTTGAAATACGGAATTTTCGATGTGATTCCTTTGAAATCGCCGCCGTGCCACGCTCTCGGATTTTGGCGGTCAACGTCTTTATTATTCGCTGCGTCGCCGTCGGCAAATCGGTCGGGCATTATCAAATAAATTACGTCATCGTTCGTAATTCCCTGAAAATTCGTTTTCGCATCAAGCGGCGCGGAAATTTCAAACGGAACGCTCGTTTTACCGCTGGCAGTTGAAACCTCGAAATTATATTTTCCGACTTTTGCATCTCGCGCAATCGCCACATCGAAAAACAAATAATCGCCCCGCGAATTGACGCGAACATTTGAAACTTTCAGCGATTTAACCGGCGAAACGACTTTGGCGTTATTCAGATTAGTTCCGCGCACCAACAATCGTACCGGGTTGATCGAATGATTCGCCCACCAATTCGGCGGCTCGACTTTTTCGATTACCGGCGACTGTGCGGCAGCGGCAAAACCGAAGCAGATGATTGCCAGAAAAATGCTGATTATCCGAAAAGTCTTTTTCATTCTGTTAATTTACGGCTTGGAATTTCCCACCGAAGCCGGCAGTTCCGGCAACTGTTCGGCGGCGGTTGCCGGATTGCTCGGTTTGTCGGACAGTTTTTCCAGGCGTTTAAATTCCGCTAAAGCGGCATCGGCTTTGTCTTTTTGTTTCAATCTCGAATACGCGATGAAAAGTTGATAGCGAATGCCCGGATCGTTTTTATTTAACGCGGCTCCGGCTTCGAGAACCGGCGCGGCTTCGGCGAATTTTTTCTGCTTGATTAAAAGCCGCCCCAAATCGTAACGCGCCGAAAAGTTTTTCCGGTCAAGAATCAAAACTTCGCGCAGAGTTTTTTCGGCTTTAATCAGATCGCCGCGCTCGTTGGCAATAAAACCGATGTTGGATAAAACTTCCGGGTTGTTCGGGGAAATCAGCAATGCTTTTTCAAACGCGGCGAGAGCTTCGTCGTAAAGTCCTTCGGCGCGCGCCGTATAGCCTCTTAAATAATTCAGATTAAAATTTTCGGGATATTTTGCGACCAGATTTCTGAAAATCACGTTCGCCTGATTGTATCTTTGCACGCGGAAATAGGCGATGCCGAGCCGCATTTTGTAAAGTTCGTTCGCCGCTTCCTGTGCCGCCGCCTTTTCATAGAATTCGACTGCGCCGGAAGTTTTTTTGTTTTTGAGCAGTTCTTCGCCGATCAGGAAATTTACTTCGGCGTAAGTTTCTTTTAATTCGAGAGCCTTCAGCCAGTAGGAAACCGCCGCGTCCGAATCTTTTCGGGCGGAAGCCGTCAGACCGAGACGATAAAAGAGTTCCGGCGAATTACGTTCGACATCGAGGGCTTTGAGAAAAGTCGTCTGCGCCGCGTCGAATTTTCCGGCGTTGTAGTAAGCGATGCCGAGATTATAAAGCACGTCGAATCGGTTCGGGCGTTCCGTGTTGACCTTTTCAAACAACTGAGCGGCTGAGTCGTAGCGGCTCGCCTGCGCCATTATCAAACCGAGCGTGAACCAAACGCGAGCGTCTGCGCCTTCGACGTTTTCGATATACGCCGCGAGACTGTCCAAATCCTTATTTTTTTCAGCCGCCGCATAAGCCTTTGCCAAGGTCAGCAGCAGCGAAACGTCTTTTGTTTTCGGAGTTTTGTCGGTTGGTGTAATGCCGAGAAGTTTTTCGAGCAGCGGCAGGGCTTTTTTATAATCGTTCTGCGACGAATAAATGACGGCTAAATTATATGCCGCCTGTTGGTGGTCGGGTTGGATTGTCAGAACGCGGTTAAGGGTTTTTACGGCTTCGTCCTGCCGGTTGGTTTTCGCCAGCAGAATGCCGAGATTCGCCATCGCGGGAACGGCTCGCGGGTTGATTTTAAGGACGGCGAGATATTCTTTTTCGGCGGCGGCGGCATCGCCCTTTTGATCTAAAATCACACCGAGCAATGTTTTCGCTTCGACGTTTTTCGGCGCGGTACTGAGAACATTTCTGAGGAGTTTTTCCGCTTCGTCAGGTTGGTTATTTTGCAGAAGCCGGACGGCTTCGGCGAGCGCGGGATTTTCTTTTTGCTGAACAGTTTGACGCCGTGAAGTTTGTCCGAAAACTTCCGGCGCGTTCAACAATGCGACCGCGAACATTGCCAGACAAAAGGCAATCGTTTTTTTCGGCAGCGAACGGTTAATGCTTGTTCGTAAATTAAATTTCATTCAACTTGAGTTTATCCGAAATTCCGCCGGTTAATAAAGAATTGAGTGACGAACAGCAAAGCCCGTCACTCAATTCTCTCAAACACTTTTGAATTTAGTTTTAGAAAACGAGTCTGCCGCCAAATTCAAGCTGTCTGCGTCTCTGTTCGCCGAAATCCTTGCCGAAATTATCAGGATTGTTAAGATCAGCGTTCGGTCTGCCGCGATTAACATTGTTCAGGACGTTAAAGGCGGAAATGCGGATTTCAAATTTAGCCGTATCGTCTATAAACCGCAACGGCACTGTTTTGAAGAGCGAAGCGTCCCAATATCTCAAGAATCTTCCTCTAAAAGCGTTGCGTCCCAAAGTCCCGTAAAGCGGACTGTTCGGATCGTTCACAAACACTCTTTGCGAAGGCTGTCTGAAGGCGTTGATGTTTAACTGTCTGCCTTCAGCACGCTGCTGTGCCGTCGGTGTCGGGTCGCCGACGATATTGACCCGCGCCCCGTTGGAAGTTACATCATAAACCGGACCGCTTTGCAGATTGACGATTGTATTGAACTGCCAGCCGCCGACCAGATATTCGAGAGCCGTCGGAATTTCTTTGAAATACCGGCGATTGCGACCGACCGGCAGATCATAAACCGCCGCGATGTTCATTCGATGACGAACGTCGGTATCGGAACTGGCGTAATCGTTGTCAATGTCCAACGGATTATCCGGTCCGCAGTTTCTCTGTCCCGCACCGTTCAGACAGAATCCACCCGGCGTGTTGTCGAGCGCGTGCGACCAGGTGTAAGTCGTCAGCAATGAAAAACCATCCGAAAACCGTCTTTCGAGTTTGCTCTGCAAAGCGGCGTAGTCGAATTTTCCGAGATAGTTCGTTTCGATCACGTTGCCGATATTCGTTACCTGTCTGGTTCCCGGCGCACCGGCATCGTTGCCGCTGCCGATGTTGCGGACGATTTGCAGGTTGCGTCCCGTCGCGCCGACAAAGGCGGCTTCGGCTAACCAGTTTTTCCAGAAACCGTATTGCAGCGTCAAATTATATTGATGAAACAGTCCGTCTTTTCGATTCGGATTGACATACAGAATCGTTCGGTCGGTCGGCGAGGTAAAGCTCGAACCGCGAGCGACAAACGATTCGTTCGGAAGCGGCACGCCGCGATCAAACAAGTATCTGCCCGTCAGTCCCGGAACAGAATTACAGCCCGCCGGATTGGTGATCGGGTTACAACTGTAACTGCCGCCGCCGTTGCCCGGATTGGTGTTCAGGTTAGAACTGTCGTTCGCGTCAACCGAATAGACGATGCCGTAACCACCGCGCACGACCAGTGCTTTTTTCTCACCGAATCCGCTGTACGCGAAACCGATACGCGGTCCGAAATTGTTTTTGTCGTTTTTGACCAGAGCGCGTCCGTTCGGCGCACTATCACCGGCGGTAAAGATTTTGCCGGTTGCCGGATCGAAGTTCGAGATACGGTCAAAACGCTCGGTCGGCGAGGTGAACAAATCGTATCTCAAGCCGAGATTGAGCGTTAAATCCTGCGACGCTTTCCAGTCGTCCTGAACGTAGAAAGCCGCTTCTTTACTCGACAACAGAGCGTCCGTTCCGGGCGTTCCGCGTGTGTAAAATCCCGGCTGATAACCGAGCAGGAAGTTGGCTAAAGCCGAGCCGGTATCATTCGCTCCGATGCCGTTGTAGTTTCCTGAAACGAAACCGCTGTTGGTTGTTCCGTACTGATAGTTTCCTTTGATCGCGCCGTTGCGACCGCCGTCAATGTTGCTGTTCTGACGAACCCGATAATCAACACCGGCTTTATAAACGTGATTGCCGCTGACGACCGTTACCGAATCAGCCAGGTTGAAATTGTTCGATTTGAACAGAAACGGTCCGCCGTCTCCGGTAAACTCCGAAGCGCGGTCGCCGCCGCCAATCGTATCAACGATGCCGACCAGAACGATGCCGGAAGAATTGGCATCGCGGTTGATATTAGGTGCGCCTAAATTAGCCGTTACGTTCGGATTAAATCCGCCTGTTCCGAAAACGCCGGTGTTCAGAATACCGATTCTGACCTGCGTGTAGCCGAAACGAATATCATTGATAATATTTGTTCCGAAGGTTTGCGAATCGCCGATGACGGCGGCTCGCGTATTTCCCAAAATGTCTCCGGCAGACGGTCCCGCCGGAAGGTCATTGCCGTTCGGCGAAGAACCTAACGGAAAGAAGTTATCAACATTTCTAACCTGTCTGACGCGGCTGTAACGACCGAACAAATTGTTGCCTTCAAAAACTTTATGGTCGAGTCTGATGCCGTAAACGTCCTGCGTCGGACGAACGACGCGACCGACGTTGTAGTTTTCACCGGCGACATCGCTGGTCGGCAGCGGAAAAGCGTTCAGATAGTTACGCGCGAAATTTGAAAACGCGCCGCAACTCGCACAATTTCTCAAATCATTGCCCGGAATGGGTGTTCCGTTCGGAGCGAAAATCGTTCCGATAGGTGCTGTTACCGTGCCGCCGCCTGCCAACTGATAAACCTGCGAGGTTCCCGGTCTGAGCAGTTGGCTGAAATCGCCGAGTCTCATTCTGGCAGTCGGAACCGGAATTCGGTTGGTAAAGTTTCCGTCGCCTTCGGTCGCCGGAATAAAACCGCGCTGCGCCGCATAATCAAAGAAAAAGAAGGTACGGTCGCGTCCGTCATAAAGCTGCGGTGTGCCTTCGCCGAAACCGAGAAAATAAATCGGTCCGCCGATAGTTCCGCCGTAGTTATGGCTGACGTAATTCGGGATTATGCGCGGTCTCACGCCCTGCGCGTTGGGACGGTTGTTGTTGTCGTCATATTGCGCCGCTGCTGCGCTCGCAAACCGACCTTGATAAAACTCGAAAGCCGAACCGTGAAAACGGTTGCCGCCCGATTTCAAAGTAGTCGAAATGATTGCGCCGCCCGCTCTGCCGAGTTCGGCGCGGGGAACACTGGTTTCGATTCTGAATTCGGAAATTGCGTCCGGGTTCGGAAAAACGGCGATCTGTCTAAACTGCGATTCGTTGTTGTCAACGCCGTCGAGCAAAAATTCGTTTTGCGTTACACGCGCTCCGTTCGACGAAATCGCCGAGCCGCCGGATTCACGAAAACGGGCGGTTTCCGCGTTGGGAAAGTTCGGTGCATTGGCTTCATTACCGCCGCCGAACAAACCGAATGAAGCTGCCGCCGGACGATTAACTCCGGGCGAAAGCGCGGCGAGAACCGTAAAGTTGCGTTGTCCGATTGGCAAATCGGTAACTTGTCTGCCCGTGATGACATCGCCGCGTGAACTCGTCTCAGATTCCACGAGCGGCGCGCTTTCATCCGTGATCGTTACCACGTTGTCGCCCGTTCCCGAAACTTCGGTGAACGTCGCGTCAACCGGCACGCGGGCGTTCGTTTCGACCGTTACGGTCGAATACAAAAGGGTTTTAAATCCCGCCGATTCAACCTGCACCGAATAAACTCCCGGTTCGAGATTGGTAACGGTAAATTCACCGCCTTCGCTGGCGGTAACTTCTTTTACTTCCTTGGTGGCGTTATTGGTAATGGTGACTTTCGCGCCGCCGATTACTGCTCCGGCAGGATCGGAAACCGTGCCGATGATGCTGCCGCTGTTGCTCTGGGCAAAAGCCGCCGCCGTCAAGAAAGTCAAAATTAAAAGGACTGCGCCGCCGTGCGATAAACTCCGCGCCCAGCTTTTTCCCATTTCGACCATAGTCATAAAACTCTCCTTAAAATTGAATAAAATTTATTTTTGCAGTTTGCTGAAACTCGAAAGTTTTCGGCGGTCAGCATTACTCAAGTCATTTATAAATCAAACGTATTTTAGAACTTTGTGTGCCAAGGGAATGAAAGAACTCCGTCAAATTGATAGTTTATGCCGCGTCTTTCAAAAAATCTGATTTGTTGGGAAACTAAACAAAGTTTTAATACATTTGTAATATCATTGTCAATAATTTGACCGCGCAAAGCTGAATTTATTTTGGCTCGGTAAAATCGTTTGGTTTTCGCTGAATACAGAGAAGAACTTTTCGGGATCGAATCGTTCACCGTCAAATGTTTGTTGTAGCTACAAACAAAGTTTTAGCTGCACTGATTAAACGAATGTTAATTTAACACTCATTCGTTCGTTTGGCTAGCTACGGGAAGCAAATTTGTTGATTAAACTCAAACAAATCGCCCCTTTCAAAGTCGGTGCGTCCCCAAGTGTCGAAGCCGTTACCAAAGTCGAAGGCAGTTCCTGCTTGATATTTTCTTCAATCGTGTTGATTATTTTCTCCTCGATCAGCGACCAGATGCGCGTGATTTTCCCGCTGACGACGACGGCTTCCGGGCTGAGACCGACCAATAAATTAACGATTCCGAGAGCCAGATAACGCGCCGTTTCGTTGACGACTTGCAGTGCGTCCCGATGCCCTTGCTCGGCGAGTTTGAAAATTCGGTTGATGTCCGTTTCCTTTTCGTCCTTCCCGGTCAGCGCGGCAAATCTTCGGACGGTCGCGCGGTTTGAAGCGAACGATTCCCAGCAGTGCGTATTTCCGCACGAGCAGACCGCCGTATTTTTTTCGTTGATTGCGCCGCCGAGAATCATATGTCCGAATTCGCCCGCCGCGCCTTTGTTGCCGCGATAAATCTGCCCGTCGAAAATGATTCCCGTGCCGATTCCTTCAGCGACTAAAAGGCTGGCGAAATTTTTGATGTTGTGAACTTCCGGCATTCCGAACCACAAATCGGCGAGCGCGACGGCGTTGGCATCATTATCAATGACGACCGGCAGCCCGACGGCTTCTTTTAATTCTTCTTTGAGCTGCCAGTTTTTCCAATGAAAAAACGGAACGTAAGTTGCCGTCCCGGATGATTCATCAACCACGCCCGGAATGCTGACCCCGATTCGCACGTCGGGCGTTCTGATTTTGGATTTTATGTCGGAAAGATGTTCGACGATTTTGCGAAAATTTTTCGAGCGGTCGGGCGAAGTCGGGAAAGTTTCCAAAAGGATTACGTCGCCCGCGAGATTGGCGGTGGCGATGTTGATGTTCGTCGGCGTGATGTCCACGGCGACGGCGACGGCTTCGTCGGTTCTGAGACGCAGCATCGTCGGCTTGCGCCCGCCGGAAGATTCACCCGCGCCGATTTCTTCGACGAAGCCGTCTTCGACCAAAGAGTTGACGATTGACGAAACGGTCGAACGCTGAAGTGCCGTTTCGCGGGCGATCTGAGCGCGGGAAATCGGTTCGCGGTCGCGCACATAGTTGAGAACGATCTGCCGGTTGATATTTCGTATCGTATCGGCACGGGCAACTTGTGATTTGGCTTTCTGTAAAAAAATTCGACGCATTGCGGCAGATTTTGAAGTTACCCTAATTCAATTTTCGCGTCAAGAAAACGCTTAACCGGAAGATTTTTGAGCGATTGAAAATGTGTTTGCCAAACTTCATAAAGCGAAACAAACCGCTTTGATTTATCTGCGCCGGGTTTGAGCGTTTCTTTCATCGGCGTTTCTAAAGAACGAATCGTATTCCTTCTCGAAGAATCCGGCGATGACGGTGTTATTGACGACCAAAATCGGGCGTTTGAGAAAAGTATATTCCCCTTCCATCAAATCTAACATATCCGTTTCGGAAAGCGTTTTGTCCTTCAGTCCGAGTTCGCGGTATTTGGTCGAACGGCGCGAGAAAATGTTTTCGATGCCGCCCGCCATTTTCGCCAGCTTTTCGATTTCGGCGCGGGTCAGCGGTTCTTCTTTGATATTGCGTTTTTCGATGTCGGCGACGCGGTGATAATCGAGTCGGCGCAGAGCCTTCTGGCAAGTCGTGCAGTTCGGCAAGCCGTAGAAAAGAATTTTGCTCATAAAGATTTCACGATTCGGCGACGGTGCATTTGATTCGTTTGATTGAAGTTTTTTCAAATCGTTCGCGCCGCGTATCGGCTTTCCAGGCGCGAACGATTTTGTAATTTTTCGATTTCGGAACCGTTTCCGCCAGCACGATTAAGTCGAGATTCGGCTTCCCGTTTTGGAGACAGCCGGAAGTGTAGGAAAGCAAAAATTCCTGATTCTTTTTCAATTTATCAAAAGTCAGAACGTCTTTGACTTCCCAACTCGGAACGCCGTCTTTATCTCGTGCGGTGATTTTTTCGAGCCACAGCATAAGATTTTTGCCTTTGGAAAATCTGGTTACGCCGTAACTTTCGCTGCCCAGCAAACCGCCGCCCAAATCCTTCGCGCCGTTCGGCAGAGCCGCGCCGTAAATTACGCCTTTGTGTTTGTAGCCGATGAGTTTGTTTTTCTGCGCCCAAAGATTGAGCGGCGCGGCGATTAAAATTAACGTCAACAATAATTTCAACTTCATTAAATTTCCCTTCCCTGGTTTTGTGCGGACGATTTACCGTTTCGCTTAAACTGATGATATTAGATTAGTTGCCGCGCCTCAAGCAAAAGGCTTATAAAATTGATTTTGATTTATCAGCGCGATTGATGTGAAATAGAAGTTTATGGAAAAACCGGATTTAACCACGCTTTTATCCCTGATGTTCCAATCGCACCCGTGGCACGGCGTAACGGCGGGCGAAGACGCGCCGCATACCGTCAATACTTACATCGAAATCGTGCCGCGTGATGTCGTAAAATACGAATTGGACAAACCTTCGGGACATCTGCGGCTCGACCGCCCGCACAAATACTCGTCGCTCTGTCCGACGCTTTACGGTTTCGTGCCGCAAACTTACTGCGGCGCGAAAGTCGCGGAATTTACGATGCAGAAAACCGGACGCAAAGGCATTATCGGCGACGGCGACCCGCTCGATATTTGTATCTTGACGGAAAAAACGATTATGAGCAGCAACTTCTTCGCCAACACGAAACCCATCGGCGGCTTGCGTCTGCTCGACCACGGCGAAGCGGACGATAAAATCATTGCCGTGTTGGAAAACGACGCGGCTTTCGGACATTTCAACGAAATCGGCGATTGTCCGAGCGGCATTATCGAACGGCTGGAACATTATTTTTTAAGCTATAAACAATTGCCGAACGACGCGCCGCGTGAACTCGAAGTGACGGACATCTATTCACGCGAAGAAGCGCACGAAGTTATCAATCTCAGTTTTGAGGATTACCGCGAAAAATTCGGCAATCCTGAATCGCGCATTGAAGAATTGAAAATGCTTCTGCGGGCTTAAATTCAAGTATAATAAATTTCAAATGAGTCGCCGTGAAAAACTTTTTGACAAATTGCGAAACAGTCCGCACAACGCCACGTTTGCCGATGTGCGAAATCTTTTGCAACAAGAAGGATTTTCACTTGAAAGAATAGCAGGAAGTCATCACGTTTTTAAGAGAAATGAAATTACTTTTGTTATTCCGGTTCATAAAAATCAGGTAAAATCCGTCTATATCAAACGAGTTATCGAGTTACTCGAACAATCCGATTATGAAAACAGAAGTTAAATATCCGTTCGTCATTTATCCAGCCGAAGAAGGCGGTTACGTTGCTGAAATTCCCGCACTAAAAGGCTGTCTGGCGCAGGGCGAAACTTTACAGGAAACTTTGGACGAACTGGAAACAGTCGCCGAATTGTGGATCGAAACCGCAAACAGTCACGGTGAAAAACTGCCGAATGCGAAGTTGGAAATCGAACGAGTCAAGCAAAAGTTAGCGGCATAAATTTTATGAATCAAATATCAGAACCAAGTATTTTACAGGCGTTAAGCCAAATTATTGATCCCGATTTGAAGAAGGACATCGTAACGCTCGGCTTCGTCAAGGATTTGAAAATCGAAGGCGGCGACGTTTCTTTTCGCATCGTTTTGACGACTCCGGCGTGTCCGGTCAAGGAAGAATTCGAGACGACTGCCAAGCAACTCGTCGGCGCGATTGAAGGCGTGGAAAACGTCAACGTAACGATGGATTCCGAAGTCCCGCAAGGTCGCGGCGTGGCGAATAATATCGCGCTTCCCGGCGTGAAAAATATCATCGCGGTTTCATCGGGCAAAGGCGGTGTCGGCAAAACGACCGTCGCCGTTAATCTGGCGGTTTCATTGGCTTTGGACGGCGCGAAAGTCGGTTTGATGGATGCAGATGTCTATGGTCCGAATGTGCCGATGATGTTCGGCATCGGCGCGATTCAGCCGCAGGTTTCGAGTAAAGGTCAACTCGTTCCGCTCGAAGCGCACGGCGTAAAAATTATTTCGATGGCAGTTTTAGTTCCGCCCGACAAACCGATGATTCTGCGCGGTCCGATGCTGCACGGTGTTGTTCGCCAATTTTTGACCGATGTTGATTGGGGCGAATTAGATTATTTAATCGTTGATATGCCGCCGGGAACGGGCGACGTGCAGTTATCTCTGGCGCAGCTTGTTCCGGTGCAGGGCGCGGTTTTGGTAACGACACCGCAAGCCGTTTCGCTCGCCGACGTGCGCCGCGCTTACGCGATGTTCGAGCAGGTGGCGATTCCGGTTCTCGGCGTGATTGAAAATATGTCGTATTTTATTCCGCCCGATATGCCCGACAAACGCTACGATATTTTCGGCAGCGGCGGCGGACAGAAACTCGCCGATCAATTTAACATTCGACTTTTGGGAGAAGTTCCGCTCGGAATGGAAGTCCGCGAAGGCGGCGATCAAGGCGTTCCCGTCGTCATCGCCAAACCCGATTCGCCGCAAGCCAAAGCATTTAAAGCAGCGGCGGAAGAAGTGGCGCGGCAGATTTCCATCGAAGCGATGAAGCCGGAATTAAAAATTTTCACGAGGGCTTAAAAAGCGTTCAGAGTTACGGCTTCAGCCG
>CAXTKJ010000092.1:0-13943 GCA_964244835.1 uncultured Pyrinomonadaceae bacterium
GATTGCCAGACGGCATTTTTCGATAAATCAGTTCCGTAATGCCGCAGCGCGAGCGTCGAATAAAGCTGCGAAAAAGCCTTGCCGCCGCTGCGGGCTTCGATCAAGCCCATTTCCGCAATCGCCCGCGCCGTGTCTTTTCCGGCAATCGTGTGATTGCCGCCAACGTCCGCCTGTGCCGCCAAAGCCCGCGCAAAACTGCCCCACGAAAATTCGCCCACGGTCAACGCGCCTTCCACGCGGTCGGGCGGCGGATTCAAAGTTTTAATATCGGCGAAATGCGCGGCGATTTCACGTGCTGTAAAATCTTTTATTTCCGAATTCAAAGCGGCGGTTGATACTGTTTTTTGCGGCGGATTCGTTTGAGCAAAAGTTTGCCCGGTGAAAATTACGCAAACCAGCAAAACAATTCGCAGTAAAATCTTTTTTTCTGACATATTTTTGAATCAACCGATTGAAATAAAAAGCAGAGTTTCCATCAACTCGATGATAGTTTTTGTGAACTCTGCTTCTTACCAAAGGTATAAATTTTCAACAACTAGAAAGTTAGTGTATGGGGCAGAAACCCGCGCGTGAGCAAGGGTGCCAATCGCTCAAGGTTGAGGCACCCTTGCTCACGCGCGGGTTTCTGCCTGTTAAAGACCATACACTTATTCAAAATCTGCTCTAGAATCCGAATTTGATGCCTAACTGAATGCTTCGCCCCGGACCTGATGTGGTAAAAACTCCAAAGCCGGCACTCGTGATATTCGCGTTCAGATTGCTGAAATTGTTTCGATTAAAAGCGTTAAAGATGTCTCCCTGAAGCCGTAAATCTCTTTTTTCACCGAATCGAAAACGCTTGCGAATCGAAAAATCATTGACCGCCAGAACCGGACCCGTAACGATTCCCACGCCGCTGTTGCCCAATCTATTTCCCGGTGCCGCCGCGAAAGCCGCCGGATTGAGCCATTGACGATTGTCTCTGAGATAGAGGTCAACGCCGCCGTTGACATCCGCCCGCCGCGTTGTGTTGACCATTCCGGTCAGCGATGAGCCAGTAATCGTATAAGGTCTGCCCGCTTGCAGACGGGTGATACCGCTGATTTCATAACCGTCCAGCAAGGCTCTGACAAAGCCGTTCGAGCGTTTAAAAAACGGCAGCGCATAAGTATATGTGGCGACGAAAATATGTCGGCGGTCAAAAGTTGCCGGACCGAAATTAAATTTGCGGTTGATAAATCCTTCTTCCGCCGCTTCGGTTAAAACATTGGCATCGGTCAGTACTTTCGACCAGGTGTAGCTGACGGTCGCCAGCAAATCGCCTTTGCGTTTAGCGGCGTAAAGTTGCATTGCGTAGTAATAAGAATTCGCATCGCTGCGCCGCTGATTGATATTTGAAAAACCTTTGTAACGGCGCAGAGCCGCGACGGGAATCGTCGGATTGGCGTTCACCGTGTCGAACGTAACCGAATTAATATCAACCTGCCGGGTCAAATGACGACCGAGATTGCCGACCGCGTTGGCTTCGACGAAAATCCCGAAAGGCAGTTCGCGCTGGACTCCGAGACTAAAATTCATCGTGTTTGCCGCGATAAAATCCGGGTCAATCGTCGTGATCGCTCCGAAGGGGGCGAGTGCCGAAGCCGCGCCGCCTCTGATATTGGCGAGATTGCCGTTTTCATAACTCGCCGAATCAACGAACGGCGGATTGTTTTCGAGCGGAAAAATGATATTTCCTTCAACGCGGTCGTAATAAACACCGAAGCCGCCGCGAATCGAGGTTTTTCCATCGTCGAACGGCGAGTAGGCAAAGCCGACGCGCGGCATAAAATAATGCTTGCCTTCGTAAAATCCGCGCGGTGCGCCGGTCGGAACCGCCAGCACGTTCGGGCTATTAAAACTCGGCACGGCACCTTGATAACTCATCGGAACGCCGTCGCCCGCCCGCACCAATCCGTTAAATCTGTTCGCTCCGGGTCCGATGGTAACGACCGTTCCGGCGGCGTTGAGCGTCACGGCTCTGGCAGGATCGTAATACGCCGGATCGAAATTGGAGATCGTATTTTCCGCCGTGTAGAAAGGCGTACCGAATTGATAGCGAACACCGAGTTCGAGGCTAAGGCGTTTGTTGACCCGCCAACTGTCGCTGACAAAACCTTCATATTGCTTGAAGCGAAAATGCGACGACGGATCGTACGAGGCTTCCTGATAAGTTCGATAATTGCCGAGCAAAGCGTCGGCAAACGCCTGTCCGCTCGAATTCGGATTACCGCCGGTGTTGAAATTTACCGTTCCGGCGTAAAGCGAACGTCCGTTTTGAAAAGTTTGATTGAAGTTGTAAAGTGCGCCGAATTTAATCGTGTGATTCCCCTGCACCCAGGTCAAAGTATCGTTGAGCGCGTAGTCGCGGGTCAGAGCCGTCAATGTCGCGGCAACGCCGGAAAATCCGGCAAAAACTCCCGTTCCGCTGAAACTCGTGTTCGGAACGGAGTTTTCATACTGCCCGCCGTTCGGGAAAAGCTGTGTAAAATTAAAACCGTAAGTTTCGCGGTAGGCGTAATCGGTATTCGGTGCGACGACCTGATCGCTCCACGCGGCACTGAATTTCAAATCGTTAATCAGCGTCGCTTTGATGTTCCAAAGATAGCCCGCCTGAACGCCGTTGCCCGGTCGGTTGCGAAGCTGCTGCGAGGTCGGCAGCGGAGAATTGATAAACGTGCCGTATGGATCAACGACCGTGTTAGTGTCGTGAATATAACGCCCGTAAATAGAATGCTGCCCGTTAAAAATATAATCGAGGCGCACGAATTCCTGTCGAAAATCGCTGGTCAAAGGCGGTTGAAAAATCGCATTATTGGCAACCGGCGCGTCCGTATAACCCGATGCCAGACCGATCATAGTTCGATAAAGATTGGCGTAAGCCAAACCGTCGGTCGTGATGCGGGCAATCGGAATTCTATTTCTCAGCGCGACGTTCGTTCCGCCGAAACAGGCGGTGCGAACTGCCGGTGTAATCACGCCGGTCGTCGCATTAACGGTTCGCGCGGTGCAAGCTCCGGTTACAGTCGGATCACGCAGAACTCCGTCGTCGTCCGTCCCCGCGATTCCGTCCGCGCCTCTCAGACGAAACGAAAAATCACCGTTCAACTCGGCGGTCGTCGGCAGCGTCTGTGGATTCGAGGCTCCCGAACGATGGATGGTTTTCCATTCCTGCCCCGCGAAAAAGAAAAATTTATCCTTGCCGGAACTGAATGTCGGAGCGTCGCCGTCGCCGAAATTCAAAAACGGCAGCGGACCGCCGATGCTGTATCCGTAGTTGTTATAACGAAGTCTCGGTCGAGTCGCGGCGAAAGCGTCGCGGGCATCGAATCGGTCATTTCGGAGAAATTCAAACAGAGAACCGTGATATTCGTTTGAGCCGCGTTTGGTAATGACGTTGATCTGCGCTCCCGAATTGCGCCCGTATTCGGCGGAAAAATTTGAAGTTTGCAATTTAACTTCCTGTATGAAATCAACGCCGACATTGTTGATTTGGCTGGCGTTACTGCCGGCATTATTATTATTGCCGCCGTCAACCGTCAGATTATTGGACACACCGCGATTGCCGTTAATGTTAATTGTATTGGTCGCCAGGTTAGTATCGAGCGCGTCGTCTGCCGTGACGACCGCGCCGGGAATGACCGATAATAATTGATAATAATTGCGCCCGTTCAATGCCAGATTATCTACCTGCTGGCTATCAATAACTTTGGCGACTTCGCCCGAAGTCGTGTTGACTGTTTCGCCGCTTTCCTGAACGACTTCGACCACTTCGGATACTTGCCCGGTTTCGAGCGCGAAATCAATCGTCAAACGTGAGTCGGAACTCAAAACATTTTCGGTTTTGATCGTTTTTTTGAAGTTTGCCGCCTCGACCGAAACGCTGTAAGTGGCGACCGGCAAATTGGTAACGGTGTAAAACCCGCTTTCATCCGTTGTTGCCGTGCGCTCCAAATTAGTCGCCGGATCGGTAACTTTTACGGTTGCGTTCGCCACCACCGCGCCGGTCGAATCCGTTACCGTTCCCGAAATACGCCCGGAACTGGTTTGCGCCGAAAGCGTCGAAAATCCTGCCGCCAAAAAAATAATCGCCGATAATCTTAAACTCAAAAAACCGAATGCCTTCACCCGAATTAAAAACACGCTGACCTTCTGCATACTTTTTATCATTCTCCTTTGAAATTTCCGCCTGAATTTTGAGCGAACTTCGCCCCGCGCAAAAATCGTTCTTTTTAACGAAACGATTTTTGCTGAATAATTTTAGTTTTCCTGTTTTCTAAGCCACTTTCGGAGCGGCAAAAGCCGGAGCCGTAACCAGCGCAACCGCGCCGCGCAGACGCGGATTCTCGATTGCCGGCACGATGCGAATCGGCGTGGCTCCCAGTTCACTCGTCAAAGTTCTTTCCCGAATCGCCTCGCGCACCGATGGCTCGATCAAATCCCACGCTTCCGTGATTTCACCGCCGATATAAATGCACGAAGGATCAATCGCATTGATAATCGAAGACAATCCCAAACCCAGATAACGCGCCGTCGAATGCAGAACGGTCAAAGCCTTTCCGTCGCCCTGCCGCGCCCTTTCAATCAAATCCGCGACCGTAAAATCAGCTTCGGACGACGATTGTTTCTGCTGAATGTTTTTACCGAAATATCTCGAAAGCGTCGCCAGATTTGAAACGTACGCTTCCCAGCAGCCGCTCGCGCCGCACGAACAAACCGGACCGTCAATACTCAGCGGAACGTGACCGAATTCGCCCGCCGTATTATGTTTGCCGCGCATCAACTCGCCGTTGATGACGATGCCGACACCGAGACCGTCCGAGACGGAAACGAAAACAATATCGTTATAAGTCGAATCTTCGCCGCACGTCGTCCAAATCTGTGAAAGAGCGCACGCCTTTCCAGAGTTTTCAAGATGAATCGTTACGTCGCCGAATTCCTTTTTCAGCGGAGCGAGCAGATTGACATCCTGCCAGCCGAGCGTCGGCGCGTGCAGAACCACGCCGGTTCGCCGGTTCATCATTCCCGGCACGACGATCCCGATGCCTTCGCAGTTGACGAGAGAAAGTTTGCCGCCCAACGCCTGCCTGATGCTTTTGCTCAGGGAGCGAACTAAATCTTGCGGATCAGTTTCCGTCGGGAAACTGCGCGTTTCGCCGATTTGATTGCCGAGCGAATCGGTCACCATCAGAAAAGTCCGGCTGGCGCGGACATCAACGGCAATAGCGAAATTCTTTTGAGAATTGAGATAAAGAAAAGTCGGTTTGCGCCCGCGCACTTTTTCACTTCCCTGCGCTCCTTCCTTAACCAGTTTTTCTTCCAGCAATTCGTTGATTAAAAATGTTACATTGGCGCGGTTGGTTTCCATCAGACGTGCGAGATCGGCGCGTGAAATCGGCTGGTGCGTTCCGACCAGCGTCAGCGCGATCTGACGATTGATTTCACGCGACGTGCCGCGTTTTGCCAGAGTAAAATCCTTTGGATTAATCTTCCTCATTATTTTGTTAAGAAACCTAACAAATTATCCAAATCTTTAATCAAATAAGTCAATAAAAAGATTATTACCGCTATTTACCACCTCGAACAGGCTCGCTTTACAGAAAATTAAATTGTTTGTGAATAAATTGTTAAGGCTTTTAACATATTACATAAAAAAATTTTCAGGTCAAGCGTAAATTTTGCAGCAATCCCAATTTTATTCGTAAGAATATATCGAGAACAGCAATTTAGAGAGCAAAATACCGCCGATTCAAGAGCGTGTTACGAGACACGGCAGGTAATCTTTGAAAGAAATAATTTTGCATTCTAAATGATACATTTTACATTTACGTTCGATAAAATAAACGTATTTTTTTGAAATAAAATTAAGAATGTAGAATTTAGAATGCAAAATTATTGTTATTTCAAATACGCGCTGAAAGGTCTTCCTTGATTTAATTTCAGGAGTGCGAAGTGAAAAAATTCTCAGCTTCCGGCGCGGTGGAAACTCGCTTCACAAATCTTTCGATTCGTCCCAGAGCGATTTCGATTTGTTCGTAAGATTTGCAGTAAGCCAGACGGACGTGATGCTCGCCGCCTTTGCCGAAACTGCTTCCGGGGACGACAGCGACTTTTTCTTCAAGCAGAAGTTTTTCGGCAAATTCGTCGCCCGTCAATCCGGTTTTTTTAACCGACGGGAAAGCGTAGAACGCGCCTTTCGGTTCAAAACAGTCGAGTCCGATTTCGTTCAAAGTTTTGACGATCAATTTTCGGCGGCGGTCGTATTCTGCCCGCATTTCCAGCACGAACGGTTCGCCGATACGCAGGGCAGCGAGCGCGGCATACTGCGAAATCGTCGGCGCACTCATCACGGCATATTGATGAATTTTGGAAAACGCCGCGAGCAGTTCGGCGTTCGCGCAAATATAGCCGACGCGCCAACCGGTCATCGCGTAATCTTTCGAGAAACCGCCGAGCAAAATCGTGCGGTCTTTCGCCCCTTGCAGTGCCGGAAAACAAACGTGGTCAACGCCATAAACGAGACGGTCGTAGATTTCGTCGCTGATAATTAAAATATCTTTTTTGACGGCAATGCGTATTATTTCGAGCGCAGTTTCCTTCGATAAAACCGCGCCGGTCGGGTTATTCGGAAAGCCTAAAAAAATCGCTTTCGTTTTCTCGGTAACGGCGGCTCGAATCGCGTCGGCGGTTGGCTCGAAATTGTTCTCAGCCAGACATTCGACGGGAACGGGAATGCCGCCCGCAAAAATTATTTCCGGTTCATATGCGACAAAACACGGCTGCGGCACAATGATTTCATCGCCGTCGTTGCAGATCGCCGAGAAGACGCATTTCAAAGCCTCGCTGACACCGACCGTAACGAGAATTTCGTCTTTCGGATCGTAGGAAACGGCGTAAAGTTTTTCGAGATGCGCGGCAATCGCTTCGCGCAGTTCGAGCAGACCTGAATTTGCCGTGTAGCCGATTGGTTTTTTATAAATCGCGTTAAAAGCGGCTTCGGCAACGGGCGCGGGCGTGGCGAAATCGGGTTCACCGACTCCGAGCGAAATCACGTCGGGCATCGCCGCCGCGATGCCGAAAAAACGATGCAAGCCGGAGACCGGAACCTGTCCGATGCGCGCGGCGATAAAGCGTTGAAAATCCTGCATAAAAATTATTGTTGATTAAATGTTTCTTGAATTAAGATATTTTGGCGATAAAAATTTCGTGATAGAATGCGAAACAGAGATTGTTGCACAGATTTGACCGAAAATAAAAAGCCGCCGAAAATTAAATATGAAATTTTGCCCGGTTTGCAAAACCAGTTACGACGAAGAAGTTTTGCGCTTCTGCACCAAAGACGGCACACCATTAGTCGAAGATGCCCAGCCGAATTTTACAGCGATGCCGAGCCGCGAGGATTTAGGCGAAGACACGATCATTCGCCGCAAAACGCCGCCGCCGATTCCTTCGACCGCGCAAGCCCTGCCTGATTTCGACGACGAACCCGAACGCATTTCATCGCCGCGCATCGTGATTCCGATGTCCGGCGAACCGCTCCCGGACGAAGATTTCGGCGAAAAACCGCCGCGCCGCGAAGGTGTGCGAACGATGACAACCGAATCCGTCCGCCGCCAGCCGCCGCCGCGCGAATCGAATACGGCGATGATCGTCGCGCTGACAGTTTTAGGGACGATTGTGATTTTGGGTTTCGGCGGCATAATCGTCTGGTTTCTGAGCAATCGAGATTCCAACTCAAATCAAAACGCCAACTACAACACGAATTTGAATTCGATTGACATCAATCTCAACACCAATCTCTCCGTTGATAATTCGCTCGTTAATTTCAATTCTTCGGTCAGTTCAAACAGCAACGCGAACGGCAATTCAAACGGCAATCTGAATTCCAACGCTAATCTGAAAACGCCGACTCCGACGAAAACTCCGACTCCGACACCTGAAATAAATGCCAACATCGGAACGAATATCAACGGGACGACTAATTCCAATTTAAATTTGCCGCCTTCGCCTTCGGTCAACGGAACGCCGTTTCCGCGACCGACCGTGCGACCTTCGGCTACGCCGACTCCGCGCCCCGCACCGCCGATAGACGAACCAACCAATCGTCCGGCGGTTAATGCCGGCATCTTAAACAGCCGCGCCGTCAATCTGCCGAAACCCGCTTATCCGCCGAGTGCCAAACAGATGCACGCCGACGGACAAGTCGCCGTGCAGGTTTCGGTTGACGAAGCGGGCAACGTAACTTCTGCACGGGCGACCAGCGGCAACCCTTTGCTTCGTTCGTCCGCCGAAGCCGCCGCGCGTCAATCGAAATTCAATCCCGTTCGTCTGAATAATCAAGCCGTTCCGGTCAACGGCATCGTGCTTTATAATTTCGTGAACGATTAAGTTAATTTGCCTTCCGCGCTCGGACTGCATTATGAAAAAAATTATCAGTAAAGGTATTTCAATGCTCGGCTATCGAATCGAATCGAATTCGAAGAATGACGGGATGCTCACTTCCGATTTGAGTTCCGACGAATTGGAAGTTTACGAAACGGTCAAGCCATTCACGATGACCAGTTTGGAGCGCGTCGTGTCCGTCGTTCAGGCGACGAAATACATCGTCGCCAACTGCATTAAGGGTGATTTTGTGGAGTGCGGCGTGTGGCAGGGCGGCAGTATGATGGCGGCGTGTCTGACGCTTTTGAATTTGGGAATTTCCGACCGGCAATTTTATCTCTACGACACTTTTGAGGGAATGAGCGAACCGACCGACGAGGACGTTCAATTCGACGGCAAACAAGCCGCCGCGATGATGAACGCCGCCAAAACGGAGACGGATAAATGGTGCTACGCCGACCTCGAAAGCGTTGCCGAAAACTTGAAATCAACCGGCTACCCGATGGACAAAATTCAGATGATTAAAGGCAAAGTCGAAGACACGATTCCCGCAACTTTGCCGTCCGAAATAGCGATGCTCAGGCTCGACACCGATTGGTATGAATCAACCCGCCACGAACTCGTTCATCTGTATCCGAATCTGGCTAAAAACGGCATTTTAATTATTGACGATTACGGACATTGGAAAGGCTCGAAACAGGCGACGGACGAGTATTTCGAGACGCTCGCCTTCAAACCTTTTCTCCAGCGCGTTGATTACACCGGCAGAATCGCGGTTAAAACGGAAAAATGAAAAATTTTCAGTTCGAGATCAGAATGCCGAATCACCCGGCATCTTTAACCGGGACAAATACACAAACTATCAACTATTTGTATTGACAAATTAAGTCGTGTTCGGCAAGCGGCGTTCAGAGTTACGCCTTCAGGCGTGATTGTCGTGCGCCGCTCACGCCTGAAGGCGTAACTCTGAACGCGCCTAACTTATTTTGTCCCTGAACCGACGTTAATTTAGTCGCTCAAACGATTGTCTGAGCCGCTCAAAATCACATATTCATTGCCATTTCGACGGCGCGGCGCGGGTCAATCACGCCCCAGCCTTGGCGGTCAACTTCGTAATGCGGCAGGCGTTCGGCTGATGCCATTAAGATTCTTTTGATTTTTTGCGGCGTGAGATTCGGATTAGCTTCGAGCATCTGCGCGACGACCGACGAGACAATCGGCGCGGCGAAACTCGTTCCGTCAACGTATTTGTAGTGGCGCGTGATGACGTTTTCGCGGCGGATTTTTAAGATGATAATTTGCCGCAGCATATAAGCCGGACGGTCGAGCGCGGCATCGAGTTCAGGTTCGAGATTCGGATTGGCGCGAACGATTTCGTGCAGATCGTCGTCGTGCGCTTTGTCCAGTTTTTCGAGCAATTCAGCCTGTTGCGCGGTCGGCGTGTCGGGCAGAATCGGCGCGGGAACCCAGATCGAAGGCGCGATGATTTCCGGTTTCTGCAAGCCGTCCATCGTCGGACCGTAAGACGAACGATACATTCCGCGCCGCGAACGATTGATCGAATTATTGTCGTCCAGACCGCCGACCGCGATTGCCGACGGCGACGACGCGGGCGGAAAAACCGGATGATTCGGCAGATGTCCGGCGTTGCCGACGGCGCAGATAATCGTCAAACCTTTGGCGACGCATTCTTCGACCGTCTGCGAAAGTGAATCGTGCAGATAAGAATGTTCGTAATCGCCGCCCGCCGAAATGTTGACGATTTTGATATTAAACTTCGTGCGGTTTTCCAAAACCCATTCCAAGCCGTCCTGAATATTCTGCTCGGTGATGCGTCCCGTGCGGGCAAGTTTTACCAAAACGACGTTCGCTTCCGGCGCGATGCCGCGATAAAAACCGTTTGATAAACCGCCGTTGCCCGCCGCCACGACCGAAGTCATCATTCCGTGCCAGCTCGCCACATCCGGCTGATACAAAGAGTCAATTTCGCCGTCGCTGCGGCTTAAATTTTGATAAGCCAAAATCCGGTTGTGCGGTTCGGTCAAATCCTTGTGCGGATAAAATCCCGAATCGAGAAATGCAATCGTTACGCCTTTGCCGGTAAAGCGTTCGTCCGAATCGAGCCGCAGCGGTGTCGAAAGCACGAACGAGCCGTCTTTGTTCATCGCCGCGTCGCTGAAAATCTGGTCTTTGGCGCGTTCAAAAAGCCGCACACAGCGGGCGCAGACGGCTTGAAATTCCTTCGTGTCGGGCGCGTTAGCGTGAATCAGCGACTGGACATCTTCGGCTAAGACGAGCAGCGGAACGAATTCGTCGCGGGCTTCACGCGAGCAAACCGGGCAAGTGTGCGAGCCTGCCGCGATGTCGGCGTTCAGCGTCGGACGCTGTAAAGAAACGGATTCGGCTGGTGTCATAAATTGATTGTTGAACGGCAGTCGGATTTCCAAAAAGAAAAGCGTCCGCGCCAGACAAGCATATCAACAAACGAGCCTTTTGTAGAAATTTAGCGTCGTTTCGCAATCAGAGGATTTGACACAGACTGCTGCATCAATCAACCAATAACTGTTTTCCGCCAGCCGGGACGCGGCGGTAAATAACAAAATCCGTTTGTGCCTCAGAAAAAATATCATCAAGTCAAAAAATGATGAAGCCGACGAGCAAATCAGCAAAGCGAAAACCGCCGATCTTTTCAGACCGACGGTTTTCGCTTTGCTAACTTTAAGTAAAATTATCTGACGAAAGCATTGGGAATCGGCTTGTCAGTCGAAGTGCCGAACAGAATTCCCGTGAATCCGGCGGTTGTTCGATTCAGATACCAGTTGCCGTTTCTCACCACCGCAATGTCGGCTTTGCCGTCGCCGTCATAGTCTGCCGCCACCGGAATATCAGTTCCCAATCCGAACGCCAATCCCGTGAATCCTGCCGTTGACTGCAAGAGATACCAGGTGCCGTTCGACGGTCGGAATACTGCAATGTCGGCTTTCCCGTCGCCGTCGTAATCCGCCGGAACTGTTTTGTCATTGGAATCACCAAATAAAATGCCGGTAAATCCGAGTTGACTGCGGAGCAGATACCAGTTGCCTGCCCGATTAACAGCGATGTCGGCTTTGCCGTCGCCGTCATAATCGGCGGCAACGGGTTTGTCGCCATTCTGACCGAACGGCGTGGCAGTAAATTGATTAGTCGTCAGATTCAGCAAATACCAGTAACCGTTTGACGGTCGGAACACGGCTAATTCAGCCTTGCCGTCGCCGTCATAATCGGCGGGAACGGGAACATCGTTACCATCGCCGAACTGAATGCCGGTGAATCCTAATTGACTGCGCTGCAAATACCAGATGCCGTTTCTAACCACCGCAACATCGGTTTTGCCGTCGCCGTCATAATCGGCGGGCGCGAGTTTGTCCGTTCCCAAACCGAATGCCAAGCCGGTAAAACCCGCCTGCGATTGCAGTAAATACCACGTGCCGTTATCCGGGCGAAACACGGAAATATCCGATTTCCCGTCGCCGTCGAAATCGAATAAACGACGCGCCTGTGTCGTGGTTCCGGCTTGCGAAACGGTGTGGACTTGTCCGCCGACGGTGATCGTTCCGACGCGGGAATTGGCTCCGGTGTTGGCGGCGACATTATAGCCAACCGTTCCGCTGCCGCTGCCGCTCGCGCCGGAAGTTATGGTAATCCAGCCGCCCGTGCCGCCGCCCGTCGTGATGTCGAGCGACCAGCCGCCGCTGATGCTGCCCGCGTCAACATTTTCGTCGTCCACGACGAAAAGCTGCCACGTTCCGTTCGGAGCAGTGCCGTTGAAAACGCTCAAATCGGCGGTGTAATTGGTTTGTCCGGGCGCGGGCGCGGGAAAATTATCAACGCCGTTCGGTTCAAGGGTCGTGTTTCCGCCGTAGTTTGCCGGACGATAACTGCCCGCAGTGATCGGTCCCGCATCCGGCAGAACTGCTGCGTTCTGGTCGAAGGTCAGATTAACGCCTGCCAAATCAGGATCGCCGCCCGCGTCCGACATTAGAATCGTGCGCTGACCGCCGGGTCCGACGAGCAGAATGTCAACATCATCCGGGAATGTATGACTGACACCGTTCAGCGTCGCTTTGACCTGAGTAATCGTTCCGCTCAAACCGGCAACCGCGATATTTGAAGGATAGAGCGAACCCAGTCCCGGCGGATTGGCGTTCGCGGTGCGGTCGTTGATAGTAATAGGGTTCGAGTTGGTGAAAACCGTTTCGGGAGCGCGGGGCGCGTTGACCGCCGTTGACCAAGCGCAGCCGGCAGCCGTATTCACCTGAAACGAACCGCTGCCGCCCGCCGCCGCCAGACTATTGCTCGTCGGATTCAGTTGATAAGTACAGCTGACATCATCGTCAACAATCGTCAAAACCGCCGGATTCGGAGTGCCGAGCGTCGCGCCGACCGGACTGCTCAAAGTTAAGTTGACGGTTTCGTTGCCTTCGACCAGAGTGTCGTTAAGAATCGTCATCGTGAAACTTCTGACATTTTCGTTAGCGGCGAAATTGAGCGTTCCGTTCGTCGCCTGATAATCAGTTCCGGCGGTCGCCGTGCCGTTGCTCGTCGCGTAATTAACGCTGGCTGCCGCCGTGCCGCCCGTGCGCGTCACGGTGATAACGGCATTGCCGCCGTTTTCGTTGACGCTGTAAGTCGCCGCGCTGAACTGAACGCTCGAAGGCGTTCCGCCGCAGAGACCCGAAAGCGATGCGAGAGCCGGAATCGGCATCATAATTCCCACGCCCGAATCGCGGTCAACGCCCGCCGCTTCGATGTCAATCGCCGTCGTCGAAAAAGCATTATAAATCTGTGTATTGGTCGCCTGCGTGCAAGCCGATTTGAGCAGTGCGGCGAGTGCGCCCGCGTGCGGCGCGGCGGCGGACGTGCCGAAAAAAGGATTGAGTCCGCCCTGCGCCCGGTTCGTCGAGTTTCCGTCCGCCGCCGTCATATCGGGTTTTTGCAGTAATTGTCCGCCGGTTGAAGAAACATTCCCCGGCGTGATTGCTGTGCCGTCAGCGTTAAAAAAAATTCTGCGCGGACCGTCCGAACTGAACTTTTCGACCGAATTCCCTGAACTGAACGGATTCGGGAAAGGTCCGATGGAGCCGCCCGGACCGTTGACTGCCGGACCGGTCGGCGTGGCGGCAATGCTGATCGTATTGATACCCGCGTTATGTCCGGTCGTACTGCCCGGAGTCGAGATATTCAGCCGGTTGCGGTTGCCGTCCAGACGCAGATAACGCGCCGCGCCGGAGAATTTGGTAATCACTATCGAATTACCGGCAGTGTTAGCCGTGCTGCTGTTGACGAACTCGAAGGCATCCTGCGTTCCGGTCTGCGAATCGGTTCCCGCCGCTACGACTGCCGTTCCCGAATTGTTGACGACGAAGACATCGTAATCATTGGCGGACGCGCCGAGCGGATCAGACCATTTTAACGAGATTGCGCTGCCCGACTGGGTAATCGTGTTGATAAAGGAGCCGCCACCGAAGTTATGCAGATTGCCCGCGCCCTGTAAAATACCGCCT
>CAXTKJ010000093.1:0-12555 GCA_964244835.1 uncultured Pyrinomonadaceae bacterium
CGAAATCGGTTTTGCCGTCGCCGTCGTAATCGCCGGGAACGACCGTATCGCTGCCCAGACCGAACTGCTGCGCGGCGAATCCGCCCGAACTGCGCTGAACGTAGAAAGTCGCGGCTTGGCTGCCGTTTCCGCGATAAACCGCCAGATCGAATTTACCGTCGCCGTCATAATCGCCGGGAACGATGACATCGCTCGCCGCGCCGAAATTAGTTGCGGTAAAAGTGTTGGTCTGGCTGTTTTGGATATACCAGGAAATCAATCCGTTCTGCCGCCGGACGACCGCGAAATCGGTTTGCCCGTCGCCGTCGTAATCTCTGGCAGCCGGTTCGTCGCCGTTTTGACCGAACTGAAATCCGCCGGCGGTTCTGTCGGAACTTCGCAGAAAATAAAAAGTTCCGCTGCTCCTGCGCCAAACGGCGACATCGGTTTTGGAATCGCCGTCGAAATCGCCGGGTGTGAGAATATCATCGCCGGAAATGCCGAACGGGAAGGCATATAACATATTGCCGTCGCCGCCTGTAACATAAACGAAATTATTATTAGTGCGAAAAACCCCATAATCGGCGCGGCGGTCGCCGTTAAAGTCGAGCAGGTTTAACGCCGCTCGCGGTGTCGCCACGACCGTCGTCGTGATCGTCTGCGCCGTATTATTAGTTTCAGAACCCTCGCCGATAACATTATTCGGATCAACTATCACGTTACTGCCCGCGCTGGTTAAAACTCCGGTCGCCTGCGGCGTGATAACTATTTTCAAAGCCGCCGTATTCGCTCCGGCTGTTGAAACGAATCCGCCCGAAAAAGTTACGCCGTTCGCGTCCGGCGTTGCCGTGTACCCGTTGGTACCCCGTGCGCTGTTGAATTGAAACGGAACGCCGCTCGGAAAATTAAATCTGGCTTGCGGTCCGGCACTGCCGCCCATCACCGACGGGACGATTTTGATCGTCGCCGTGTAAGTCAGTGGACGACCGACCGCCACCGGATCGGGAGCGGCGAATTGAGAAATCAGTAAATCAATTTCTGGATAAGGGGTCGGCGTTACAGTCGGACCCGTTGGAGGCGTTGGAGTCGAAGTCGGCGTGACGGTCGGATTCGGCGTTGGCGGCGGTGTCGGATCGCCGCCGACAGGAAGATAAAGCGTCGCGGCGGTTACATTGCCGGTATCGGTCGCATAAGCATCACGAAACGTCAACGTCCAGATACCATTTGCCTGAATCGGATTCAGACCGCTAAAGGCTTGAAGAAAATTTGTTGACATATCACTTCCTGCATCAACCGTCCGATAATTTCCCGACGGAACTATACAATCCGTTCCGCAGGTCGGAGGAACTGCCGCCTGCCACACGTTTTGCGAAGCCGAGTCCGTGAAACCATAAATACCTTGAAGATTTGAAGAGTCGCCGCCGTTATTGGTCGTGGTTCCGACGCGGTTCATAATTGAATGTTGAATGACTCCGTTCGGAGACTTTAAAATAACTTCCAAATCTCCGACCCAAGTGTGCTGCATCGCAACTTGGAGGTAAATTCCGTTGATAAACTGAACATTGGAAACTTCAAAGCTGATTGTCAAAGGCTGTCCGAACTGCGGTGTCGTTCCCGGATTACCGTCAGGAATCGCGCCGACTCCGGTTCCCGGAAAAGCCGTTAGCAACGGACTGTCAGGCGCGTCCGACGCTTTTATCAAATGATTCTCGGCTCGCGCCTTTTGATTGTTTGCGTTTGAAGATAAATTAATCAGCAGCAACCCAAGAGCGGCGAAGAATATCAGGAATGAATAGAAAAGTTTTCCTCTCGTTTTAAAGTTCATTTTTCTCCTTATGGCGACGATGAATATAAAATTGAATTTTTATCCTGTTGTGATTTTCCGGTAGATTATATTCCGACTTGAAGAGTTTTCAAAGTATTTTATCGCCAAAGAGAATTTAAAATCAAAAAGTCCAAAGTTCAGCAGCGTAACTGCTAAACTCTGGACTTTAATGAAATAATAAAAATAGGCTGTGCAGGGATCGAACCTGCGACCCACGGATTACATTACCACACTGACTTTCGCCAGCCGCTTCAAACTTCAAGCGTTGTAGTCTGGACTATCTCATCGCCCACATCTGAAAATGTTTGGGCGTGCGGCGTATAGTCTCTGAGGGCTTTCTTAAAATCCAGATAATCGAAAACATAACGAACGAATTTCTTCTGTCCGTTTTTGCTTGGGCTTAATCTGAATTTAGAGCATTTACCGTTTTCAAGAATTTCCTTTGCCGAAACATAAAAGATTAAATCTTTATCAATTATGTAAACGGCAAAAACATCAACTTGGCGAATCGTGTAACTTGAATTATATTTTGAGTTTAAACAGGTTTTAATTGAATAAACGCTCACGGCATCTTCAAAAGAATTGACTGCTTTAACCTGAATTTTATAAACATCATAATTTTCATCTAAAACTATCAAATCAACTTTTGAGTGATTGCCGAATCCAAAAAACAAGTCATAGCCTTGTTGAATCAAATCCTTGCAAACGGCTATTTCTCCCAAAGTCCCTTTTTTATTAGGATTGTTTGACAACATAAATTCTCCTTTTTAATTTTGAAACTTTGTTAAGAGTTGCCTGCTGATTGCCCAATCTTCAAAATTTTCACGCTTTCTTTTGCAGAAATCGTATTTGAAGCTCTCAGGGGTTTCCAGCATACAGCCGCATTTTCAGTTCGATGTTTCCATCGAACGCTCCTAATTTCAATGAACAAGAGTCCGTTGCTCTACCGACTGAGCTAACAACCCGCATAACGCTCTTGAATTATAACAACTTGCCGCCGATTTGCAAAAAATCCGCGCCTCGCACGTTCCGAAGTACGGAAAAAAAAAGATTTGTAGGAAAATAAAAATAATGAAGGAATGTCCGAAATGTGAATTGTGTTACGCCGATGACGTAAATTTTTGTCCTCAAGACCAAACTCCGACGCGGACGACTCTGCCCGGAACGCAGCTTTTAGCTAATCGTTATTTTATTGAAAAACGCCTCGGTCGCGGCGCGATGGGACAGGTTTATCTGGCGCGTGATAAAAATCTGGGAACACGCCGCGTCGCGGTGAAAACCGTGCGGCAGGATATTTTAAATAGCGACGATTTGGCGGAAGGCGAAGCGATTGCCCGATTTGAAAGGGAAGCGATGTCAGCGGCTTCGGTCAATCACCCGAACGTCGTGGACGTTACCGATTTCGGTGAATCTTCGGAAGGGATATTTTATCTCGTGATGGAATACGTCGAGGGCGAAACGCTGCATCGCCTGCTTCGACGCGAAGGAACTTTGCCGGTCAAACGCGCCGTCAAACTGCTGCGCCAAATCGCCGACGGCGTGGAAGCCGCACACGAAGCGGGAATTCTGCACCGCGATTTGAAGCCCGCCAACATTTTTATAATGACCAAGAAAAGCGGCGATGGTTTTATCAAAGTCGGCGATTTCGGGCTGGCGAAAATCGTCAATCAAACCGTTACCGATGCCAATTCAAACGCCACGCCGTCGTCGCGCGGCATTATCGGAACGCCGGAGTTTATGTCGCCCGAACAGATGCAGCCGGAACTCGGTGTGGACGTTCGCGCCGATGTTTATGCGCTCGGCACGATTGCTTATTTAATGCTCGGCGGGCGAACTCCTTTTGTCGGCGACTTGATGCAGTTGGTGATGCAGAAAATTATGCAAACGCCGCCGCTGCTTTCGACTCTGCGTTCGGATATTCCGAAGGATGTCGAAAAAGTCGTGATGAAGGCTCTGGAAATTGACGCGAAAAATCGTCCGGCGACGGTCAGCGAATGGATCAACGAACTCGAAGCGGCGGCGGAAGACGTTTCGGAAAATAAATCCGCCGGTACTTCGCGCCTCGTGATTCTCGCGCCGGTCAATGCCGAAGTTTATGTCAACGACGAACGCAAGGGCAGCGTCGGCAGTTCGGGCAAATTAGTCTTGACGACCGTTCCCGCCGGACAGCACGTTTTGCGCGTCTCGAAAGTCGGCGAAAAAGACGACGAGCGCGTCATCGAAATCCGCGAAGGCGCGAACGAACAAGTCATCCAAGCCCAATTAAAACCGCTGCGCGAAGTGTCGAGCAGCCAGCCGTCATCGTCGCATCCGAGCAGCAGTGGAAGTCAGGCGCAGTCGAGCGTGATGCCGGGAATTGTCGCCTGCACCAACTGCAACGCCCGCTTCGCGCAGGGCGTAAAATTTTGCGGCAAATGCGGCAATCGTTCGTTCAACGTCATCAGCGAGGGCGACGGCAAACAGGGATTTCCGTGTCCGCGCTGTTCCAACAATCTGCCGCCGGACTCAAAATTTTGCGGACGCTGCGGTTTGAATATCGCGCAAACCGGTGATTTAGCGAAAACTCAAGCCGTTAATTTTCAAGCCGGCGCACCAGCCAATTTTCCGCCGCAAGTCGAAAAAGTCTGCCAGCGGTGCGGCAGCAAATTCGCGCCGAGCATCAAATACTGCGGACGCTGCGGCAACGGTTTGTAGAATTTTCCCCAGGAATGATTTTCAAAGTTCAGAGTTACGCCTTCAGGCGTGAGAAACGACAGCAGATCACGCCTGAAGGCGTAACTCTGAACTCACGCAAAATCCGATAAGATGATCCGGCGTAAATATCTTTCGACCGCTTTTATTTTACTTCTGCTGTTGACGACAGCGGCGCGGGCGCAGTATCGGTTCGACTCGTGGACGACGGATGACGGGCTGCCGCAAAATTCCGTTCGCGCATTGACGCAAACTTCGGACGGTTATTTGTGGCTGACGACGCTCGACGGATTAGTGCGCTTTGACGGCATTCGCTTTACGGTTTTCAACAAAACGAATTCGCCGAATCTGTCGGGCAATCGTTTTGTTAATTTATTTGCCGAACGCGCCGGACTGCTTTGGATTTCTACCGAAGAGCAGGGCTTGGTTCGCTATTCGGACGGCGAGTTTCGCACGTTCACGACCGCCGACGGGCTGCCGTCAAACTTCGTTTTGGAAGTCGGGAAAGATGCGAACGGAAATTTGACGGCTTATACATCGAAAGGCGCGGCGCGGTTTGATGGAAATCGTTTTGCGGCGGTCGCGCCCGCGACCGCAAAATACGGTTATAAAAATTACCCGGCGGCTTCGGGCGCGTTTTACGAAATGAACGCGCAAACCCTGACGGTTTTGAAAAACGGCGAACGGCGCGTTTATGAACTGCCGGCGGATTTGCGCGAGGCGTTTTTTCCCGGTTACGATTTTTACCTTTTCGTGCGGATGTTCGAGGCGGCGGACGGTGCGCTTTGGCTGACGACGAATCACGTTTCGCACAATCGCCTTTTCAGATTAGCGGGCGACAAAATCGAGGAAATCAAAGCCGAAAAAATACCGACGAGCTTGATTTCCGATGTCGCACAAGACCGGCACGGCGATTTGTGGATCGCCACGATTTATCACGGCGCGTGTCGTCTGAATCAAAATCTTTTCAACTGTTATAAAGCCGCCGACGGACTCGCCGACAACATCACGAAAATCTTCAAAGACCGCGAAAACACGCTCTGGCTGGCGACTGACAGCGGCGGGCTTTTTCGTCTGACCGAGCAGATTATCGCGCCGCTTTCGACCGCGCAGGGACTCGCCGGAAAAAATGTTTATACGATTTACGAAGACAAATCGGGCGCGATTTGGATCGGTTCATATCTTTATCTGGCGCGTTACAAAGACGGCGAAATTAAAAATTACGCTCCGGGCGAAGGCTTGATTTATCGGGACATTCAATCGTTTTTTGAGGACGCGGACGGGCGTTTGTGGATCGGCGGACTCGCCGGAGTACAGTATCTCGAAAACGGAAAATTTTACGATTTCAAACCGCAGCTCGACGCGCAGATTGACCGTCTGAGCATCTTCGACATTCACCGCGACCGAAACGGTGTTTTATGGTTTGCCTCGAACATCGGTTTGTTTCGTTACGACGGCGCGAATACCAAACTTTTCACGACCGCCGACGGTTTGCCGGGAAACAATGTCAAAGTCATTCTTGAAAATGACGACGGCTCGCTTTGGCTGGCGACTTACGACGGCATCGCGCTTTTCAAAGACGGAAAATTCACCGCTTACACTGCCAAAGACGGACTCAGTGGAAACCACATCCGCGCACTTTACAAAGACGCAGACGAAACACTCTGGATCGGAACTTACGACAGTGGTTTGTCGCGTTTTCGGGACGGAAAATTTACGAATTACACGATTGAAAGCGGACTTGCGAGCAACGGCGCGTTTCAGATTTTGGAAGATTCTCGAAGGAATTTCTGGATTTCGAGTAATCAGGGAATTTACCGCGTCAGCCGCGAGCAGTTGAACGAATTCGCCGACGGACGGCAGCGCACAATCGTTTCGACGCTGTTCGGCAAATCCGACGGAATGCTCAACACCGAAGCCAACGGCGGCGCACAACCCGCCGGAATCAAGGCGAATGACGGACGACTCTGGTTTCCGACCCAGGACGGCGTTGCCGTGATTGAGCGGAATCCGTCGGCGTGAATTCTTTGCCGCCGCCGGTCGTGATTGAATCAATTCGGATCGGTAAGTCAGACCCGCCTGCCTTAGCGGGCGGGTTTTCTCGCGGCGTTGACCCGCCCGCTAAGGCAGGCGGGTCTGACATCGAGATTCAGCCCGGACAGGAAAATCTCGAAATTGATTACACCGGACTGAGCTTTATCAAACCCGAACAAGTGCGTTTTCGGTACCGGCTCGAAAATTTGGACGACGATTGGACGGAAGCCGGAACGCGCCGCACCGCCTTTTATCCGTATCTGCCGCCGGGAACTTATACGTTTCGCGTAACGGCGGCAAACAGCGATAACGTCTGGAACGAAACGGGCGCAACGATTTCGATTACGGTCGTTCCGCCGTTTTATCAGCGTTGGTATTTGATCGCCGTGTGCGCCGCGCTCGCTTTATTCGTCTTTTATGCGATTTATCGCGCCCGCGTTTCGCAGCTCGAACGGGCGCGTTTGGCGCAGGAAGAATTTTCGCGCAAACTGCTCGCCTCGCAGGAGCAGGAACGGCAGCGCATCGCTTCAGAACTGCACGACACTTTGGGGCAAAGTTTGCTGATTATCAAAAACCGCGTCGCGCTCGCGCAGACGGACGTTGACGAACGCGAAACGGTCGAAGAACAACTTTCGGAACTGTCGCATTCGGCAGCCGCCGCTATTGAGGAATGCCGCGAAATCGCTTATAACCTGCGTCCGTATCAAATCAGCCGTTTCGGTTTGAGCAAAACGCTTTACGGAATTTTTATGCGCCTTAATGAAGTTACGCAAATCAGAGCGACCGCTGAGATTGATGATATTGACGGCGTTTTATCGCCCGAAGCCGAAATCAACATTTATCGTATCGTGCAGGAAACGGTCAACAACATCATCAAACATTCCGCCGCTTCGGAAGCTCTGCTTGCCGTCAAACGCGGCGATAATGAAATCACGATTTTAATTGAAGACGACGGACGCGGATTTTTACAGTCGTCGGTTAAAACAAACGGCAAAGGCGGTTTCGGGCTAATGGGCATCGCCGAGCGCGTGAAAATGCTGCACGGCATTTACGAAATCGAATCCGCGCCGGAAAGCGGGACGCGGATTAGAATTAAATTTGATATTAAAAAATAGACGGTAATTCTACCGACTGGAGCGCGAGCGTCTCGCTTGCACCGTTCGCGCGAAGCAAGGACGGAAGTGCGTCGGATTAGAATTCAGGTTCGGATAATCCAACGTATGTTTATTCGTTGCTTCGCGCCGAATAAACGGCAAGCGGGACGCTTGCGCTCCAGTCAAAAATATGCCAAACGAAACAACCATCATCGTCGCCGACGACCATCCGATTTTTCGGGCGGGTTTGATTCAGGTGATCGAAAAAGAATTCGGCTTGCGTGTCGTCGCCGATGCCGACAACGGGCAAACCGCGCTCGAACTGATTAAAATTCATCTGCCTGATGTCGCCGTGCTTGATTTGGATATGCCGGGAATGGATGGCTTCGCGGTCGCCGCCGAAGTGCAAAAACTAAAACTCGCTGTGAAAATCGTCATTCTCACGATGCACAAAGACGAACTGCATTTTAATCAGGCGATTGATCTCGGTGTGAGCGGCTACGTGATCAAAGACGGCGCGGCGCACGAAGTTATCAACTGCGTCAAAACCGTCAAATCGGGACAAGCGTATTTCAGCCCTGTGCTTTCATCGTTCCTCTTAAATCGCGGTCGCCGCGCTGTGCAGACGGAAAAGCAATTCGGACTCGGCGATTTAACGCCGACCGAACGCCGCGTTATGTTGCTTCTTTCGGAACTTAAAACCAGCCGCGAAATCGCCGCCGAACTCTCCGTCAGCCCGCGCACGATTGATAATCACCGCGCCAATATCTGCTCGAAATTAAATCTCCAAGGCTCACACGCGCTCACGAAATTTGCATTGCAGCACAAAGGCGAACTTTAAAAATCATAAGCGGTTGAGCGCGTTCAGAGTAACGCATTTATGCGTGTAGCCGCCAGCGAAGCGCGGCGACGGCACGGCTGAAGCCGTTACTCTGAACGCGCTTAAGTAAAATTACTCACACAAAAATAAGCAAAATTACCTAGATAAATTGAGCGAAATCGCTCACGCGCCGCGCTGTGTCCGCAAGTTATAAATAAACCTATGACGAGGCTTTTGATTGTGGACGACAATGCGGAGCTGCGGCAACTGGTCAAACAAATCGTGCGGAAACAGAGCGAAATTATTTTCGAGTGCGAGGACGGCGACGAGGTTTTGACGGCTTATGACGCGCACCGACCGGATTGGGTGGTGATGGATGTCGAGATGAAACGGATGGACGGGCTGACGGCGACCGCCGCGCTGCTTGCGCTTTATCCGCAGGCGAAGGTCGTCGTCGTGACGAAATATACGGACGCGAATACGAGAGAGGCGGCGATGAAAGCCGGAGCGGTTTCGTTTGTCGGCAAAGACGATTTGCTCGGCTTGCGTTCGATTTTGCGGTAGAAGTGCGATGTGAAGTTGCGGCTAAGACTGTGATTTCGGAAGGCGTTTATTAAATTTCTAAGGGCGGTAAATAACCGATTTTTTAGCGGAAAGAGGATAATTTTATGAAGAAGAAAAATTTTGTGGCGTGCTTTATTTTGACGGCGGTTTTGTTGTGGGCGGGCGCGATTGTCGGGCGGGCGCAGCAGCCGAATAACACTACTTTTAAATGTTCGGGTTTGCCGCAGTATTGGAGCGTGCCGCCCGGTGTAACGCAGATTACCGCGAATGTTCAGGGCAGCAGCGGCGCGGAGTCGAGTTTGCGAAGCGGAGAGGATACGGAAGGCGGCAGAGGCGCGACGTTGATTACCACCGTCAATGTCGTTCCCGGACAGGTTTTGACCCTCTATGTCGGCTGCCGCACCGGATACGGCTTGCCGCGCGGCGGATTTATCGGAAGGCAAAGTGATCCCTATTACTATCTGGGGGTTCAACGTCCTGCCGGCGGCGGGGCAAGTTCGGTGCTTTTGGGAAGTGAATATATCGTGGTTGCCGGCGGCGGCGGTGCCAGCGGCAAACCGACTAATGATTTACCCGAACCTCCGGGAGCGCGGGGCGGAGACGCGCAGCAATCAACCGGCAATGGAGAAAGAGGTCGGGGCAGAATCGGCGGTATCGGCAGTTTTTTCGGACTCTCGCCGAAAGCGAACGGCGACGGTGGCGACGGCGGCGATTACCGGGCGAGTATTGACCGCAGAGCGCAGAGGCATCGGTAACGCGACCTTGATGCTGACCGACGAAAACGGAAACTCGCGCCGCTCCCGAACCGACCGTTCCGGCTATTTTCAATTTTTTGAAGTCGAAGTCGGGCAAACCTACATCGTCCGCGTGGTCGCCGGAAATTACACTTTCCCGCCGCGCATCATTTCGATCACGGAGGATTTGAGCGGACTCGAATTAACGGCGCAGTAGAAAACCGATTACTGTCAATTATCAACTGTTCACTAATAAATAGAGAAGATTTTCTCATTTATTAGTGAACAGTTGATAGTTGATATTGAATAGTTTGCGTCTCCGTTCGGCGTTCGACAATGCCGGACGATTCCGTCATAAAAATGGCGTAATTGATGACATTCTCGACGATCAAATGAAAAAGTTTAGGGCTTCGAGTCGAAGTTTTCGGCTGAATGATTTTCTGCGACATTCGGCGATTTTATTTTGTAACAAATAATTAACAACTGTGTAATGGTCTCTTAACAACCCGGCAATATACTCACGCCTTTAATCTTTTCCGTAACAATAAAAATTTATGCTGAAAAATACTCCTGGCAAGTTGTCATTGGCTGTCCGTTTATCGTTTTTCTGTCTGCTTTTCACTGCTGTCGCTTTCGCTCAGTCGGAAGCGGGCAGCGCGTCAATCGAAGGCACGGTACGCGATCCGAACGGCGCGGTTGTGCAGGGCGCGAGCGTCTCGATCAAAAATACTGAAACGGGTTTGGAAAGAACCGCCGTTACCAATAATGAAGGCAGTTTTGTCGTTACGGTGCTGCCGGTCGGCACTTACACGCTGACGACGCGGGCGAGCGGCTTTGCCGAAATGCCGGTAACGGTTAATTTGTCGGTCGGCGAAACCACGCCGGTTGAAATCACTTTGTCGCCGCAGGGCGCGAGCGTTCTGGTTGATGTCGTCGCGGACAGCGAGACGATTGACACGGAAGAATCGGCGACCGGCACGAGCGTCGCGCAGCGGGCGATTGAAGATTTGCCGATTCGCGGGCGTAATTTCACGGAATTTGTGCAGCTCACGCCCGGAGTCGTGCAGGAAGGCGACCGCAGCGGTCTGGTCATCGCCGGTCAGCGTTCGATCAATTCCAACGTGGCGATTGACGGCGCGGATTTTAACGACGCTTTGCAAGGCAATCAGCGCGGCGGCAATGAATCCGTTTTCTTTTTTCCGCAGACAGCGATTCGTGAATTTCAGGTCGTTCGTTCGGGCGCGACCGCCGAAGTCGGCAGAACGAATGCCGGTTTCGTCAACGCCGTTACGAAATCCGGGACGAACGAATTGCGCGGCGAAGCATTTTATTACAACCGCAACGACAAATTATCTTCGCCCGATGCGTTCGGCAACGACGGCGACAACAACCAAAATCTGTTCGGCGGATCGGTCGGCGGTCCGATTAAAAAAGACCGCGCATTTTTCTTTTTCGGCATCGAGCAAAACTTTTTACGGATTCCTTATTTCGTTGATTTTACGACTCCGACCGGCGTGGTTTTGCCGAATGATTTAGCCGCGCTCGAAGGCGAAGTCAATTCGACGAACAATCCGACATCCTTGTTCGGGCGCGTTGATTTTAATCTCAATACGAATAACACGCTCAATTTTCAGTATTCCTATTCGCGTCTGAAAGGCGAAAATTTCAGCGCACTCGACGAAGGAATTACCTTAACCGACCGCGTGAACGACATCACGCGAACGGGCAGCAGCAACGGTTTGAAAGGTTCGCTAGTTACGGTGTTCACGCCGAACGTCGTCAATGAATTTCGCGCTCAAGCCGCCACCGACAACCGCCTCGAAGAAGCGAACGTCGCCGGAGTCGAGCTGCGCGTGGACGGCATCGGCTTGCCCGGATCAAGCAATGCGCGTTTCGGCGGCAACAGCAGCCGCCCGCGAATTTTTGAAACGACGCGCTACCAGGTTTCCGACAATCTTTCGTATAACGTCGGCATTCATCGTCTGAAATTCGGGTTCGACGCGAACATCAACCGTTTTGAAGCCCAGCGCATTCCGTTCGGGGTCGGTTCATATCGTTTCCAATCGAGCGGCAGCACGACGGCTTTGCAGAATTACGTCAACCGCATTCCGCGCCGGCTCGAACAAACAATTATTCTGTTGCCGGAATTTGCTAAAGCGGAAGGCTATCAGAAAGAATTCGCATTTTTCGCGCAGGACAAGGTAAAGCTCACAAAAAATCTGACTTTGACCGGCGGCTTGCGTTGGGAAGGTCTGGACAATCCGACACCGCCGAATCCGAATCCGGCGTTTCCGCAAACGCAGGAAATTCCCGATGACTGGACGCAGTTTCAGCCGCGTCTCGGCGGCGCGTGGGACATCAAGGGCGACGGCAATTCGGTTCTCAGAATTTCGAGCGGAATTTACAGCGCGCGAACGCCTTCGGCACTGTTCATTCGCCCGTTCGTCGAAAACGGAATCGTCAGCAAATTCGTCCGCGTTGATGAACTGAGCGGCGCGTGTCGCACGAGTTTAACGGCGACGAACTGCCGTCTGCGCCGCAACCCGGACGGCTCGGTTGGCGCGAATTTCGTCGCGGCTTTTCCGAATATTCTGCTGCCTTCGCAGACAAGTCTCGCCGAAGCCGCCAGACAGAGAATCTTCGGTTTCGCGTCCGATTATAAAAATCCGCGCTCGTTCCAATTTTCCGCGACCTACGAACAAAAATTCGCCGACGATTTCGTGTTGTCGGTCGGCTACCTGCGAAATTCGACGTGGAATTTACAGCGGCGTTTGAACCGCAATCTGCGCCCGCCGCTCGCCGAAACCGACGCGG
>CAXTKJ010000093.1:12565-13204 GCA_964244835.1 uncultured Pyrinomonadaceae bacterium
CGAATTTTCGAGGCACCGGCTATCCGGTTTTCGCCGCTTTTCCGACCGGGCGCATCAATCCCACGATTGACTGGCTTTCGATCAACGAATCTTCGGCGCATTCCGATTACAACGCGCTCACTTTCAGTTTGCGCCGTCGCTTCGCCCAAAAATTCACGCTGACGGCGAATTACACGCTCGCCCGCAACCGCGACGACGATTCCAACGAGCGCAATTTCGATCAGGAACTGGCGTTAAATCCATACGATTTGAAAGCCGAAGCCGGTTACTCGAAACAGGACGTGCGAAACAATTTGAACGTCTCCGGCGTGTTCGATGTCGGCTACGGTTTCACCGTGTCGGGCATCATCATCACCCGTTCGGGCTTTCCATACACGGCGGTTTTCGACAACGACTTCAACGGCGACACGAACGAAGACAATGACCGCGCCATCGTGGACGGCAGAGTCGTCGGGCGCAACACCTTTCGCCAGCCGAATTTTTTCAATCTCGATTTACGGCTCCTCAAATCGTTCAGCTTCGGCGAACGCTACAAACTCGCGCTTTCGGCGGAAGTTTTCAACGCGACGCGGACGACCAACAAAAGTTTCGGAGCCGATGCGATCAGCCCTTTCTGTACTGACGTTCCCGATTTTATCG
>CAXTKJ010000094.1:0-12530 GCA_964244835.1 uncultured Pyrinomonadaceae bacterium
CCGATAGCCATCAAAGTTTGCGGCTTCAACGGCTCTCTGTCAACATACAATCTCAGCCGTTTGGACGGCTTCGCTTGAAAATTAAGTTACGTGAAACTGGAGAAAATGAATGAACGATATTCCTGATGATTCTCTTGTGCTGGATAAATGCAAATTGATTTCAGACATTCTTTGCTCGCGTTATAAAGCATCAGGGCAAGGACTTGGACAACTGACAAATAGCATCACCCACAAATTGCCGATTAGTTTAGTTCTTGCATTACGACGGTTAGCAGAAATTAGAAACAAAGTTATTAAAGACAGAACGGGATTTCCCGTTAGCGTTTATAGAGATAAAGTTGATAGAGATTACTTCGAGCGACTTGCTTCTGAAATTGTAAGTAGCTTGGAAAATGACCTGCAAAAACCTCTTTCTCTTTTATCTTCACAACTTTATTTTAATATCATTAACAAAATGAGCGGCAAAGCCTTAGACCTTGCTTTGTCAGTTGAAGAAGGCGGCATAATTCATCAGTGGGAGTTTCACGGCGGCGATAATCAAGCGTGGAAACTTAACCGAACAAACAATGGATTCTTTTCCGTTATCTCAAAAGCCAGTAATAAATGTTTGGAAATTATAGGCGGTTCTTATGATGAAGGCACAGCCGTTCAACAGTGGTCATACTTTGGTGCTGAACATCAGCAATGGAAATTTGTTGAGCAAACAGACGGTTCGTATGAGATAATCGCCAGACATAGCGGAAAGTGTTTAGATGCTCACTATCCTTCAATCTACGAAGATGGTGCTAGGATTGTGCAGTGGGATTGGTGGAGTGGCGATAATCAAAAATGGTGGCTTAAGCCGGTAGTAACTTGATACCTAAACCGCCGTCCAACAATTCAGCTATGAAAGAAGCAGTCAAGCACGGAGAATGACCGTGCCGCCGATTATGTTTGATCTGCGGCAGGATACTGTTAGTGATCGCCGGATGGCGTGACAAATTGATTAACAAAGACCTGTGAAATTACCGAGTTTGCCGATGATGCCGTATTTGCAGAAGACCTCATTCAAAGTTTGAACTAGTTTTTCCGTCCCAGTCAGCTATTGGAGACTTCAACTTATTAAAAGTTGGTCTATGGTCGTATCGGGTAATGGCTTTGTGAATGGTGGTCGCCTAACCAATGAACGAAACTCGAAGATGTTTTACTCTCTCCGGTTTATGAATTAAGTTTCGCGCACGAGCCGCCGCCCGTGCCGAGCATTCACCTTATTGGCGATAAATTATCAATTCAAGCAGTTCTTTTTCAAACAGCAAAACGCCCATCAGACGTTTTTGAAAGCGCGGGCGGCTTTTTCTCAATCGCCGGAATCTCGATAAGGCATCAATGGATGTGAAGGCGAAACAGCGATTTTCTCGTTACGTTTGTCTTTTATCCCTTTACAAATTCGTTATGTCAACAAAAGTGCGGCGTTGATGATACCGATGCCCGCCGATGTCAGGAAAATTTCGTCGGCTTCGATTAATTCATTCAGCTTCGATTTCGTTTCATAAACCTTTTGATTTTCCAGAACGAATTCCCGCGTCGTGCCTTTCAGACAGCCTGTTTCGAGATGCGGCGTGAAAATTTCGCCGTCTTTTTTCCAAAAGATGTTCGCCAGACACGCCGCTGCGATTTCGTCTTTTTCATTTAAGCGAATCGCTTCATCAAAACCTTTCGATTTTGCATTTTCCCAAGCCATTATATTTTCCAGATAATTTCCCGATTTTATGCCGACGAGCGGCGATGTCGAATTGGTGCGGAATGGCGAAATGGTGAGCTTGAATTTATTTTCAACCGGGCGAAAATCCGCTGTTTGAATCAGCAAACTCGTTTTGTTTTTTGAATCGTTGTGCCACACGGAAGTCGGCGATTCGTCAAAAAAAGTCAGTCGGGCGCGTCCCGTTTGAAAACCGTTTTTTTCGATGATTCCGAGCAGCGAATTTTTAATTGTTTGTTCCGTGAAATCAGATAAATCAACGCCGATTTTTTCTGCATTATCATTCAGTCTTACCCAATGCTTTTCCCACAAAAAAAGTTTTTGATGATAAACGGCGACGGTCGTAAAGATGCTTTTGCCATAGAGCGCGACGGCGGAAACAGCCGAAATTGAAGCGTTCTCGGCGGGCAAAAGTCGTTGGTTGAGATTGACGAAGCGGTGCATCAACTGGCGGCGCGGATTCTTTGTTGTTTTTGAGCGATGGGGAAAACGAGACGAAACTTCGTGCCTTCGCCGACCTCGCTCGTTGCCGTAATCAAACCGGCGTGTTCCTGAACGATGCCGTAAGAAACCGCCAAACCTAACCCCGTGCCGCTGCCGACTTCTTTGGTCGTGAAAAACGGGTCGTATATTTTGCCGATATTTTCCGGCTCGATGCCGCTGCCCGTGTCGGCGACTTCAACGACGATTTCAGTTTCGTTTTCGACGGTTGTTGTCAGACTTATCTTCCCGCCGCTGCCGAACATCGCGTCGCGGGCGTTGATAATCAAATTGGTGAAAACCTGCTGTAATTTTCCGCCGTCGCCGTAAATGTCTGGCGCGTCATCGGAATAATTTTTAATGATTTCGACTTGGGTTTTGCGAAGCTGAGGTTCTAATAATTGCAGCGTATCGTCAAGTAATTTGTTGATGCTGATTTCGACGAAATCGGCGGCATTTCCGGTACGCGAAAAATTTAATAAATTACCGACGATGTTGGAGGCGCGGTCGGTTTGTTTCTGGACTTTTTGCAGCAGCGCGTGTTTCGGATCGGTTTCGGGAATCATTCCCAAAAGCATTTGCGTATAGGACGACACGCCGGTTAGAGGCGTGTTGACTTCGTGCGCGACACCGGCGGCGAGAAGTCCGATGGACGATAATTTTTCGTTTTGCTGTAAGGAATTTTCGAGTTTGACCCGCGATGTAACATCTTCCAGAACGATGATTGCGCCGGTTTGATGGTCGGAAGCCGACGAGCGAAGCGGCGCGACGGCAACATTTAAGATCAAAGTTTTTCCCTGCAAATCAGTCGTCAAAAGTTTGTAGGCGTTGCGAATTTCCGTTAGATGCCAGCGCGATTTGCCAAGAATATTTTCTAAATTCAGCGCGAAACTTTCGTCGAAAACTTCCTCGATAAGTTTGCCGATTGCCTTTTCACGGTTCAAGCCGAGCATCGCTTCAAACGTCGAATTGCAGCTCGTAATACGCCCGTTTTCATCAACGGCGAGCAACCCGACGTTGATTGATTCGACGATTGATTCGTTGAATTCTTTTAGCAATTCGAGTTCGGCGGCGCGTTGTTTCTGCTCCTGGTAAAGCAGACTATTTTCGACCGCAACAGCGACGAAACCGGAAACGGTTTGCAAAATGTCTAAATCTTCCGACGATAAAAGCGAACCGTCCGAGGCGCGTCCCAAACCTAAAACGGCGACCATTTTGCCGCGTACGACGCACGGCACGAAATAATGCAGTTCCTGACGGTGAATGTTTTTTTGATTTCTGCCGAACTTTTCGATTTTTTCCTTCAGCGTCGTTTTTTCCAATGCCAATTCTTCGATCAACTCTTCTTCGGGCAAATCGAGTTCGTCGGCGCGAACGATGCCTCTTTCGGCTGATTTTTCCCGGATCATCTGGCGAAAGTCGTTCGGCATCCGATACATTTCGCTGATGCCGACGGACTTGGCGATTTTATAATGTTCGGGCGTACTTTCGTCTTCGATGAAAACGGCGACTTTCTGCACGTCGAGAACCTGCTGAAGCCGTTCAGTCAATGCGTTGAGAAGCGGTTCGAGCGCGGTCGTCGCCGACAGCGTTCTGCCGAAATCGAGAAGTCCCTGACGCAAATCATAGCGTTCGCCGTAGAAGAATCGGTCGGCGCGTTCCTGCAAGAATTTTTTGAGCGGTTCGGATAAAAGCACAATGCCCGCCATCGCAATAATCGCCACCAGAGCGCGAAGCGTGATTTCCGTCGTCGAAAGATTGCCGCCGACGGCGAGAAAAACCAAGCCGAGCGCGACCGCGCCGATCATCATCGCAATCGCCACCGTCGTTAGCGCATAGACCAGAGCGCGGCGCACGACGACATCAACGTCCATCAGACGATAACGCACGACCGAATGACCGAAGCTCAGAGGAATCAAGGCAAGCGGCAGAGTCGTCAACGCGGAACTCAAATAATCTTCCGACAGCGAAGGTACAAAGCGTCTGGCGATTTGATACAAAATGACCGGTACCACGGCGGCAATCGTTCCCCACATCGCCCATTTGATGCGCTGATGAACGAGCGGCTGTTGGCGGCTGTTGAAAAATCTTTGCAGCAGAACGATTGCGCCCAAAGAAATTCCGCCGACAAAATGGTAAAAGTTTGCCTGATAAAAAACGTCAAAAAGATTGTATTCATTCGTCAGAACGGCGAGCCTTTCGACCAAAGCGGAGTTTGGAACAATCCAGTCAACAATCGGAAACGTCAGCGATAAAATAAAAATGCCGAGCGTAATCAGCGTCGCCGGAATGTAGAGAGCGAGCGTTTTCCAACGCTTGTCGTGAAAGATATTGGTTTGCACCGGATAACGCAGACAGAAATGCAGAAACAGCGGCACGAAAAAGGCGAATGCGGCATCGTCTAAAAGGCTGATCGTCAAATCCAAATCCTTGCCGATGCCGATTGGTTTATAAACTTGAAAGACGAATGCGGCAAGGCACACGGTCGCAAAATGCAGGACGAACGGCGATTGACTGCCTTGTTTAAAGAGAACGAAAATGCCGACACCGAGCCAGATCAAGCCGACGATAGACAAAAAAATCAGCGAAGCCGTCCAGCGCGGCAAAGTATCAATGTTTTTTAAGTCGGCGTAGTAAAAATTGTTGGCGAAAGTGTAGGAAGGACGCTGATAAAAATAAGTTAAACTGTTGCCCGCGCCCGCCACTTCGAGATACTGCTGAACATCGGAAGCCAGACTGACTTCATCAAACTGCTTTTCGTCCAGAGATATGCCGAGCAGTTTGTCGCCGACCGCAATCCCGGCGCGTGAAGCCGCCAGTTTCGGTTCGACTCGTTCGGCGTAAATCCCGTCATCGCGCTGTGTCCAGATAACGCCGTCGGTCGGCGGCAGTTGTTGATAAGTGCGCTGTGAAAGATTGAGTGCGCCGCCGACCACGAATAAAACCGTCGCCACCAGCCACGCCAGACTCCAACTTGTCAGAATTTTCCCTTTCACTGCTGCAAGGACAAACTGCGCCGAAAGTTTTCAAGAGCAACATTCGTTCCAACTGTTTTTTCGTTTCGGCTTGTCGTAAATTACGTCAAATAAAGACCTTTGTTTCGATAAACAGCCAATCAAGCGAAATTTTCATTCAAGTTTTTGCTTGTTATCCGATATTTCGGAAAAGATTTTCGAGCGCGAAAGTAAAAAAGGCGCGAAAGATTGTTTATCCTTCGCGCCTTTTTATTTTATTTTTTGAGAATCGAATTAAAATCTAACTAAAATGCCGCCGCGCAGAATGCGTTTTTGCGAGTTCAATTTCAGACTGCCTTCTTCTCCGTTCACGCCCGTTTGATAATCGAAGAGATTTCGCGCATCAAGAATCGCCTGAGCGCGAATCGGCAATCCCAAATTCGGCAGAGATTGTGTAACCATCACGCTCAAACTCGGATCGTAAATCGCCAAGCGTCCCTGAAACGGATCAATAGCGAAAATGGTCGCCTGCGGCGAAAGGCGGAAAACGGTTTTGACCTGCGTTCCGGTTTTTAAATCAGCGTTGAATTGTCCGTAGAAAGTCTGGAAAAAATCCGTCTCGAAAACATTTGCGGGATTGGAAATCGCTTCGCCGGAAAGTTTCTGACCGCTGCCGAAGGCGTAACCTGCCGCCGTGCTGAAGCGTCCCGACAAGCGGCGATTGTAAACGACTCGCGCACCGCTCGTTCTGCCCTGCTGATTGGCGACGAAATCGGCGATGCTTTCGCCGTTCAACGAGTTAAAAGGCAGATTCGTCAAACCGACTCCGCGACCGCTGACGGCATCGAAAAAAGCGTTGGCTTCGATGCTCGACTTATTATTCAGAATGCGCTCGATGCCGAATTCGAGGCGCGTGTTTTTCGCCATTCGCGGCTTTTCATTTTCAACGACGAATTCCTGCTGCATCGCCAACGGCTCGCGGAACAAAACCTGTTCGCCTTCGAGTTCGGCGACCGACGACCACGTTCGATCTTCCGTCGCGCTCGTATATGACGTGCGAAAACGGGTTTTGGAATCAATGTCGAACTGCAAACCGAAACGCGGGCTGACGGAAAAATCGTTTCCCGCGCCGACGAATTTTGAATAATCGAGACCATAAACCAGAATCACGCCGTTCTTAACTTTCCATTCGTCCATCGTTTGAAAGGAAAATTGTCCGAGCGATTGATCGGCGCGGTTGATTTCGACTTTGCCGAGTTTGGCGATTGAGCCGCTGACGTGAATCTGATGATTTTCGTTCGGGCGGAATTTCAGTTTCGTTTCAAATCTTTGCGGCGCAAAATTTCCCGTGCCGCTTTGCCCGACGAAAATGATTTCCGTGTCTTCGTTGATCGGCTGTAAAGTCGCAAAATTTACGCCCGTGAAATTCCCTTCGTCGGAACCGGCAAAATACGTTTCGACGATTGTTTGACTTGATCTCTTAATTTCATCGTCGTCAGTCTCAGTTGGAAGTTCCGTTTTGTCGGTTTCCGCCGTCGCGTTTTCGTCAACGGGAACGTCGCCTTCGACGTTTTGGTAAATCGAACGGCGCGTCTGCGCGGCGCGAATCGTCCATTTTGAACTATTGCGGTCAACGCGCTTTTCCGGCAGAGTATTTCCGCCGCCGGATTTCTCCAATTTGAAACCGTAAACCAATTCCGCCGAACGATTAACTTCGACCGACGAAAGCGTTACCGGGTTAAAACCTTCGGCGACCGCCAGAATCGTGTAAGTTCCGGGCAGAATTTTCGTCAGAAAACTGCCGTCCGAAGCCGAGCGCACCTGTTTTAGTAATATGGAAGTACCGACACGGAAAATAGAAACATAAGCGTTGGAAATCGAATTGCCTGTTTCGTCGCGCACGATTCCTTTAATCACGCCGAGATTGCTGCTGTCTTCAACCGCCGATTCTGCGCCGTGCGAATCGGATACACTGATAAAAGCCGCCGAAAAAGCGGTCAACGCTACAAATAATAATTTTGTAAATTTTCCTTTTGGCAAAACGGAAGCGTTCATTTGAAAACTCCTTTCATTCAAGTTTCAGGGAGAACCTGTTTCGGGGAGTTCTTGTAAATCTTTCAATTTAACAAAGACTATTGGTACGTTTTGTATTTTCAATCTTAAAATAAAAAGTGTCAAGCCTGACACACGACGGTTTGCTTTGATAGATGCCGCCAAACTTGACAAAGTTGGTCGGTCGGCTAAAATTAAAAATGCTTTTGCGAAAAGCAAACGGAGATGTGGCTGAGTGGCTGAAAGCGGCAGTTTGCTAAATTGTTGAGGATCAAAAGTCTTCCACAGGTTCGAATCCTGTCATCTCCGCCATTAAATTTTTAACCGAAGACGGACTTTTTGAAATCGCTTTCAAATCGCGCCGTCTTTTTACTTTTTCAGAGAGGCGCGGATGTTCATAGATTTCACCCAAATTTTGTGGAACGGCGAGGAAGTTAAAAATCTCTTCGGCGGAATGCCTTCGATTCTTGAAAAACTGATTCGCACCATCGTCGTTTATTTTGTTCTCGTGCTGATTCTGAAAACATTCGGCAAGCGAAAACTGTCGCAGCTTAATCCGTTCGATTTCGTCGTTTTGCTGCTGCTTTCCAACACGGTGCAGAACGCGATTATCGGCAATGAAACGACTTTACCGGGCGGTTTGATCGGCGCGATTTTTTTGATTCTGATCAGCAACGTCATCGTGCGCCTGCTGTATAAATTTTCGTGGAGCAAACGCGACGATATTCTCGACGGCAAAACGACCGTTTTGATTAAAGACGGCGTGATTCAGGAAGCGACGCTCGACCGCGAGAGCATCACTCTGCTCGAACTCGAATCAATCGCGCACGACAAAGGATTCGACAGCACGAAAGATATTTGGAACTGCGTTTTAGAATCGGACGGAAAATTTTTCGTCGAAGCCAAAAAACCTTCGCAGGAAGATAAAAACTACGCCGAACTGATGAAAAAGATTGACGAGTTGAGCCGTCAAATCGCTGAATTGAAAACCGCGAAAACTTAAAGCAATTAGGAAGTATTTCAAAATCAGAAATTATAAATTTTACATTCTGCATTCTAAATTTTTTCGCATAAAAATTTAGAATGCAGAATGTAAAATTATCTGACACAGCTTTTTATCAAGCCAAAGATTACAATAATTTTATGACAACCAGAGTTAGATTTGCCCCGTCGCCGACGGGTTATTTGCACATCGGTTCAGCGAGAACCGCACTTTTTAATTATTTATACGCCAAGCACGTCGGCGGAACTTTTCTTTTGCGAATCGAAGACACCGACCTTGCGCGTTCGACCGATGAATCAACGCAGTCAATTTTGCAAGGTTTGGAATGGCTCGGTTTCGCGCCCGACGAAGAAATCGTTTATCAATCGAACAACGCCGATAAGCACCGCGCCGTCGCGCTTAGATTATTGGAAGAAGGCAAAGCCTATCGTGATTTCACGCCGAAAGTTGAACACACCGGCGATGTTAAAGCCGCGATTCAGGAACGGGCGCGTGAAGATAAAAACTTACGCGACAACCAATACCGCGATCTATCGAAAGAAGAATCCGACGCGAAAGCCGCGAACGGCGAACCGTTTGCGATTCGTTTGAAAGTCGCCGAAACCGGCAAAACGAGTTTTGAAGATGCCGTCTATGGTTTGAACGAACGCGATTACTCTGAGACCGAAGATTTAGTTTTGCTGCGCTCCGACGGTCATCCGCTGTATAATCTGGCGGTCGTTTGCGACGACATCGAGATGCGTATCACGCACGTTATTCGCGGGCAGGATCATCTGACGAACACGCATAAACAGATTTTGATTTACGAAGCATTGAATGAAACGCCGTCGATTTTCGCGCATCTGCCGCTGATTCTCGCGCCGAACAAAGGCAAACTATCCAAACGCAAACACGGCGAAGTCGTTTCGATGACGACTTACCGCGACGCGGGGTTTTTAGCCGCCGCGTTTCGCAATTTTTTAGTTTTACTCGGCTGGTCGGCGGGCGAAGAAAAGGAAATCTACACGATGGACGAACTCATCGCCAAATTTTCGCTCGACCATATTCACAAAAACAACGCCGTTTTCAACTTCGACGCGCACGATCCGCGCCATTGGACGGACGACAAAGCGATCTGGATGAACGCCGAATACGTCCGCACGATGCCGCTCGCTGAGTTAATTCCGTTCGTCAAAGCCGAATTAAAATCAGCTAAATTGTGGCGCGATGAATACGAAGACGACGATAAAACGTGGTTTGAAAACACGGTTGATTTGATTCGCCAACGCTTTTTCACGCTCAAAGATTTCTCCGGTCAGGGACGCGCTTTTTTCTCGGAAGACTTCGATTTCGATTCAGCCGCCATCGCCAAAAATCTGAAAAAATTTCCCGATTTGCAAACGTGGCTGCCCGAACTCGCCGACCGATTTGAAGCGGTCGAAGATTTCACGCACGACAATATCGAAACAATCGTCAAACAATTCACCGAAGAAAAAAACTCGAAAATGGGCGTGATTATGAACGGCGCAAGAGCTTTGCTGACCGGATTAGCCGTCGGACCTTCGATGCTCGCGGTGTTTGAAACGCTCGGCAAAGAAAAAACGATTCGACGGTTGAAAAGTCAGGTCGCGTGGAATATGTAGAAATCGAAAATCCGCAGAATAAATAATGAAACTGATAATTGACGATGATTATAAAAAATGGATTCTTGAGATAAAGTCCAAAATTCGTTCCGCTCAGATGAAAGCGGTCGTGGCGGTTAATGCCGCGCTTATTGAATTTTATTGGGATTTGGGCAGAATGATTTCGGAAAAACAAACTGCCTGGGGAAGTAATTTTTTAGAGAAAGTAAGCCACGATCTAAAGAGTGAGTTCCCTGACGCAAAAGGTTTTTCCGTGACAAATCTGAAATATTGCAGACTATTTTACAATCAATTCAAATTTGGTCATCAAGTTGGGGACGAAATTTTGTTTGAATTAATCAAGCAAATTCCGTGGGGACACACAAAATTAATTATCAATAAAATAAAGGACAATTCCATTGCAGAATTTTATATAAAGCAAACCATCCAAAATTCCTGGGGCAGAGAAACTTTAGCTTTACAAATCAAATCGCAGCTTTTTGAACGACAGGGCAAAGCAATCACGAATTTCAAACAAACCTTGCCCGAACCGCTGTCCGATTTGGCGCAGCAGACTTTGAAAGACCCGTATAACTTTGATTTTGTGGCGATGTCCGGTTCGATGAAGGAACGGGATTTGGAAAATCAATTAGTCGCGCAGATTTCCAAATTTTTGCTCGAATTGGGTAAAGGTTTTGCGTTTGTCGGGCGGCAATACAAACTTGAAATTGCCGAAAACGAGTATTTATTGGATTTGCTTTTCTACCATATCAAACTGAAATGCTACGTCGTCGTTGAACTCAAAAATACCAAATTCATTCCCGAATATGCGGGCAAAATGAATTTTTATCTTTCGGCGGTGGATACGCTTTTGAAGGAAACTGACGACAAACCGACCATCGGTATTTTGCTCTGCCGCGACAAAAACAACATCGAAGCCGAATTTGCCCTGCGCGACATTAACAAACCGATTGGTGTCAGCGAATTTAGTTTTACCGAAATAATTCCCGAAGAATTGAAAAGCAGTTTGCCGACTATCGAAGAATTGGAAAAAGAACTACAAGATTTCGATAAAGATTAAAACAAACTCTATCTCTCAAAAAAACTTATGGCTCTCAGTTGGAATGAAATAAAAGACCGCGCCTTGAATTTCTCGAAAGAATGGATTGACACGAACCGCGAAGAGGCGGACGCGAAGCCGTTTTTGGTCGAGTTTTTTAACGTCTTCGGCATCAGCAGCAAGCGCGTCGGCTCGTTTGAACATCGCGTTAAAAAGCTCAACGATAAAGACGGTTATATTGATTTGCTGTGGAAAGGCACGATTTTGATTGAGATGAAGAGTCGCGGGAAGAATCTCGACAAGGCGTTTGAGCAAGCCAAAGATTATCTGCACGGACTGAAACAGCACGAACTTCCGAAGTATATTCTCATCTCCGATTTTGAATTTTTCCGGCTTTATGACCTCGAAGAAGACAAGGTTGTCGAATTCAAACTCAACGAATTAGTCAATAATGTTCAGCATTTCGGCTATTTGCTCGGTTATCAGAAAAAGATTTACAAGGAGCAAGACCCGGCGAACGTCAATGCGGCGGAATTGATGGGCAAACTGCACGACCGGCTTGAGGAAATCGGTTACGTCGGACACCCACTCGAAGTTTATCTCGTGCGGATTTTGTTTTGTTTGTTTGCCGAAGACACGACGATTTTTAATAAACAGCAGTTTCAGGAATTTGTCGAACAGCGCACGAGCGAAGACGGCAGCGACCTTGCCGCCAAATTGCAGGAACTTTTTCAGGTTTTGAACACGCCGAAGGAAAAGCGTTTCAGTAATCTCGACGAACAGCTTGCCGATTTTCAATACGTCAACGGGAAACTTTTTGAAGAGATTTTGCCGACGGCGAGTTTTGACCGCAAGATGCGTCAATCTCTGCTTGATTGCTGTTATCTGGATTGGAGCAAAATTTCGCCCGCGATTTTCGGTTCGATGTTTCAGAGCGTGATGAATCCGACCGAACGCCGCAATCTCGGAGCGCATTACACGAGCGAAACCAACATTCTGAAACTCATCAAACCGCTTTTTTTCGACGAACTCTGGCGCGAATACGAAACGGTCAAAGACAATCGCAACAAATTACAGGATTTTCACAAAAAACTCGCCGCGCTGAAATTTCTCGATCCGGCGTGCGGCTGCGGAAATTTTCTGGTGATAACTTACCGCGAACTGCGTCTGCTCGAACTCGAAATTTTGCGGGCGTTAAATAAATCCGGTCAGCGAGTGGTTGATGTCAGCGGCATTATCTGGCTCGACGTGGATATGATGCACGGCATCGAGTTTGAAGAATTTCCGGCGCGAATCGCCGAAGTTGCGATGTGGCTGATTGACCATCAAATGAATATGCAGATCAGCAACGAATTCGGGCAATATTTCGTCCGTCTGCCGCTCAAAAAATCCGCTAAAATCGTTCACGGCAACGCGCTGCAAATTGATTGGGAAACGGTCGTTTCAAAAGACGAACTTTCGTATATCTTGGGCAATCCGCCGTTTATCGGGAAAGATAAACGAACAGCGGCGCAAACGGCAGATATGGAATTTTCTTGCGCGGACGTGTCGAACTTTAAAACGCTCGATTATGTTTCAGCGTGGTTTGTTAAAGCTGCGAAGTTTATTAATGAAGACGGAGGAATATATCCTAGTGGCGAAT
>CAXTKJ010000095.1:0-12397 GCA_964244835.1 uncultured Pyrinomonadaceae bacterium
GAATCTTCGCAGAAAAGTCAGTCCGGCGTTTTGTTCTTCGACGCTCGCAGAATTGGCGCGTCGAATGCCGATTTTCGTCAGCGTGAAAGGGATTTCGGCGAGCGTTATTGCAAAAAACACCAGCGCAAACGCCGTCGCCAAACCTTTCCAGCGAAGCGTGAACGGTTTTCGCTCCGGCGCGATTTTTTTCAGCTCGCGCCGCAGCAATAATCCGGCGATCAAAGAAAACAGCGGTGCAAGCGGCAGCAATCCGATGAAAAAGGCGATGATGGCGATAACGGCAACCGGCGTAACGGGAGCGAAAATAATCGTATAGAAAAGCGAAATGAAAATCGCTATCGCATTGGCAAAACTCAGCCAACTCAAACGATCCGAACCGCCTTTATTAATCGCCCAAAGCGTTTGCAGATTCGTTACCGGCACGAAAAAGACAAACAAAACGTGCCACCAGGTCGGCATCGGGTCAAAAAATTGTCCGGCGCACCAACGGGAACTTAGTTCGATCAGGAAAGCCGCCGCCGGCAGCAGAATTCCGGCAAACCATAAAAATCCGAGGTAAAATGAACCGATTTTTTTAGGTTCGCGTGTTTCATTGCCGGAATCATTTTCATTTATCATCTGGAAATCTCCAATGTTTTATAAGTTAAAAAGAACTTTATAATATAAAGCGAAATTTTTCAAGAGAATTTTTGCTTACAATATCGTTTCCAAAAAAATTTCATTCAGAGTTACGGATTAAGCCGCAACATTATCTACTGAAGAGATATTCGACTGTCCGAATACACGAAACAGAGCGGCATTTGTTCAATTACTTTTCGTGGATTTTGAAATGCGACGGCTTCAAACCAAAAAAGTTCAAGGTAAAAGCGAATTACTTTCTTTAACCACACCGGCAAAGCTAGAGCAGATTTTGAATAAGTGGATGATTAAAAGGCAGAAACCCGCGCGTGAGCAAGGGTGCGAAAGGTTCAAGTTAAGGCACCCTTGCTCACGCGCGGGTTTCTGCCCCAGACACTAACCTCGGATTTGCTCTAATTTTAAAGGAATCGAATTTTGGGGATGCAAATATCGGACATCGAAACGATTGCACGGCAACTCAATATAAAAAGATTGACCTGCCGAGAGAAGTGCTATAACATTTTCGGCAAGCAACTCTCGAATCAATAAACAGACAAGGAGAACCTACCGAATGAATAAAATTGATCGTCGTGATTTTCTTTTGGGCGCGGCTTCGTTAGCCGTTTTTCCAATCGTTTCGGCAGTCGAAGCCGCCGGTGCGCCGGGTTATCGTTTTCTTCTGCCTGAAAATGATAATACTTACGAGGTCGGCAAAACGGTGGCATTGCGGGTTTTCACCAGGACGGCTTACCCGCGATTGACGGTGAATTTCAGGGTGAACGGGCAGTTGATCGGGACGGCGACGAGATTTCCGTATCAGGTCAACTGGACACCGGCGCAGAACGGCGATTACAGTTTGGTTGCGGAAATCTCCGCACCGCGCACGAGCATTGCGCTAATCGCCACCGCCAAAGTTTACAATTATTTGCTGTATGACGGCATCGGTCGGCGCGGCAGTCAACTTTATCGGGTTGACGGTTCTTATTCGTCTTTCGTTACGACATACTTTCCCGAAACGATTTACGGCGTGCCTTTGAATTTCACCTCGACGCTTGCCGCGCCGCGCATCATTCGGCGGATCGAAGCGATACTTTCGGCGACGACGAATATCAACAACACAACCGAAAATTTGACGTTTCCAACAAATTTCAATTACGTTCAGGCGCGTTTGTGGAACGACGGCGCGAATGGATTTCAAAACTCGCCGCGCAGCGGAAATTTGAGCAATACGAACATCGGCGCACCGAATTTCGGTTCGACCAGCGTTCCGGTCGCCGTCAGTTCCAACGGTATTAAATACTACGCGACCGGCTGGACGAATTTAAACATCGCTCTGCCGTCGTCAAATCCGTTGGGTTTATCAATTCAATTTGCCATTAACAGTCCGTATGATTTTGCCGAAAGAATAAATTTCGCGCAGAGCAACATTTCGGGACAAAATCTGCTCTACGCTGCCGGACAAGCCAGTGCGCCGCCGAATATTTTTAATATCGGCGCGTCGGCGATTCGGATTTGGGCTGATTAAGATTTTTTATTCGCAAAAACTTTCCCCAAGCCATCTCAAAAATATTTTTGAGATGGCTTTCTATTTATTTCCGCAAATCCTGCTGGTTTCGCGCATTGATGCTCGTCTGCTGCGCCATAATGGTTTTTTCGCCGACATCGCCGTCGGTTTTGTGGATGTTTTCTTTAGTTTCTTTGGGCAGAAGCAGTGAAACCAGAAACGCCATTGCCGATAAAACGGCGGCGACCCAGAAAACGCGGTGGATGGTCGTCGCCATCGAATTCTGCAAAATTTCGAGCGTTTCTTTCGGGATGTCGGCTTTTGCCTGCGGTTCGATCAGAGCGTTCGGGTTCGAAGCGAATTCGGCGGCTTGCTGCGGCGATAAAAATTGATTGCCGGTGTTGGCAACTTTGTTCAATTCGCTGGCTAATCCAGCCGTTAAAAATACGCCCATAATCGCTACGCCGAACGCGCCGCCGATGGCTCTGGAAAATTGATTCAAGGAAGTCGCCACGCCGAGTTTCGTGCGCTCGACCGCTTGCTGAACGGCGATTAAAAGCGTCAGCATCGTCAAACCCAAACCCATTCCGATTAAAACCAAATCAACGTAAAGCCAGATGCGCGGCGTGTCGCGCTGAAACAACGCCAGAAAAACGAAGCCGATGGTTAAAATAGCAAAGCCGACAATCGTGATGCTTCGGAAGCCGGTTTTCAGGATGATGCGACCGCCGACGATAGACATCGTAATCCAACTGAGCATCAGCGGCGTGAGCAGCGAACCGGCTTCGGTCGCCGTCGCATTCAACGCGCCCTGCGCGAACAGCGGAATAAAGGAAATCGCGCCGAACATCGCCACGCCCGCCAAAAATCCGGCGGCGATGGAAACGGAAACCATTCGATTTTTGAAAAGATCGAACGGGATAATCGGGTCGGCGGCGCGTTTTTCGACGAGCGCGAAAATTAACAAAAGAATGATTGAAACGCCGAAAATCAAAAGATTGCGCGTGGCGAAAAACTGATCCAATGAACTGCCGCCTTCCATCATCGCCAAAATCAAAAGGCTGATCGCCGCCATTAAAAGCATCGCGCCCGCGTAATCAATCTTCGGACGGTCGGTAACTTTCGGCTCTTTAAGGGCGAAACCCATTATCAGCGCGGCGACAATGCCGATTGGCAGGTTAATAAAAAATACCCAACGCCAATTAAGCTGATCGGTCAGGAATCCGCCGATAACCGGACCGATGACGCTCGAAATTCCCCACACGCCGCTGAAGTAAGCCTGCATTTTGGCGCGTTCTTCCAAAGTAAAAATATCGCCGATGATCGTCATTCCGAGCGGAATCAACGCGCCCGCGCCCAAGCCCTGAATGGCGCGGAAAATTATCAGTTCGGTCATCGAACCGGATAAGCCGGAAAGCAAAGTTCCGAGCAGAAAAACGCCGATGCCGATTTGATATAAAAGTCTTCGCCCGTATAAATCCGATAGCTTTCCCCAAACAGGGACGGTTACGGTCGAAGTAACGAGATAGGCGGAAAAGACCCAGCTGTAATGGTTTAGTCCGCCTAAAGACGCGATGACGGTCGGCATTGCCGTCCCGACGACGGTCGCTTCGAGCGCGGCGATGAACATTCCCGTCATCACGCCGACGGTTACAGCCCAGCGTCGTTTCGATGACATTTCTAAAATCGGTTTCGGTTTCGTGATTGGTAAATTTGCGGTTTCTTCCACTGTGTATATTTCCTTTTGTCAGAACCGTCTGCGTGAGCGGATGGTTAAAGATTATTTACGGGTACAATTTAATTTGCCTGCGCGCTGGTCAGCTTTAACCCGCCCGCTCACGCAGACGGTTCTGACGGTCTTGCTCTGCTAATTCTTTGATTTTGCTCATCAGAAAATCGGCGATTTCCTTGTGCGTCCGCAGACGGTCTGATTTTTTGTAAAACTCCGACAAGTCAACCGGTTCGCCGAAATGAATGCGAACTTTTTCGCCGCCGCGCCAGTTTCCTAAAATCTGTTTCGGCAAATCGTTACCTAAACCGGCGATAAACACGGGAACGACTTGCGGGCGCGAAGCCATTATAATTTTCCCGACTCCGGTTTGCGCGGGCAGAAAACTATATGCGTCGTCCGACAAATTGCGTCCGCCTTCCGGGTGAAAACCGATGACGTGCGCTTCGCCTCTGGAACAAATATCAATCAGGCGGCGCATCGAAAATTTATCGAACTCGCGCTTTTTCGCCTGCCGGTCTTCACGAAAAAACGGCGGAAACATCGAGAACCAACCCATCACGAAATTGACGAACCAACCGATTGGCGAATCATAGAAAAACTTCGCGCGAACGGGAAAATACAATTTCATCGGGCGTTTCGTACGCCGGAAAAGCACGCTCGAAACCGTGTACATATCGAAGAACGAACGATGATTGGCGACGAGCAGCAGCGGCTTTTTCACATCGGTCTTCTCGACGTTTTCCAGTCCGAAGACGTTCATCAAATTGTAAGTCGCCAGATAAATCCACAAAGAACCGATATGCCGCTGGCAGAAAGTCCAAAGCCGTTTCCACGCGCCGCGATTCATCCGGTCGGCGAGTCGAAAACCGATTTTTTCAGTCGAATCGAGAACGGAAAGTTCTTCGGCGGTCGGTTTCGGCGAGGGTTCGGAGATGTTTATTTCTAAATCTTGAGTGCTTGTTTTTTCAAGCAGTTGATCGTCGTTCATCGGCTTTTCGGAAAATACTTTTTCTTTTTTCTAATTTTATTTTATCAACAAAAGTCGAGATGACAATTTGAAAGACGACGGAAATTTTAGAATCCGTTTCTCGCGCCCGTGCGAAGTTAATCATAACTTTGGTAAAGTTAAACAGTCTTTTTGAAGAGAAAGGACGAAAATCTAAATTTCAGGGAGAACAACTATGGCAATTTTTGGAAACGACAAACCGACACCGACGGCGAACGGCATTACTTTGGACGAAGCGCACGACATCATCGCGGCGGCGCGAAAAAAAGCTGAGGAAATTAAAGTTCCGATGAATATCGCAGTCGTTGACACCGGCAATAATCTGACCGCGTTTGCGCGAATGGACGGCGCGTGGCTCGGCAGCATTGACATTGCGATCAGCAAGGCGAAAACCGCCAGATTTTTCGATATGACATCGGAAGATTTGGGCGCGGCATCGCAATCCGGTCAGCCTTTGTTCGGCATCAACACCAGCAACGACGGCAATTTAATTATTTTCGGCGGCGGCATTCCGCTCGTGCGCGACGGCATTATCGTCGGCGCAATCGGCGTTTCAGGCGGCTTAGTTCCGCAGGACATCGAAGTCGCCGCAGCGGGCGCGGCGGCTTTTAATTAAAAATAAAAAAACGAACAAGGGAGGAAAATTTAATGACCTACATTACAACCGACGACAACACGAAACTTTACGTTAAAGAATATGACGGCGGCGGTCGTCCGGTGATTTTACTGCACGGATTTCCACTTTCCGCCGACAGTTGGGAGGATCAGGCGGTGGCGTTTGCCGAAGCCGGTTTTCGCGTGATCGCGTATGACCGGCGCGGTTTCGGACGTTCGGAACAAACTTGGAACGGCTACGATTATGATTCGCTGACCGATGATTTGGCGGCGGTGATTAAAGAGACCAAAGCGACCGATGCGACGCTTGCCGGTTTTTCGATGGGCGGCGGTGAAGTCGCCCGATATATGTCGCGCTACAAGGGGCAGAACGTCGCGCAAGCCGCGCTCGTCTCTTCGGTCGTGCCGTTTATGCTGAAAACCGAAAACAATCCGAACGGCACGGACAAATCGGTTTTTGAAGATATGCTCAAACAAATCAGGGCAGATCGCGCTGCATTTTTCGCCGCATTTTTCAAAGATTTTTACGGTATCGGCTACATCACGCAGCCGATCAGCGATGAAATAATCGAAGCGTCCTGGATTGTAGCGATGCAGTCGAGTCTGCGGGCAACTATCGAATGCGTGAAATCGTTCGGGGCGACTGATTTTCGTCCCGATTTAGCGGCGTTCAATGTACCGACTTTAATCATTCACGGCACGGGCGACAAAACCGTTCCGATTGACGCTGCCGGACGCGCGGCGGCACAGGGCATTGCCAATTCCCGTCTGCTCGAATACGACGACGCACCGCACGGACTTCTGGCAACGCACAAGGATCAGGTTACTGCCGAGTTACTGGCGTTTCTAAGCGAAGTGTAAACTGCCGATCACTCGATAAATCAACAAAAAGGCGGTTCAAATTTTTGAACCGCCTTTTTATGCCCCGCCGATAAGTTTGAATTTATTTTATTTCGTCAGTTTCCTTTTCTAACTCTCTTCTGATTTCTTCTTCCATCCGGGCGGATTCGAGCGCGAGCGGCAGTTCGGAAGTTCGCGCCGAGAGTTTTTTCAGCGCGAATTCCGTGTCGGCGACGCTGCCGCCGCGTCTGGAAGCGGCTTCGATCATTTGCAAACGGGTTTCGGATTCGACGCGCATCGCTTCGGCTTCGGTTTTTATTTTGTTCAGTTTTTCAAAATCCGTTTTCAACTCTTCCTGCAAATTCGACGAGTTTTCCGATTTCAGATATTTCAATTTTCCCTGTCGCCGCTGAACAAGCAATAGTTCCTGTTTGGTTGATTTCAAAATGCGCGTCGCCGTCAAACGCGCCGCCAGAGTATCGCGGAAGGCATCGCCTAAAAGTAAATCTTTCGCCTCGATTTCTTTCAGAGATTTTTTTTCGTTCGTCGTCAATTCGTGCTTGAACCATTCGACTTCTTCGGCTTTGATGCCGTCAACCGCGAGGCGTTCGCGCACGTCAGCCAGCCAGCGCGAGCGATAATAAAAAATGCTGCCCGTGATTATCAAACCGAAAATAAAGCCGACGACCAGCGCGATTAAACTGAAAAAAACGAATGTCGCAGCCGTTACGCCGCTCGCCGGTAGAGATAAAACGAATAAAACGATTGCCGGAACGAGCGAGAGCGTGACGGGCGCGAGCCACGCGCCGTATTTCAGAAGTTTGTCTTTCGCCAGATCGCGGCGCGTGATTTCGTATCTCGTCGTCTGTAATTCGTTCATCTTTTTACGGTTTAACCTTACAAACTCTGCAAACTTTATTCAAACCTGACGCATCATAAAATTTCCGTTAGATGTAAAATCAGGCATAATAATTTGGCAGAGAAATTTTACCGCAAATTCAAACCGGCGCGATATGCTAAAACTAAATTCCGCAAATTACTCGATGGCTTTTCTTTTGATCTCCTTTCTTTCGCTTTCCGTATTCGCCCAAAAACCGTCGAAAACGCCGGATAAAAATGTCCGCACCGTCACGATTCCGATTTCCTTTTCGCTGAAAAAGGCTGAAAAAGACGAGTTATCCGAAGAATTTATCCAAGCCGGAGACTTGCGCGTCAAAGAAGACGGCGACGACCAAGTGATTTTATCCATCCGCAGCGTCAGCAGCACGCCGCTCGCTATTGCCATTTTGATTCAGGACGATCTAACGTCCGAAGCTAATCTGAAACTCGACGAAATCAGAAAATTTATCCGCGCTCTGCCGGACGGCTCGCGGGTGATGGTCGGTTATCTGCGCGCCGGAACGATTCAGGTGCGGCAAAAATTCACGACCGATCTGGAAGCGGCGGCGAAGTCTCTGCGAATCATCACGGGCAGTTCGGCAGTCGCGCCGTACAATCCGTTTCAGCAGGTTGACGAAGCGTTGAAGAGATTCGACGCGCTGCCGACCGGCAGACGGGCGATTTTGCTGATTTCCGACGGTTTGGACGTTTCACGCGGTGTGGAAAGCTCGACACCGGGACAAAGCATAGACCTCGACCGGGCGGTTTTGAAAGCGCAGAGAAAAGGCGTGGCAGTTTATTCGTTTTACTCGCCGACGGCTTTGACCGCCAACAATTCGCTTCTGAGTTTAAATGGACAAGGCTCGCTCGAAAAACTTTCCGATGAAACCGGCGGACGCGCCTTTTTTCAGGGTTCACTTGCGCCCATTTCATTTGAACCGTTTTTTAAGGATTTGAATAAAGCTCTCAACAGGCAGTTTGCGCTGACTTATCTTTCCACGCATTTGAAAAAGGGTTATCACAAAATTCAAGTAACCAGCACCAACCCGGAAGTCAAAATCGAACATCCGCGCGGTTATTATTTTCGTTAAATTTATTGAGTCAGTTGCAAACTGCACACCGGGCAAACGCGCACGTCCTCCTTAATCAAAAGCCCGATCCAAAAGAAAATTCCGGTCGTTACCAGCAAAACGGCAAACGTAATCCAACCGGCGGTCGAAACTCTTCTCGAAACCATCGGCAAAGCCTGCGTTCCGCAACGCGGACATTGATAACCGTAAGCCATCTGATGCGGCGGTTGATGGACGAGCGGCTGCGGTCGAGCCGCTTGAGTTGTCCGGTAAGGATCGTTAGCGAGCGGCGAGACGCGGTTGATTTCCTGAGTTTTTGGTGCTTTCCGGTCGTTGATCTGATATTCGTCGGTCTTCCACGAATACGGTCTCGGCGGCGCATATTCGTAATTGCCGCCTTCGTTCGCCATCTGGCTTTGCAGGAATTTCGTCCCGCAAAAACGACAGAAATTGCTCGTGTCCGTGTTGACCTGTCCGCAGTTTGCACATTGAATCATAAATGCCTCGCTCTTCAAAATCGAGAATAAAGTTACAGATTCTTAACGCCGTTCGCCGCTAAAAGTTCTCGCTTCATTCAAATTTTATTTTCTCCCCCGTGCGAATCGCTTCATAAACTCGTTCGACCAACTCGACCGATTTGTAACCGTCAAGCGCGGTTACAGGCGGCGCGGTGTTGTTGAGAATCGCGTCGAGAAATGCCGAATCTTCCTGCACATAACCCCAACGCTCTTCCTTTTCCGTCATCGCCCACGAGTGCGTTTCAAAATTTGCGTCGAAACCGTTTGAATCAATCAAATGCTCCATTTCCTGCGTCAAAAGCGTTCGGTGATGACAGAAAACTTCGATGCGCTCGAACGGAAAAATCCAACTCGCATCGCTTGAAGAAGCGAATGTACAGTGAAAACCGTTGGCAAATTTACAGATAATCGAAAATTCGTCGAGTTCGGGATATTCGTGCTGTGAACCGTACGCGACCAATTCTGAAATTTCACCGAATTGAAAACGCATCATATCGAAAAGATGAATCGTCGTTTCGTAAAGAAATCCGCCGGTTACATTCGGATCGCCCGTCCAAACCGGATTTTTTAATTCGCCGCGATTCATTTTGATATGCGCCGAATGCGCTTTGTCCGCGCTCAAACATTCTTTCAGCTTCGCATAAACCGGCGCGTATCTTCGATTGTGTCCGACCTGAAAAACTTTATCCGATTGTTCGGCAATATCCAAAAGTTTTTTCGCGTCCGGCAACCCGATGGAAAAAGGTTTTTCGCAAAAAACGTGCTTGCCCGCCGCGACTGCCGCCGAAGCGATTTCCGTGTGCGTTTTATTCGGCGCACAGACGAGAACGGCATCAGCGATTTCAAATAATTCTTCACGCGATTGGCAAACCTTCCCGCCGACGGATTTCGCCGTCCGTTCGGCGCGTTCCGGTTTTATATCGTAAAGCGCGGCGACTTCACAGCGTTCATCACGAGAGTAAATTCTGGCGTGAACATTGCCTATATAACCCGTGCCGATGATACCGATTTTGATTTTGTTCATAAATTTATCTTCAAACAGCGGCTTTCTCAGGCGTTAAATTCAAAACTTTTTCCGTCGCTTCTTTCGCGTTTTTCGCTACCTCAAAAGGATCGTCTTCCCAATATTCAGGGCGAAAAATCTCGATGGAAACCATTCGGTCATAGCCGATTCGGTCGAATCTTTCCTTAATTTCCCTGATCGGCAGAATGCCTTCGCCCGGATAGAGACGATGCGCGTCGGTCAAATCGGCTTTCGGCAAATCTTCCGCGTCGTTGATGTGAAATATGAAAAGTTTTTTCGGGTCGAGCGTTTCAATCGCTTCCAGAGTCGAATTTCCGGCGTAGAAATGAAAAGTATCAATCACCAAACCGACGCTATCTCGATCAACTTTCTCGATGATTTTTTTGTCTAAATCCAGAGTCTGCACCGAACAGTCGGCTTGTCCTAAAAATTCAAAAGCCAACCCGACATTATGTTTTTCGGCGATGTCGGCAAGTTCGTTTAAAACCTTTACCGATTCGTCAATGATTTCCTCTTCGGTCGCGTTTTCCGGCAATTTTCCCGGCACGACGACGACGTACGGGCAATTTATTTCACCGGCAATCTTTGAATATTCTTCGCATTCGAGTTTGATATTTTCATAATCGGCTTCGTCGCGGAAGGTGATGTGTTCGATGGAGTTTATCGAATACGGTTCGAGATTATTTTCCTGCAAAAGCTGTTTCAAATCGGCGACGGTTTTTGTCTTCAAAAACTCGCGCAGTTTCGCCGCCCAAAGTTCGATTAATTCATAGCCGGCGGCACTTGCAGCTTTAATATCGGTTTCCAAATCGGCGTACATCGTCGTCGCGCCGTTCAAGGCAATTTTCATTTTTTACTCCGTAAAACTCTACAATTTAGTTATAAAAAGTGTAACACGGGAAAGCCGAAAAAAATAAAAGAGCGATTTTTAGCAGAAAATCGCTCAATTCAAAATCAATTTGTTTTCGGGAATTATTTCTCCGTCGTTTTGTTAGCGACAATTTCTTTTGTTTTGTCGCCGACTTTGAAAAGTAAGTCGGCTTTCACATCGCTGTAACGGCAAACGACGATGTTTGCCTGTTCGGGGTAACTCTCGAAGAACAAAGTATTTTTCAATTTATAACCTTCGAGAGTTTCCGCCGCATCGGTTTCGAGATAAACTTCGACCGTATCAACATCAAACTCCTTGCCGATCCATTTCAACTTTTTCGCCGCGCCCGATTTATCGCTCAAGACAAAATTTTCGTTCAGATAATCAAAAATCAATTTGTCGGCTTCGGCGGATTTTTCGAGATCAATCCTTTTTCCGCCGCGCTTTTCCAGTAAAGGTTCAAGGTCGTGCGTAAAAAGTTTAATTGAAATCTCGAAAATCTTTTCCTTTTCGTTGTAATCAATTCGCGTTAAAGTCGTGTGATAACGGTGCGCGGAAGTTTTAATGGTAAAGGGTGAATGATAAATGGTGAATGTAAGAGCCGAGAGCGCGAACAAAACGCCGAATGATTTAAGCGTCGCTTCGTTCAGACGGCGTTTCATTGCGCTTTCGCCCGCTTTAATTTTCCATTTTCCGCTTTCCATTTTTCGTCTAATTCGTTTTTGAACCGCTGAAAGTAGTCGTTCCCTGCGGCGCAGTGATACTGCCGCTGATCGCGCTGCCGTTGACCTGACCGTTGACGGTCAGCGCGACAGGCGCAGTCGTTTTCAAAAGCAGTTCGCCGTTGGAAAAAGTTCCGCTGGAAATCGGCGTTGCGCCCTGCGGCGATTCGATGGTTCCGGTAATTTCCGTTCCCGTCTGCGTCAGATTCAGAACTAAATTGATCGTCTGCCCGCCCGCGTCAACCGCAATCGTCCATTTGCCGGTCAGATTCGTGTTGGTCGTCGCCGTCGGCTGAACAGTTTGCGCGGTCGGCGTTTGTCCGCGTCCGCGACGCATTCCCTGCTGGGTTTTGAACACCTGAAAGCGCGTCGGAACAGCGCGGCGCGGAAAATAATTGTTGTTCAAATCCGCGTCCGCCGTTTCCAAATTCGGATCGAGAATGATTGATTTGGCTTCCTTTTTCGTCACGATTAATTTGGAAACGTCAAAATTATTGTAACGCCAGATTTCCGCCGGAACGCGAAGTTCTTCGCTCGTACCGTCGGCGTATTCGACTTTGAAAATCAGCGGCATCACTAAACCGCCGACGTTTTTCAAATCAACGACATAGAAATAATAGTTTCCGTTGATAATCGCTTTGTCTTTATCTTCCAAACTCAAAAGATAACTCTGAAAAGTCTGCCGATCCTGCTCGGTGATTTTATACGGGTCAACGTCGTTATATAAATCTTTCAAACTCGGAAATTCATCGGCGCGTTTCGGCAGAGGGTCGTTGCGCTGCTGCGATAAAGTTTTCGGGCGTTCGTCAGCCTGCCGTTTCAGCAAACCTTTTTCGATGTCGGGATTCTGCGTGTTGATTTGATAAAGTTTGACGTTCTCAATCGAAATATCAACGTGATCGGTCGTGTAAAACCAGCCGCGCCAGAACCAATCCAAATCCGTGCCGGAAGCGTCTTCCATCGTGCGGAAAAAATCGGCGGGCATCGGGCGTTTGAAT
>CAXTKJ010000096.1:0-12066 GCA_964244835.1 uncultured Pyrinomonadaceae bacterium
TGCGTTGTAAATCTTTGACGATATTTTCGAGCGCGTCGGTGTTGTCGAGCGTTAAAGAAACGGAAACTTCCGAAGTCGTTACGACATCAACGACGGTTCGATGACGCTCGAAAATTTGGAAAATCGCGCTCATAAAACCGAATGCGCCGAGCATTCTGGCGGACGTGATATGCAGAACCGTGATGCCTTTTTTGTAGGCGATTGATTTGATTTTGCGCGGCGTGGTTTGGGCTTTCGGCAGAATCATCGTACCGATTTCCTGCGGTTCGTGAGAATTGCAGACGCGCACCGGAATTTGCAAGTCAACAGCCGGCTGAATCGTTTTCGGGTGCAGAACTTTTGCGCCGAAATAAGCGAGTTCGGCGGCTTCTTCGTAGGACAGGGTTTTTAAGGTTCTGGCTTCCGGGCAGATGCGCGGATCGCACGTCAAAACGCCGGTTACGTCCGTCCAAATTTGGATTTCACGCGCTCTCAGAGCCGCGCCGACGAGTGCCGCCGAATAATCCGAACCGCCGCGCCCAAGCGTCGTCGTCTCTCCGCCGCGACTCGCTGCGATGAAGCCGCCGAGGACAGGAACTTCGCCGTTTTTGATAATCGAATTCAGTTCGAGACTGACGATGCGTTCAGTGTCTTCCCAGATCGGATTTGCCGCGCCGTGTTCGTCGTCGGTAACGATTAAACGTCTGGCATCGGCGAAACGGGCGTTGATATTTTTCGAGCGCAAAACTTCGGTCAGAAGCCTTGACGAAAGCAGTTCGCCGTATGCGACGATGACATCTTTTAATAACTGCACCGGCAGACTGCGGCGCGAAACTCTTTCTAAAATTTCGCTTAATTCCCTTTTCGATTTTTCGATTTCCGTTTCGATTTTTTTTCGCGCAGCGTCGTCCAGAAAATGTGCGGCGACTTCCAGATGTCTGGCGAAATGGGGCGCGAGCGAATCGAAAGCGTTTTCGGGTTCGTTTTTTCTGGCTAAATCAAAAGCATTGAGAAGCGCGTCGGTAAATTTCGTCATCGCCGAGGTTACGACGACCGGACTTTTTTCAATCTGTTCACCGACGATGGCACAGACGCGCTCGAACGCGGCGATGTTGCCGACCGACGTGCCGCCGAATTTCATTACCGTCGCTCTTTTTTCCGTATTCATTCAAAAGATGTTCAAATTTCAGCCGCCGCGTTGTCAAGTTAATCGGCGGTTTTTTATCGGCGCGGCAATGATGTTAAAGTATATTTTCCGTAATTTTTTATAATGAAAACGCAAAAACTCGCCGCCATTGACATCGGCTCGAACTCCTTAAAACTCGTCATCGTCGAAGCCGCCGCCAGCGATTCGTTCACCGTGCTGTTGCAGGAACGCGAGCGCGTACGGCTCGGACAAAACACTCTGCGAAATCATCTTTTATCGCCCGAAGCCATCAATTTATCAGCGGCGGCAATCGCCAAATTTCGTTCGATTGCCGAAAGCCGCGAAGTTGATTCGATTATCGCGGTGGCGACGGCTTCGGTCAGAGAAGCCGAAAATGCAGCGGAATTTGTGCGTGAAATCGAGGAACGAACCGGCATCTGCGTCGAGGTTTTGTCGTCGGTCGAAGAAGCGCGTTTGATCGGTATCGCCGCCGCACAGTTTTTCGACACCAAGAACGAAACGCTTTTGAATGTTGACATCGGCGGCGGCTCGACCGAACTTTCATTGATGAAAAACGGCGAGCCGCACAAACTTTTTTCGATGAAACTCGGCGCGGTCGGTTTGACGGAAAAGTTTATCTTCTCGAACCCGCCGAAAGCCAAAGAACTGGAAAATCTGCAAACCGAAATCGCCGTCGCGCTCGAACGTCCTCTGCGGAAGATGAAAAATCAAACGTGGCAGATTACGACCGGAACTTCCGGGACGATTTTGAATCTGACGACGCTGACGAATTTTCAGACGGCGGAAAACGCCAGCCAGAAACCGGAAATTCAATTCAAGAAATTAGTCGCGCTGAATAAAATGCTCGTGCGGATTTCACTGGAAGAACGCGCCAAACTGCCTTCGATCAGCACCTCACGCGCCGAAGTCATCGTCGCGGGCGGATTGATTCTCGAAGGCGTGATGCGGGCTTTTAATATCGAACGACTTCAGCCGTGCGGCTACGCTCTGCGCGAAGGCGTGATTATTGATTATCTGCGCGAAATCGAATCCGAATCAATGCCGCCCGTGCCGGATGTCGAGGACAAAAAACTGCGCGACGTTTTCGCCGTCGGTCGGCGTTTCGGCTACGAAGAATCACACGCGCTGCAAGTGGCGGATTTAGCCGAAAAAATGTTTGACGAGTTAGAGTTAATTTATAAACTCGGACGACACAATCGAACTTTATTATCAGCCGCCGCGCTGCTGCACGATGTCGGCTATCACATTTCTCACGAATCGCATCACAAACATTCGTTTTATTTGATAAAGAATTCTGAAATGACCGGATTTTCCGAATCGGAAAAAACGATTATCGCGCTCGTCGCCCGTTATCATCGCGGTTCTTTACCGAAAGAAAAACATTTGGAATTTATGCAGTTGACGGAAAAAGACCGTTTGACGGTGGCGCGTTTAGGCGCGATTCTGCGGCTCGCCGAAGCTCTTGATCGCGGTCACGAAAATCGCATTACGGACATTAAATTCAAACGGGCGAAACAGAATTTAACCTTAAAACTCGTCTGCGATGAAGAATGCGCGGTCGAACGACAGGCTATCGAGCAGAAAAAGGATTTATTTGAACTCGCGTTCGGCGGCGTTTTGCAGGTTTTATAAAATTTTTCAAAGAAATGTCTCTGCACAGAATCATTGACGAGCAAATCAGAAACGCTATCGAAGCGGGCGATTTTGAAAATCTCGAAGGTGCCGGTCGCCCGCTCGATTTGGACGCTTATTTCAAAACGCCGGAAGATTTGCGCGTCGGTTATTCGGTCTTGAAATCGAGTCGTTTCGTTCCCGAAGAAGTTGACCGTCTAAAAGAAATCGGCGAGTTGAAAGAAAAAATAAAAAACTGCGCCGACGAAATTCAAAAGAAGAATTTAACGAAATTTTTGAACGAGAAAACGCTGGCTTTCAATTTGATTATGGAAAGAAACCGCAAGGGCAGAAGATAAAAAATCGCGGCATTGAAATACATTCAATGCCACGATTTTTTATTTTCAATGTTTTCCTTAGCTTACATTTCCTTTTGTTTATCGGTCAATTCGATGCCCATCTTGACGAGCGTTTCCTTATTCAGCGTTCCCGTAACCTTCACGCCGTTAGCCGTCTGAAATTTTTTGATGCCTTCGCGTGTCGCATCGTCGAGTTTGCCGGTTTCTTCACCCGCATACATCGCGCCCGCTTTGAGTTTTTTCTGCGTTTCCATTATTTGTTCCTTGTTAGCGCGAAAAACAGGACCGCGTTTTTTCTTTTCGGTCGTCGGTTTATCGCCATCGGCAGACGCGAATGAATTCGGCGAAACGGGAATTTCCTTTTGTTTATCGGTCAATTCAATGCCCATTTTTTCGAGCGTCGCCCGATTTAAAGTTCCCGTCGCCTTCAAGCTGTTGCCCGATTGATATTTTTTGATTTCGTCGCGGAACGGGTCGTCCATTTTTCCCGTCTCCGCAACTTTCAACATCTTTTGAACCTGCGTAATCTGGGCTTTGTTAGCGCGAAAAATCGGCGGACGTTTTTTGGTTTCCGTCGTGGAAGTATCAGTCGGGGTTTTCATTTCGGTCGTTTGCGCGAACGCGGCGAAATGCAGCGAAAACACGACGGCAATAATTAAAAACAATTTTCTCATAATTTTAGCTCCTGAATGTTTAAATTGATATTATTCGGTCAAAACCGATTGATTCTGCCCGCGTCGGTGAAAGCTGACGCGCGTTTTTTGTTCCCGCAAAAAAGGCTGGTAAATCTTAATTCGCAGAAAGTATCAACCTAAAAGATTTTGATGTCAAGTAGAATTTAAAAGTTTCGCCGCTGCATCGCTTATCTTGCCGTCGAATATGGCTGTAGAAAACCCCTTCGCCGAACGATTTTTTTTGGTGAAAATATAAAATTCTGCTAAAATCGTCCGCTATGAGCGAACATATTCAGGCAATCTACGAGAACGGCGTGCTGCGACCCTTACAGCCGCTCGATTTACCGGAAAACAGTGTAGTTGAAATTGACGTGCGCGATGTCGAAGAAAACGATACGGATAAAGAAAATTGGTTAAGAGAATTTGATGAATGGATGGAAAACCTCGACCCGAACACGCCGAATTTAACGGACGACCAAATTAGCCGGGAAAGCATTTATGAAGAACAAATAAAACGTCAACTATGAAATATTTTCTCGACACAAACATTCTCCTGCGCCTCATTGAAATAAATCATCCGCATCACAAAGCGGTCAGCGAAGCACTCAGAATTTTGCGCCGGCAAAACAATACTTTTTACGTTGTTCTGCAAAATGTTTCCGAGTTTTGGAACGTCTGCACTCGTCCCGCTGACAAAAACGGTTTGGGAATTTCGATTGCTAAAACAGATTTACATCTCAAAAGACTTGAACGCTTTTTCAAATTGTTGCCCGACACCGTTGAAGTATATCGAAACTGGCGCGAACTCGTCGTCAAACATTCAGTTTCCGGCATTCAAGTCCACGACGCGAAAATCGTCGCCGCGATGAAAGCGCACAATATCGAAAATCTGCTGACCTTCAACGCCAAAGATTTCAAACGTTATACGGACATCAAAATCTTTGAGCCGAAAGATGTTTGACTTTCAAAGTCCATATCTTAAATTTTGCTCTAAACGCTCAAGCCAAGTTTCGTTATGATTTATAATCGCTACTTGTTCAGAATATTCTGTTCGGGCTTCAAATTTAGAATTTTTCGCAATTTCCTGCCAAGAATATTTTCCTGACTTGATTACGTAAGTAGCATTTCCGTAGATCGGACAGTCTAGAATAACCTTATCCGTCCAATCGAAAAAATAAACAATATATCCTTCAAACTTTTTCTTTCCGTATATAGGCGGTTGGGGATTCAACTTCTCATAAATTCCGTCTAAGCGAGATTTATCGAAGAATTTATTCCGCCATTTTACTTTATTTTGTAAGTTGCGAAAATAGTCAAAAAGTTTAGATGTAGCATTTTTATTTTCAAACCATTCGCCCACAGGGAAAATTTCCCAGTTCATATCTTCTGTTTCTATAAGATTGTTTTTATTTTGAATTTCTTGAAAAGTCTTTCCCAAGTTTTTCCTCTTATTAATGTAATAGCTAGCAACTTTCTTCAGCCACTTAAGTAGTTTTTCAGAATCACCTGCTTTAAATTTGACGAAATCGCGGCTAATAAAATCTAAGATTGAATCTAACTTTATTCTGGAAGGACTGTATAGATTAAATAATTCATTGACAATCACCACTTTCAATTTTTTCTTACCGTTATCCACAGTTGCAATCGGATAATTGTCGGTAAAATAGTGGATCGGAGAATAACCAATATTAAAATTTGAAATTATCTGTGAATCAATCAGATATGAAGCCAGTTCTGTTGGAGCGAGCCTTTTATTGTTGACAGAATTCGTTCTTTCCGTCATTAAATCAAAATATTTCAACATATTCTTGATGGAAAAAACAGGGTTTTTCGGACACTCGTTTATGTGTTCTTTAAATCGTTTAACGAAGTGCTTGCGTGAAATTAATTTAGAACAATACTGACATATCTTTTGTTTTTGAGGAGCGTCAGTCATTTTTTTTGAATAAGGTGTAATAACATCTTTCGTGCCTTTTTTGATAATTTTAACAGCGTATTTCGGAACGGCTTCGGTTTTCGGAAAATATTTGTTGCGGACTTTTTCCGCTAATTCCTTGCTCACAGAATTAGACGGTACGCTCACGTCTGCCCCCTCGCGCCGTAATTCTTCGATCACGCGCTTGGTGTCCTGCTTTAATTCTCTTGCTAAATCGTAAATCCGAACTGATGTTCCTGCTACCATATTTTTTAGAGATTGAGAAAATAAGATTATTACGGTTCAAAATTTTGCCACATAAATTATATGAAATAATTTATAGTTTTGTTTAGTCTAGTAAATTGCCTTGCTGAATGAATGCTCATTCAGTTATAATCTCGTCATTAAATCTTTATAAAATTCAGGACAGGTTCAAATACCATAAAGTAAAAATATGAATATCGGAAAAGCCGCCGTTTTAGGCGCGGGAACAATGGGCGCGGCGATTGCGGCGCATCTTTCAAATGCCGGAATACCGACGCTTTTGCTCGACATCGCGCCGCGTGAATTGTCGGAAGACGAAACAAAAAAAGGCTTGCCGCTCGACGCGCCGCAGGTTCGTTACCGCATCGTTAATTCGCTGTTTGACGCGGCGAAAAAGTTGAAGCCCGCGCCGTTTATGTTGGGCGATAACGCGAATTTGATTTCTCTGGGAAACTTTGAAGACGATTTGCATAAATTAAAAGACTGCGATTTTGTGATCGAAGCAGTCGTCGAAAATCTCGACATCAAACACAAACTTTTCGCCGAAGTTGAAAAGAATATGAAATCCGGCGCGGTCATCGCATCGAACACTTCGGGTATTCCAATTAGTTCGATTGCCGAACCATTTTCCGACGAATTCAAAAAACATTTTGTCGGCGTTCACTTTTTCAACCCGCCGCGTTATATGAAGTTGGTCGAAGTGATTCCGACCGAAGACACCGATAAACAAGTTGAAAAAGATGTCAGCGAATTTCTCGATACGAGGCTCGGCAAAGGCGTTGTTCCGGCGAAAGATCGTCCGAATTTTATCGCCAACCGCATCGGTGTTTTTTCGATGATGGCTTCGATTCGAGAGATGATCGAAATGGGTTTAACGCCGACGGAAGTTGACCAGATTACCGGAAAAGCGATTGGACACGCTTCTTCGGCGACGTTTAGAACTTCGGATTTGGTCGGGCTTGATGTTACCGCGCACGTCGTCAAAAATCTTTACCCGGCGATTCCCGACGACGAAGACCGCGAAGTTTTTCAAACGCCGGAACTCATCAATACGTTGATGGAAAAGAAAATCCTCGGCGACAAAACGAATGGCGGATTTTTCAAAAAATCGAAGGGCGCGGACGGCAAACGCGAGATTCTCGAACTCGATTTGAATACGTTTGAATACAAGCCGCAGGTGAAAACAAAATTTGCTTCGATTGACGCGGCGAAAGCCATCGAAGATATGCCGAAGCGTGTGAAAACGCTGGTTTGGGGACAAGATAACGTCGGCGAATTTTTGTGGAAAACTACTTCGCGCATCGCTCGTTACGCGGCGAATCGCATTCCCGAAATCGCCGACACGATTGTTGAAATTGATAACGCGATTAAATGGGGTTTCGGCTGGGAAATCGGCGTTTTTGAAACTTGGGACGCGATTGGCGTACGCGAATCGGTCGAGCGGATGAAAGCCGAAGGTCAGACGATTCCCGAAAATGTCCAGAAAATGCTCGATTCGGGCGCGGAAACTTTTTACAAATACGAAAACGGCACGAAATCTTTTTATGATTTGGTCAACGGCGATTACAAACCGATTGAAGATAAAGCGGGAGTGATTTTCCTGAAATCGGTGAAAGATCGCAGCGGCGTTATCAAATCAAATTCCGCCGCGTCTTTGATTGACATCGGCGACGGCGTGGCGTGTTTGGAGTTTCATTCAAAAATGAATTCGCTCGGCGGCGACACGATTTCGATGTTGAAATATGCGGTTGACGAGACGGAAAAAAATCACACAGGTCTAGTCATCGGCAATCAGGGCGGCAATTTTTCGGCAGGCGCGAATATTATGATGATTCTGCTCGCGGCGCAGGAAGAAGAATGGGACGACATCGAAATGGGCGTACGCCAACTTCAAAAAGCCGTGATGCGTCTGCGCTATTCGTCGAAGCCGGTCGTAACCGCGCCTTACGGTTTAACTTTGGGCGGCGGCTGTGAAATTTCGATGCACGGCAACAAAACCCGCGCCGCCGGTGAGACTTACATTGGCTTGGTCGAAGTCGGAGTCGGTTTGATTCCCGCCGGCTGCGGCACGAAGGAATTGACGATGCGGGCGATGGACAAAGCGAAAGCCACGCCGGATGCTGACCCGCTGGCGTTTTTGAAAAAGACTTTCGAGACGATTGCGATGGGCAAGGTGGCGACTTCGGCGCAGGAAGCGAAATCTTTTGGAATACTGCGCGATTCGGACGCGATTTCATTGAACGGTGATAGGTTGATTGCCGACGCGAAAGCCGACGTTCTCGCGCTGGCGGCGACCGGCTACGTTCAGCCGGTCGAGCGCACCGATATTTTCGTGATGGGCGAACAGGCGCAAGCCGCCATCAAACTCGCTCTGCATATGATGAAGCAAGGCGGATTTATCTCCGAACACGATCATTTAATCGGGACGAAACTCGCCAAAATTATGAGCGGCGGTGATTTTAATCATTCGGCTTACGTTTCCGAACAGCATTTGCTCGACTTGGAACGCGAGGCGTTTTTGTCGTTATGCGGAACGCGCAAAACGCAGGAGCGCATCGCGGCAATGCTGAAAACGGGCAAGCCTTTGAGAAATTAAACGACTGGAGCGCAAGCGTCTCGCTTGCACCGTTCGAGCGAAGCAAGAACGGAGAACGTTTGGAGCAGGTTAAATTACAATCGGGTGTTTCGCGCCTGTTCTCGCCAAGCCTCGAACGCGCGGGCAAGCGAGACGCTTGCGCTCCAGTCATAAAAACTATGAGCGAATTGATTTCTGAATTGCAAAAGATTTCCGCCGATGTGCAATCAATATTCGGCAATCTTTCGCCCGCGCAGATTAACTGGAAACCGTCCGCCGAAGGTTGGAGCGTCGGACAGTGTTTCGAGCATTTGATTAAATCGAACGAACTTTTCTATGACAAACTCGACGAAATCGCCGAGGGCAAACACAAACATTCGCTGCTTGAAAGTTTCTCGCCGCTATCGGGATTTTTCGGAAATCTGCTGATTTCTTCACTGAAAAAAGATTCGCGTAAATTTAAAGCGCCGACCGAGAAAATCGTGCCGCCGAGCGAGATTGATCCGAACATCATCGAGATTTTCGCCGGACATCAGGCGGAACTGATCGGCAAAATAAAACGGACGGAAGCGACTGACTGGAATAAAACTAAAGTTACTTCGCCGTTTCTGAAAATTGCGACTTATAAATTAGCTGCCGGTTTTCAGATCATCGTCGAACACGAGAAGCGGCATTTTCGGCAAGCGGAAAGAGTTACAAAGGAAGCGAATTTTCCAAACTAGAAACTAAAAAAATTCTGAGTCCCGCCTTTAGGCGGCAGCGCGTTGAGGTTCAGTCAACTTTACCGGCTAACGAAAAGCCGCCTGGAGGCGGAACTCAGAACATCAAAAATTATGACACCTGCGAACGAATCAAAAATTAAAGTCGAACAGCGCGGACACATTCTTTTAATCGGCTTAAATCGTCCGACGAAACGGAACGCATTCGATGTCGAAATGCTCGACGCGCTGGCGGCGGCTTACGGTGAATTGGAAGATAACGCGGAAATTCGCTGCGGCGTTTTATACGCGGAAGGCGAGATGTTCACCGCTGGATTAGATTTGGCAAATGTCGCGCCGAAAGTCGTTGACGGCGGGATTTTGAGTTACATAGAAACTTCGGTTGATCCGCTCGGATTGAATGGTGCGCGTCGGCGCACGAAGCCGATGGTCGCCGCCGTGCAAGGGAAATGTCTGACGCTCGGCATCGAACTTTTATTAGCTTCCGACGTTCGCATCGCTTCAGAAAACGCGACGTTCGCGCAGATTGAAATCAAGCGCGGAATTTTCCCGTTCGGCGGCGCGACTTTAAGATTTCCCGAAGTCGCCGGTTGGGGAAACGCGATGCGCTGGCTTTTAACTGGCGACGAATTCGACGCAAACGAAGCATTGCGAATCGGACTCGTGCAGGAAATCACCACGCACGGACAGCAAATCGAAAAAGCAATCGAGATTGCTGAACGGATTGCGAAACAAGCACCGCTCGGAGTAGCGGCGACGATTGAATCGGCTAAAAAAATGCAGTCGGAAGGGTTCGACAAAGCCGCCGAATATCTTACGCCGCAGATTCTTTCGCTTTTCAAATCCGAAGATGCGAAAGAAGGCGTGCAGTCGTTTTTGGAACGCCGCGAAGGAAATTTCAGCGGAAAGTAATTTTCCTGTAACAAAAAGGATTGCCGGAATGAAAACACTAATAATAATCGGCGGGTTTATTTGGCTAGCGTTTTTTGTTTTTCATCTTTTCTTCTGGAAATTGTTCGATTGGCGGCGGGATTTGGAATCTCTGACCAAAACAAACAAAGCGGTGATGCAGGTTTTGAATTTGTGCCTGATGCTTTGTTTTTTGATATTCGCTTTTGTTTCCATTTTTCAAACCGAGGAACTTTTGACGACAAATTTGGGGAAATCATTATTGATCGGAATGATTCTTTTCGGGATTTTCCGCGCGATAGAACAGGTTATTTTCTTTGACTTAAAAAATAATCGTTCAAAGACGGTTCTTTTTGCCGCTTTGATCGGCACGACAATTTATCTGATCCCATTTGTTTCGATAATTTTCTAGCCGAACAGATTATTTGCATCAATAAACCGGAAATGCCGGAAAGTTTCGCATACATCGTCAGGAAACAGGTTTAGTAATTTTCGATAATCAGATAACGAAAGGAGCGGAGAGATGTCAGCAGAAAAAACAGCTTGTATTTTGTGTTCGAGAAATTGCGGTTTGAATGTTGAAATCAGCGGCGGTAAATTCGTCAAAATTCAGGGCGACGAACGGCATCCGATCAGCAAAGGTTATCTTTGTCAGAAAGCCGCGCGGCTGGAATTTTATCAAAATCACGACGACCGCCTTCGGCATCCGCTGAAGCGTCAGGCGGACGGAACTTTCACGAAAATTTCGTGGGACGCGGCACTCGGTGAAATTGCCGAAAAATTAAAAGAGATACGCAAACAGCACGGCGGAAAGGCTTTTGCGTTTGTCGGCGGCGGCGGACAAGGCAATCATTGGGGCGGAATGTATTCCCGGCAGATGCTTTCGGCGATGGACAGCCGCTTTGTTTATACGGCTTTGGCGCAGGAAAAAACCGGCGATATTTGGGTCAACGGGCGGCTTTTCGGCAACCAGCAATGCCACACGACCGAAGATGTCGAACACGCCGATTATGTTTTGTTTATCGGCACGAATCCGTATCAGGCGCACGGCATCGTCAATGCCCGCAACACGCTCAAAGAACTGCAAAAAGATATTAAGCGAACGATGGTCGTGGTTGATCCGCGCGTGACGGAAACGGCGAAAATGGCGGATATTCATTTGCAGTTAAAGCCGGGAACGGACGCTTTTTTGCTGTCGGCGATGCTTTCGATTATCATCCGCGAAGACTTACACGACAAAGAATTTTTAGCCGAACACTGCACGGGTTTTGAAGCGTTGGAAAAGGAATTATTAGCGATTGACGCGGCAGATTATGCGAAACGTGCCGACGTGCCGTTTGAATTAGTTGAAAAAGTCGCCAGAGATTTTGCTAACGCTGAAAACGCCTGTGTGCGGGTTGATTTGGGAACGCAGCACACGCTTCACACGACTTTAAATGCGTATCTCGAAAAACTCCTTTATCTAATTACGGGAAATTTTGGCAAGCAAGGCGGCAACAATTTACACACATCTTTGATTCCGCTGGTCAGCGATACGGACGAGCGGAAAAAAGGAATTCGCACCGCGAAACACAAAATGTTTCCGATTGGCGGACTTTACCCGCCGAACATTCTGCCCGACGAAATCAATCATTCGGGCGATGATCGAATTCGCGCTGTTTGGGTTGACAGTTCAAATCCGGTTCTGACGATGGCTGACACGAACGCCTATATTTCAGCCTTTGAAAAACTCGATTTGCTGGTCGTGGTTGACGTGGCGATGACCGAAACGGCGCGTCTTGCCGATTATATTTTGCCCGCCGCTTCGCAGTTTGAAAAATTGGAAGCGAGCGGCTTTAATCTCGAATTTCCTGAAAACTTTTTCCATCTGCGCCACGCTTTGTTTGAGCCGTT
>CAXTKJ010000097.1:0-11300 GCA_964244835.1 uncultured Pyrinomonadaceae bacterium
AAATCGAAAATAAAACGAGGAATAAAAATGCCAAAATTAAAAACACATAAAGGCGCGGCAAAGCGTTTTCGCTCGACGGCGAGCGGCAAATTCAAACGCGGACACGCCTACGCCCGTCATATTTTGACGAAAAAGACATCGAAACGAAAGCGCAATCTCGATATTGACGTATTGGTTTCGGAAAGCGACCAGAAGCGCGTTGAAAAGATGCTGCCCTACGGAAGGAAGTAATTACGAATTTCAAATTACGAATTACGAACTAAATCAAGCATTCGTAATTTGAAATTCGTAATTCGTAATTGAATTTAAGGAGTGAAATTATGCCAAGAGCAAAACGTGGTAATAAGCGTCTTGAGAAACGCAAAAAAATTCTAGCCTTAGCGAAAGGCTATTACGGAAGAAAATCGAAAACCTACCGTTCGGCGAAAGAAGCGGTCGAACGGTCTCTGAATTTTGCCTACACGGGCAGAAAGCTGAAAAAGCGCGATTTTCGGCGGCTGTGGATCGTTCGCATTAACGCGGCTTGCCGTCTGAACGAAATGAAATACTCGCACTTTATGCACGGTTTGAAAGTCGCCGGAATCGAGTTGGACAGAAAAGTCCTCGCCGATTTAGCCGTCAAACAACCGGAAGCTTTTGCGACTTTAGCCGGACAGGTGAAGGACGCGATTAGCAAACAGGCGACGGTTTAACTTTCAAAAACCGGCGAGTTATAAAAATTTACGAAGCGTTCGAGTTAAAATTCGGACGCTTTGTTTTTTCGGGGAATTAAGGTGTGCTAAAATTTTTATATGGAAAGCGTTCTCAATCCTTCTCTAAAAGAAATGGCGCAGACAGCAATCAATCAAAAATTGATTCTGCAAGGTGTCGGCTGGGATTTTTACGAGCGGGTTCTGCAAGAATTTACCCATTCAAACGCGCTTCATTTTGCTTACGATAGCGGATTTTTGGAGATTGAAGTGCCTTTATTTGAACACGAAAGACCGACTGAGATTTTGCGGGATTTGATTACGGCAATCTGTCTGGAAAAAGAAATCAACTGTATCAACGCCGGTTCGACGACGTTTCGCCGACAAGCTAAATCTAAGGGCTGTGAGCCTGACTCGGCATTTTACATTCACAATGAACGCCAGATTCGCGGTTTAAAACATCTCGATTTAGATCGAGACCCGCCGCCGGATTTGGTGATCGAAGTTGATGTAACGAGTCCTTCACTCGACAAAATGCCGATTTACGCGGCTTTAGGCGTTCCCGAAGTTTGGCTTTATAAAGGCGAAAAAGTTATTTTTATGAAACTTTACGGCGGAATTTATCAGGAGACGCTAAACAGTGTGGCATTTCCTTTTCTTGATAATCGGACGGTGCAGGATTTTTTGGAGAAAGGTTACACGGAAAGTTTTCTGGAATGGAATCGCGCAATTCGCCAATGGGCAAATGAAATTGACTGAGAAAAGCCAACTTAAAATTCAGTGAAGCGTTCGAGATAAATTTCGGACGCTTTATTTTTTTATAATTTTGCCGAATAGAGTTTTCTCATTTACACTTTATAAAGCGTTTTGATGAATAAAAGTAGAGCTAAACTATTAACTCTGGCAGGATTTTCCGGCTGTTTGATTGCAGTATTATTTCTAATTCTCGACATCGCTGAAATCACGGATTTTTATTATTCGCCGCTTTTATTTTTCGGCGGCGGAATCGTTTTAATCGTATTTTCGCTGGCTTATTACACGGAAAAATAATTTGTATTGTCATTGATTTTTTATGTCTGAAGAAACCAAACAAGTCGAAGCGATTCGGCAAACATTTGAAACAGAATTTGCGAAATTCGCGCATTTGCGCGCCGACAGCGGCAGTTTGAATTTAGCCGATGCCGAAAATTTCCAGCGCGAATTGAGCGAACTGAAAACCAAACACGCCGGCAAAAAGTCGGAAATCGCGGGCGCGAAAAAACTTATCGGACGAGTCGCGCCCGAAGAACGCGGCGCGTTCGGTCAACTCGTGCAAACAGTTGAAAAAGAGATCACGACAGCGATTGAAGAAGTTGAAATCAATCTGAAATCTTTTATCAGCGAGGCGAAAATCGAGCGCGAAAGGTTGGACGTAACCTTACCGGGAACGCGCCCGAAAGCCGGACATCTGCATATTTTAACGCTGCTTCGTCAGCAGATCGAAGACATTTTCGTTTCGATGGGTTACGCGATTGAAGACGACCGCGAGATTGAAACCGATTATTATAATTTCGACGCGCTCAACATTCCCGAAGGTCATCCGGCGCGTGAATCGCAGGACACTTTTTATACGACCGACGGTTTTGCGCTGCGTTCGCAGACTTCGACCGTGCAGATTCGCGCAATGGAACGGCGCGGCGCACCGCTTCGCATCATCGCTCCGGGCAGGGTTTTCCGCCGCGACACGCCCGATATGACGCACGTTCCGATGTTTCATCAAATCGAAGGATTGTGCGTGGACAAAGGCATCACGATGGCGCATCTGAAAGGCACGGTCGCCGAATGGCTGCGAAGATTATTCGGCAAAGACACGATTATCCGCCTGCGCCCAAGCTATTTCCCTTTCACCGAACCGAGCGCGGAATTCGATTTTTCGTGCTTCAAATGCGGCGGCACAGGTGTTTTTGAAACGGAACGCTGCCGCCCGTGCAAAGGTTCAGGCTGGATCGAACTCGGCGGTTCGGGAATGGTTCATCCGAACGTCTTACGCGCCTGCGGCGTTGATCCGCAAGTTTATTCGGGCTTCGCGTTCGGCTTCGGGTTGGAAAGAATGTGCGCGTTGATGTATGCGCTCGACGATATTCGTTTGATGTTCGAGAACGATGTGAGATTTCTGGAACAGTTCAGATAACTTTCGCTAAAGCGATTTGCTTTTTTGTTTTTGCAGCGAAGTTGAAGAGGAGAAAGTTTGTGAAAAACCTGTATTTGCTTTGTCTTTTATTGATAATCTTTCCCGCGTATTTTTTGGCTCAGGACAGTGACCAAAAAGAGGAAATTCTCAACGCTCGTAATAACGAAAAAGAAAAGATCAAAAACCGAAAATACTGTGCGAATTTGAAATTTGGGCAAGGTCTTGGTAATAACCGATGTTTTGAAATTTATCCAACCGAAATAATGAGTTGGGGCAAAGGATTTTCAAATGGTTTAGCAAAAATTACCGTTAATGGAAAAGCAGGTTTTATCAACACAAAAGGCGTAGCTGTTATTAAGCCGATATTACAAGACGCAGGAAGTTTTTCGGAAAATTTCGCGCCATTTGAAAGTAAAAGCGGAAAATGGGGATTCATTGACCCGAACGGAAAAGTTGTCATTAAACCGCAATTTGATTGGGCGATTAGTTTTCACGAAGGTCTTGCGCTCGTTCAGGTCGGTAAATTATGGGGATATATTGACCATAGCGGTAAAGTTATTATCGAACCGAAATTTGAAGAAGCATCAAGTTTTGCCGAAGGATTTGCGGTTGTCGGATATTACGATAATGAATATGTCTGGACATCGCACCAAAGACCAAACGGCAAATGGCAGCTGAACTTTATTGACAAAACTGGCAAGTTAAAATTTTCGACACCGTTTGACGGCATAAGCAGAAATTTTGACGGTGGAATGGCGATTGTTTCTCGTAATCTTGGTTACAGCGAAAAATACAAAGGTGTTATTTCTGAAACTTACATCACAGATACTAATGGCAATGAACTTTGGAAGTTAAATTCTTGGTATGTTTCTTGGTTCAGTGACGATGTAATCGTTGTCGCAACCGGAAAAGATGCAGAGGAAAATGATAGTTACAGTTTTATTGACAGAGACGGCGAGCGAATAACTGATAAAAATTTTGCTTACATTTCAGGTTTCTCTGAAGAATTATCATCTGCAAAAACTACTTTCGGTGGCAAATACGGTTTTATCAATAAAACCGGCGAGTTTGTGATTGAACCGAAATTCGATTCCGCATCTTCATTTTCCGAAGGTTTGGCTGGTGCGGAAGAAAATGGTAGTGGTTATGGCTATATTGATAAATCCGGCGATTGGATAATCGAACCGAAATTCCGTTGGGCTGATAATTTTCAAGAAGGATTTGCTTTAGTGTCTCCGAACGGTGATATTAATTCGCGTGAAAAAACAGGCTATATTAATCGAAGCGGAAATTATATTTGGAAACCGACAAAATAAATGGGTTGGGCAACGCCTTACATCACAAAATTGAAAAACGGCGAAACTGTTTCGTTTCGACCGCGTGGGCATTCGATGACAGGCAAAATTGAATCGGGACAGCTTTGCACGGTTGCGCCGGTTGCAGATTACGCGAGTTTGCAGAAAGGTGATGTTGTTTTGTGCAAGGTGAACGGCGCGGAATATCTGCCTTTGATAAAGGCTTTGCAAGATGCGCGGTTTCAAATCGGCAACAATCGCGGGCGGATAAACGGTTGGATCGGCGCGAATTCGATTTTCGGAAAGTGCGTTGGAATTGAGGACTAAAAAATGCCCAAGAGAGATTTATTTCACGACGCGGTGAAAGTCGCTTTGATTAAAGATGGTTGGACGATCACGGACGACCCGCTGCATCTTAAAATCAGTCTAAAGGTTGATGTTTATATTGATTTGGGCGCGGAGAGAATGTTGGCGGCGGAAAAGAACGGAGAGAAAATTGCCGTTGAAATTAAAAGTTTTGCCGGAAAATCCGCATTATCAGAATTTCATACGGCACTCGGACAATTTCTCAACTATCAAGATGCGCTCAATATCAAAGAACCGGAACGGATTTTATTTTTAGCCGTTCCGCTCGATACTTATCAAACATTTTTTCAAGACGAATTTATTTCAGCTTCCGTGCAAAGACATAATTTGCGTCTAATCGTTTATAATGCCAAGAAACAGGAGCTTGAACAATGGATAAAATAGTCGAATACCGCGAGTATATTAAAGAGGTCTTAACCGAGTTTGCACGTCCGCGTCGTTTGGGCGAAGACAAAGCCGACGAGTTTGAAACGCAGTTGATTTTCGATACGACGAATGACCATTATCAGGTGTTGTTCGTCGGTTGGGAAGAATTCAAAAGAACTTTCGGCAGCCCGATTCACATTGATATAAAAGACGGTAAAATCTGGGTTCAGCAGAATATGACCGATTACGATTTTATTGGAGATTTGATGGAAAAAGGTGTTCCGAAAGAAGATATTGTGCTGGCATTTCATCCGCCTTACAAAAGACCTTACACGGGTTTCGGTGTCGGCGTTTAAGAAATAATTTTGTGAAAATTCTCGTTACGGGCGCGACTGGTTATATCGGCGGGCGTTTGATTCCGATTCTGCTTGAAAAGGGACACGCCGTGCGGGTTTTCGTGCGCGACGAGCAGCGGATTGAATGGCGCGAGTGGTTTTCAAAAATCGAAGTTTTCAAAGGCGATTTGGAGAATCGGGAAGAAATAGCGCGGGCGGCGAAAGATGTTGACGCGGCTTATTTTCTGGTTCACGCGATGAACGAAGGCGGCGATTTTGTCGAGCGGGAAAAACATATCGCCGAAAATTTTGCGCGGATGACTGCCGATGTCAAGAAAATTATTTATCTCGGCGGACTTCAGCCAAAGGGCGAAAACGCTTCGGAACATTTGAGTAGCCGCGCCGCCGTCGGCGAAATTTTACGCGAAACGGGAAAAACGACTGAATTCCGCGCCGGTCCGATTATCGGTTCGGGATCGGCTTCGTTTGAAATGGTGCGGTATTTGACCGAGCGAATTCCCGTGATGGTCGTGCCGCGCTGGGTAAAAAATGAAGTTCAGCCGATTGCCGTCAGGAATGTTTTGCAGTATCTGGTCGCCGCGCTCAATAAAGAACCGCTCGGCGTGGTGGACATCGGCGCGGACGTTTTGCCGTTTCGACAAATGATGGAAGGTTTCGCCGAAGTGCGCGGATTGCGCCGAATAATCGTTCCCGTGCCGGTTTTAACGCCGCTGTTGTCAGGTTTGTGGGTCGGGTTAATTACGCCGATTCCGAACTCGCTCGCCGTGCCGCTGGTCAAAGGAATTATCAATCCGGTATTGGCGGACACGACGAAAGCCGTCGAAAATTTTCCCGAAATCGAATTGATTCCGTATAAAAAATCGGTCGAACTTGCGCTCAGAAAAATCACGGACGGCGATGTCGAAACGCGCTGGAGCGATTCGGTCGGCGAAGATGAAAATTACCGCCTGACCGACAAAGAAGGTTTAATTAAGGAAGTTCGCACGGTTTTAACTGACGCTTCGCCGAGCGCAGTTTATCGAAGTTTTACTGGCATCGGCGGCGAAAAAGGCTGGCTGGCGTGGAATTGGGCGTGGAAACTTCGCGGTTTGCTCGACAAATTCGTCGGCGGTCCCGGACTTTCGCGTGGTCGAAGACATCCGACGGAATTGCGCGTCGGCGAAGAATTGGATTTCTGGCGCGTCGAAGATTTACGGAAAAATGAATTGATGCTGCTCCGCGCTGAGATGAAAATGCCGGGAAAAGCGTGGCTGCAATTTGAAGCGATTCCGCAGGGCAAGCAAACGAAACTCGTGCAAACCGCGCTGTATGCGCCGAAGGGTTTGCTCGGTGCGCTCTACTGGTATGCGCTTTTCCCTGCACATTTATTTTTATTTAGCGAAATGGCGAATAACGTCGCAAAGGCAGCGGAAGCATTCGAGATTGAAGATTCAAAAATGCCCGATGCACTTTAGACGACAATTATCTTTCATTTGAAATATGGTAAAGTTTTAAAATAAAGAGGTTTTTATGCAATTAACAGCTATTGAAGGTATTGTCAGAAACGGACAAATTCAGTTGCCGGAAGATACCAAACTACCGGAATCGGCAAAAGTTTATATTGTCATCACGCCCGTCGAAAAAGTTAAAAGGGTAATGAGTCCGCGCCTTGTGGATAAAAGCAAGTTGAAAGATTTTGAAAGAGAGATAATTGAAATTGAAGACGATGAAATATAGCGAAACTTACAGTCCGCCCGCGCCAATTGCCAAAGTTAAACTGCGAAATCTCGAAACTCTTAAATCAATCGGCGATGTTCCGATGCTGCTCGATACAGGTTCAGACATTACATTATTACCAAAAATTTTCTGCGACGAAATCGGCGTTAAAATTTCGGATACGGATTTTTTAGAACTCGAAGGCTTTAATCAAACCACCAGCATCGCGTTTTACGTTAATCTGGAATTTGTTTTTATCAACAAAATCTTTCGCGGAAACTTTTTAGTTTATGACCACGATGAAGGAGTTATCGGACGCGACGTATTAAACCAGTTTTCCATCATTTTCGACGGTGAAAATTTGGAATGGAAAAGACAAAAGTAGTTTATGAATATCAGTTACAACTGGCTCAAAGATTTGATTGAAATTGATTTGCCGCCGACGGATTTGGCGCAGAAATTGACGAACGTCGGTTTAGCGGTCGAAGGAATTCACGAATTCGGGGACGATTTTGTGTTCGACGTTGATGTTACGTCAAATCGCGGCGATTGTCTTTCGCATCTCGGCATCGCCCGCGAAATCGCGGCAATTACGAATTACGAATTACGAATTACGAATGAAGACGAACAACCGACAAGCGGCGAACAGAGTTTAGTTTCGATTCAAGACGCGGATTTGTGTCGTCGTTTCACGGGACGAATTATTCGGAACGTCAAAATCGCGCCGTCGCCGGAATGGTTGGTGAGACGGCTCGAAGCGGTCGGCGAGCGTTCTATTAATAATGTCGCGGACATTACGAATTATGTAATGCACGAACTCGGACAGCCGATGCACTCGTTTGATTTGAACAAGTTAGCGGAAAATCGAATCGTCGTGCGCCGCGCAAAGTTGGGCGAAACGATTAAAACGCTTGATGAGGTCGAAAGAAAATTAGATGACACTATACTGGCGATTTGCGATGCGGAAAAGCCGGTTGCGATTGGCGGCGTGATGGGCGGATTGGATTCTTCGATTACCGATTCGACGACTGACGTTCTGCTCGAAGTCGCTTTTTTCAAACGTGAAAACATTCGCCAAACTTCACGCAAATTAAAACTTTCGACCGAAGCCAGCCATCGTTTCGAGCGCGGCGTGGACATCGAGAATCTGATTCGTGCTTCAAACCGCGCGACGGAATTGATTTGCGAATTGACCGGCGGCACGGCTGAAGATTTTATTGATGTTTATCCGACAAAGTTTGAGCCGAAAGAAATCGAATCGAACGATATACAACTCGCCGTCAAAAGATTAACTGGTTTAGAAGTTGAAGAATCTGGAATTTTACGAATTCTCCAAGCACTCGGCATAAATTCTCGACTCTCGACTCTCGACTCTCGACTCTTTACTTCTCCTAGTTGGCGGCACGACTTATCAATCGAAGAAGATTTAGTCGAAGAAGTCGCCAGAATAGTCGGTTACGACAAAATCGGCGAAGAATTGCCGCCGGCGTTCGGCGCGGGCGAATATCAGCCGACGGAAAAGCGCAAAAAAGATTTGCGGAAAACTTTGGCGACGCTCGGTTTTGACGAGGCGATTTCTTATAGTTTTATTGACACGAAACACGATGAAACTTACGAATTGATTCCGAATTTAATCAACGAAAATGCGGAGGAAAGATATGTATCATTGCAGGATTCGATCATCGAAGGCGCAATTAGAATGCGTCCGAGTTTATTGTCGGGATTGCTCGACGCGGTGCGGACGAATTTCAATCATCAAAACCGTGATGTGAAACTTTTTGAACTCGGTAAGGTTTTTTCGGCTTCGCTGAAAGAGAATGATTTACCAGACGAACGTGAACTTTTAGCGATGATTGTTACGGGCAATGAAACGCTTGAAAATAAAGCGATGTCGCTGCGCGAACTCGATTTTTATGACGCGAAAGGGGCGTTGGAAACGGCAATCGCGGCAATCAATTCGCCGGTTTTGGAATTCGCGGCGACGGACGCGAAACATCTGCGAAAGGGTCAGTCGGCGGAAATTAAATCGAACGGGAAAAACGTCGGCACAATCGGAAGATTGAACGACGAAATCGCGCAGAACTATAAATTCAAACAGCCGGTTTTCGTCGCCGAAATTGATTTGCAGACTTTGCTCGCCGAAAAACAGCCAGCGGTTTTGTATCATCCGTTACCGATTTACCCGTCAGTCGTGCGCGATGTTTCCCTGCTCGCCAAACGCGCTGTTTCATTTGCGGAAATTAGAAACGCGATTGAAGCGGAAAATTTTGAACTTTTGAAAAAGATTGAATTCGTTGACGTTTACGAAGGTAAAGGCGTTGCCGACGACGAGCGTTCGATCACGATTCGGCTTGAATATCGCAGCGACGAACGGACGCTTTTGGAGGAAGAAGTTGAAACGGTTCACGCGCAGATTTTACAAAAACTCGATTCAAATCTCGGCGCAAAACAAAGAATTTAACGATTAGTTAAGATAAAACTTGAAGTTTTCAGCAAAAAAAAACATAATCAGACGAAAGTTTTACGAAATACGCCTTTTGGAGAAAAGCAGATGAACGGTTTGGCTGGAATGGAAAAATTTTCGCATCTCGAAGACAAAATTTACCTGACGATTGAAAACGTCCGCAAGCTGCGCGAGGAAAAAGACCGCGTCGAGCGTGAGATGAAATCGCTGCGCCACGAAGTCAGCAATCTACTGTCGGAAAAATCGCGGCTCGAAGAAAAGGTCGAAGATTTATTAAGCGAGCGCGATGCGATTCAGTTAAAAGTCGAAGCGATGCTCGACGCGATGACGGTTATCGAACCGGACGTGGCAGAAGCCGTCCACAGGTAAATAAAAAAGAAATTTATGCTCAACGGCAAATCAAACGGCAGCGGCGCGGCGCAGTCAATCCGCGTCGAAATTTACAACCAAACCTACAATATCCGTTCGGACGGCGACAACGATTATATCCTGCGCCTCGCCGAATACGTTGACGGCAAAATGCGCGAAATCTCCAGCGGAACGCTGACCGTTGACAGCTTAAAAGTCGCCATTCTCGCCGCCCTGCATATCGCCGATGAATACCATCAACTCAAAAATCAACAGGAACAATCCGACGCGCAATTAGCTTCCAGAAGTGCCGAATGCGCCGAAATGCTCGACCGTGTTCTCAAACACAAAGAATCCGCGCCGCAGGAATTGGAAGTCGAACAGTAATCTAATTGGAGAAATGAGCAAACTTATATTTTATTTCATTGTTCCTTTATGCACCTTCACAGTCGGTGTGATGGTTAGTTCTCTCGGTGAGAATTCTGCTACATTTGTGCAAATTGATGAAGTTCGCAAACCCATAGAGTTGAAAGCTGATGAGGTTGAAGAAACTTGTGAAATACACAAACTACTTTTAAAGTCAGAGCAGGTTGAACGAATCTGTGGCGAATTTAAGGGCAGCTTTAAGAATGGCGGATGGGGACATCTTCAAGTCCCTTGCGAAAATTCCCAAAAACGAAAAATGCCAGTCGAAGATGCTCAATTTCATTTTAATCTGTCGGGAGGAACAAACACCTGGATGTGGTGGGAAGATTATGAAACTGCTAAGAAAATACAGTTTCCTCACGGTTATGATTGGGCTTACGAGAAGTGCAAGTTTGACGGAGAAAAGTGTCTTGAAATTAAAGTCTGTTCCAAATGCCGTGCCGCAGAAGTGACTTGGAAAAGAGATTCTCTGAATCTTTCACGCTGGTGATCTTTGGAGTCGTGAAAATAACCGCGCCGGTCTAATAAATCAATAGAGGTGAACGGCAACAGCAACATTCTTAAAATTAACGGCGCGTGAGTTGCCGCCGCGTCATCTCAGACGTTAAATCTTTTGTTTGGAATTACTCGAACACCCGCAATCCGACCCACAATTCGATTTTGAAGAAAACGATTTCGTTTTGCGCCAGATTATCTGACCGACGTAAGCCAGAGCCGCCACGACGATTATTGCCACAATCAGATTTTGCACATTCATATTTCCTCGCCTCGCACTAAAAAATTATCAAACAAAATTTCGTAATTGACTCTACCCGAATCCTAAAAGTTTCCCGCCCTGGAACGTCAGAAACGCGGCGACATACGCCAAGCCGGTCATATAGACGACCATAAACAGCGTCCACGACCACGAATTCGTTTCGCGGCGGACGATGGCGACGGTGGACATACATTGGATTGCCAGCACGAAAAAGACCATTAAAGTTACGGCGGTGAGCGGTGTCCAAACGGGCGTTCCGTCGTCGCGTTTGGCATCGCGGATCGCCTGCATCAAGCCTTGTGATTCTTCGTTAGAATCTTTGCCGGTGTTGTAAATAATGCTCAAAGTCGAAACTAAAACTTCCCTGG
>CAXTKJ010000097.1:11310-11706 GCA_964244835.1 uncultured Pyrinomonadaceae bacterium
GCCGCAAACGCGCCGATCAGGCCGACCCCGATTTTCCAGTCGAAACCGAGCGGTCGAATTACGGGTTCGATTAAGTGTCCGAGTTGTCCGGCATAGCTGTTTCGCAATGCCAAACCTTCTTTTTCTTCGGCGGCTTTCTTTTCCGCTTCGGCGATTGCCGCTTCGTCTGGCAAACTGCAAGTGCAGCTTTCGTCGCCCGTCGCCACATTTAAATTACTGCCCGGAGCGATTTGATTTTGATCAATTCCCGGCGAACTCGCACTGCTTTCAGACTGCTGACTGCTGCGCGGAAATGCCGTTAAAGCCCAAAGTATAATCGAAATCGCTAAAATCACCGTGCCGGCGCGTTTTAAGAATTGCCAGCCGTTATTGAACATATTCTGCACGACGCTGCGG
>CAXTKJ010000098.1:0-11692 GCA_964244835.1 uncultured Pyrinomonadaceae bacterium
TCTTGCCGTCCGGCTGAATTCGCAGACTCTGCACGCCGCCTTCGACCAGCGGATTAAAACTCGTGTCGAGCGAACCGTCCGCATTCAAACGCGCCAGGTATTTGTAATTATTATTGAAATTGATGCCGGGAAAGTTGCCGCCGATGATAACTTTGCCGTCGGTTTGTAACACCGCGTCGAAAATGGAATTACTCGCGCCGCCGTTCGGATTGAAAGTCGTGTCGAGCGTTCCGTCGGCATTGATGCGGGCGATTCTGCCGCGAACAACACCGGCAATGGTGGTGAAATCGCCGACGACGATGAATTTCCCGTCCGGCTGAAGCAAAATCTTTCTGATAGTGTTATTCGCCGTAACATCGAATGAACTGTCGAAACCGCCCGTCTCCAAAGTTTTTCTGAGGTGAAAGTTCGATGACACAATCGCCCCGCCGCCGGGTAAGAATTTAGCATCAGGTGCGCTGCCCGCATAAACTACATCCAGCAAACCGTTGTTATTAAGACGATAGATGCCGTTACCGGTTGAAACTAAAATTTTGCCGTCGGCGCGAATATCTAAACCCGAAACTTCATAATTGTAATCCGGCGGTGTGAACGTCGTGTCGAGTGTGCCGTCAACATTGATTCGGGAAAGACTGTAACGCCGTTGATTATCCGTGTAGGTAAAAGTCCCGCCGATTAAAATTTTACCATCGGGTTGAACGAGAACCTTGTCCGCCTTGCCGGTGTCGCCCACCACTGTTTGGGCGGCATCAACCGAACCGTCGGCATTTAGTTTTAACAGAGCGGGACGAACATTGTTGGTTATTCCGCCTGCCTGTCCGCCCAGAAGAATCTTGCCGTTAGCGATTACCGCGAAATCTTTAACATTCATACTGCCGGAGAAATTAACCGAGTTATCCAAACTGCCGTCAGGATTTATTTTGGTGATATTTATTCTGGAAACTCCGTTAAAAGTACTGAATTCGCCTCCGATAAACAGTTGATTGTTTGAAAGAATTTCTATTCTCCTCACCGCAAAGTTCGGACCTGTGCTGCCGGCATTAAAACTCGTATCGAGCGAACCGTCGGCGTTGATGCGAACCAGGTTTGCGGTCGTTAGGGGGAAACCGTTAAAAGTATTAAATCCGCCGCCGATATAAAACCTGCCGTCCGCCAGTGGTTTGATCGTAAAAATGCCGGGTGTATAACTGACGTTGCTGCCGTTAAGCGTAATCGGCATAAAACTCGAATCAATCGAACCGTCGGCGTTTAAGCGGTAAACAGAGCCTTGTGAGTTTCCCAGTCCGGCAAAAAGAATTTTACCGCTCGACAAAACTTCTGCAATATAACCGTTGAGAAGCGCGTTGACGACAGACGGAGAGTTAAAAGACGAATCAATCGTTCCGTTACTGTTCAGTCGGGCGATGTATTTGTTCGCGCCGGAATTATAGGTAAAATTGCCGACGACGATTATTTTATTGTCGTCGGCAATCTTGATGTCTGAAAAAGTCGGTGGATTAACTGGGGAACTATTGCCGAGCAGCGCATTAAATGAAACGTCGAGCGAGCCGTCGGCGTTCAGACGGGCGAGACCCGTTCGAGGTTGTCCGGCGACGCTGGCAAAACTTCCGCCGAAGACGATTTTACCATCCTGTTGAACGGCAATCGCGTTCACGGAATAATTGAAAACATTTGATGCAAAGCCGATTACCGGCGCGTGAAATGTCGTATCAACCGTGCCGTCAGCGTTCAAGCGGGCGATGCCGTAAGAATTTATTTTTCCGACCGCGCTGAAAAAACCGCCGATTAAAACCTTGCCGTCCGGCTGCGTAAAAATTCGTTCGACGTTTGTATATGGATACGCCGTTTTTTCATTAACCAGACCCGGATTAAATGAAGTGTCCACTTCGCCCGCCGCCCGAACGGTGGAAAAAGAGGCGGTTAGAAATAAAAATGTGAGCGATAACATTATCACTCGTTTGAAGGAAAGTTGGGATTGACTCATTGTTATACTCCTGAAAAAATACATTCGATTGAAAATCGTTGATTCTCAATCACCAAAAGGATTTGTTCCGACAGTTTTAAGCGACGATACATTGTAAATTACATCGCACCGCTTGTAAATAACTTTTTTGCCGTGAGCTGTTGGACATTATTCTTGCTATCTATGGGTTTGTAATATAAATTTAACTCTTACCAGCAACTGAAATTTCCGAATTCCAGATTTCAAATTCCGAATTAAAATCTGGAATTTGAAATCTGGAATCTGGAATTTAAACACGAAGGAGATTTTGCCGAAGATGAAAGCATACACAACGGAGAACATACGCAATCTGGCGGTCATCGGACACGGCGACGCGGGTAAAACCCAACTCGTTTCATCGCTTTTGCACATCGCGGGCGCGACGACGCGCTGGGGACGAGTCGCGGACGGAACGACGACGACCGACCACGACGAAGATTCGATTGAAAGAAAAGTTTCCCTGAACAACAATTTCGCCAATCTCGAATACAAAGACACTAAAATCAACTTGATTGACACGCCCGGATACGCCGCGTTCGTGTCGCACGCCAGACCTGCTTTGCGCGTTGCCGACTGTGCCTTAGTTGTTGTGGACGGCGTGAACGGGATTGAGGTGCAGACGGAAAAAACGTGGCAGTATGCCAACGAATTCCTGCTGCCGCGTTTGATGATTATCAATAAACTGGACAAGGAACGCGCCGATTTCGGACACGCGCTCGACACGGCGGCGAGCAGTTTTGCCAGATCAATCGTGCCGTTCACCCTGCCGATTGGAACGGAAGCAAATTTTCGCGGCGTGGTTGATGTCGTGCATCAGAAGGCTTACGAATTCGACAAAGACGGCAAGGCGAAAGAAGTTCCGCTGCCGACCGAGGGACGTGAAGTTTTCGATTCGACCAGAGAAAGATTAATCGAAATCGTCGCCGAATCGGACGACGCACTGATGGAAAAATATTTTGAAAACGGGACTTTGGACGAAGAAGATATTTACCCGAATCTGGCGAAGGCGATTGCCAATAGCAAACTCTGTCCGGTTTACGCGATTTCCAGCGAAACTCTGGTCGGTTTATCAATTCTCCTCGATCACATCGTCGAATTCGCCCCGAATCCGGCGGCGCACGAATCCGAAATCGGCAACGCCGTGACGGGCAGTTTATTCGACCGACCGACGCGCAAATACAGCAACGACGAACCTTTTTCCGCGTATGTTTTCCGCACGATTGCCGATCCGTTTGCCGGTCGAATCAACGTAATGAAAATCATTTCCGGTAAAATTTCCGCTGATGCCGCCGTTCTCAATTCGAGCCGTGAATTCGTCGAACGACTCGGCGCACTTCATACTTTACAGGGCAAAAATCTCGAAAAAGTAACCGAAGCCCAAACCGGAGACATCATCGCCGTCGTCAAATTAAAGGACACGCAGACCGGCGACACACTCTGCGATAAAGCCAATCCGATTGTTTATCCGGCGGTCGAATACCCGGAAGCCGCGATTTCCTTCGCCATCGAACCGAAATCACGCGCCGACGAAGATAAAATTTCGACCGCTTTACACAAAATTCTCGAAGAAGACCCAAGCCTGCATTTCGACCGCGACGCGCAGACGAAGGAATTTATTTTGTCGGGTTCGGGACAACTGCACATCGAAACGGTCGTCGGCAAATTAAAAAATCGCTACCACGTCGAAGTCGCGCTACATCCGCCGAAAGTGCCTTATAAGGAAACAATTTCGCAGTCGGTCGAAGTTCAGGGCAGGCACAAAAAACAATCCGGCGGGCGCGGACAATTCGGCGACTGCAAATGCGTTTTTGAACCGCTGGCACGCGGCAAAGGTTTTGAATGGGTTGATAAAATCTTCGGCGGCTCGATTCCGCAGAATTTTCGTCCGGCGATTGAAAGGGGAATTACCGAAGCCGCGCAATCCGGCGCGATTGCCGGTTATCCGCTCGTAGATTTCAAAGTTACGCTGATTGACGGCAGTTATCACACGGTTGATTCGGACGAGCATTCGTTCCGCGCTGCCGGTCGAAAAGCGTTTCGCGCCGCGATGGAAAAAGCCAAACCGACTTTGCTCGAACCGATTATGGATGTTGAAGTTTTCACGCCGCTCGAAGTTTCCGGCGACATTATGGGCGATCTGAACTCGCGGCGCGGGCGCGTTTCGGGAATGGATATGCGCGGCAAACAGCAAATCATCAAAGCGCAGGTGCCGCTGTCGGAAATGCTCGATTATCAATCGAAATTAAATTCCGTAACGCAGGCTCGCGGCAGTTATCATATGCAGTTTTCGCATTACGATCCGCTGCCCGGAAATCTGTCGCAAAAAGTAATTGACGAAGCCGTCGCGCTCGGCAGAGTGCGGGCGCACGACGAGGACGAGTAATTTAGTGGTGAACGGTGAAGGGTGAGTGGTGAGTAGAAAGCAAAAACGAAAAGCAAGTTCTTAAACTCACCATTCACCACTCATCGTTCACCACTACTCCTCGTTTTACATCTCATTCTGAAAAAGCGAAAATTGAAATCGAGTTTTATATCAGACAAAAATTTATTTGGAGAAATGATGTATAAAAAATCTTTTTATTTAACCGCCGTCGTTTGCGCGGCGATGTTCGCCGGGTGCAGTTCGGGTCCAACGAAAATTGATTCGACCAGACAACCGCGCGACAACGCGGCGACGACTTCGCACGGCTCGAACAGTCACGATTCGACGAGCCACGGCGAGACGACGCATAACACGACCAACAGTTCCGAAACAAATCATTCGGAAATGAAATCCGCGCCGAACGCGGCGAGTCAGCCGTTCGATTTGCAGTTTTTAGACACGATGATCGCCCACCACGACGGCGCGATTCAGATGGCGAAAGCCGCGACGACCAAAGTGACGAACGCCGATCTAAAAGCCTTTGCCGATAAAATCGTCGCCGACCAACAGCGCGAAACAATCGAAATGAAAAAATGGCGTGAACAATGGTACGAAAACAAACCGTCCGCGCTGAATATGGAAATGGCGGGAATGACCGCTTCGATGAAGGGAATGGACGCAGGCAGATTAAACGCGGCGACCGGCGACGCTTACAATCTCGAATTCGTCAATCAAATGATTCCGCACCACGAAGGCGCAGTCGCAATGGCAAAGGAAGCGGTAGCGAAAGCCGAACACGCCGAACTGAAAACGCTCGCCAATCAAATCATCAAACAACAGGAATCGGAAATCAAAACGATGCAGGATTGGAAAGCGAAATGGACGAAGTAATTTCTAAAATTTTAAAAACGGAAAATGGCAGCAGATTAAATTCGGCTGTCATTTTTTTATTGAACTGATTATGATGACAGCCAATGTTTTAGCCAAAGAAGCCTCCGTTCCGCTACACACGATTCGGCATTATACACGCATCGGACTGCTTCATCCGTCGCGCAATTCGACGAATAATTATAAGGTTTACCAGCCGTCCGATGCGGTGCGTCTAAAATTTATCGTCGCGTCGAAAAATCTCGGTTTTACGCTCAACGAAATCTCTGAAATTCTCGACAAAGCCGAACACGGCAAATCGCCCTGCCCGATGGTCAGAGAAATCATCGTTCATCACATCGAGGAAAACAAGGGCAAAATCAAAGAACTGCAAACGCTGCAAAAGAAGATGGAAAAGGCATTGGTTGAGTGGAACGATTTGCAGGACTCGATGCCGACGGGAACTTCGGTTTGCCATCTCATCGAATCGGTGGCGGAAATTTGATTTGTGCGCTTGACCTGACACTCGCTCACAGGTTGTAGAATGTTCTTTATGAACGAAAGCAAGCAAAATCAAACTGTCCCAATACAACTCGGCAGACGCAAAACTTCCGAAAAAGATTTTGAAACGCACGTTGATCCGGTTTGTAAAATGCTCGTCAAACCGGAAACGGCGGCGGGAAAATTCAATTATCAAAACCGCGATTATTACTTTTGCTCAACCGGCTGTCTGAATAAATTTCGCCAAACGCCCGAAACTTTTCTCAATCCGAATCGTGCGCCCGAACCGATGAACGACGCGCCGGAAGGTATCGAATATACTTGCCCGATGGACCCGGAAATCGTGCAGATCGGTCCCGGCATTTGTCCGATTTGCGGAATGGCTTTAGAGCCGTCGGCTTTCACGCTCGACGACGCACCCGACCCGGAATATCTTGATATGCGGCGGCGATTTGTGATTTCCGCAGTTTTGACCGTTCCTGTTTTCGCGCTGGCGATGGCGGAAATGCTGCCGGATTTTCATTCGATAATGCCCGCGAAACTTTTGCTGTGGATTCAATTTCTGCTGACAACGCCGGTTGTTTTATACGGCGGTCTGCCATTTTTCGTGCGCGGTTGGAATTCGATTGTAAATCGCAGTCCGAATATGTTCACGCTGATTGCCATCGGCACGTGCGCGGCGTTTTTATTCAGCATTACGGCGTTGTTTTTGCCGAATGTTTTTCCCGCCACGATGCGCGACGCGCATACTGATTCGATTCACGTTTATTTTGAATCGGCGGCGGTAATTATCACGCTGGTACTGCTCGGACAAATTTTAGAGCTGCGCGCCCGTTCGCAAACTTCGACGGCGATTAAAGAGTTGCTCGGACTTGCACCGAAAACTGCGACCGTCGTCTACGATGACGGCGAAGAAGCGCAAATCGAAATCAAAGATTTGCAGAAAGGAGCGATTGTTCGGGTCAAGGCAAACGAAAAAATCCCGACCGACGGTGAAATCGTCGAAGGCGCGAGCGTCGTTGACGAATCAATGGTTACGGGCGAATCCGTTCCCGTCGAAAAATCAACCGGCGCGAAAGTCATCGGCGGCACGATTAACGGCAATCGAACTTTCACGATGCGGGCGGAGCGAGTCGGCGGCGAAACTTTGCTGGCACAGATCGTGAAAATGGTCGGCGAGGCGCAAAGAAGTCGTGCGCCGATTCAAAAAACGGCTGATAAAGTTTCCAGATATTTCGTTCCGGCGGTCGTGTTTATCGCGCTGCTGGCTTTCGTCGTCTGGTTCGCGCTCGGCAGTTTCGCGTCGGCAGTCGTCGCGGCGGTTTCGGTTTTGATTATCGCGTGTCCGTGCGCTTTGGGATTGGCAACGCCGATGTCCATTATGGTCGGCACGGGACGCGGCGCGAAAAGCGGGGTGTTGATCAAAAAGGCGGAAGCGTTGGAGATTTTGGAAAAAGTTAATGTAATTGTCGTTGATAAAACGGGAACTTTGACGGAAGGCAAACCGAAATTGCAAACGATATTCCAGATTCCAGATTCCAGATTCCAGATTTCGGAAGATGAAATTTTGCAGTTAGCGGCGAGTTTGGAAAAGGGAAGCGAGCATCCGCTTGCCGAAGCGTTTCTCAAGGCGGCGCGTGAGAAAAACATCAAATTGTTGAAGGTTGAGAACTACGAGACGCTGACCGGCAAAGGCGTTTCGGGAATGATTGGCGGCGAAAGAATTTTGTTGGGAAATGAGAAAACATTGTCAGAACCGCCTGCGTCAGCGGGCAGGTTTTCCGCGATAATCGAAGACCTTCGCGCTGAAGGAAATACTGTAATGTTTTTGACAATCAATAATCGCCTCGCCGGATTTTTCGCGGTTGCCGACACGATTAAAGAATCGGCAAAAGCGGCGATTGCCGATTTGCAAAAGCAAAACATCGAAGTCGTAATGCTGACCGGCGACAACCGAAAAACCGCCGAAGCGGTCGCCCGAAAGTTAAATATCAACAAAGTTTTCGCCGACGTTCTGCCCGACGAAAAAGCTGAAATAATCAAAAAACTGCAAGCCGAAAATAAAATCGTGGCGATGGCAGGCGACGGCGTGAACGACGCGCCCGCGCTGGCGCAAGCCGATGTCGGGATTGCGATGGGAACGGGAACCGATGTCGCTATCGAATCGGCTGATATTACTTTGCTGAAAGGCGATTTGAACGGAATTCTGAAAGCGCGAAATTTGTCGAAAGCGACGCTGAAAAATATCCGCCAGAATTTGTTTTTCGCCTTTGCCTACAACGTCGTCGGCGTTCCGGTCGCGGCGGGCGTTTTGTTCCCGATTTTCGGTATTTTATTAAGCCCGATGCTGGCGAGCGCGGCGATGACATTTAGCTCGGTGTCGGTTATTATGAACGCTTTGCGGCTGCGAAATATAAAATTATGAACAAGATTGCATTGGCGATTCACGGCGGCGCGGGAACGATTACAAAATCGGAGATGACCGCCGAACTGGAAAGGGAATATCGCAGCGGCTTGGAAAATTCATTGAAAGCCGGTTGGGAAGTCTTGTCAAAAAACGGCTCGGCTCTCGATGCGGTCGAGGCGGCAGTCGTCGCGCTCGAAAACTTTCCGCTGTTCAATGCCGGACGCGGTGCGGTTTTTACGCACGAGGGCAAAAACGAACTCGACGCTTCGATAATGGACGGCGCAAACGACAAAGCGGGCGCGGTTGCCTTCGTCAAAAATGTCAAAAACCCGATTAAATTAGCGCGTTTGGTAATGGAATGCACCGAACATATTTTGCTCGGCGGCGACGGCGCAAACGAATTTGCCCGCGAGATGAACGTCGAAATCGCGCCGGATGATTATTTCTACACCGAACATCGTTATCAGCAGCTTTTGCAGGCGAGGGAATCGGGAACGATTCAATTAGATCACGCGGAATTAGTCGAGAGTCGAGAGTCGAGAGTCGAGAGTGAAAAAGAGAAACCAGAAACCAGAAACCAGAACCCCATCGGCACGGTCGGCGCGGTGGCGTGTGATTCATCCGGGAATCTGGCGGCGGCGACTTCGACGGGCGGGATGACGAATAAAAAATTCGGGCGCATCGGCGACACGCCGCTGATCGGCGCGGGGACTTTCGCCGATAATAAAACGTGCGCGGTTTCCTGCACCGGACACGGCGAATTTTTTATGAAGACTTTAGCGGCTTACGATGTGGCGGCGCGGATGAAATATAAAAATCTGAGTCTGTATGATGCGGCGAACGAAGTTATCGAACATCTGCGCGAGATCGGCGGCGAAGGCGGTTTGATCGCGGTTGACGCGCACGGAAATGTCGCGCTGCCGTTTAATTCCGATGGGATGTATCGCGGATTTATGACGGCTGACGGTGCGTTGACGGTTGAAATTTATCGTTGAGTCAAAGATTCAAACATCGTCGGTTAAGTTTTGAGTCCCGCCTTTAGGCGGCTTCCCGACGCGCTTCGCGGGCGAAAGAGCCGCCTAAAGGCGGGACTCAAAACTTTGCGAAAATTCTCTTGTCCGTTTGGAAATCCTTATGAAACTTTATAGTCCCTCATCATTGTCGTCGGTTGGCAGAGGGCGCAGTCTGATCAGAGAGATTTTCTTTTCGTCGGCTTGCAGGATTTCGACGTTAAGCCCGCGAATTTCCAGAATTTCGCCAATCTTTGGAACGTAACCGGCTTCGCTGGTAACTAAACCGGCAATAGTCGTGAAGTCGTCGTCTTCGATTTCCATATCGAAGATGCGTTCGATTTTGCCGATTTCGGTCGAGCCTAAAACGTCGTAATAGCTCTTGTTTTCACCTTCGATAATTTCCGTGATTTCTTCCTTTTCGTCTTCGTCTTCGATTTCGCCGACGATTTCTTCGACAATATCTTCGACCGTAATTAAGCCCGCCACGCCGCCGTATTCGTCAACGACGATGGCGATTTGGACGCGGTTGGTCTGCATATTTTTTAAAAGCTCGGCGGCGGATTTGGTTTCGGGAATGAAAAACGCGGGGCGCAGAATCTGTTCGATGGTTTCCATCGCGCTGTCTTCCGACCAGATATTTAAAAGGTCGCGGACGTAGATCACGCCCTCGATATTATCAATCGAATCACGATAAACCGGCAGGCGCGAAACTTTTTCTTCGATGATTAAATCGCGCACGGCTTTCACGGTCGCGTCAATCGGGACGGCGACGATTTCGGTGCGCGGGGTCATAATCTCGCCCGCCTTCGTCTCGTTAAACTCGAACATCGTCTCCATCAGTTCGCGGTCTTTTTCTTCCAAAATTCCTTCGGCTTCGCCCATTTCGATTAACGCCTGTTTGTCTTCGGCGTTGTCTTCGCGGATTTCTTCAGCGATTGCCGGAGTGGTCGGCACGACGGTTTGTTCGAGTTTTAGCTGTTCCTTGTCGCGCAGGAAAATCTGAAACGGGTCGGCGAGCAATGCCATCAAACGGTAAAACGGACGCACGAAACGCAGCAGAAAAATCAGAGTGTTTTCCGGGTTGCGCCAGGTGAAAAAGCGCGGCAGAAATTGACGGAAGAAGCCGGAAAGAACCAACGCAATGAGCAGGGAAATAATCAGAAGCTCGCGCTTGGTTTGATAAAAATTATAAACGACGAGTGCGACGAGAACTGAAAAAACGATCAGCAAAATCTGAATCGTCGCCGACAAAGCGAAGCGAAAACGCGGGCGGTCGCCCAGAATCTCGCGCATAAACGGCGTGTTGACGCGCTCGTTTTCAATCGTATCGCTCGTCAGACGGCGCAGGGAAACGTCGCTCAACTGCGAGAAAGCCATATCTATCGTCGCCAGAAAAAGAATTGCGAGAAGAATCAGAAGGGCGACGGCTATCTCATATTCCATAATTTTTATTAAATTTTAGATGGTTACGAGAAAATAGTAAATTGATTAAAAATCTCTAAAAAATAATGTTCTCGAAAAATACATCTTCGGAATAAGTGAAAGGTGATAAGTGAAAGGTGATAAATCATTGCCGACCTCACTTTTCACCTATCACCTTTCACTTATTCCGAACTCGGATTCAATACTAACAAACATTCAACTCTGCTTTTAATTTTTACCAATTAATTCTCAGATGGTTAAAGAACCGGCGGCGGCTTCGTCAATCAGCCACCATAATTCGCCGTTTTCGGGTTTGACGTTTTGCGAAGGGTATTTGTCGGGCTGAAAATCACCTTCCAGAACCGTCTTCAAAACTTCCTTTTTGTCCGCGCCTTTGATTAAAAAGACGACGTTCGCGGCGCGGTTGATGACGGGAAAAGTCAAGGTCAGGCGAGTCGTGTCGAGTTTTTCGACCGGGTTGGCGCAGGCGATTTTCTCATTTTCTTTCAGCGCGTCGGTGTATGGAAAAAGCGAAGCCGTGTGTCCGTCGTCGCCCATTCCGAGCAGAATCAAATCGAAAACGGGAAAGCCTTCAAATAAACTTTCGATATGTTCGGCGTAATCGGCGGCGATGTGTTCGGGCGGCTCAATTTCGGTGTGCCAGCGGTAAATTTTGTCAGAAGAGATATTGAGCGGTAGAAACAACGCGGTATTCGCCATCAAAAAATTGCTTTCGTCTTCGTCGGGCAAAACATTGCGCTCGTCGCCAAAGAAAAAATAGACTTGCTTCCACTCAATTTTTTTGGCGTATCGCTCGCTTGCCAGCAGTTCGTAAAGTGCCTTCGGGGTCGAGCCGCCGGACAGCGCGACGGTAAATCGCTTTCGTTTTTTGGTCGCCGCTTTCGCCAGCGCGACGAATTTTTCGGCGGCGAAAACGGTTAAATCTTCAAAGTTTGGAAAGATTTTTATCATTTAATCAGCCAGCACGTTGCGCCATTTGCGCCCGTCGTTTTTCAGAAGCGCGTCTGATTCGTTCGGTCCCCAAGTGCCGGATTCGTAGTTGGGAAAAGCCCGCGCCGGAATCGCCTGCCAGACATCGAGAATCGGCGAGACGATCT
>CAXTKJ010000099.1:0-11439 GCA_964244835.1 uncultured Pyrinomonadaceae bacterium
TTATTTTGCAAATGCCTGTAAAGACACGCTGAATTGGTATTTTATGGGCAAAGCCGCCTGATCTTCAAATCTAAGATAACTCATTCGTGCGCCGTCGCCCCGATCCGGTGCAACAGACATAATCATTCCGGGTTGTTGAGCGTTTGGAACGGCAGAGGCTATATCAAATTGATACTCGAAATGAGTTTTTCTGTTTCCACCGGAATTTCCATTACTTACTGCTGATAATTCGCCGGCTTCATTGGCTAAAGAAGCGGAGAAAGTTTGATCAAAACACCCGGTAGTTACTGCATTTGATATTCTCAGACTCTGCGCTCCAAATGACGGCGGGTTGCCGGAATTAGCGTAAATAACATGGTCATAGTTAGCTCCGCAACCCGTACCGGCAGTGCCTAAATTGTACCAACCGTTCTGATTGATATTTCCGACTGCGAAAGGCGGATTCTCAAATGTGGTTTGGGCTGAGACGCTAAAATTTAAGATGGAAGCTAAAAGTATCAAACTTAAAGCGGATAAAAGTTTCATCGAAAATTTGTAAAGGTCAGCATTTTTAATTTTGTGTGACCGTAAAGTAGATAAGTTTAGTTTTAGGGGCATAGCATTCATATATAGAAATCTCCTCTAGCTTGGGTTTAAAGGTTAATGACTCGCTCAAACAAATCTTGACAAACTTTTCCGATTGAAAAATTTGCCTGAATTTTTATATTTATATAGAAAATTCAGAATGAGCAGAGCCGTGATTAAACAACAATCCGTGTCCGGTAACAGTTTTTAATTCAAACGGTTAAAGACGGGAATTTTTATTGTTTGATTTCGAGAAACGGAATGCCGTAAGATGATGAGTACGTGGTCACATCTTATTTGAGGCATCCCGTTTCAAGTAAGTGAACCTGCTATCCGGTTGAGAACGCCAATTCTCAATCGGATTTTTAATTGCAGGCTCACTAAACCAAAATCATTTTCAGCTCACTTGGCTGTCGCACAAAAAGGTCTAATAATCTGTCTCGACAGATTATTAGACCTTTTTCATTAAAATCGCTCTGATTAAGCGAAAAATTGTATATAGCTGACTTCTCAACAAGAATAATTATATTCCTGTCCCGCAGTTCGCTACGACGTATTAACCGTAGAGAATATGAAATTTGTAAAATACAACTGTGAACTTGCATTCGAATCCCCGCTTAATTCGCTGCCTGAAAATAAATGTTTATATCTATTTTCAAAGGTTTGCCTGGTAAGACCAGGCATTGTTTCCAAAGTATTTAGACTTGATCGTTCAACGTGAGGTTTGAATGATTTCAAGTTCTATTAAGTGTTTAGTCAATATGGTCCCCTATAGACCACTTCTTTCAGTTAGAATGTGGGGAAAAGTTACCACACCTGAAAACCTTTGTCAAAGAAAATTTATAATTCTTTGAAATTTAACAGAAAACATTGATAGTCAATGTTTTCTCTTTGAATCAGTCGTATAAATCAAATGCGTCAAGATAAAATTTCTCTTTCAATTTATTATTTTTTAATGTATAAGCTATATAAATCGTTTCCATAAACGATTCGTGATGCTTGCATCCAATATTCGCAAACATTCATCAAAACGCACGTCGTTCAAACGCAAAGGCGAAAAAAGATTTTGCGGTTGAAAAACGAGCCGGCAGCTGTGGTATAATTTTCACAGCCTTCCAAAAAAGGAAAGCCTGCCCGCGACACCGAAAACAAAAAATATGAATAAAGTCTCTAAGAATAAAGCCTTCGGCTTAAGTATCGCTTTCGTTTTGTGGATCAGTTCGACGATTTCCGTTTTCGCCCAAGTTCCTGCTCAACCGACCAAGCCGTCGTCGAAACCGCTTTTACAGCCGATCACGGTGCAGACCGAAAAGCCGGCAGCGACTGCACCGACCAATTCAAATTCTTCTTCCGCGCCGTTAGTGACGAAAACCGGCAGCTCGAACCCGATTTCGGTCGTGCCGCGCAAAACCTCGATTCCCGCTCTCGCCGAAGTTGATATTCCGGGCTATTCGGGAATTTTGGTAGAAAGTCTGGACGGCAATGTCGTACTTGATAGTTATTCAAATTTTCCTTTCAACCCGGCTTCCAACGTCAAAATTGCCACTGCTTACGCCGTTCTGAAAACCTTCGGTCCCGACTACCGTTTTCCGACGAGTTTTTGGTCGGACGGACAAGTTGACCAAAGCACCGGAACGCTTTACGGCAATTTGTACGTTTCAGGACGCGATCCGATGTTTAATATGGAACACGGCATCGCCGTCGCCAACGAACTTAACCGTTTGGGAATTACTACAATCAACGGCGATTTAATCGTTACCGACAATTTTGCGATGAACTTTTCGACGCAGGCGCAGGCTTCGGGCAACGCTCTGCAAGCCGTGATGAATTCGTCGAAGCGTTCCGCCGGTGCTGTTCGCGCTTGGCAAAATTATCTGACCAACGCCAAAAAAGTCGTGCCGACGATTCCGAATGTAACGATGACCGGCGGCGTTTATGTGCAGTCTTTGCCGACCAATGCCAAGTTAATTTTCTCTCACGAATCCGCGCCGATGCGTGAAATTCTCAAAACGACGCTCTGCTATTCCAACAATTTTCTGGCGGAAAGATTAGGCGATATGATCGGCGGTGCATACGCCGTCGCCCGCACCGTACAGTTGAACGCGCAGGTTGCGCCCGAAGAATTTTATTTGCAGACTTCGAGCGGACTCGGCAATAACCGCGTAACGCCGCGCGCGATGATGAAACTGCTCCGCGCTCTGCGAAGCGATTTGGAAAAAAGTAAATTGACGTTCGCCGATATTATGCCGGTCGCCGGAATTGACAAAGGAACGCTCGAAGGACGTTTCGCCACCGATTTTTCAAAAGGCAGCGTCGTCGGCAAAACAGGAACTTTAGGCAATACCGATGGCGGCGTGAGCAGTCTGGCGGGCGAAGTGCAGACGAAAAACGGCAAACTTCTTTTCGTCGTTTTCAATCAACGCGGCGGTGTTCAACGCTTTCGTGCTTTTCAAAACAATTTGATTTCGCTGATTCAAGGGCAGCTCGGCGGCGCAACGCCTTTGGGTTACAACGTCATACCGCTCGACGTGCGTTTGGCGAACACGCGCATTACTTACCCAGACACGCGCCCGCGCGTCAACGAAGAATAAATTCCGACGAAAATAAATTTGTAAAAGGAAGCAGGAAATTTTCTGCTTCCTTTATTTTTGCGTGAAAGAATAAGATAATTCACGTTTGCCCGAAGAAACCGAAATTCTAATGAACGACATCAAGCCCGTTGACCAAACCGAGGAAACTCCCGAACTTTTGGCTGAACCCGCCATCGAAGAAAAATCTTCAACCAAACAAACGAGCGTCGCCAAAAGCGCGGGCATCGTTTCGATTGCCGTGATGTTTTCGCGCATTTTAGGATTGGTGCGCGAAGTTGTCTTTGCGCGATTTTTCGGTGCGGGATTTCTGTACGACGCATATTTGGTAGCGTTTCGCATTCCGAATGTGCTGCGCGATCTTTTCGCCGAAGGCGCGTTGTCGGCGGCGTTCGTTAAGGTTTTTACCGATTATCAAATCAACAAAAGCGAAGCCGAAGCGTGGAAACTCGCCAGTCTCGTGCTGAACGCTCTGGCAGTTGTTCTAAGCGTTGTAACAATCATCGGAATCTTATTTTCGAGCCAATTCATCCATTTAATCGCCAAAGATTTTTCGCCCGAACAAGCCGCGCTCGCCACGACTTTGACGCAGATAATGTTTCCGTTTATTCTGCTCGTCGCGCTCGCCGCCGTCGCAATGGGCGTTTTGAACACGAAGGGAATTTTCGGCATTCCCGCGTCAGCCTCGACGGTTTTCAACATCGTCTCGATTTTCTTCGGACTCGGACTCGCTTACTGGCTTTCCGGCGGCAGTTGGGTTGTTCCGAAAGACCCGCAGGCGATTCCTGAAACGCCCGCGCAGTGGGCGATGATCGGGATGGCAATCGGAACTTTGATCGGCGGCGCGGCGCAGTTTTTGATGCAGCTGCCGTCACTGTTTCGCGTCGGATTTCGCTTTACGCCGCAACTCAGTTTCGCGGATGAAGGCGTAAAAAGAGTGATGCGGCTGATGGCTCCGGCGATTTTAGGAACGTCCGCCGTGCAGATAAACGTACTTATCAACACTTTTTTCGTATCGGGAATTGTCGGCGGCGTGTCGTGGCTCGGCTACGCTTTTCGCCTGATGCAGTTTCCCATCGGACTTTTCGGCGTGGCAATCGGCACGGCTTCGATTCCCGTTTTATCCAGAATGGCGAGCGAGGGAAAATTCGACGATTTTCGCAAAACACTGTCGTCGTCGCTTAACTTAGTTTTTCTAATGACTCTGCCGTCGGCGTGCGGTTTGATTATTTTGGGCGAGCCGATTGTCCGTCTGCTTTATTCACGCGGAGCTTTTCACGAATCCGACGTGCCGATGACGGCTTACGCGCTTGCCGGATATTCCATCGGCTTGACGGGTTACGCCGCGATTAAAATTTTATCGCCCGCCTTTTACGCGCTCGACGACGCGAAAACGCCGATGATTATTGCCATCTGCTCGATTGCCGTCAACGCTCTGGCGAGTTTTCTTTTTCGCAACTGGCTTTCCAATTACGGAGTTTCGCCCGAATATCCGAGCGGTTACGGTCACGTCGGCGTGGCTTTAGCGACTTCGAGCGTCGCGCTCGTCAACTTTTTCGCGCTCGCGCTGATGATGCGAAAACGCATCGGGCGCATTGACGGCAAAGCCATCATTTCCGCGTTTATTAAAATCGCTTTTGCTTCGGCGGCGATGTCCGTCGTCTGCTATTTCAGCTATCATTTTTTGCTTAATCAATTCGGTATCAACGGCTTTTTCTATAAGATAATCGAAGCATTTGTGCCAATCGTTTTAGGCGGCATTGTTTTCGTCCTGATGGCGAAAATTCTGCGTATTCACGAAATCAACCAACTTTATAATTCTTTCGCCAGAAAATTAAGACGTAAATAAAATGAGCAATGAACCGGTCAATGACAGTAAATATCGTCAGCGTGTTTATGAAATCGTCAACGAAATTCCCGTCGGGCGCGTGATGACTTACGGGCAGATCGCCGAAATCTTGGGGATCGGTTACACGCCGCGCACCGTCGGATTCGTGATGCACGCCGCCGAAACGGAAAACGTGCCGTGGCAGCGAGTCATCAATTCGCAGGGCGCGTGTTCGACCGGCAGAATGACCGTTCCCGTCAATTTGCAGCAAAGCATTTTAGAAGCGGAAGGCGTGAAATTTAACGACAAAGGACGCTGCGATTTGAATGTCTATCGCTGGTCGCCCGAAGGTTTCGAAGATAAGAAAGACGATGAGCAGCCGAGTTTATTCGGCGAATAATTTTTTCGAGGCAGAAGCCCGCGTGTGAGCAAGGGCGCAATAGTTCACACGCGGGCTTCTGCCTTTGTATTTCTGGGTTTTGATTTTAAAACCGTTTTAAATCGGACAAATATTGAAATAATCCGGTAATTGTCCGTTTTCAAGATGACAAATTCTAATTTTGAGACGACAATGTTATGAAAAAATTACAAGCAGGATTTTAGCAGTGCCATTTTGCGCGTAACGCTTTTGCCCCGGAGCGTTTCAGTATAAAAAATCGGTTGAGTTTCCGCTGTTTCAAAAACGTCCCACAGACAGTTTTTAATTAACCGAAAATTTTTAGTGATTAAAAAACTATGTTAAAAATCAAGTTCCTTGTCGGGCGTTTTCTGTTTTTCGGACTGTTGCTTTCGGCTTTTGATTCAGCGATTGCGGCGCAGTCAACGATTTTCAATATCCCTTCGACGGATGTCGTAACGGAAAAAACCGCCTATCTCGAAGCCGATTTTCTGGCGCATTTCGATTCCACGAATCGCGGCGGGTTTCAGACTTACGGCTATCGGATGGTTTATGGCTTGCGGAAAAAACTCGAAGTCGGCGCGAATTTTTTCATTTCGCGCAACGGCAGCAAAACTTCGCCGAAGGAATTTCAGCCGAATTTTAAGTGGCAGGTTTACAAAAGCGAACGGCGCGGAATCGGCGTTTCGACCGGCGCAATGTTTTTCGTTCCGCTCGATAAATCCGCCGGAACGCGCACATTCGGATTGTTTTACAGCAATGTCAGCAAAATCATTAACCGGGCAAACGGGATGCGTCTGACCGGCGGTTTTTACCGGCTCGTCGGCGCACGGCGCGGCATCGGAACGCGAACCGGCGCGATTGCCGGCATCGAACAGCCAATCGTTCGCCGCCTGACTTTTCTCGCCGATTGGTACAGCGGCAACAACCGTTTCGGCTATTCCGCCGCCGGTTTCGGTCTCGCCGTTACCAAGCGACAATTTCTTTACGCCGGTTACAATGTCGGAAATGTTGGGCGCGGGAACAATTACTTTTCGGCGTATTACGGCTTAAACTTTTGACGCTATCTGCCCCATTTTAATTTGTTTCGCAGAACGTCAAAATAATTGCGGTTCGGCGGTCGGACGAGATTGAAGTCGGTCGTGCTTTTGCGGATTGAAACCGTGTCGCCGGTTTTCATTTGATAACCGATTTGTCCGTCGAGAGTTAAAACCACGCCTTCGTTTTCGTTGGTCAGAACAATTTCAATCGCTGCGTTGTCCGGCACGACAATCGGGCGATTGGTCATCGTGAACGGGCAAATCGGCGTTAAAACCAAAGCGTTGATCGAAGGATAAAGAATCGGACCGCCCGCCGAAAGGCTGTAAGCGGTCGAGCCGGTCGGCGTGGAAACGATCAAACCGTCGGCGCGAAACGAGTTGACGTACAAATTGTCGAGCCTGACTTCGACCTCGATAATGCGGGCGAGCGCGGCTTTGTTGATGACGACATCGTTCAGAACTCTACCCGTTTCCAAAACTTTTCCGTCTCTCGAAAGTTCGACATCGAGCATCACGCGGCGGTCAATTTCGTAATTTCCTGCGAGAATCTTTTCGAGCGCGTCAAACATTTCCTCGATGCGAAATTCGGTCAGATAACCGAGCGAGCCGTAATTGATTCCCAAAACTAAAATCTCACGGTCGCCGGTCAAACGCGCCGTCGAAATCATCGTCCCGTCGCCGCCCAAAACGACGATCAAATCAGCCTGCGTCTGAAATTGTTTGGTTTCAACGGCTTCAATCGAACAATTTTTCGCGCCGAAATTTTCCATTTCCTCGTGCGGTTTGCCGATCAAATCAATGCCGCGCGTTTCCAGCCACGCCGAAAGCTCGCAGGCAGTTTGCCACGCTTCCTTGTGGTTCGGTTTGACGACGACACCGACGCATTTTATGTCTCGATTTATCATTCAGGAAATTTTCGCTGTCTAAAATTTGAACTTAGTTTATAGCTTCGGATTTTTTTCGACAAACGCCAAAAGATTTTTGACGTATGATTTGAAATTCGGACACTCAATGCCGTGCGCCGCCAGAAACTTTTGCGAAACGGTCGTGTCATACATCTGCGGCAGAAAAAAATACGGCACACCCGAATGCGGCAGACCGCTCATCAATGGCGTGAACGGCAGCATCAAAGTTTTCTCGATCAGCTTCGGCGGCGGTTTGATGACGGATTTTTTTCCGACCAGCACGTCGGCAATCGCGTCGAAAATTTCTTCGGTCGTCAGCGGGTTCGGGTCGGCGAGCGCGAATGTTTTCCCGACGGCATTTTCATCGCGGCTCAACGCGACGAGACTTTCGACGACGAAATCAACCGGCACGAGATTGAGTCGCACATTTTTGTTGCCGACGTTGACGAAACGAAACAAAGACGGCGATATTTTTAAATAATTTATCAAATAATAAATGCCGTCATACTTCGCCGTCTCGCCCGTGTTTGAATCGCCGACGACGACCGACGGGCGATAAATCGTCGTCGGAATTTCGCTTTTCAAATGCTCGACTTCGACTTCTGCCAGATATTTCGTTTCTTCATAAAAATTACGAAATGGCGCGTCGTGTTCGAGTTCGGTTTCGTAAATCGTCTCGCCGCGCCCGCCTGCGACGTAACAGGTCGAAACGTAATTGTAACGCCGCAGATTCGGCAGAGTTTTGACCAGCGCGTTGACGTTCTGCGTTCCTTCGACGTTCACTCGAAACGCCAAATCTTTGGAAACCGCCAGATCATAAACGGCAGCGAGATGAAAAACATCGGTCGTTTCAGCACGAATAATTTCCAAATCTTTTTCGCCGATGCCGAGATTTTTCTGCGTAATGTCGCCTTCGACGATAACGAAATTCTCCTGCGGCGTTTCAGTTTCCGAAGCGAATCTTTCGATGTCCTGTGCGGCTTTTTCAATAAAACTTTTCTGAACGAGCAGGAAAAATTTAGTCTCCGCGTTTGCCAAACGCTTGACAAGCCGTTCGGCGATAAAGCCGGGAAAGCCGGTGATAAAAATCGTGTCGGTCGAATTCATACTGCGAATTATAACTGAATGGTCATTCATTTTTAAACTCGTCAGACGGAATGCTGAAAAATAAAGGCTTTTCGCCGTTTTTAAAAAGTGTGAAGTCAAAAAAATTGTTAGGAAAAACGCGAAAAAAAAGTAAAATGATAAAGATGGAAGTTGAACGTGAAAAAATCGAGGAAGGAGCGAACGTCAATCGCCAAAGCGAAAACGAGCCGGAAATGTTTTTGAGCGAACTCGCCGCGATGTCCTGGTCGGTCGTGTCCTTCGATAAACGAGAAGCGGGAAACCTAACTTACGAGCAAGCCGAAGCGAAAATTCAGGAACTTATCGCGCAGAAGTTTTCCGGTTTGTGTATCATCACCGACGAAGCGGCGGAGAGAATAAAATAGTGAAAAGTGAAGAGTGAAAAACTAAAAGTTTTTGAATGGAGAGCAGACAGCCTTGTCTGCTCTCCATTCAAAATTCTAAAACTACTTTTCCGAAACTTTCGTTTGATTCGAGACGTTCGTGCGCTTGCCTGACTTCTTCGATTGGGAAAACTTTATCTAAATTCGGCTTTACTTTTCCTGCCGCGATTAACGGCAAAACTTCTTCGATAAATTTCCGTGTCGCTTCGGCTTTTTCCGTCGTCGGACGCGAGCGCAGAACCGTTCCGATAATTTTGGCGCGTTTCTGCAAAGCCAATCCGAGATTAAATTCCGCCGTTCTGCCGCCGGTCAAACCGACTAAAATCAGGCGACCTTTGAGCGCGAGGCTTTCCAGATTCGCCTGAAAAAACTTTGCGCCGACCAAATCTAAAATTACGTCAACGCCGTTGCCACCGGTTTTTTCTTTGATTATTTCCGCAAGATTTAAATCATCATTCGTTAAAATCGCTTCGTCCAGTCCAAGCTCCTGACATCTTTGCAATTTGTCCGGTGTCCGCGAAGTGCCGAAAGTTTTGATGTTTTTCGCTTTCGCCAACTGCAAAGCGGCGAGTCCGACACCCGAACCGACGGCGTGAATGAGCAGCGTTTCGTTTTCCTGTAAATCGCCGTTCGTGTAAATCGCGTCGTGCGCGGTGATGAACGCTTCGGGAATCGCGGCGGCTTCGACGAAAGATAAATTGTCGGGAATCAGCGCGAGCGTAGATTCGTCGGTCAAAAGAAGTTCGGCTTGTGCGCCGCCTGCCGTGATACCGAAAACTCTGTCGCCGATTTTAAAGTCTTTGACATTTGCGCCAATTTCGGCGACTTCGCCCGCAAACTCCAAACCCAAAATTCGTTCGGGAAAACCTTTCGGCGCGGGATAAAAACCTTGCCGCTGTAAAATGTCGGCGCGATTTAACGCCGCCGCTTTCACATTGACCAAAACTTCTTTTTCTTTCGGTCGTTCGGGATTTTCAACTTCACGAATTTCCAGATTTTCCGCGCCGCCGAATTCTTTGACATAAACTGCTTTCATATTTTTAGAGTGATCGGTAAGCAGTGAGCGGTGAGCAGATTTTAACAACTGCTCACCGCTCACTGCTTACCGATCACTCTCCTAGTTTTTCTTCAAAACTTCTTCATACTCACCGTCTTCGACCCATTTCAGGATTTCCGAAACGCGCCAGATCGGGAACGGGTGCGACAGTCCGGCGTTGATGATGTCCGCCCAGAATTTATCGAGCCATTTTTCGTCGTAAGTTTTTTGGAATTCGCGGGCTTGTTCCAGAAATTGATCGTAATCAATCCGCGAGGCGAAAGTTCCGCCCGCCAACTTCATCATCGTTCTGCCGATAACGTGCGGGTCTTGCGTTACGAGCAAAGCAGCGCGGTCGCACGATAATTCGGCGCGGCGCATCCACGCCAAAAGCGCACCGCGCATTGTCGCCGATAAAATATCTTTGATAATTCCGGCGACCGGAAGCGACGCGAGCGGAATGTGCGCGAGCGCGAGAATTAATTGCGCCGCCGTTAAATAAAGTACGTGTTCGGCGTGAATATGCCCGACTTCGTGCGCGATCACGGCAAGCGTTTCTTCGTCGTTCAATCTTTCAATCAAAGCCGAATGCAAAACGATAATCGGTTTTTCCACGCCGCCCGTGAAAGCGTTGACGACGGGATTTTGCTGGACGAAAAGCTCCGGCATATCAACGCCGAGCGTCGTGCAGGCGATTTGCAGTTTGGCGTATAAATCGGGGCATTGTTTCGGCGTAACTTTGACCGCGCTGGCGGTGAACATCACGCGAATCGCCGATTCGCCCGTTACGGCAAGCAGCTTTCGCAGAGCCGTATCAATTCCCGGAATCGCCCGCAAAGCCGCTAAAGCCTTACTGTCGAGCGGGTGAACGTAATCGTGTTTGCTCAAATCGGCAAACTTTTTATGCGGTTCGTTTGAAAGCGGCAGACGGCAGCGTCCGCAGACGGCTTCGTTGTTTTGATAATCTTCGCGGACGGCGTTTTTTTGCCCGCAGTAACGGCATCTGACCGAATATTTTTCGGCAGCGGCGGCGGTTGATGAATCGTTTTCTGGCATAATTAAAAGTTTAGATAGATATTCCTAATAATTCAAATTTCAAACGGTCTCGCCAAGTTAAACGAGAAACGGCGGCGAAAAGTTTAGATGCCGCTTCGATTCGTTTTTGCCGTCTTGATTGTGCATTATATTCTAAAGAAATGAAAAAACGTCTGCTCAAAATGATTAAAATCGCCACGCTGATTTCAATTATTTTATTCGTCGCTGCGGCGACGTTTGTTTTATGGAGCGACAGCGAAAAAGTTGTGATTAAAGATTATACGAGAAACGAAAATCTGCCGACGATAAAGTCGGGTTGGCAGGGAACGCCGGTTGACGAAAAAGGCAGGTTCGTCAATCACGAATTTCCATACCTGCCGAAAACGACTGACCTTTTGAAATGGACTTTCGGAGCGCGTCCGCAAAAACAGGCGAAGGCGAACGACACGGAACGGCTCGAAATCAAAGACCCGACCGAATTTTTAAATTCCGACGCGGACGGCATTTTGTGGTTCGGACACGCTTCGTTTTTGATTCG
>CAXTKJ010000100.1:0-11318 GCA_964244835.1 uncultured Pyrinomonadaceae bacterium
ATCTGGCTTTGCCTATAAAATCGGTTTTGCCCACAAAATACATCTTTTGACCGTAAAGATTTGGTTCTGCCCATAATCTACAAAACTTTTTGAGTACTTTCTATCCTCAAAAATCTAGAAGATTTTGGAATTTCGGTCACTTTGTATTCAGTATTCGACGAGTCTACTTATTTATATGTAAGGCTGCTCGTAGTTCGTATCCAACTGATTATTCCTGTGCCGAATCGGTCAGGGGGCGAGTCTTCTCTTGTTCGCCGCGTCGTATTGAAAGCCGCTCTCGTGATGTGATGTCTATCTGGAGAGGGAAATGAGAATATGTATCTTTATGAGCGTTCTAAAAAAATAAATCAAACTGCTATCTTCGTTCAACCTTCCAAACAGACAAATTTCCGTCAGAATCTTTCATAATTAAACTTCCATCATCAAAGAATTCCCCTTTAATTTCTTTCAGTATTTTTCCTGTGATCAAATCATAAATATCACCGCTTTCCACACTTAATAAGCCAACTTCGGGGCTACTGAATAAAGGAGTAAAATTTTTCTTTCCGCCTTTCCACAACATTTTTCCGCTTGCAGTTTCCCAAAGACTAATTTCCCCTTTACTTCCGCCCGTTGCAATATATTTATTATCTTTACTGAATAATGTTTGTCCGTGAACCTTATCTTTGATACGAAATGTTTGTTTTAATTCTGCTGTTTGAACATCCCAAACTTTCACAGTTCCGTCTGCCGCCCACGAAGCTAGAAGAGACCCATCATTACTAAACTTTATGTGATAAATTCCCCCTTGACTGATTTTCTTTTCTACAGACTGCTTGTTAAGCGTTCCGTCAACCATCCTGTGAATAACTTTTCCTGTTTCTACATCCCAAAGATAGATACGGTAAGCATATTGGACAGCAATAATTTTACTATCCGGGCTGAAGTCCGCACTTGCCAAACGGAGAGTATCTCTATCGTAATATGGATCATACCCGCTTTTATAAATCGGTAGTCTTTCGGGCTGCAAATCTATTTTGTCTGCGCCGTCTTCGATGTCCCAAAGTGATACTTTCTCCCGTGAGTTAGGAGTATTTGAATAATCAAATGCATAAAAAAGATATTTACCATTTGAACTAATCGCCAGTCCACGATTATTTAAGTCTTTGCTTACTTCCAAAGATTTTAATAATCTACAATCGCCTGTCTCCCAAATGAATATCCTTTTCCCTCTGTATCCTGCTAAAAATTTACCATTGTTGCTTAGGACGATTTGATTGTATGTTTTCCCGCTTTCTCCAACGCAAAACTTGTATTTACCAGTAGATGTGTTCCAAACCTTAATGCCGCCCTCGGCAGAACTAATAGAATAATTACCAGAATTATCCGTTCTTATTCCGGCACCATACTTTCTCTCGCGTTCATCTAAATCAAAATCCGCGATTTTCCTCAAAGTAATTTTGCCGTTTTCAACTTGAAAAACCATTTCTGAAGATTGTCCACGCATCGTATTTTGAAGACAGATCAACATAATAAAACACAACATAGTTTTTATTATGGAATAAATCATTTTAGTGTCCTCCTTGCAGGATAGTTGATGTTTGATGTCCAACTAGCTGACCAGTCATCGGGACAATTCGTCCAAATAAAAATGATGGTATGAGTATAAACTTATAGCTCGCCCCAAGTCCCGCTCTACCGCCGAAAGCAAGATCAACGGCATGAACATTCGTTCCGTAAACAAATGTTCGACCAATCAGTCTAAAATCCGCTTTAATTCTAAACCAAAGTCTGGAGCCTGGTTTGTCTTTAAAAGCCGAAGACTTACTATAAGCCATATCGTTATCATGAGGTCTACAACCACCCTCATCAAAACCGTTTATGCCAGACAGTCCTTGATCTCCGCCACTCGGGTAGCCGGGACCGCAATAATTACCGTAAAAAGGTATCAAGGCTTCCAGTCCCTTACGACTGAAACCGTCTTTAAACTGTTTCCAACCGTCTTTAAATCCGTTTTTAAAGCCTTTCCACGCAGTTCCAAAAAACGATGCAAGATCGGGATAGCCGCCGTGATGATCGGTAAATATTGCGTTTTTCATCCCTTCCTTGATTCCGCTCGCAAGAGCAGTAAGCGGGGCGATTGCGGCGGCGACCGCTAAAGAAATTCCCAATTCCTTGAATTTTCCTTGCATTGCCATTCCAGCGAGTTGCATCATCCCAACAATATCGGAAACTCTTTCATATATCTTCAAAGACCATTTAGCGATTTGAAGTGCTAAACCACCTAGTCCTGGTAAAATAAAATCAAGAACAAAGAAACCAAGTCTTACCCATTTGTTATTAAGAACTTTCGCAATAGCATTAGCGACAGCACTCAAAATTTTCCCCACACTTTTGAAAAATCTTCCTATTGCCCCCCAAAATAATCCATCGGCATCAGTTTGATTAATCGGATCATTACCACAGTAATTATACAGATTCAATGTCTGCGGAACTTCTAGGTTGATGGCTTTCATTCCAATCGGGTCAGCCTGTGTAAACCGACCCTGCTTTGAGTCATATGTCCGATTCATCGCGTAATCCAAACCGGTTGCAGTGCTTCTATCGTAATTTGTAAATCGCTTGTTGTTTGTAACGGTTGACTCTGCATTAAGTGCTGTTCCAAATGGGAGCGTTGTTTGTTCACCATCTGAATTGATTTGCTGATTGGTAATGATTCGCGTTCCCATCCTGTCAGGATGAGAATATTCAGTAATTTCATCACTGTTGCCGTTCGGCGTTGAAGTTGACAATAACCGCCCGCCCAAGAAGACATAACTCTTCGTCCACGTCGGCATACCTGAAACCGTCTCCGTGTATTCCGAGAGAGTTATGCCGCCAAGTGTGGCGAACACGGTCAGGTAATTCGTGCCGTAATCGTAATCGAAAATGCGTGCGTTCGTCGCACCATAAACGAACGCCTGCACGGGTGAACCGCCGCCATTATTACTGCCGTCGTCCTTAATCACGATTCGCAATCGGTTCGCCGCATCGTATTCGTATTTCAGCCAGGCTGTACCATCTGCCGCCAAAGCGCGAATCTGATTGCCTGCCGCGTCATACTGAAAGCCGCTCGTCGTGATTCGATTCGAGGTCGTGTCGTAAGCCAGAATCGGAATGCCGTCAATCGGAATCGCCGAGTTGTCCGCCGCCACACCTGTTGCCGCGACATTGGTGCGATTGCCGTAACGGTCGTAAGTGTAAGTTTGAGTCCAGAGGTTATTGATGCCGCCTTTGGCTTTCGTTAATCTATCGAGCGCGTCATATTCATATTCGCGGTTTTTATTTTGGTTGAGATTATCAACGATTTTCGATAAATGTCCCGTTTTGCCCGTTCCCGTGCCAATACTATTTTTGCGGTCGTATTCGTAACTCAAATCGAGCAGCGTGGCAGTGCTGTTCTGTGCCTTCTGGTTGGTCAGCAGTCCGGTCTTCTCGTCGAACGTATAACTCTCCGTCACTTGATTCGCGCCTGCTATGCCGATTTTAATCGAGGTTGTTTGATCCGCCGCGTTGTAGCCGATACTTCCGGCTTGTTCGACCCCGTTGACTTTTAACGATGTCAGGCGGCTTGCCGCATCATATGAGTTTTCGACGATGCGGCGCGGATCGCTCAATCCGGTCATGCCGTATTGCGCCGGGTAACGAACTTTGGTCACTCGACTCAGCGTGTCATATTCGTAACTTGTCTTGAAAGGACGGGTTTCCCGGGAGGCAATCGTTTGAGTATAGTCTTGGACTCTGCCTTCCGGGTCGTATTCGTATTCTTCCTTCAATATGCCGGCGGTTTCCACTTTTTTGATGCGTGATTTATCGCCCGTCGTTATATATTCGTAAGTAATATTTGAGGCGGCGTGAATCGGTAGTGACGAATCCGGCAGGCGCGGTCCCGACAAATCGTAAGTTACCGCCTGAATCCGATTCAGTGGGTCTTCGCCACTGATTGCCTGGTTGTAATAACTATAATTCGTTCTGACTCCGCGTGGATCGGTTTTCTGCGTTAAGTTCGAGCGATTGTCATAGGCGAACGCTTCTCCCCATTCTGCTCCGGTTTGTCCGGCACCGACAAAAGCTCCAGCATCGTTTAGGGTAGCAGTTTGTTCGGCGAGTTTCTGACGGGTTAATCTGCCCAAACTGTCGTAATTAAATTTACGAATTTGACTGCTTTGTCCAGTAATTGGATTGACCTGCTCAGTTTGAGTCAAGCGTCCGAGCGTGTCGTAGCGATATTTGGTGATGAAACTGCCAGCCGTCTTAATTTTACCGTCGCCGTTCGGGTTCGGTTCAGCGACTTCAACCAAGCGATTCTGCTGATCATAGCGTCCCCATCGTTCGCGTCCCCACGCGTCTACAGTCCGAATCGTATTGCCAGGCGGAAGTGCGGTTCCAGCCAGCGTTGCCGAATCGGGACGGTCGGCGGCTGAGTTTTGGTTATAAAAGGCTTTCGATCTACTGTCGTCCGGAGCGATGACCTCAACTGTTCTGCCCTGCTGATCATAGAGCGTTTCCGTCCATTGCAGCGTATCGCCAGCGTGATACGGACGCGACTGTTTCCAGACCTGTCCGAATTTGTTGTATTTCGTGTCGACAAAATCCGAAGTATTGTTCGGACCAACCGATTCCTCGCGTCTGGTTTGACCGACACCATTCAATATTTTGACGGTTTTGCCCGCCGCCGTGCCGCCCGATTCAAAAATTTCTTCCGTGAAGATCATCGCCACATCGTCGTATGAATAAATCGTGTATGCTCCGGTCGAAGTTGTTGTTCTAGTAGGACGTAAGGTATCAGGATTATATAAGTTGGATGACGGTCTGCCATCGGCATCGGTGCTTCCCATAACTGATCCGCTGGCAAACGAGTAATTCGTTGTGGTTGTAATACGGTCGGGCGAATTTGGATCCGAAGATCCGCGCGTTTGCGAAGTCGGATAAGCGTATTGCGTCGCACTCGTATATTGAAAACTCGTCTGCTGACAGCAGGAAGTCGAAGCCGTGATCAGATTGCCCGTGATGTCGTAATGTTTGGTTTCTTCAATCGCGCCGGTCGTTTGATCCTGCGCGTTCGTGTAGACAGTGGTTTTAGTAATATTTCCGCGGGCGTTGGTCGCCGGGTTAAAAACCGGCACGTCGTTGCATTCCGTTGTTTCGGGACAACGGCAGCGGTGCTGCTCGCCGGATGTTTCGCTTTTTTCCTGCCGGTTATACGGGCAGTCGTTGGGACAGACGATATGACAGACCTGATGAGTATCCGTGTTGTTCGGATTATACGACGGCTCGTGCTGCACGACTCCGGGCGTGTCCGCCAGACCGAAACCGTCGTATTCATATTCCGTCCACGAAGCGAGCGTCTCGCCGGCATCCGGGTTTTTAACCCCGGTCGCTTTAACCAAATTAAAGACGTGCTGCCCGCCGATAAATTGTCCGTTGGTGTCGAACTGCCCGATATAAGCGGCACTGTTCTCGTACTGGGTCGAGGTGCAGCGCAGTTTCACGCCGCCGTCATCATAATCGCACGAGCGCGTTACCTGATTGAATCTGCCGCCCGTGTAATCGAACTCGGTGCGGGTTTTATGATTGTTTTCGTCTCTCGTTTCCGTCCAAGACGGTCGCGGGACACCGTAATCGCCCTGTTGCCAGCTTACCAACGATGAGCCAACTACGGTTTGCGTCGCGTTGGGCGGAGAACCGCTCGTAACAATCGTCTCATCGGCAAAAACCAGTCCGTCCGTCCACGCGCCTGGTGTCCGGTAGGAATACTGTTTACTGATCGCTCCGTTCGGCTGAGTGACGGTGATCGTCCGCGACGGGCTGTTCGTCGTCCCGTCGTCGTGAAAATCATTGTTATTGATCGAATATCTCGTCACCGGCAATTCGGCAACATCCATTCCCGCCCAACTCTCCGTCAGGGTTTCATAGGTCGGGGCATCCGAGAGATTCACCCCATTGGTTCTGTCCGCCTCATTGGCGGTCGTCAGCGGGTAATTGTAAACAGCCAGCTTGCTCATTTCTCCCTTGATGATTGTTCCCTGCTCGTCCGGCGTGAACAGAAAATTCATCCCGCGCTGTTCTTCGACCTTGGTCAGCATTCCGTAAGATGAGTAGTAAGAGCTATAATCGGAATGGCTCGAATCCGCGCCGCCGAACCAGTAGCCAGTCTTTGTTGCTGGGTAATAAATCGAATCAATTACCCACGGCGCGTTGTCGCCGGCAGATACGTTCATACCGGGAAAAGAATAATTCAGCGCAAGTTGACGATAATGCAGCCGGATGAGGACGTGGGTGGTTTTCGTGCCATATTGTGCACCCTGTCCGGTCATTCGCGGCGCACTGATGCTGATCAGGCGATTATTCGAGTCGTACTGAAAAGTGATGACCCGTCCCATAGTGTCGGTAATGGTTTCGATGGAAGATCCTCTGCCGCTGACGTAGGTGATGGTAATGTAATTGCCCTGCACGTCGGTGATCTTAGTCGGGTAAATACCGTCGCCGTAACCGTAACTGGCGTAGTTGACGGTCGTTCCGTTCGCCATTTTCGCCCAGCCGGAACTCGAACCGTTCGCGCCGTAGATGACGTGGCAGCCGTAATCAATAAAACTGCTGTCGGTCGTATGCCCATCAAACCAGGCTTGGGTGCTGCTGCTGTAATTTGGAACACCGGCGTAGCCGTGGCGGGTGCCGTCGGCATCAATCAGCATACAGCCCTTCTCACCGCCCATAAAAACCATTTTGCCGAAACCGAGAGACCAGCCGGGTGCAGGGAAACTGCCGTCAATGTTGTAAGTTAACTGATTGCCGCTTTTGTTCCACAACCGCGAGTTGTAATTGAGATTCAGTGCCAGATCAATGCCGCGCCCCGGCAGGGAGACAACCGGAGCCGAAAGTTGAAAGTTGCCGCTCCCTGCGCCGTTGTCGGTGGGTCCACTGGGCGGATTGCCAGGCTGGTTGCCCGGATCATTCGACGAATCGGCGTTGCCAGTGTCCCAACCCGGTTCACTCGGCAGCAGGTTGGAACTTCCTCCTGATTCCTCTCTCGAAGCGGTTTCGCTCCCTTTGGTCTCTGCATCCGGACTGGACTGTATTTTTTTGCCGTTCGAGGGTGAAAAATTAACGCCTATCGCGTTTTTACCTTTCGCTGAAGTTTGCTCTTCGGTTTCTTCAACGGGAGCCGGAACAACCGTGATCGTCACCGCCGCCTGTTTGCCGCCGGTCGTCGCCGTGATCGTGAGAACACCGACCGTTTCAGCTTTGAAATTGCCGGCGGACAGTAAACGCGGCTCGAATCTGCCTTCGCTGTCGGTCATCGTCCAGTCAAACGTGAGACCGTTGAGCGGTTCGTCGTCCGCGTTAAAAGCGACGGCAGACAGCACCACCAAATCGTTTTCTCTGACAGTGAGCGAGCCGGGGTAAATCTTGATACGACTGACCGGTGCGGTTTCGGTGGAAGTCGCTCCTTGTACGAAAAAGCCCAGAACTTTGGGCAAATCCATTCCCCAATCGCCTGAATAAAAGCCGAATCGTATATCCTGATACGTTTCATTCGCCACGTTTAGTAAGACAGGCGGAGCCGCTGGCACCGAAAGCGTTAAAATGTTGGTGATTAACAACAGACAAACGGCTTTTGTGATTAATTGTTTGACGAAATTCATTTCGCCTTTTCGAGCTACTGTTTTTTTGAAGTTGCGCCGACGGTTGTTTAAATGGCTTTTATTGGGCATAAGGATTTACACTCTTGTAGCGAAGTGATCTTAATGAATCACCCGGCAATTCTCCTTGTTAAGATTTACATTTTCTATTTTGGTTCGATTTGGATTTATGAGGTTAAAGCGACTGTGAAAAATACTCGCAGTGATGGTATCCGAATATCTGATTTTCCCTGTCGAAAATCAGAATCGCAACGGAGTCATTACCTGAGATTAAATGAGTGCTGTTATCTTCATAAATACATTGATAAAAACTGCTTTCGCTACAATCGCACTTTTTAGATTTCATGCGCCGATAAACCTGAACGCTTGCCGATTGATTGTAATTTTTGCGACCAAATATGAAAATTTAATTTTTTATTCGAGCATTTACAGTAATATCTTTGCCGATATTTTTTTGTCAAGTTGTGAAAGTCAAATTCTGGATAATTCAGAAAAATTTAACGTCTTATTTAATCAGTAGAGCTAATTGATTGAATGAATTTTGAGGGTTTATAAGCAAAAATCGAAAAGAGGATGCAGAAAGGAAGAAAAGAAGAACTACCTGCTTCTTCCTTCGGCTCTTTAAAGAAAGAAAAGGAATACCGCACTTGTCTTTTCAGACGGCTGGCTTTAATCTTTAAAAGAACAAATCCGAGTCTCTCCGCTAAAAGAAAACTCGGACTGTTCACGAACAGCAAAGGCGATTTGTCGCGCTTCTAATTCTATCGTCAAATAAACGCCGGAACTTTGGCGTGATGCCTTTGCTGTATTTATTATACACAACATCCGTTTGAAAACAACAACCGTCAAAACGAGAGCGAGGAGATTATGAAATTAGCTGAAATCAATGATCAATTATTGGGTGAATTGGAAACGCAAATCGCCGATGCCGAACGGCAAAAAGTCAGACTCGATAATTATATAGGCGGGCTTCAGGCTTACTATCACGGCACGAAAATCTTTTTAGAAATGAGAAGCAAATTAAACGACGACGATGAACCGACCAGTGCAATAAAAAACTTTCTCGCCGCTGCCGACTCGAATTCGTTTTACTCGCCGAATCACAGTCAATCGTCGGAAACGGGTGAGGAGCCAGAAAACCAAATCTCCTGCGACTCAAAGAATGCTTCGGATTTCAACGTCGGCACGGGTGGTCAATCGGAAGATTCGACATTTCAACAAACGCCTGTTTCGACAAATCCCCCGCCGAATCTTACCGGCAGTTTGCCGAATGAGGCAGTCGGTAATTCCGAAGAATCTGTTCCCGAACCGGAAGGGCAGCCGGAAATTCCCGACGAAGAGTTTCAAAAACTGCCGCAGTTCGAGGCGTTAAAAACAGTTTTGAAAGTTTCTCCAAAAAGATTATCCGTCGAACTGATCAAGAAAGAACTTTTTCGACGCGGTTTCAAACCGAATGCGGAATTTTTCGACCAGAGTCTGGCTTCGATGCTCCGTTACTACGAAAAAAAGAATGTTTTTCAGCGCGACAAACAAAAGCGATGGGGGTTGGCAAGCGGCGAAATAGTGAAGCCCAGCCAATTTCCATTGGACGGCGAACTGAACAACGCGGATTGTGTGTATGAAATCTTAAAGAGCAGCGGGCAACCGTGGCTGCACGTTGACCAAATACTCGTCATTATGAAACAGCAGTACGGCTACATTCGAGACAAAGAATCGGTTTCCTCCACTCTTCGGAAAAGCGCGGCGCGAAACAGGCGGTTCAGATTTTTCGGCGGCAATCGCTTCGGACTGCTGGAAAACTCGAACGACGGCTTGAAACAGGCGGGCGGGATTTTTCTAACGAAGCTCGCGGGAAATTCCATTCATTAGAATATCGAAGACTGTCGACTGAGAATTTGAATTCGTGTTCAGCAAAATTTCAGCCTTTCAACCCTCCTGACGCATCTTGTAAATCATTGAAAATAATGGAATTAAGTTTGACCTGAAATCTCTTTGAAAGGTATAATTTTACTTATTAAAAGAGTAAGGGCTGTGCCAAGCTACCAACCTTTCACAGCCCTTGAATCCGATTTTTGCAAAGTGCTTTGTGGCGCACGACGCTATTCGTGTATTGTGCCACCGCTTCCCGCAAAAATCAAATTGAAAAGAAAAGTGTAAGCCCCGCCGAATCGTTGACTCCGATTGGCGGAGCCGAATGACTCCGATTGCGAATGAATCACAGACCAGAGTATCTTCGATGTCATTGTGATTGATTCGCGCCGGAAAAACAAGAGTAAGGAGCCAATGCACAATGAAAAATACGAAAGAACAAAAGGGACGCGCCATCGCCGAACAGTTCCAGTTGAAATTCGACGGCGAAAAATGGACGGTTCCGTCCCAGACCGGAAAAAATGATTATACCGTGGAGTTGCTGGCACAAATCTGCACTTGCCCCGATTTCAACAAAACCGCCGTCAAGTGCAAACATATCTTTGCGGTCGAAGAAAGAATTCGCCGTGAACACCGGGCGATCTTCTCACCGGAACGGGAAAAAACGGCGCGCAAGAAACCGACCTACAAACAAAATTGGAAAACATACAATCCAGCGCAGCAAAACGAGAAACTGATGTTTCAATCTCTGTTGTTTGAACTGTGTCGCGGCATTCAGGAAGCACCCAACCGGAGGGGCAGACCGCGGGCGCGGCTGCGCGACATTACTTACTGCATCTGTTCTAAAACCTTCAACGGTTTGGCGGCGCGGCGCAATGATTCGGATGTCCAGGACGCTTTCGAGAAAGGCTACATTTCGCAGGAAATTCATTACAATACGCTTTACAAGTATCTCGACGGCGAAGACCTGACTTCCATCCTGCGCGAGATGATCGAGTTGACGGCTTCGGTGATGAAGCCGGTGGAAACGGAATTTGCCTTCGATTCGAGCGGCTTTTCGACCTGTCAATACAAAAGATGGTTCGACGTCAAATACGGCGGCGATGAAAGCTGGCACGACTGGTATAAACTGCATCTGGCGTGCGGCGTGAAAACCGGCATCGTGACGGCGGTCGAAATCTCCGAACGCTACGCCAACGATAGCCCTTTCTACAAAAAGCTGTTCGACAGCACGTTAAAACTCGGCTTTTTGATGAAACGCACCGTCGCCGATGCCGCTTACGCCAATAAGATAAATCTCAACCACTCCGCCGACCACGGAGTCGAGCAGTTCTCCGAATTTAAAAGCAACGCCGTCTTTGACGCGAAGGATACGGTCTGGAATAAAATGCTGCACTTTTTCCTCTACCGGCAGGATGAGTTTTATCAGATTTATCACCGCCGCTCGAAGGTCGAGGCGTTGTTCTCAGCGATGAAAAGAAAATACGGCTCGATCCTTCGCACCCGCAACCCGACGGCGCAAATCAACGAAATTCTTACCAAAGTTCTGTGCTACAACATTGGCGTGATTATTCGCGCCATTTACGAATTGAAAATCGAGCCGCAGTTCTTTGACGGCAATTCTTTTCTGCCGGAAATTCAAAGCGTCACCGATATAAAGAGTTCGGACTCTTAAAAACCGAATTAGTGTGAAAGGAAGAAAATAATATGGGCAAATGATAAATTCGCCCATATTATTTTGCAAATGCCTGTAAAGACACGCTGAATTGGTATTTTATGGGCAAAGCC
>CAXTKJ010000101.1:0-11231 GCA_964244835.1 uncultured Pyrinomonadaceae bacterium
TCACAGGCGAAAATCGAAGTGCGAAGTTTGCAGGAGATTCACGATAAAAGTAAATCGTTAATCGTCAATGGATAATTGGAATTTGGAACTCATTGCGTTCTAAATTGTGACGCAATGAGTCAAGAATCTTTACAATTTTTGTATATGCTCATACAATACAAATTTAAATGAAAGCCGAAATTGAAAACTGCGAAGGTTTTGAATGGGACGAAGGCAATTCAAATAAAAACTGGCATCTTCACGGCGTAACGGACGGCGAATGTGAAGATGCCTTTTTTAATTTGCCATTGATAATCGCCGCCGATAAATTGCATTCCGAAAACGAATCGAGACTTTTCGCTCTGGGGCGAACCGATGCTGATCGGCAGCTTTTTATTGCTTTTACGCTGAAAAATAATTTAATTCGGGTAATTTCCGCCCGCGATATGACCAAAAGTGAAACGAGAAAATATGTCGAAAAAATTAAAAGAGATTCCGCAATTCGATGATGAAACCGCAGAGCGCGAATTTTGGACGGAAAACGATTCGACCGAATTTGTTGATTGGGAAACGGCTGAATCCGTGGTTTTGCCGAAGCTGAAACCGACGACCAGAACGATTTCGATCAGAATTTCCGCATCAATGCTCGATAAAATTCGCCTCGTCGCCAACAAGCGCGATGTTCCTTACCAATCGCTTATCAAATCTTTTTTACAGGAAAGAATTGATGAAGAATTAAAACTTGCAAAAGTTTAGGTAACGTAATCGTGACGAAAAAATCACAGGCAAAAATCGAGGTGAGAAGTTTGCAGGAGATTCACGATAAAAGTAAAAATCTGTCAGCGTCTCTTGATTGAACTTATAATGTAAAAAAGTCTTTTTTGCCGTTAATTCCGAATCGCCCGCACGGTTTGCCGATCAGGAATTTGTTAACAAACTGTTAACCTCATCACCGGCAAAATTCCGCCGCCTGCTTCGTCCAGACACCTAATAAAATTAAATTTATTAAATTTGGAAGATCAAATTTTTTTTGGAAGGGCAGAATATTTATGTCAAAAGAAGACGTTAAATTTACGCGGTCAATTTATCATTTTCCGGTTTTGGGAAATCAGTACAACCGGTTCGGAAATCCGGTTTTGCTGAATACCGAAACATTTAATTCAATCGGCGATGCCGGAGATTACAAACCGAACAGTCATTACGTTATTGTCGGCAACTGCACGGCATCGGCATACACGGCGGGCATTACGGCTTTCCCGTATCTTCAGTTCGGTTATACGAGTCAACTGTTTATCAAGGCAAAAGTTGACGGCGGAGCCGAACGGACTTTTCACGCTTACCAGAATGTTTGGGGGCGCGTAACGCCGGCGGCGACCGACACGCTGCAAAATATCGTGCAGGGAGTCGGCGATGCGGTCGGCGCGGTCAGCGAGGGAATGAAAGCCGTTCTGAAACATCTCCTGAGTTTGATAACTTTCAGCGGGTCGTATGAAGAAATTGACAACCAGCCGATTCCGATGCACCACGCGGGAATCATTCGCGTTGACGAACACTTAAAAGGCTTGACTAAAGAGGGCGGCGCGGCGACCGGCAGGCGCACGGTTTTGTCGGACGTGGATGTCAGGTATGTGATGGACATTTTCACCGAAGCCTACGGAAAAATGCTGACGGCGCGTGAACTGTGGTTTAATTTTGTCGCTCTCGGACAGGGCGAGCGACAGCGGCAGTTAAAAGTCTTCTCCGATTACGTTAAGGCGCGTGAAAATTTCATTCAACGCCGCCAAAACGGACGACTCGGCATCGGCGAAAAAATCCCTAACCCGACGCTCGACAGTGCGTTAAGCCCCTGGCTGGCGTGGTCTTGGGAGCGGCAAATTGAACAAACCGCTCCGCCGCCCGACAATCGGCGATTAGCTTATCCGGGCGACTACGCGGTTAAAAGAAGATGGTTTGTTTAAATAAAAAAAAGGAGCGAATTAAAGTTATTTTAATTCGCTCCTTTCGATTTATCCGCAGCCTAACCGCCTCTTACCAAAGTCGTCAATAAATGGCATAATCAAAAGAAAAAAATAAAGAAGGTTTGACTATGAGTAAAAAATTATTCGGCGTGTTGGCGATTTTCATCTGCGGGGCGGCATCTGTTTTGGCACAGCGAGATTTAGGTGCGCGTCCGACCGATTCGGGCGGCGTTTTGATGCCGGAACAGGCGGCTTATGACGTGAAACATTATGATTTGGCGGTCAAGGTTGACGTAGAAAATCAATCAATCAGCGGCGCGTTGACGGCGACGGTTTTAATCGTCAAACCGCTCGATGTTTTCGTGCTGGATTTGGATTATCCATACACGGTTGAATCAGTTGTAATGTATTCGACGAAAGGCGCAAATCCTGTTACACCGCTGAAATTTGAACGGCGTGAAAGCAAGATTTGGAGTGCGTTCCCGAAAACCAAAAAAGCCGGTGAAACAGTGCAGGTGCGCGTCGTGTATTCGGGCAAGCCGAAAGTTGCGCCGAAACCGCCGTGGGTCGGCGGGTTTGTCTGGTCGAAGACGGCGGACGGACAGCCGTGGTTTGCGACCGCCGTGCAGAATGACGGCGCGGATTTGTGGTTTCCGGTGAAGGATCATCCGTCGGACAAAGCCGATACCTCGTCGCTGCATTTTACCGTTCCGGCGAATTTGGTCGCCGCGTCGAACGGTAAATTTAAGTCGGCGGTTGATAATAAAGACGGCACGAAAACTTATAATTGGGAAGTGTCGCAGCCGATTTCTAACTACTGCATCGCGCTGAACGTCGCGCCGTATAAAGTGATTAAAGATTCGGTCAAATCAATCACGGGCGAGCAGATTCCGATTGAGTTTTACGTTCTGCCGCAGGACGAAGCGAAAGGGCAGTCGCTGGTTGATCTGGCGAAAAAATACACGGCGTTTTACGAAAAATATCTCGGACCATATCCGTTTCGCGCCGACAAAATCGGCATTGCCGAAACGCCGCATCTCGGAATGGAACACCAGACGATCACGGCTTACGGCAATGAATTCAAATACAACGCCGACGGCGACGACTGGCTTTTGTTTCACGAATACGGACACGATTGGTGGGCGAATTTAGTTACCGCGCCCGACTGGAACGATTTCTGGATTCACGAAGGTTTCCAGTCGTTTATGGACACTTTTTACATCGAAACGACGAAGGGTAAAGAGGCATATTTCGCGGCGATGAAAGCGCGTCAGAAAAATCTGCACAACTTAAAACCCGTCGCGCCTCGTGAAGCGCAGACGACGACGCAAATTTATATGCTGCCGCCCGATTATACGAAATCCGACGGCGACATTTACGGCAAGGGCGCGATGATTTTGAACACTTTGCGCTTCTATATCGGCGACGATGCGTTTTTCAAATCGCTCAGGCGCACGACTTATTCGACCGAAGTGATGGAGAAAATAACGAACGGCAAACAGTTTCATTTCGAGACGACCGACGACTTTTTACGGACAGCGGAAAAAGAATCGGGCAAAGATTTGAAGTGGTTTTTCGAAGTTTATCTGCGCCAGCCGCAACTGCCGAAATTAGTTTCTGAGACGAGCGCGAATCAATTAAATCTGCGCTGGGAAACGCCGAATAATCTGCCGTTTCCGATGCCTGTCGAAGTCAAGATCGGCGGCGAGATGAAACGGGTCGAAATGAAAGACGGCAAGGGAAGTTTAGTAATTCCGGCAGATGCTAAAGTCGAGATTGACCCGAATGGCTGGGTGTTGAAATCGCTTTAGAAACAAAACTTCTAAACTAAAGCATCGCCGATAAATTATTCACGATGTCGGCGGCGGCGTTCGGACGCGCAAAGTTTCGGACATTTTCCAGCATCGCCGCGAAACGCTTTTCGTCGTTGACGAGCGCGTCAATTTTATAAGCCAGAACCGGCAGATTATTGCATTTGATCGCGCAACCTTTTTCGAGCAAGTGGTCGGAATTGCGTTCTTCCTGTCCGGGAATCGGGTTGACAACGACGAAAATAAGATTTTTCGCCATCGCTTCCGAAGTCGTTAAGCCGCCGGGTTTGCCAACGATTAAATCAGCCGCCGACATCAATTCGTCCATTTCTTTGGTGAAGCCGATTGGCTTAAAAGTAACGCGCTCGTTATTTAATTTATCTTTTGAAAGACGTTCGAGTTTCGTTTTCATTTCTTCATTGCGCCCGCAAATCGCTAAAATCTGCGCGGGCGTTTGCAAATCGCTCAAGGCAATTAAGAGATTTTCGATATTGCCGACACCGAAGCCGCCTGCCGAAACCAGAATCGTCAACTTATCCGATTGTAATCCGTGCTTTTCGCGCATCGCCAGTTTGTCTTTCGGTTCGCTAAAAATCGGATCAATCGGAATTCCCGAAACCGTCAACTTTTCACCCGGAATGCCCAGTTTTTCAAGATGAATTTTCGTCTCCTCGAGGGCGACGAAATAGCGTTCGTAATGATGACAAAGCCAGAGAGCGTGCGCGTCGAAATCGGTAACGACGATGGCTTGCGGGAAATTTATTTTTCCTTTCGCCGTCAGCCACGAAATAATTTCGGCGGGCAGAAAATGCGTGCAGACGGCGAGATCGGGCTGATAATCTTTTAAGAATTTAACCAGCGGCAGCGTGTTCAAACGGTCTAACGCAAGTCGCCGCCGTTCATTTTCCCAAGGCTTGTCGAGCGAGTCATACATCCAGCCCAAAACTTCGGGCATTCGGTTGACCATATCGAGATACGCCTTGCCGTAAAGCCGTCTAAAAAGCGGGTTGGTGTAATTCAGAACATCAATGTTTTTAACTTCCGCCGTCGGGTGCTGATGTTTGAATTCTTTTTCAATCGCCTCCGCCGCCCGCAGATGTCCCGCGCCGACCGCCGCCGATAGAATCAAGATTTTTTTAGTCATAAAATTAAAAGTCGCGTGAAAATATGATTTTTGAATGATATTCCATTTCAGCGAAATCTTGAAAACGACACGGCTGAAATCATCTTTCTCCGCAACTTATCGTTCGCTTCCGGCAACTAATGAAGACCGAAAACCTTTTGCTTTTTAGTGCGTAAAATGGTTTGATAAAAATCATCTTTGCAGGAATTCAACAATCGAAAATGAAATCAAAAATTAAATCAATCGCGGCGGGCGGTGTGCTGACGGCGACTTTGTTCGGCGGCGTGTTTGCCCAAGTTCCGGCGACGAAAAAGGATACGAAAATGGCAACGAATTTTAAATTACAACCGCTCAAACTTGAGCAATACACGCTCGACAACGGTTTGCGCGTCGTGCTTAATCAGGACAACGCCGCGCCGGTCGTGTCGGTCGCGGTTTTTTACGATGTCGGCTCGCGCAACGAACGCGAAGGGCGTACGGGATTCGCACATCTGTTTGAACATATGATGTTTCAAGGTTCGGAAAACGTCAAAAAAGCCGAGCATTTCCAATTTGTCTCAAACGCGGGCGGTACGATGAACGGGACGACGAACACCGAACGGACGAATTATTTTGAAGCACTGCCGGCGAATCAATTACCGCTCGGTCTGTGGCTCGAATCCGATAGAATGCGTTCGCTCGCGGTAACGGAAGAGAATTTGACGAATCAGCGCAACGCCGTGCAGGAAGAAAAACGCCTCGGCGAAAATCAGCCGTTCGGACAGGTTTTCGATCAACTGATGCCGATGATTTATAAAAATTTCGCTAACGCGCATTCGGTCATCGGTTCGATGGAAGATTTGAACGCCGCGACGGTTAAAGACGTGCAGGATTTCTTCCGCATCAATTACGCGCCGAACAACGCCGTCCTGGTGATTTCGGGCGCGTTCGAGCCGAAAGAAGCGAAAGATTTAGTCAGCAAATATTTTGCGACGATTCCGAAACAGCCGAAACCGCCCGCGATTGACGTTTCCGAACCGGCGGAAGTGGCGTTGAAATATAAAAAGTTTGAAGACAAACTCGCGCCGTTTCCCGCGTTCGTGATGGCTTGGAAAATTCCGCAGCGCAGCACTCCCGACCATAACGCGCTCGCGCTCGCCGGAAAAATCATCAGCGAGGGTGAAAGCTCGCGCCTGTATCAAAAACTCGTGAAAGGCGACGAAGCGGTTTTGCAGCTTGTCAGTTTCACAGACGAACGGCGCGGACCTTCCGGCTTTTTAGTTTTTGCGATTCCGAAACCGGGACAGGATTTAGAAAAAATCCGCGCGACGATCACCAACGAAATCAAAGCGATGGCGACCGTCGGACCGACCGACGAGGAAATGCAGAAACTTCGTAACAATCTGATTAACGACGCGGTTCGTTCGCGGCAATCTTCGATGGGACGCGCGCAGGCAATCGCGGAATTCGCGCTGTTTGACGGCGACCCGACGAAAATCAACTCAGAACTCGACGAACTGCTGGCGATCACGCCCGCGCAGATTAAAGAAGCCGTCAACAAATATCTGAACACGGACAACCGCGTTCTGCTCGACATCGTTCCCGCCGGAAAAGGCGACGTTAAACCGGAGATGAAGCCGGTAACTGAATAAAAAAGGCGACACGAGGTAAAAGAAATGAAAAAAACAGTAAAATTATTAGTGTCTGCCGGTTTGATTTCGACGTTTGCGGTCGGCACGTTCGCACAGAAAACTATGAATGAAGATTTTCGCAAAACCGCTCCGGCGGCACTCGCGCCCAAGAGCTTTGAAATCGCCAAGCCGTTTGAAACGACTTTGCCGAACGGTTTGAAGGTAATCGTTTTTGAAGATAAGCGTTTGCCGCTCGTCAGCTATCGTTTAGGTTTTAAAACCGGCTCGATTTATGACCCGAAAGATTCGATTGGATTGACTTCGATGATGACCGCGCTGTTGAACGAAGGCACGAAAACGCGCACCAGCCAGCAGCTTGCAGAAGAAATCGAACGGCTCGGCGCGAGCGTTTCGTCGAGCGCGGGCGAGGACAATACGATTGTCGCGGCATCGGCACTTTCGATGTATAGCTCGGACGTTTTAAAGTTGATGGCGGATGTCGTTTTGAATCCGATTTTCCCCGAAAGCGAACTCGCGCTGTCTAAGAAAAACACGATTGAAAATTTGAAATACCAGCGTTCCCAGCCGTCATTCCTGGCGGACGAGCGTATTTCCAAAGCGATTTACGGAACGCATCCCTACGGCATCGCGTCGCCGTCCGCCGAAGATATTGGGAAAATTACGCGCGATAAACTTATCGCTTTTCATCAGAAAATGTTCACGCCGAACAACGCGACTTTAATCGTCGTCGGCGATATCAGCCGCGAAAATCTACTGAAAGAAATCACGGCGAATTTTGGCGAATGGAAAAAGGGAACGGTTGACACGCCGAAGTTTGACGCGCCGCCCGTCCGCACCGCGACGACGCTGACGGTCGTTGATCGTCCGGGTTCTTTGCAGTCGAATATCGTGCTGGCGAATCTGGCGATTGACCGCAGTAATCCCGACTTTTTTCCCGTATTAGTGATGAATCAGGTGTTAGGCGCGGGTGCGTCGTCGCGGTTGTTTATGAATCTGCGCGAAGCGAAAGGCTACACCTACGGCGCGTATTCGAGCTTTGATACGAAACGCCAAGCAGGGAACTTTCAGGCGACCGCCGAAGTCCGAACGCCGGTAACGGGCGATTCGTTAAAGGAATTTTTCCTCGAATTGAACCGCATTCGTAACGAAAAAGCGACCGACAAAGAGTTAAAGGACGCGAAAAGTTATTTGACCGGAGTTTTCCCGCTTCGCGCCGAAACTCAGGAAGGTTTGACGAATCTTTTAGTCTCGCAGCAGTTGTATGATCTGCCCGCCGATTATCTGCAAACCTACCGCGATAAAATCAACGCCGTTACATTGGAAGATGTTGAGCGCGTGGCGAAAAAATACATCTCACCCGACAAAATCGCCATCGTCATCGTCGGCGACGCGGACGAAATCATCAAGCAATCAAAACAATATGCGCCGAAAATCGAAGTTTTCGACGCGGAGGGCAAGACATTGGACGTATCAAATTTCGGTAAAGAATCAAACGGCACGTTTGCGATGGTGGACGGCGTTTGGAATTTGGTGATTGATTATCACGGAACGCCGTTTCCCGTTACGCTGACGCTGAAACAGGCTGACGCGAAAGTTTCCGGCTCGCTCGATTCGGCAATGATTAAAGGCGATCTGACCGACGGCAAAGTCTCCGGCAACAAAGTAACCGGAATCGTCAAAACTCAGATGGGCGCGCAGGCGATGGAATTAAACATCAGCGGCACGGTCGAAGGCGATACGATGAAAGGCACGGTAACAGTCCCGACACCGGGCTTTCCGCCGCTTAGTTTCACGGGAACGAAAGCGAAGTAAAGGTTAAAAGTGGTAAGATGAAAAAGTGAAAAAGGTTGGCGATTTGAATAATCGCCAACCTTTTTCACTTTTAAGCATTTTTACCTTTTCATCTTTAACCAGTCGGCGGTTGCGGTGTCGTGCCGCCTTTGCCTTTCGGGGCGCGGTCGAGGTGCGAGGCGATTTCCCACGCGGCGATTTTCGCCGGGTTTTTGCGATACTTCATCCGTACGCTTTTGTCGCGGCGGCGCATATAATCCATCATTTTCCTGAACGAATCGGACATTCCGCCGGTCGCTTCGCCGCTCATCTGTTCGGCGGCATCGTGGTCGGCGGCGGCTTTTACAAAAGCATCGCGGATGGTCAAAAGGTGCGCTCGCCCGTCCGCGTCGAGTCCGGCTTCGACCAATTCGGTTTCGATGCCGCTCGAATCGGCGTTAAAAGAGGTGGCTTTGGCGATTAAACTCTGGTCGGTGCGCGGGCGCGGCATTTTAAATTTCGCCGCCGTGCCTTCGATGTCGTCGTCCACGATGTCCGCCGCCAAGACGAACATTTCCAGCAAATCAACGAGGTCGTCGCGCCGGTTCTCATAAATCTCCTGCGCCTGCCGCCGGTCGTCCGTGCCGGAAGTCTTCTGCGCGTCGAACGCCATAATTTTCGCGTGTTCGGTGTTAATCAGCTTCGTAAATTTATCGGCGGGCGAATCCTTCGGAAAATCGGCGGTATTTTCCGTCATAAAAGCATCTTCGCGGTCGCGTTTGTCCGCTTTTCTCATCTGCGAATCGTTCATAAAATAATCGTCTCCTTTGTTTTTTAGTTGGTTTAATTGATTAAATCATCCGAAAAGGCTTTCGGAAGAAGCGTTGCGATGCGTGAACGGCGTGTTTTTCCGGTCAAACGGCGCGTCAGCGCGAATTTTCGCTCGTTTTTCACGTTTTTCATTCCGTCAGCGACGCTTTCACCGCCGTCAGCCGGATATTTCGCTTGTTTTTCTCGACCGCGCCGTCGTCAGCCGGATTTTCCGCCCGTTTCCGGCGGTTTCACATCCGTCAGCCGGATATTTCATCCGTTTTTGCCATTTTCCGCTCGTTTTCCGACTTATTAACACTGTGCCGCCGATTACATTACGCTTTGCCTTTAACAATATCTCTTTCCGCTGTCGTCAAATCGTATAAATCGAAAACCATCTCGTCAATTCGCTTTTCCTGCTCGACGGTATTCTCGCCGAGCTTTTTCAGTTCGAGAATTTCATCAACCAGTTTGATAAACGGCTCTTGCGCTTCGGAGGAAATTTTTTTGATTGGGAATTGTTCAATTTTATATTTTTTCCATCTATTTGTTCCCATTCCAGAAGTTGTTGAAATCTGATTAAAATACCAATCTCCTAATTTTGAGTTGAAAATTGCTAGAAGGTATTTTAAGTTTTCACCAATCATAAAAAATAAAGTTGCTTCTGCATAATATTTTTCATCATCGAAGGCAAACTTGGCTCTATCTGATAACTCACCCCAAATAATTTTTTCCTTTTCAATTTGGGAGAAATAGTTGTCAGTCGGGTTGTTATCTAACTCAAGCCAGTGATGTTGACCATTTAGCACTTGACCTCTATTTTGTAACCTATCCTTGTAATTAGTGAGATGTTGCGTAACGGCTGGATACTCCGAAATCAAATTATTGTGTTCCTTAAATTTTGATTTGATTATCCACAAATTAGGGGACGTAAAAATGTATTTCTTTAAATCGCGTCCTCTCAAAACGGGTTTTATTATTTCCTGAGATTTAGAGTCTTGCTTAATTAGTTTGTTTTTTGTCTCTTCATCAATAATGAATGCTTCATTAAAACCTGTTTTAACTCCGAAATAAATTTTAATGTTTAATTCCTTAACGATTTGACATTCCCGTTCTATTTTAACTTTTAATAAGTTTTCGTCGTCTGAGCCAATTATCCATCCGCTAGTCGGCAAGTTACATACTAAGATTTTGTTTTCATTAAAATAGTCTTCGATTGGCAAATCCAACCTGAAATCGTTCAAAAGTCTTGCTGCTTGTAGATTACCTTGCCAGCATTCTTTTTCAAGAATTAATATGTTTGATTCTACAATCGCTTCCTCAAAAACTTGAGTGTCTTCAATATTTATTAAATAAATAGGATTTGTGGTCTGTAAGAAAAAGTTTCTTAGAAGTTCGCCATATTTTGTCTTCATCCAAGAATTTGAAGTAATAAATCCTAAGATACCTCTTGGTTTCATTAAATTGATTGCCTTCTCATAAAATAAACAATAAATGTCGGCAGACCTTGAGTAAGTTTTATATTTTTGACTTGCAAAAGCATCTTGTTCATCGCGCATCTTTTGAATCGCAATATACGGCGGATTTCCGATAAAGATATCAAAACCTAAAAAGTTTCCTTCGTCATCAAGAACTTCAGGGAACTCGAAACGCCATTCAAAAGCGTTTTTGTAAATCGCGTTGGTTCTGACGGCTTCGATTTCAACTTCCTTAGATTTGATTTTTGATTTGAGTTCATCTTGCTTCTCCAATCGGTTTGCGCGTTCTTTATCTGTTTCGCCAAAAAGATTTGGCTGATTTTGAAGATTGAACAATTCACCTTTCAAGTTGCGTAGAGCGACAACGCGCTTATCATTATTGAAAATCTCGGTGCGAAAATCGCTTTTTATTTTGCCGATTATTTCGATGAGTTCGTTTTTAACGTCGCGGTTGCGCTCGTTTTTGTATTGATAAACTCTGTCGCGGTAATCTTTGATGCCGTCTTTGGTTTTTAACGCCTGTTTCAAATCAGCGTCGAGCGCGAAGCGTGAGAGAAGCGAATTGCCTTGTTTAATGTTGATGTCAATGTTGGGAAGAGTTTCAAGTTCGGCGAACTCAGAACTCTGTCCGTTCGTAGTATTGGATAATCCAATACTACGAACGGACAGAG
>CAXTKJ010000102.1:0-9025 GCA_964244835.1 uncultured Pyrinomonadaceae bacterium
ACCGGGAATCAGCCAGATCGAAAAAACCGCGACGGCAAGCGAAGTCAGAAAAACCAAACCGAATGCGAGCAGGGCAATCGGACGTTTCCATTTCCAGAAGTCATACCACGACGTGAACCACGCGGCTTCATAAAGCAAAGGCGGCAGAAAAATCAGAAAAGCGATTTGCGGGTCGAGCGCGATGCGCGGCATTCCGGGAATGAAACCGATTGCCAAGCCGCCGAGAACCAGAAAAATCGGATAGGAAACGCACAGCTTTTGACTCAGCATATAAAGCAGAGCCATCACGAAAAGCAGTCCGAGCATCAGCAGAATATTATCGTGCAGCATCGTTTACAAAATTCACTTTCTTTTCTTGGATTGAATGGAACAAATTCATTTTATTCGCAAAAGCTAAAAAAGAAAAAACGCGAACCGTTTTGATTATCAAACGGTTCGCGTTTCAAGGTTGAAAATGACGAAAATCTATCTGATTTTCATTGTCGGATCGCCGAGCAGAACCCACGACAGTCGCACGTCGCGTCCGAAGTTGATCGTGGTTTTTGCATCGTTCACGAAATCGCCCATTTTGCTCATACTGCCGACACCGACTTGATTGTAAAAGCGCGTCGCCATCACTTCCTGAATGTCGGGAGTCGTCAGTCCCGAAGAAGCCCACGCGACGACCGCGCCGCCGTTCGGGTTTCTCAGCAGAACTTCCGCTAAACTGTTGCTGTTCGGATCAATAAAATATCCGTTCAGACAGGTCAGCATCGTGAAAACCGAAAGATTGGCATTGGTCAACTGTCCGGCTTGGGAAGTACCGAAAAATCCGCCGCTCGCCCAAACCGCCGCGTTGCCGTGTCCCGAATAATTAACCAGAAACTTGCCCTGATTAATCGCCGCGAGCAAATCCGCGCCGGCGTTCGTCTGTCCGCGATTGATTTTCACGCAGTTATAAGATGAAGGCAGTTGAGCGCAGAGCCGATTGCTCAAGGCTTCAAAATCATAACCGTCCGGCAAATCGCTGGCGAAAATCGTTCCGCGCGACGGTGCTTGACCAGCCGATAGCTCGAACGCCTTAACTTTATTAAGAGCCAGCGTAACGTCCGCCTCAGTTTTCGCCGGAATTCTGCCGATGGCGAGTTCCGCCAAACCGTCGTCATTAAAATCGGCTAACGTATCGTCGCTGCCGACTTCCGAATAAATCGTATCCACCGTGCGCGTCGGCACGAAATTGCCGCCGAAACCGAGATAATTTTTCGGGTCGTAGTTCGCATCGCCGAGCAGCAAAACGTATCTGGGCGCAGTCTGCCAGTTGGTTTTGGCATAGTTCAGAAAACTTCTAATGCAATCCGCGTTGGTTGCGCCGAAGTTGAATTCGTCATAGACATCTTCAATATCAACGACTTCGGTTAACATTCCCTGTCCGCGCCGGTAGTCCGCCCACTCATTTGCCTGGGACAGAAAATTTTTGTGCGAAATGATGACGAAATCCGCGTTATGGGCGACGGTTGATAAGGTCGAAGGCGTGTTGGCGGTAATCGAAGCCGCCGTTAAAAGTGCGGAATTTTCGACGGCATACATTACCCGTCCGCGATTCGACGGGATGTTGACGCGGAAACCGCCGTTAGCGGCTTCGACAGCCATTCCGGTTATCAGAATCGGCGTGTCGGAATTGGTCATATCGAAGACGCGAACATTCTGCGTCGTGAATCCTTCCGCGTAGCTGGCTTTATAATTCGGAACGTAGAACGAAAGCCGGTTCTGGCTGGCGACATAACGCCGCGCAAAATTCACTTTCAGGCTGTTGAATACCGAAGTGTCGCTGCCGCCGCCGAGCGAAGCCAGTTTCAGACGGTTTGCACCTTCGCGCAGAAGAGAAGTCGAGAAAGTAAATGAGCCGGTCGCCGCATCGAAATTGTCGCTGCTGAAAGTTCCGATTTCAACGTCGTTAAGAAATGCCTTCGTTTGGTGGAAGACCTGCGTTACGCCGACGGCTTTAACTTCAATCGAAGCGGTCGGCGCGGCAAAATCAACGCCGGACAAATCGAAATTTACCGTTCCGCCGCTCGGACCATAGACCGGATTACCGAAAAAGTTTTCCGTGTCGCCGTTGAGCAGACTGGCGAGATAGATGCTCCGTTCTTTTTTGAAAAAGAACTGCGAATAACTGTTCGAGACGACCGCGCCGCTAATTCTTCGGCGGAGCGTATTGCCGATGCGTTTGCCGTTTTCCGTGCCGACGACCAGAAAATAAATCTGCGTATCGGCATATAAGTTGTCAATTCCTTTTCCGTAAAACTCGATGTAATCGCCGCTGCCGCCGATATTGATCGCCTGTTCGACACCGTTGACGTAAAGCTGCCATCTGGCGACGGGCGCGTTCACGTTAAATCCGCCGGTTTGCAGTTCGGCGCGGGAAACGCGGTAAAATCCTTCTGCTTTGACGGCGATTCGCACGCCCGACTGTGCCGCAACCCAGAGCTGTTTGACCGGATTCGGAGGCAGCGCGGAATTGGCGACTTCGACCGCCAAATCTTCCGGCAATACCGAATCGCTTCCGGTAACGGAAGGCTTGGCATTCCGCGCCTGATTTTCAAATTCTTCGGAAGACGTTCCCGTTACGGCTGCCAAATCATTAACGGCTTTCGTGTTGACGACGCTGGAAAACTGCCGCTGTCCGTTGACGTTGCAGCTTTCGATAACGTAGGAACTGTCGGGACTGCCGCTGCGGTCGAAAAACGAATAAGTGCCGGACGTAGTTTTTTCTTCGCGCGTCCGCAGATATGCGCCGGGAATCATTGATTGGCTGACGAGCTTTCTTTCGCCGCCGATCATCTGATAAACATTGAAACCGAGATTTTTCGATTCGAGGCTGGTCGTCCATCCAAGCCAAACGCCGCGCCCGTCGGAAAACGCCTTCATTTCCGCATAGCCGACCTGAATTTTATCGAATTTTACGGTCGGTTGTAAGATTGTAGATTTTTGCGCCGTTATATTGACCGATGCAATCGTCAAAGCCAAAACCGCCGCCGTCAGAAACTTATTCATTTTGTTAAACTCCTATTTTTCGGGATTGTTAATCTTCCGCTTGAACAATGTGTGTTTGTGGGGGGACACGACGGAGAATGTCCGCCGAAAACCATTCTACACCACAAATTAAAATTTCGCCACGATTTTATTCGATTTATCTTAGATAGTCAATAAATTTCCGCCGCGATTTTTCCGGCGCGTTGGTATCGCTTCCGGGAATTTTGTATATTCTTACGAAACGGAACATTTCGACAATTTATTCAACCAGCAATTTTATGAAGTCAATCAAAAAAATCGCCGTCTTTTTAGTAGTTATGTCATTTCAGCTTTCATTTATTCCGACCGAAACAAATATTTTTGCGGCGTGGCGCGAGCCGGTGCGCGGCAAACACGCGATGGTCGCATCGCAGCATCCGATTGCGTCGCAAATCGGCATTGACGTGATGAAGCGCGGCGGCAACGCGGTTGACGCGGCGATTGCCGTCGCGCTCGCACTCGCGGTCGTTTATCCCGAAGCCGGAAATTTAGGCGGCGGCGGTTTTATGCTGATTCGGTTCAAAGACGGCAGAACGACCGCGATTGATTACCGCGAAATGGCTCCGGCATTGGCGACGCGCAATATCTTCGTGAACAACGAAGGCGAATTGATTAAAGGCGAAGGTTCTTCGACCGTCGGCTATCGCGCTTCGGGCGTTCCGGGAACGCCCGCCGGACTCGATCTGGCGTTTCAAAAATACGGCTCGAAAAAATTAAAATGGTCGCAGCTCGTCGAACCGTCCGTCAATCTTGCCCGCAACGGTTACGTTTTAACGGCGCGGCTCGCCAATCTTTTCAAATCTTATAAAGAAACGCTTGCCAAATATCCCGAAAGCAACCGAATCTTTTTGAACGACGGAAAATTTTACGAAGAAGGCGATGTTTTGAAACAGCCGGAGTTGGCAAAAACTCTCGAAAGAATCGGCAAATCCGGCGCAAAGGAATTTTACACGGGCGAAACGGCGCGGCTGATTGCCGCCGATATGAAAGCTAATAGCGGTTTAATTACGCTCGACGATTTGAAAAATTATGTGGCGAAAGAACGAACGCCAGTGCGCGGAACTTATCGCGGTTATGAAATTATCTCGATGCCGTCGCCGTCGTCCGGCGGAACGGTTTTGTTAGAGACGCTGAATATTTTGGAAAAATACGATTTGCGGGCGATGAAATACGATTCGTCGGAGAAATATCACGTCATCACCGAAGCTCTGCGCCGCTCGTTCGCCGACCGCGCCGAATTTATGGGCGATGCTGATTTCGTCAAAGTTCCCGCCGCCGAACTGATTTCCAAGGATTACGCCGACCAACGCCGCGCTTCGATTGATACGACGAAAGCCTCGACGAGCAAAGAAATCGGCGCGGGCGAAATCGTCGGCAAGGAATCAATGGAAACGACGCATTTTACGGTCGTTGACGCGGAAGGGAATTGCGTTACAAACACTTACACGATCAACGATTTATATGGTTCAAGAGTTACGGCGAAAGGTACGGGTGTTTTGCTGAACGACGAAATGGACGATTTCGCGGCGCGTCCGGGAAAACCGAATATGTTCGGGCTGATTCAGGGCGAACGCAACGCCGTCGCGCCGAAAAAACGTCCGCTGTCGGCGATGACCCCGACGATTGTACTGCGAAAAGACGGTTCTTTATGGTTTGCCGTCGGCGCGCGCGGCGGTCCGCGAATCATTACGGCGGTTCTGCAAACCGTCATCAATATGGTTGACCACGATATGAACATCCAGCAGGCGATGGACGCGCCGCGCATTCATCATCAATGGTTTCCCGACGAAATCTTGTCCGAACCGTTCGGAATGTCGCCCGACACGCGCAGCATTCTGGAAAAACTCGGACATAAATTCACCGAAAAACCCGGCTACGTCGCGTCGGCAACCGGCATTGGGATTGAAGCAGAAACGGGCGTAAGACTCGGCGCGATTGATGCCCGAAGCGATGGTGAAGCCGTCGGGTATTAAATGATGAGTTAAATGATTTCAAAATAAAAAGGCGCGATGAAATGATTTTCATCGCGCCTTTTCTTCCGTGAATCAACCGTTACCTGACATAAACATTCGGAACGGGTTTGTCGGTGTCCGTGCCGTATGGAATGCCCGCAAATCCGCTGGTCGAACGCTGTAAATACCACGTTCCGTTGCGGAAGACGGCGATGTCGGTTTTGCCGTCGCCGTCGTAATCCGCCGGAACGGGCAGATCGGTTCCGAAACCGAATGTCATCCCGGTAAAGCCCTGACTGCTTCTGAGCAGATACCACGTTCCGTTACTCGGACGGAAAACAGCGATGTCGGTTCTGCCGTCGCCGTCATAATCTGCCGGAACGGGTTTGTCCTCCGAGATTCCGAACAGAGTCGCGCCGTAATTGATCGCCGAATTTTGCGATGTGTACCAGTAGCCGGTTGATGGGCGGAACACGGCGACATCGGCTTTGCCGTCGCCGTCGTAATCGCCCGGAACGGGTTTATCCGTTCCCAATCCGTAGGCGATTGTAATCATTCCCAGAGTGCTTCTCTGGATATACCAAACGCCGTTTGACGGTCGAAACATTGCAATATCGGCTTTGCCGTCGCCGTCGTAATCGGCAGGAACTGGAATGTCGCTATCAAATCCGAGCGGAAAAGCTCTGAATCCCGACTGACTGCCCTGAATGTACCAGTAGCCGGTCGAAGCACGGAACACGGCGATGTCAGTTTTACCGTCGCCGTCATAATCGGCGGGAACGATTTTGTCCGTGCCGAATCCGAAAGCGTAAGCTCCGTAATTGATCGCCGCGCTCTGCGACGTGTACCAGGTTCCGTTCGATGGGCGGAACACGGAAACATCAGCGCGTCCATCGCCGTCGAAATCAAACAGCGGAGAGCGATTGGCGGCGATGACGGGCGTTACCGCCAATCTGGCAGCCGCAATACGATTTACGCCGCCGATGCTCGAAAACGCGCCGCCGACTAAAACTTTGCCGTCAGCGATTTGCACGAGCGCGTTGACCGCACCGTTCGCGCCGTTCGGCAGGAAAAGAATGTCAGTCGAACCATCGGCTTTGATTCGCTTGATGTTCGGCTGATTACCCGAAGTAAAGCTGCCGCCGAGAATAATGCTGCTGTCCGGCTGCGGCAGGTAGTCGTAGATAACCGAAGGTGTCTGCAAAGTTAATTCGGTTGTTCCCGTCGTGCTGATTCTGAGCAGCGTCGTGGTTAAAACCAGATACTTGCCGTCGGCTTGAATCTTGACTTGATTAACCGCTTCGATGCTTCCGGCGTTAAAAGTATTATCGAGCGTCCCGTCGCCGTTTAGCCGAACCAAATTTGTCCGGTTAAAACCGTTGACTCCGCTGAACGAACCGCCGACTAAAACTTTGCCGTCGGAAAGAGCGACGATACTGCGAATCGTCGCCGACCCGATGATCGGGTTAAACGCCGCGTCTAAACTGCCGTCGGTGTTCAAAAGCGCGATACTGCTCCGCGTCTGCCCGTTGACGGTCGTGAAATTGCCGCCGACGTAGATTTTTCCGTCTGAGCGTAAAGCAATCGTGTTGACGGTCGCGCTGCTAAAGGTCGGCGCAAACGTGCCGTCCAAACTGCCGTCGGAATTCAGTCGGGCGATGCCCGCTCGCGCCGTGCCGTCATAGCCGGTAAAATTGCCGCCGACTAAAATTTTTCCGTCGGTTTGAATAATGATTTTCTTCGGCACGACATTGAATCCGCTTCCCGGATTGAACGTCGAATCCGTACTTCCGTCGGCGTTGACCCGCGCGAAATTGCTGCGCGAGACGTTATTTATTAAATCAAAATCGCCCCCGATAATCGCTTTGCCGTCCGGCTGACCGGCTAAAACCGATACCGAACCGATGCTGGCAGCCGAGATGTTCAAAATGCTTTCGATGCCGCCGTCCAATCCGAGCCGCACGGTTCTATAAACAATGACCCCGTTTTCAAGCAATCCCGCCGTTAAGACGATTTTTCCCTGAGCGTCGTATGCAAAAGCGTAGATGGCAACGATATTGGTCGGCGCATTATAAGTCGTATCCAGACTGCCGTCGGCGTTCAGCCGCAAAATTCTCCGGCTCGGCGGAATCTGCGGCGGCGGAAATCCCGGAGTATTTACCGGCGTGGCGAGCAGTAAAATTTTTCCGTCGGGTAAAACTTTCACTGCGCTGACTTCTTCGTTCGCCGTAAAAGGACTCGTTTGAGAAAAAGACAAATCAACATTACCGGCGGGCATTATCCGTGCCACGCCGGTTCGATTAATTGAATTAACGGCGGTAAATCTGCCGGCAAAGACGATGCTGCCGTTCGACTGAATATCGAAGCTGTTAATGCTGTAAGGATTACCGCTCTCCGTGGTGCTGACGGTCGGCGATTCAAAAGTCGAATCAACCGATCCGTTGGTGTTGTAGCGGATAAAATTACCGTATCTGTATGGAGTTTGGGCTGAACTGTTAAGTAAAACAATAATTTTGCCATCTGCCTGTAAAACGATTTGACCGACATACGGAGGAAAACGGGCGATTTGGTAATCAATTTTTGGAAAGGAACTGTCGAGAGACCCGTCGGCATTCAGCCGAACCAGCGAAGAACCTCCTAAATTGCCGCCATAAAATGATACCGAAACCAGAATTTTGCCGTCAGTCTGAATTGCCTGCGCGACTGCCGAATTATAATTGGAATTGACGAACGGTGCGCTAAACGAGCCGTCAACACTTCCGTCGGCGTTCAACCGCTGAATTCTGGAACTGCCTACCCCGTTGACTGAAACATATCCGGCGGCAATTATCTTACCGTCAGATTGAAGGAGAACATTGCTGATAGTGAAATCACATCCGGCGCAGTCAAAAGAATTATCCAAACTGCCGTCCGCATTAAGGCGGGCGATCTGCTTTTTCGGAATTCCGTCAAAAATTCGAGTTCCGCCAAAATTAAAAGTTAAAATTTTACCATTCGGCTGAATCACCAAACCGCCGAGCGTCGCGGCTGATTTGGCGGGAATAGTGTTAAAAGACAAATCAACGCTGCCGGTTTGAGCATTAATTGCTGAAACGGAAATGAGCATCGCCATTGCGGTTATCAAAAAACTCAGCGACCGTTTGTAGGAAAATTGGGATTTTTTCATTTTTACTCCTCGTAAAGTTTAAGAACACATTCAGAATCCGACTTAAATGAACTGATTATCTGAAATTAGTATTTTAATCAACTGTTAAATAGATTCGCCTCAGTATAGAGCAGTTTTCACAATGCTGTAAATAAAAATTAGAGAACCCTCCCGAAAATTAAAGGCTTTGAGATTACAAAGCTCAAAGCCTTTAATTGAAGGATTTTTAACTATCGGACAAAAGCATTCTGAATGGGCAGATCAGTGGAAGTGCCGAACAGGATGCCGGTGAATCCCTGCGTCGAGCGATTCAGATACCAGTTGCCGCCGCGAAAGACCGCGATGTCTGCTCGCCCGTCGCCGTCGTAATCGGCTGGCACCGGTAAATCCGTCCCGAACCCGAATGCTGTTCCCGTGAAGCCTGCCGTTGACTGTAATAGATACCAACTGCCGTTCGACGGTCGGAACACGGCGAGATCGGTTTTGCCGTCGCCGTCGTAATCGGCAGGCACGGGTCTGTCTTCCGCCTGTCCGAACGGGATGCCGCCGTAGCCGGTTGCCGGATTCGTCGAAAGATACCAGTAACCGTTCGATGGTCGAAACACCGCGACTTCGGCGCGTCCGTCGCCGTTGTAATCGCCGGGAACCGGTTTGTCCGTCCCTAAGCCGAGCGCGACTGCCGTGTAACCGTTGGTTGATTGCAGCAGATACCACGTGCCATTGCTCGGACGGAAAACGGCGATGTCCGCCTTGCCGTCGCCGTCGTAATCAGCCGGGACAGGAATGTCGTTAGAATCACCAAACTGCGTCGCGCTGAATCCGAGCGAACTGCGCTGAATATACCAATTCCCATTCCGAACGACGGCGACATCGGTTT
>CAXTKJ010000103.1:0-3442 GCA_964244835.1 uncultured Pyrinomonadaceae bacterium
CGCGCTCCGACTTTCAAACATTCTTCGTTTTATTTTGTCCGGGTATTTAGCCACAGAAAAGCGCAAAAGAAATTTTTGGGCTTTCTTGCGCCTATTCCAATATGTTTACGATTGATTGCCGACCAAATTCTTGTAAAGCTCCGAAATCGGACGGTCTTTTTTCAAGCCGAATTTCTGCGGATTTTCGGCGACGATGCCGGCGGCGAAAAATCTGACGACCTGTTCGCGCTGTTTCGGGTCTCTAATAACCTTCCAAAAATCGGCGCGGTCAGCGGGCAGCGTCGCCTTCCACATATTGGCTTCCTGCGGCGATTTGCCGAACGCGGCGGCGGCATAAACGACATCGCCTTCAAAAATTTCGACGATCAGCGATTTCAGATAAAGCGACGCGGCTTTCGACGCGCAGTTTTGCGCCGGATCGGACAAAGTTTCCGCGCCGCACAAACCGGTCGCGCCGATTTCCGATGCGAAAGTCGGATTCATCTGCCATAAGCCTTCGTCCGCGCCGACTTTTTGCGGCTTGAACTGACTGCGGCTCATCGCCAAAATAAACGGCAGCGGCGCGTCGAGACTTCTTTCCTGCACGAATGAAACGAGAATTACGTCTTTATAAACGGCGGCGCGGTTGAAATAGCCTTCCGCCGCGTATTCGCCGGTTTTCTTTTTGACTTCCTCGATGAATTGCGGATCGAATTTATAATTCGCCGTTCCCGAAAATTCCTTCAACAAATTCGCGGACATCGTTTGCGTGTCGCCGCCGGAAACTTTCGCTCCGGTTGATTTCGGCGTTGGTGTCGCTTCGGCAATTTCGACGGGTGTCGGCGACGGCGCGGCGATTTCAATCGTTTCAAACTGCAAAGCGATTTCGTTCGGCTGAACGATCTTGTTGCCTTTGTCGTCTTCCAGAACAATCTGGACGTTATTCAAACTGCCGTTGGCTAAATCTGGAAACTGCGCCGGGTCAATCGTCGCCGTGAACGGCTGTTCGGTCGCAGAGGCAAATTCCCTGCCGTTGATTAAAAAAATCGCGCGGCTGACGCATTCGGCGTTTTCCGATTCGGTTTCGATTTCGGTTTTTTGGGTTAAAGTATCGCCGTAATCGGGTTTGGTGATAACGACTTTCGCGTCGCATTTCGACGTTCCCGAATACGAATAAACGACCGCGCCGACGACGCAGACGGCGGCTAAACCGACGGTCGCGCCCGCGATGCCGAGCATCATCGGCATTCTGGTTTTGGCGACGGCTTTTTCGTCCGCCACGACTTCGGCTTCGCCCTGCTGTTCTAAATCGTCGCCTTCGGCTGACGTTTCGGCGGGCGTTTCGGTTTCGCCGTAAACGTCCGTTTCACCGCGTCCGGCGACGGTCGCCGTGTCCGCATTTGATTTTTTCTCGCCGGTTGAAAAAGTCGCCTTACTCGAACCGCCGAGCGTGATTTCGTCACCGTCGCTCAATCTTTTTTCGCCTTTGAACGGTGCGCCGTTAAGTGCGCTGCCGTTGCTGCTGTTCAAATCAATCAGCCAGAAATCGCCGTCGCGCCATTCGATTTCGGCGTGGAAACGAGAAATATTCGAATCCGACGGAAACGAAACCGTGTTGTCCGTCGTACGTCCCACAGTCGTAACGCCGTGTCCGAGCGTGATTTCCTGATCGTTAAATTTTAATTTCGCGTCTGCCATTTTATAAAACTCTCATCAAAAATTTATTTTTTCACAACTTTATTCAGCACAAAGGTTTCGATAATTTCTTCGTTGTCTTTTTCGTTGACGTTGACGATTCGCACGGCGAACGGCGTGTCGCCGGTTTGGGCGATTAAATCCTGATTCGAGTCTTCGATTAAATCAATCAAATCGCCCGACTTCATTTGTCCCGCCGACATCATACTCGTTAAACTGACGCGCACGTTTTTCACGTCGTCCGGCAAACCGACGAGTTGGTCGCGGCTAAAAATCAAGGTGAAAAATTCCTGCGGCGCATCCTTGTATGAAAACAAGGTCAAAGCGCAGTCGCGCGGATTCGGAATCTGATTCTTCGGGCAGTTGGTCGGCAAAACGTATTCGTAATTGGCGGAAACGAGATTGTTGCCGTTATTGACGAGTTTGGTCGGAAAAATAATTTCGCCGTCGGCTTCGGGCGATTTCTGGCGAACGATATACAAAAATCCGCGCTGATTCGCCTTGACCGAAAGACGCAGACGGTCGTTCGGCGTGAACGTCGCCTGCGGGTTGACTTCCGATTCGCTGCCGTCTTTGTTGACCAGCATCAGGCGCAGCTGCAACGCCATCAGCGGAACTTCCAGTCTTCTCACGACGGGCTTCGGCGCGGCTGACCGAGTTGGTCTTTTCGACGCGATGACGACCGGCTTTTTATAATTTTTTCTGGTTCTTTTTTCTACCCGGATAATGGAAACTCTTTTGACGACATCAACTTTATTCGCCGTCAATCTGGCTTTCGGTCGAATGGTCGCCTTCGCCTTTTGCTTGACGATCATCACTTCGTCCAACTGTGCAGAAGCACTTTTCGCCCCGGCAAAGATGAAGAGCAAAGCCGTAACAGCCAGAAAGATTTTTCCGATGGAAGTTTTTCGATTCATAAATTCCAGACTTTATTCCGAAAGCCTTTGCAGAGTTATTTTTTTTGACGGGATAAAACAAATTATTTGCCGTTCGCCCGCAAAGCATCGGCGACGCGGCTGTCGTCAGCCGCCACCGCGCAGCGAAAACCGATAATCGCCGCGACGAGTTTTTCGTCGTCTTCGCCTGAAGCGACGGTCGGCGGAATGTAAATTCGCTTAGTCGTTTTCAGACTGTCGCTTGATTTAGAAGCGAAATGTCCGCCGCGCACGACGCGGTTTTTATCGCCGAATTCGGGATTTGAAACGGTGCTGTTCGGATACGGCTGAAAATATGCGTCAACCCATTCGAGGACGTTGCCCGCCATATCCAACGCGCCTGTCGGACTCGCGCCGCCGGAAAACTTTCCGACATCGGATATTTTCGCCGTCTGAAACGCGGCATCGCTTTTGTTAAAATCATTGCCCCACGGAAATTCGCGTTTCGTTTTCGTCGCTTCGTCCCAAGAGGCAGCTTTTTCCCATTCTTCTTCGGTCGGCAGACGTTTTCCAGCCCATTCCGCGTAAGCCTTTGCGTCGGCAAACGATACGCCGACGACCGGCGCGTTCGGGCGAGCCGTGAAGTAATCTTTTTCGATGTGCGGATTCGGCGGATAAGATTTTCCCGTCGCGTCGCAAAACGCTTTGTATTCAGCGTTGGTAACTTCGGTTTTGTCTATATAATAAGCAGGCAAATCAACTTTATGCGCCGGTTTCGATTCGTCCGCGCCCGTGTCGCTGCCCATTGTGAACTCGCCCGCCGAAACTAACATCATCGCGCCTTTATACTCGATTTGTTTCGGCAAACCACTCGACGGCGCAACGGTCGGCGC
>CAXTKJ010000103.1:3452-8927 GCA_964244835.1 uncultured Pyrinomonadaceae bacterium
GGCCGCCCGGCTTTCATCATGCGCCTGGTACTCGGCGCAACGGTCGGCGCGACGGCTAAAGGCGCGGCTGGTGCGCTTGTATTACTCGCCGTTTCAGGTTCGACCGGCGCATCTTTCGATGCCGTTTCAATCGGCTTATTAAGAAATAGGAAATAAACTATGGCAAGCGTCGTTCCGGCAAAAAGAAACATCGTGAAAAGTCCGCCGATGACGAGCGGCAGTTTCGATTTTCTCTTTTTTTCAGGCGGTTTAATCGCTTCGATTGAAGGATTGCTCGGCAATGGCGCAGAAAGCGGTGAATTTGCGGAAAAATTATTCGGAACGACCGGCGGCTTGTTCTCGTGAAAATCGAACGACGGCGCGGTTTTATCGAACGAATCAGGCGGAGATGAAGACGGTTCGGACGGTTTGAAGTCCATCGTGTTCATATCGAAACCCTGCAAATCCGACAACTTAAACGCTGCCGTTCTTTTCACATCGTCAATATTTTCGCCTTCGGAAACGCGAAAAACGGGTGCCGGCATTGACCATTGGTTTTTCTTCGGCGGCGCAGGCGGCGGATTGAAATCCGGCGCGCCCATTTCCCAATCTTCCAATTTGCTTTCCGGTCGGTTTTCCTGCGGCAGATTGACGTTCGGCGTGGTCATTCCCCATTCTTCCGTCTGGCTCGAAGGTTTATTTTCCGGCGCGAGATTGACGTTCGGTGTCGCCATCCCCCAATCGTCGGCGGGCGGCGGATTCGTCGGCGCGGCGGGCGTTTCGGTTTCCCAGGAATATTTTTTTGGAGCGTCTGTGTTCGGCTCGTTTTTATCGAAATCGGCAAAGTCTTCGGAAGACGAATGATAATCGTTTTGAATATTTAGATTCGGCGTGGTTTGGTCAAAGTCGGAAGCGTTTGAAGACGACGGATAATCGTTTTGCAGATTGACGTTCGGAGTGGTCATTCCCCAGCCGTCGTCGGTCGGCGGGTTTTTCGGACGATCCAAATCAAGCAAAAATTCGTCATCAGAATCATCGGAAAAATTACCCGCGTTTTTCTTTTCCTGATAACGCATATGCGGCATCGTCATTCCCCAATCATTATCTTTCGGCTTATCGTTTTCGTCGTTCATCGCTCTCCTCTTCGTCAGGGGTCGGGATTCAGGGGACAGGTTTCAGATAAAGAATTTAAAATTGATCCCCGTCCCCTGAATCCCGACCCCTGAAACTACTTCTGTAAATCCAACATATCCATCCTCGTAATTATACCCGTAATGCGTTTGAAATCTTCAATCAAAACGGCGGGCGATTTCTGTAAATGCGCGGTTATTTCATTAAAGCTCGCGTCAACTTCGACAATCGGGAAACTCTCGTCCATAATTTCGCTGATTTTGGCTTCGAGCAATTCACGATTTTCAAGCAGTCTTGTCAATACACGGCTTTCGCGCAGAGAGCCGACCGATTGATTATTTTCCAGAACCGGCAACTGCGTAACGCCCGTTTCATTCATTTTCGCCAGTGCCGCGCCGACGGTTTCGTCGGGCGCGACGAAAACGAGCGATTGTGGCGCACCCGCGTTTTTCGTCTCGTTAATCAATCCGGCGGTGATCCGCTGCGGTTCGAGCAGAAGTTTTTCCTTCATCCATTCGTCCGAATGAAACTTCGTCAAATAATGCTCGCCCGTGTCGCAGACGATAAACACGACCAAACCGTTTTCGTCTAAATTTTTCGCCACTTTCAATGCGGCGGCGAAAATCGTCCCGGTCGAGCCGCCGCAGAAAATGCCTTCGACCCGCGACAACTGCCGCGCCATATCGAAAGATTCGCGGTCGGTGATATTGATCACTTCGTCAATCGCCTTCATATCGGCGTTGCCGACCGGCAGAGCCTGCCCGATGCCTTCGACCAGATACGGCGTGGCTTCGGGAACGCGACCGGATTCTTTATAAGTTTTAAAGATCGAGCCGTACGGGTCTGCGCCGATGATTTGAATATTCGGATTTTTTTCTTTCAAATATCTGCCTGTGCCGCTGATTGTTCCGCCAGTGCCGATTGACGCGACAAAATGCGTGATTTTGCCGTCCGTGTCGTTCCAGATTTCCGGTCCGGTCGTGCGGTAATGCGCCGCCGGATTTGCCGGATGATTATACTGATCCGGGTAAAAAGAATTCGGCAGTTCCGAGGCGATGCGACGCGCCGTTTCGACGTAATGGTCGGGCGTTCCCGGTTTCGCCGCCGCCGGACAAATTACGACATCCGCGCCGAGAGATTTCAAGTAGCGCGATTTTTCGACCGACGCTTTTTCCGTCAAAACGAAAATCGTTTTATAGCCTTTAACCGCCGCCGCCATTGCCAAACCGATGCCCGTATTACCCGAAGTCGCTTCGACAATCGTGCCGCCTTTTTTCAAAATACCGTCTTTCTCCGCCGCTTCGATCATCGAAATCCCGATGCGGTCTTTGACCGAAAATCCCGGATTGAGATTTTCCATTTTGGCGAACATCTGCGCCTTAATTCCCTGTTGATTAGCTAAAGTATTGATTTTAACCAGCGGCGTGTTGCCGATCAGACTCAATACATCGTTATAAAATTTCATTAGTTCTCCAAGATAAAATCGTTTGAAAAGGTATGTGCAAAAAATTACTGCCATAATTTTAGCCTGTGTTTCCGGCTGTGCAAAGTTGAAACCGAAAAATTATCCGCGCGTAATATAATTTCGCGTATTCATTCCCGAACGACACGCATCTTAAAAAACGTCTGTAAAATAATCCGAATAACCCGTAATGAAGAAATTATTTTGGCTGAATTTCATATTATTTTCCTGTCTGCTACCGCTCAACGCACAAAAAGCGGCGACGGGAAGCGCGAAAGTTAATCCGAAAACGGCGGAACTTCGCCGTCAATCGTTTGAAAAAGTCTGGAATACGATTAACGAAAAGCATTTCGATCCGACATTCGGCGGCGTTGACTGGCTGAAAATGCGCGGCATCTACGAACCACAGGCAAACGCGGCGAAAACCGACGCGGAATTTAACGGCGTACTGAACCGAATGCTCGGCGAATTGAAACTTTCGCATTTCATCGTTTATACGCCGGTTGCCGCCGTCGAAAACGCGAAGTTCGTTAGCGGTGCAACCGGAATCAGGTTGAAATGGATTGATAATCAGCCAATCGTCAGCTGCCTTGCGGCGGATTCGACGGCGGCAATGGCAGGCATCAAAATGGGTTACGTTATCAGCAAAGTGAACGGCAAAACCGTCGCCGAACTGCTCGCGCCGTTTGAAAAATCGGTGGCGCAGGGCAATTTTTCCGAATCAAAGCGAATCATCTACCGCGAATACATTCTGCAAAACTCGATTGACGGCGACACGGCGACAAAAGTTAAAATCGAAGCATTGGACGCGGCGGACAAATCGCATATTTATGAAGTTGCCAGAGTCGAGCAAAAAAGCGAACTGTCGCCGGCGGTCGGCAATTTTCCACCGCAGGAAATCGTGTTTGAAGCGAAGATACTCGAAAATAACATCGGTTATATCCGCTTTAACATTTGGGTCGTGCCGCAAATGCCGAAAATCCGTAAGGCGATTCGCTCGATGAAAGACGCAGGCGGCATCATCATTGATTTGCGCGGCAATCCCGGCGGCATCGGCGGAATGGCTCCGGGCATTGCCGGTTTGTTGAGCGACCAACAAATCTCGCTTGGCACGATGAAAAGCCGCGACAACGAATTAAAATTCATCGTCTATCCGCAAACCGCTCCGTATCTTGGGAAAATTGTCATCATCACTGACGGCGGTTCGGGTTCAACAAGCGAAGTTTTCGCCGCCGGAATGCAGGAAAACGTACGCGCCAAAATCGTCGGCGAACGCAGCGCGGGACAGATTTTGGTTTCTTTGTTCGATACTTTGCCGACGGGCGCGATTTTTCAATACGCCGTTTCCGATTACAAATCGCCGAAAAACATTTTAATCGAAGGACGCGGCGTAATTCCCGATGTCGTTGTCAAAACAACACGCCAAACATTGCTTGAAGGGCGCGATGTCCAAATTGAAGAAGCCGTTGAATTAATTACGCAGGAAAAACAAACAACGAGGTAAAAATGAAATTCAAAACACCAATTCTATTAACGATTTTGTTCTCGATGGCGGCAGTCGCTTTCGGGCAGAAAGAGCCGACGAAAACCGTCGCCGTGCCGAACAAACCGGCGGACGTTACCAAACTCGAACTCAAAGTGAACGCCGCCAAAATGCCGACCGTCGCCGAGATTTTGGCAAAATATGTGCAGGCAATCGGCGGCAGAACGGCTTATGAAAAAATTAAAAGTCGTATGGGAAAAGGCACGGTCGAACTCGCGCCGATGAACGTCAAAGGCACGTTTGAAGAATACGCCGCCGCGCCGGACAAATCGCTAGCGAAGATGATGCTCGCCGGCATCGGCGAAATCGTCGAAGGCTACGACGGCAAAACGGCTTGGAGCGTCAATCCGATTTCGGGAAACCGCGATAAAGAGGGCTTGGAGTTGGCGCAAACCGCGCTGATTCATAACTTCTACCGCGAGATAAATCTCGACAAACTTTATCAAAAGATGGAATTAAAGGGCATTGAGAAAGTCGGCGCAAGCGATGCTTACGTCGTCTCCGCCACACGCGGCGATTTGCCGACCGAAACATTTTATTTTGATACGAAAAGCGGTTTGATGATTCGTCAGGATTCGACGCTGACCACGCCCGAAGGCGCAACGCCGACGAAAGTTTTCTTTGAAGATTTCCACGATGTGGACGGCGTAAAAATCGCTTTCAAAAGTCGTGCGACGCTGCCGCAGTTTAATGTCATCACGACTTACACGGAAATCAAACAAAATGTCGCCATCGAGGACGCGAAATTTGCCAAACCGAAAGAATAAAACAAAATCGCCGAACGAGTTTGAAAGGACTGAACTCTCCGTTTCGTCCTTTCATTCAACTTTCACATTGCTTAATCGTCGCTGATGAAGTAATCTATGAAAGTTAGTTCCTTATCTCTTTCATCAACGGTAGCGTTTTGGATAGTTCGAGATTAGGTTTTTATTTAGTATCAGAAGCCATTTGACCGCAAGCCTTCGCTAGCAACCGTTTTCGCTGAAGTCCACTTTCGTTAATAACTTCTTTGACACTCCTTGAATTGAAGGAGAGAGGATTTCTATGTCTACAAAACTTTACGTTGGTAATTTATCATTTAACACTTCAAACGAAGATTTACAGGAACTTTTCGCTTCGGCGGGAACGGTCGAATCGGCGAACATTGTCGAAGATCGTGAAACGGGTCGCTCGCGCGGCTTCGGTTTCGTCGAAATGTCGAGCGCGGCGGAAGTCAAAACCGCTATCGAACAGTTGAACGGCAAGGAAGTTGACGGTCGCAGTCTGACGGTCAACGAAGCTCGTCCGCGTGAAGAACGCAGCGGCGGCGGCGGCGGCGGTGGAAATCGCGGCGGCGGCGGCGGCGGACGCGGTGGATTTC
>CAXTKJ010000104.1:0-8768 GCA_964244835.1 uncultured Pyrinomonadaceae bacterium
GTAGAACAGGCTGTTAGCCTGTTCAGCCGCCGCGAAGCGCACGGCGCGGCAGGCTGACAGCCTGCCTTACATCAACCCCGAATTTGCTCTGGAATTTATTATTTGAAATGCTCAGGCGGCTTCTTTTTCGGCGAAGCTGCGGAGTTCGACTTTTATCTGTTCTTCGATGGAATCGGCGTGTTTTTCGGCGGCGCGGCGTTGGTAATAGTTGTAAGTTTCCTCGTCCAGATGAAGAACGACGGTTTTATTCTCGCGCTTGATGATGCTGTGCGGATCGCGGCGGCGAAAAGTGTGTCTGCCGGGTTTGAACAAACTTTCTTCGTCCAAACCTTTAGCTTTCGACGCTTCGTATTCTGCCTCGCTCACGTCCAGATGCCATTCCTTTTCAGACATCTTCGCTTCGTTGCTTTTCGTAGAGTTCTCGCTCATATCTTTCCGCTTCTCTTGCTGAAATGATGCGAAAGTTTTCATCGCGCATCGTATAAACCACCACTAAAATCTTCGCGCCAGCCATTGCCAGCATTTTATACCGCGATTCTTCGACGGTCGAATGTTCGTCATCAAATTCTTCGATGGCATAAAAATCTTCAAAAGCTGATTCGGCTTCATCAAAACCGATGCCGTGTTTTTTCAAATTAGCTTCGGATTTGCCAACATCCCATTCAAACATTCGAGTTCTAATTTACCTCAGTCCAATTTAGTATGAAACAAAAATGCCCGAAGAAGTCTCAAATCGCTCGCGTCTTTGTGCCATAACGCCGATAGATTACCATATTCCGAAACCGTTGCGGAATGAACGGGCGGTTTCGTGTTAAAATGGCGAATTATGGAAATCACCTTGAATCTGCCGGAAAATATTTATCGAAATTTCACCGAATTGGCTGAGAAAAAGCATCGGCGCGTCGAAGAATTAATTACCGATAAACTGCAAGAGAATTTTTCGGCTGAGGCGGCAGATTACGCTGAAACGGTGGCGGTTTGGTCGGATGAAGCGGTTTTGGCTTTGGCAAATTTGAAACTTCCCAAAGAACAGGCGAACCGAATGAGCGAATTGTCCGACCTCGAACAGCGCGGGGCAATCAGCCTCGTCGAAAAAAGCGAGCTGGAAATGTATCTGGAAATTTACAACAACGCCAATCTTCGCAAAGCCTACGGGATCGCCGAAGCCGTTAAGCGCGGTTTGATCGCTTCGCCTGCCGATTTGAAATGAGCGCGATTTCCGATGACTTAAAAAACAAAATTCGGCGTGATGCGCGAAATCGGTGCGGTTACTGTCTGATTCCGCAGGAAATAGTTTCGATGATGTTTGAAATCGAGCATCTTCAGCCAATCGCCGGCGGCGGAACCGATGAGGAAGAAAACTTGTGGCTTGCCTGCCGAAACTGCAACGGTTTCAAACACGCCAAGACTTTTGCCGTTGACCCGCAAACGAACAAAAAGACTCCGCTATTTAATCCGCGAACTCAAAACTGGCACGAACATTTTGAATTTAGTGAAGAACAAACCGAAATCGCCGGTAAAACCGCTTGCGGACGCGCCACCGTTATCGCGTTGCGCTTAAATTTCGAGCAAGCCGTCAAAGCAAGAAAAATTTGGGTCAGTGCCGGTTGGTTTCCGCCGAAAGATTAAAGCGTCCCGGAAAAACTCTAATCGTCAGGCAGTTCAATGCCTAAAGAAATTTCAAATCTCTCGCGTCTTTCTGTCATAACGCCGATAGATTACCATACCAAGCCGCCGAAAAACATCGCGTCAACGACAAACGATTTTGAATCTTCGCGGTTTTTATTATCATCTTCCAATCGTTTCCGCTGATTTGTTATAATTTTTTCCGCACGAACAAATTCCTGAAACAGCTTAATTATTAGAATGAGAAAATTAACCGCAAAACCTTTTTTGAAATGGGCTGGCGGAAAAACGCAGTTGATTTCACAGATTGAAAAGTGTTTGCCGTCCGAAGTCGTATCAGGCGAATTCACTTACGTTGAACCGTTCATCGGTAGCGGCGCGATGTTCTTTTAATTGGAATTATGAGACAACACGAAGCAGTAATTACTACACTCGAAAGGCTCGGCGGAGTTGCTACACTAGGACAACTGAATCAAGAGGTTTTTAAAATCAAAGATTGTGAATGGAAAACTAAAACTCCTTTTGCAAGTATTCGCAGAATTGTTCAATTAAACAAACAGATTTATAAAATCAAACCCGGACTTTACGGATTAATAAATTGGAAAAAGCAGAACGAATCTAAAGGAATTTTTGAGGAAACTGCAAAAAACAAAGATTCAAAGGAAATTGCTGAATTTAATCACTCATATTATCAAGGTTTGATATTAACGGTCGGAAATTTGAAAAATCATCAAACATATCTGCCTAATCAAGACAAAAACAAGTTATTTCTCAGTGAAAAACTTGGAGATTTATCTACGTTGGATAACATTCCTTTATACTCTTATGAGAAATTAGTTAAGAGAAGTTCGACAATTGATGCAATTTGGTTTAATGAACGAATGATGCCGCATTCATTTTTTGAGGTTGAACACTCTACCGATATTCAAAACTCTCTGCTTAAATTTAATGATTTACAGGACTTTCACTCACGAATGATTATAGTTGCCGACAATGTGCGAAGAAATGAATTTGAAGCAAAAATCAATTACGCCGCACTAAAAGATATAAAATCAAGAGTTCAGTTTTTAGAATATGAAGCGTTGACAAAGCAATATGAACAAATCATCGAGAGTATCAATTTTTCTGTTTTGATTTAATGAAAAAGTTTATTTTTATCACCAAAGAAGGCGAAACAACCGCACCGAACGGCAGCGATGTAGAAAATATGCAGGTCATCGGCATTGTTGAAGATGTCGAATCGGAAGATGCGGCGTTGAAGAAACTTTTGCAGGAAAACAGTTGGATTTACGATACGGAATTTAATGTTGCGGAGTTTATCGCTTACCAGATTTTGTAAAGATTGCTACTTTCGGAAGTCGCCAACGGCGACCGATATTATAGCGTAGGGTGCAATGAGTCAAAGACGAATGAAACCCTACGTTCGTTTTCGATAGGATTAGCTCGCTGAAAGCGAGCAACAGGTTTCGGTGCATTGTTCGACACTTTCAGCGTCGGAAATCTTTCTGCAAAGTTCATAGGGTTGCGCTCATTGCATTCGCTTCACCCTATGCTATATTGTCGGTTGCCGTTGGCGACAAAGACGAAATTTAACTTTATAAATCCAAGTATCTACCCTCGATTCCACTATTTTTTAATGCTTCTGCGTTTGCTTTTCCATACGCTACAAATACGCTCGGCGCACCGGGCGTTCCGCCTTGAATGCCGGAAACGTGATAGAAACGAATCCTGCCTTTAACGAATAGCAGCGCGTCGGCTGAGTTCCAGACGTTTTCAAAAAAGCACTTCGTTTCCGTGCGAGCGAAAATCAAAGCGATGCCGTCACCGTGATTTTTCAACTTTTCGAGCCATAAATACATCTGTTTGCCATACGGCGGATTCATATAAACTCTGCCGAACCAATCTTTCGCTAAACCGTCATTTTCGATTGTGTAATTAGTTTTCGCGTGTATGAACGGCGCATCAACCGGACTGCACGGGTCTAAATCAAATTCGCCGAGTTTTTTGACGAGTTCAGGCGGTGTCAGCCATTCGACTTTCGTGAGTTCACACCTTTCAAATGAAGTATTCATATTTTTTTAATTCCGATCAAAAATACGATCATTTTTCAATAAGATCAAATCTTGTTTCACACATAAAACAGTTTTTATTTGCCTCTTGATAAAATGAACGACGACGCGACGATTTGGATTAGCGGAACAATGCACAACATTTTTTCAATCGGGCAGATGTTGACGATTTTGGGTTTTAAGATTCTTAATGTCATCACTTGGCAAAAAACAAATCCGCCGCCGAGTTGGGCAAAGCGTTCGTTCACACATTCAACCGAACAAATTATTTGGGCGCGGAAAAAAGAAAAAGTTCCGCACTTTTACGATTACGAATTGATGAAGAAAATCAACGGCGACCAACAGATGAAAGATGTCTGGACGCTGCCCGCAATTCAGAAGTGGGAAAAGAACTGCGGCAAACATCCGACACAGAAACCGCTTTCGATTCTGACGCGCATCATTCTTGCTTCGACTAAACCGAACGCTTGGATTTTAGACCCGTTTGCGGGCGCAGGCACGACGGGCATCGCGGCGAATTTACTCGGCAGAAGATTTTTGGGCATTGACACGGAAGCGGAATATCTGGAAATCGGCAAACAGCGCAGGCTCGAAATCGAAGACCGAAGCGTTTATCAACTATTTAAACAGCGGCTGAACACGGAACAACTTACCTGACGCAGTTTTCTGCTTTAACCCGCTTCACGCATAAAAACAAAATAGCGTCAGGTCAATCATCAACTAAAATCGCCGGACTCTTTGCTTTATTCATTAATCTGATTTATATTTCTCGTGCATTTCTAATGAAAACCTTCTAACAAACCGTTTTTAGCCGATTGCGGACAAGGGAAAACAGGCGACACCTGCGGAAAAACAATCATCAGCCGTAGAAAAACAGTTGTCAGCCGCAAAAAAACAATAGTCAGTTGCAAAAACACAGCAGTCACACACAGAAAAACAGCAGTCAGTTGTAAAAACACAGCAGTCAGCCTTAGAAAAACAGTCGTCAGTCATAGAAAAACAGTCGTCAGTTGTAAAAACACAACCGACAGTGCGGGAAAAACACAGTTTTGACTTAATAACCGCCGTATGCGCTTTCAGATACGGTTTGACGGCAGAAAAATTCACTAATTCGTAACAAATTAAGGAGAGCTACACCAAATATGATAGGCATTCAAATTCGTAAAACAGATAAATATCAAAGGGAATCGGCGTTTATGTCGGACAGCGCGGCGGATTTTGTGAAAAATACGCCGGGTGATAAAACGGCGAAGCGATTTGCCGAAGTTATCGCGCTGATTCAGACGTTCGCGGCACAGCAGACTTCGCGGCAGGTCAGTCAGAATCTTGATATGAAGGACGAGGCGATGGCGCGGCTGATTAAGTTGTGTCAGCAGATAAATCGCGCCGGAAACGCGCTCGGCGAAGAGATCGAAGGTATCGAAAACCTTTTCCGAATGCCGCGCAAGCGTTCGGAATCGCTCTGGCTGGCGACGGCGCGGGCGTTTCATCGAGATTCGGCGCAGTATGAAGTGCAAATGCAGGAATATATCAAAACGCCGACGTTTCGCGCCGCTTTGCAGACGCTGATTGATGCGGTGGAACAGGCGATGACCGCCGCCGACATCGCGGGCGAACAGAAAGGCGGCGCGACCGGCGGATTGACCGAAGCGTTCCGCGAAGCCGGTATGCTTTCGCGCCGTTTGAACGTCATCGTGCTGAATGAATATGACGACAACCCGCAGAAACTCGCGGCGTGGGCAATCGCTTCGCACCTCGAAGCCGCGCCGAAAGGTGCGCCGCCGACAAACGAAAATCCAAAATAAGCGGCGAACAAATGGAATTTCAGCCGCGCACGAACGCGATAATCTCAAAAAGATAGATCATTCGATCTATCTTTTTGAGATTATCTACTTAACGAACCCGATCAAATATAACTGAGCGCGATGGACAAAATTTTCAAGTGGTATGCGTTCCTCTTCCTTGCCTTGCGAGTTCTGTTTGATCTGATGGTGAGTGTCATAATTTATTTCCAAACCGAGGCTCTGATAGCCGGTATCGGGGCGATGCTCGGCTGTTCCGTCTTCTCTTTCCTGTTGTATCTCGGAATCAGGAACGAAGAGTTTCGCGGTCGGTACGGTCATCGGGTGTATTTGAGCCGCGAACCGTTCGCCTATTGGTTCGTAGTGGCGTTTATTGTTCTTTTTCATCTTATTGTTACGGCGTTAATGATCAATACCGTTCATTGGCAGATGAACGGTACAGATAAAAAAGTTGAAATACAAAGCGGTTGGCAAAGTATATGATTTCCTGTCTTTCTTTTGAATCTGAAACTTGAAACTTCACGCCCGCTCGCGTAGCATTTTTAATTAACGAAAATGGAACTCGACAAAACGGCAAAACAGGCGGTACGCGAACTCGGCGACGCGATCAATTCGGCGGTGGAAAAATCGTCGCGGGTCGCCGAAGCGATTGAAACGCTGCGCGAAATCGGCTATGAACCGAATCTGATGCTCAAACTCGAAATCGGTTTAGAGCCGAACAGCGACGCGGCGGACGATACCGCCGAAAACGCTGATTTTCCCGAAGACATCGAACTCGAATTAACCGACGAAGACGTGCGAACGCTGCGCCGGATGAAAATCCGTCTTGAGTAGTGGTAAGTGGTAAGTGGTAAGTGGTAAGTGAAAATCCGAAAACTTACCACTTACCACTTACCACTTACCACTTACCACTTACCACTTACTTTGAATTACTACAATTATTTTTCTGAAATCGAAGAAGTTTTTATTCGTCGGCGCGGGCGTAATCTGCTGTTGTCGCCGCTCGATTGGGCGTTGATCGAATCGTGGCAGGAACGCGAAGTGCCGCTGCATATTATTCTGCGCGGCATCGAAAAGATTTTCGATAACAGCGATCAGCAGACCGGAAAAAAACGCCCGATCAACAGCCTGCTGTACTGCAAAGGGGAAATCGAAGCGCAGTACGCCGATTGGCTGGAAAGTCAGGTCGGCAGCGGGAAAAGTCGGCAGTCGGCAGTCGGCGGGCGACAGTCGGAAGCAAAGATTGAAACTGTCGTTGAAACGAATTCGTCGAAAAGCGATTTGTTTCCCGATGAAGCGATTGCGGCGCATCTGGAAAGAGTGGCGGGCGAATTGAAGGCGGCGATTGAGAATGCGAGCGGCGATTGGCGGGCGAATTTGGAGACGGTTTTCAAACGGCTGAACGCGCTGCGGCAAAAGCCGGAAACGGCGGAGCAAACCGAAGCCGCTTTGGAACGGCTCGACGCGCTGATTGACGAGAATCTGTTGAGCAATTTTGAAATCAAAACACTGCGCCCCGAAATCGAAACGCAAATCGCCGCGTATAAAAATAAAATGGAGCCGGAAGTTTATCAGCGCACGTTCGATTTGATGCTGCTCAAACGTCTGCGCGAACAGGCGGACGTGCCGCGACTCAGTTTGTTTTATCTGTAAATTGTGGTAAATAAGATGCAATCGAAAAGTTTCAAACAGGAGAAATAATATGAATACGGAATATCAATCAGGCGCGGTCAGTCCCGTCGGAAGTATCAAGGAAGGCTGGCGAATCATCGGCAGCGATTACTGGACGTTCTTCGGAATGACGCTGGTCGCAATCGTTATTTTAATCGTGGCGGCGGTCATTTTAGGTTTGATAAATAACGTCATCGTGGCGGTGATTTCCACCGCTTTCGGGATTGCCGCGAGCAATTCCGGCGAGGCGGTGAAAGTTTCGGCGGCAATCGTACCGCAGTTGATTTCGCTGGTCATCAGCTTTTTTACCAACATCATCGTCGGCGCGGTTTCGGGAATGTTTTTCTGCGGAATCTACAAGGCGATGTCGCGCAAGGTGAGCGACGGTGTTGCCGAATTCGGCGATTTATTCTCCGGGTTTCAATACTTTTCATCGTGTGTCATCGTCGCGGCGGTGCTGTCCGTCATCCAGTTTTTGTTTTCGGCGGCGGCGTTACTGATCGGCGCGGCGTTGGGCTTTTCCGCGCTCGGCGTGGGAATGCTCAAACAAAACGGGCAGATCAATCCGGCGGCTCTCAGCGGAATCATCGGGGCGGCGATTGTTTTCTTTATTGTTTTGATGGTCTTTAATCTGATCGTTTCCGCTCTGACGAGCTTTGCTTATCCGCTGATCGCCGAGCGCGAACTGTCGGGCGGACAAGCCCTGTCGCTGAGTGCCAAAGGCGGATTCGCCAACATCGGCGGGATGATTCTGCTGTTGATTCTGCTGATTCTGATGGGCATCGGCGGTGCTTTGCTGTGCGGCATCGGAATCTTATTTGTCGCGCCGATTATGAGCGCGTCGCTGTTCGCCGCTTACCAGAGCGTTTTCGGCAGAGTCAAAAGCGCGTATCAAAATGTGCCGCCGCCGCCGCCGAACTTCGGCAATCAGCCGGGATATTAAAATTAATGTTCGTTCAGAGTCCACGCTTCAGCGTGTTGCCCGACCGCGAAGCGCGGCGGGCGCAAACTGAAGTTTGGACTCAGAACTGACTCTGAACCGTTTGCCGACTTTCTAGTTTATCCGGCGCAAATCACCAATCAAACAGTCAAATTGAAAACACATCACAGCCAATCGAATAAATTCGATCAAATCCTCGACGTAACCATCGAAAAAATCGTCCCGAACGGTTTCGGTCTCGCTTTCGCCGAAAACCTGACGGTATTCGTTCCTTTGTCCGCCAAAGGCGATAAATTGCGCGTCAAAGTCATTCAAACGAAGGGCAAAACGGCGTTCGCCGAAATCGTCGAAATCATCGAACCGTCAAACGAAAGAGTCGAACCGCGCTGTCCGTACTTCGGGCGGTGCGGCGGCTGCGATTTTCAGCAGATGAATTATCCGGCACAGCTCGCCGCCAAAGTCGGCATCGTCCGCGATTGTCTGACGCGCATCGGGAAAATAAACTACGAGCCGGAAATTGAAATCATCGGCAGCCCGCACGAATACGAATACCGCTCACGCGCCCAATGGCACGTTGACGTGCGAAAAAAGAAAATCGGTTATTTCCAAAGAAAATCGCACGACGTGATTGATGTCGAAGTCTGCCCGATTATAGTTCCC
>CAXTKJ010000105.1:0-8757 GCA_964244835.1 uncultured Pyrinomonadaceae bacterium
GCCTGTTCTACTTTTTTACCATCTACTAAATACGCATTTGCTCTAAATTTTTTATCCCGTGTTTTCAGCAGTGAACTGTGCTAATCTATCGCACGTTATGACAGAAAGACGCGAGCGATTTGAGACTTCTTCGGGCATTGAACTGCCCAACGATTACAATCCGAACAATACGAAAATTGATTACGAAACCGACCTTGGAAGCGCGGGCGAATTCCCTTATACGCGCGGCGTGCGGGCGAATATGTATCGCGGGAAGTTTTGGACGATGCGCCAGTATGCCGGTTTTGCGACGGCTGAGGACTCGAATAAACGCTACAAATATCTGCTGTCGGCGGGAACGACCGGGTTGAGCGTGGCGTTTGATTTGCCGACGCAGATCGGGCTGGATTCGGATGATGAATTGGCGGGCGGCGAAGTCGGGAAAGTCGGCGTAGCGATTGATTCGCTTGACGATATGCTGACGCTGTTTGACGGCATTCCGCTCGATACGGTTTCGACTTCGATGACGATTAACGCGACGGCTTCGACGCTGCTTTGTTTGTATTTAGCGGTGGCGCGAAAGCAGAATGTCGCGTTCGACAAGGTTCAGGGAACGATTCAGAACGATATTTTGAAGGAATATATCGCTCGCGGAACTTATATCTATCCGCCGAAACCTTCGCTGCGGTTGATTACCGATACGTTTGCTTTTTGTGCGGCGGAAGTGCCGAACTGGAACACGATTTCGATTTCCGGCTACCACATCCGCGAAGCCGGTTCGACCGCCGCGCAGGAATTGGCGTTCACTCTGGCGGACGGCATCGCATACATTGACGCGGCGATTTCGGTCGGTTTGAAGGTTGATGATTTCGCGCCGCGACTGTCGTTTTTCTTTAATTCACATCTGAATTTGTTGGAAGAAGTGGCGAAGTTTCGGGCGGCGCGAAGGCTTTGGGCGAAGATTATGCGCGAAAGGTTTTCTGCGAAGAATCCGAAATCTTTGATGCTTCGTTTCCACACGCAAACCGCCGGTTCAACCTTAACGGCGCAGCAGCCGGAAGTGAATATCGTGCGAACGACGATTCAGGCGTTGGCGGCGGTTCTGGGCGGAACGCAATCGCTTCACACGAACGGAATGGATGAAGCGTTGAGTTTGCCGACTGAAACGGCGGCGCGAATCGCTCTGCGAACTCAGCAGGTGATCGCGCACGAATCCGGCGTTGCCGACATCGTTGACGCGCTCGCGGGAAGTTATGCGATTGAAGAATTGACGAACGAATTGGAACGCAAAGCCGTCGAATACATCGAGAAGATTGACGCGCAGGGCGGAATGTTAAAGGCAATCGAAAACGGTTATCCGCAGAGGGAAATTCAGGAAGCCGCGTTTCAATATCAAAAAGCCGTCGAGAAACAAGACGCAATCGTCGTCGGCGTGAATAAATTCCAGATTCAGGAAGACGAAACGATTCCGACGCTCAGAGTTGACGAAGCGATTGAACGAAATCAAATAGAACGACTCCGCGCCGTCCGCGACCGACGCGACAACGCGAAAGCCGAAAACGCTCTTGCGAAATTGGAAGAAGCCGCCCGAACGGACGAGAATCTTTTACCGAAAATTTTGGAATGCGTCGAAAGTTACGTTACCGTCGGCGAAATTTCGCACCGATTAAGGAAAGTTTGGGGTGAATACCGCGAAGCCGTTACAATGTAGATTGGGTTATATATCAGTCGCAAATCAAGAGCGATTTCCAGAAATCGGCGATACTTATTCGGAATAAGTGAGAGGTGAGAGGTGAAAAGTTATTACTTCTGACCTATTACCTTTTATGTGAATCAAAAGTAGAAAATCAAAATGTTAAATCTTCTCTTTGTCTTACTTTGCGTCTTTGCGCCTTGGCGGGAAACCGCTTTTGTTTTTCCCGCCAAGGCGCAAAGACGCAAAGTAAAAGAGTTAAGTAAATGCAAATTTTCTACTCTTGATTCGCATTTTTTACCTGTTCCGAATTTTTTATTTCATCTATCTGCAAATTGAGATAAAATTCAAAAGTCTAAAATCTTAAATCAAACAGGAGAAAAACCAATGAAGTTTTCACGGCGTAATTTTGCCAAAATTATGGGAGCGGCTGCGCTCGGCGCAGCGGCGATTCCGACGAAGGGCGCGAACCAAGCGGATATTGAACCAGCGTCTTTCCGACAAACCGACGCGGGCAAATTTCCGAACGGCTTTTTGTGGGGCAGCGCGACGGCTTCTTATCAGGTTGAAGGCGCGGTCAACGAAGACGGACGCGGCGCGACGATTTGGGACACTTTTTCGCGCACACCGGGAAAAACCGTCAATGGCGCGACCGGCGATGTGGCGACCGATCATTATCATCGCTACAAGGAAGATATTCAGTTAATGAAGAATCTCGGCGTGAAAACTTATCGCTTTTCGATTGCGTGGTCGAGAGTTTTCCCGAACGGCGCGGGACAGCCGAATCCGAAAGGTTTGGATTTTTATAACAAACTGGTTGACGAGCTTTTGAAGAATGGAATCGAGCCGTTTGCGACGCTTTACCACTGGGATTTGCCGCAGGCTTTACAGGACAAATACGGCGGTTGGGAAGGACGCGAAACTTCAGAAGCGTTCGGCAATTACGCCGGTTATGTCGCCGAAAGGCTGTCTGATCGCGTCAAGCATTTTTTCACGATCAACGAATTCGGCGCGTTCGTCGAACTCGGTTATCGCATCGGCATTCACGCTCCCGGCTTAAAATTGCCGCCCGCCAGATTTAATCAAACGCGCCATCACGCCGTTCTCGGACACGGACTCGCGGTGCAGGCGATTCGCGCGAAAGCAAAGGCGGGAACGAAAATCGGACTCGCGGAAAATATGGCGATTTGCTGTCCCGTGTTTGAAACGGCGGAACACATCAAAGCCGCAGCGGAAGCGGCGCGCCAATTAAACGCGCAGTATATGACCGTCATTCAGGAAGGCAAATACACCGATTTGTATCTGGAAAACGCCGGCAAAGACGCGCCGAAATACACCTCTGAAGAGTTGAAAACGATTTCCAGCCCGCTCGATTTCGTCGGCATCAACATTTACACGCCGACTTATGTTCGCGCTGACGGCTCGAAGCAGGGTTTCGCGGTCGTGCCGCATCCGCCTTCATTTCCGCATATGGCTTCGCCGTGGCTTTCCATCGGACCCGAAGCACTTTATTGGGGACCGCGCCACGTCAATAAAATTTGGGGCGCGAAGGAAATTTACATCACCGAAAACGGCTGTTCATCGTCTGACATTCCGGCGGCGGACGGCAGAGTTTACGATACCGACCGCGTGATGTACCTCAGAAATTATTTAACGCAGCTCCAGCGAGCAACCGCTGAAGGAGTTCCCGTGAAAGGTTATTTTCTGTGGAGTTTGACGGACAATTTCGAGTGGGCGGACGGCTATACGAACCGCTTCGGTCTGCATTATGTTGATTATCAAACGCAGAAACGAATGCCGAAACTGAGCGCGGATTTTTACAAAGAAGTCATTGCGCGGAACGGTCTGGCGTAGCGCATTAGAGCAAGTTTCATTTCTGAATAATCGGGCAGAAGCCCGCGCGTGAGCAAGGGCGCAGATGTTTCAAGGTCGTGCGCCCTTGCTCACGCGCGGGCTTCTGCCTCAAGTTGAAAAAGGTTTCTATTTGTTCTGCGAACGGTTGAGCAAATTCAATAATCTGTCAGGATAGTCAGTCATAATTCCGTCCACGCCAACTTCAATCAAACGCTGCATATCCGTCGTTTCGTTGATCGTCCAAACGTGAACTTTTAAGTTTTTACGGTGCGCGTTTTCGACAAAATTTTTATCTACAACCGACAAACTGCCGAGATTACGCGGTACTTGCAGAGCCTGAAACGGCGGCGTGTAAGACGCGCTGATGCCGGTTTTTGAACGCGCCAGAAAATCGGTAACTTCCGAAGGCGTGGCGGATGTAGCAACTTCGGGACAAAACTGTCGGAATTCATTAATCGCCGTTTGCCGAAACGAACCGACGATGACTTTATCCGTCATTTTCCTGGCTCGAATCATTTCGCAAAGCGGTTTTGTAATCGAAGGCTCGGCTTGTTTCGGTTCGATATTGAAAGTCATTTCGGGCAGCGCGGCGAACACTTCTTCAAGCGTCGGAACTTGAATTCCCTGCCCGCGAAACGGGTAAGTTTTGCCGCCGTCAGACGTGAATGGAAAACCGGCATCGAGTTTTTTGACGGCTTCGAGCGTCATTTCGCCGATTTTGCCCGTGCCGTCGGTCGTGCGGTCAACCGTTCCGTCGTGCATCACGACGAGCATTCCGTCGGCGGTCGAATGCACGTCGAGTTCGAGAACGTCCGCGCCCATCTGCGCCGAATACTCGAACGCGCCTAACGTATTTTCAGGATGAAGTCCGCCGCCGCCGCGATGCGCGAAAACTAAAAAACGCGAGCCTTCCCGTTTAAAAACCTCGCGTTCAATCGCTTTTTCGCCTGTCTGCATTGATAAATAAATATAAATTCCGGCGAGAATAAAAATTACGCCGAGCAGAAAATAACCGAACCATTTGAGGATTTTGCGAAACATTATTTTGCGTGTTCGCTCAAAAACAATTTGCCTTCGCGCTCGATCAACCCCATTTTCACGCGGTCGAGCCAGCCGATTCTGCCCAGAACATTGCGGTCAAACAAATCGCTTTCGGCGAAATAAACGGTCGAAACGGTTTCGATGCCGAGAACCGAAAGAATCAATTCGTGTCCGAAAGCTCGAAAACTTCCGGTCGCCGTGCCGATACTGACGGCAATACCACTTTCAACATTGAAATCTAATGTTTCGCCATAATGTCTTTCAAAAACGCAGTAAGTTGAGCCGGTGTCAATTCTCGAATCAATTTCGACGCTGAAATCTCCGTTTCGCAAAGTCGCATCAACCGCGATGCCGATTTTGAAAAGACTGTATTCGTGAACCGCGTCAAACTCTAAAATTTCTGCCACTTACCAACCTCCGAACGGCAAATCCTCTTTGTTCTTTACTCTTTTCAAAAAAGGCGTGTGATAGCCTTTGGCTCTGGCTTCCTCATAGACGGTTTTTGCCTCGTTGCCACAGGCGACTAACTCGTTCCCGTCCAGAACGACAAATTTCCCGTCGTATTCCGCCTTATGTTTCTCGACCCACTGCAACGCGCGTTGAAATTTTTCGTTTTTCTTATTCAGTTCATCTTGATTGATGGTTTTTCTGTTTTTCTCGGCTTCAATTAGCTCGAAAAATTTCTCGCGTTCCGGTTTCGGCAATGTCCGCACGGTTTCAAGAATTTGTTCGGCTGTCTGCATCGTAAATCCACCTCGAAATTATTCTACCATCTAACGTAAAGCCGTTTTGATTTTCTCCAACGCGCCTTCCAGAATCGAATCCTCGCGGGCGATACAAATTCGCATATAGGCATCCCAATCGTCCGAATCGGCGAACGCGCTGCCCGGAGTTGCGCCGACTCCGTTCTCCATTAACTTTTCATTAAATTTGATTGCGTCGTCGAACTCTTCGGGAATGCGCGTCCAGAGATAAAACGCCGAACCGGAATTGTAGATTTTGAAACCCAGATCGGTGATCGCGTCGCCGAAAAACCGGCGTTTCGTTTCAAATTTTTCGCGCAGTTTTGAGTAATAATCCGAATCAGCCATCAAAACTTTGGCGAGCGCGGCTTGCAAAGGCGTTGCCGGACAGACGTTGACGATGTTGGCGACATTGTTGATCGGCTGAACCAGATTTCCGGGACCGTATGCGTAGCCCAAACGCCAGCCGGAAATGTTCCACGATTTGGAAAACGAATTGACCGTAACGGTTCGCTCCCACATTCCCGGCAGCGTCGCAATCGGAATATGCGGATTTTCGCCATAGACGTAATGCTCATAAACTTCGTCGGAGACGACCATCAAATCTAACTCTTTGGCGACATCGGCAATCGCTTCGAGTTCGGTCTGCGTCATCACTTTGCCCGACGGGTTGGCGGGCGTGCAGACGATAATCGCTTTCAAGGGAAACTCGCTGCGGTTTTTTAATTCCTTGCAGCGTACAAGCAGCGCGTCTTTTTCAAAAGTCAGTTTTTCGTCCAATTCAAAAGTCTCGGTTTTGCCGCCGAATTCTTCCAGGATTTTGCGGTGATACGGATAATATGGCTCGAAAACGAGTGCTGACTTTCCGCGCAGAAACGATTGTGCGATACCGATCAACGCGCCCGTACCGCCATTCGTAATCATTATTTCGAGCGGTTTGGCATCAACGTCAACTTCGATGCCGTTATACTTTTTAATTTTTTCGGCGACGGCTTTCCGCAAATTTAAATCGCCTTCCGAACCGCCGTAATGGTTCTGGCTGGCGGCGATAATTTCCGCCGCTTCTTTCGCCAGCTGCGGGTCAATCGGCAGTTCCGACTGTCCCTGCACGAGATTTCCGCTCGGCGGCACAAGCCGCGTAATCGCACGAATATCCGGTTTCACTTTCTTAACTTTTGCTTCTGTCATAATGATTATAAAAATACCAGTTTTGTGCGAAAATTTCTAAAAGACTAAAATCAATTCGATGAAACCTGAAATGCAAATCTCGCCGCCGACCGTCAAAGCCGATCTTTTCGGCGGACATTTTCGCTCGTTTCGCAAAAACCCGACGGATTTTTTAACCAAAATTTCAAAGCTCGGCGATGTAACGACTTTCAAAGTCGGACCGGTGCAGGCTTTTCTGGTTAATCATCCCGATTTGATTCGTGATTTATTGGTTACGAACCACGCAAAATTTATCAAAGGTCGCGCACTCCAACGCGCCAAAGGTCTTTTGGGCGAAGGACTTTTGACGAGCGAAAAGGAATTTCATCTGCGCCAGCGGCGAATGATTCAACCGGCGTTTCACCGCGCCCGTATCAATGAATATGCGAAAGCGATGATCGAGTTTTCCGACAAAATCTCCAACGAATGGTGCGACGGTGAAGTGCGCGATGTTGACCGCGAGATGATGCGTCTGACGCTGAATATCGTCGGCAAAACTTTGTTCGGCGCGAACGTCGAAGGCGACGCGGCACAGGTCGGCGCGGCGATGTCGGTGATCGTTTCGATGTTCAATTTTATGGTGCTGCCGTTTTCAGAAATCCTGGAAAAACTTCCCTTGCCGCCAATCAAAAGGTTGAAAAAAGCGCGTCAGACTTTAGACGAAGTGATTTATAAAATCATCAACGAACGCCGCGAATCAGGCGAAGACACGGGCGATTTGCTTTCGATGCTTTTGCTGGCGCAGGACGAAGAAACCGGCGGCGCGATGACCGACAAACAAGTGCGCGACGAATGTCTGACGCTGTTCCTCGCCGGACACGAAACGACCGCTAACGCTCTAACGTGGACTTTTTATCTGTTGTCGCAAAACCCGGAAGCCGAGAAAAAATTTCACCACGAACTCGACGAAGTTTTAGGCGACAAATCTTTAACGCCCGAAGATTATCCGCGCCTGAAATACACCGAACAAATTTTAGCCGAATCAATGCGCCTGTTTCCGCCCGCGTGGACGGTTGGCAGACTGGCGACCGGAGCGCACGAATTTAACGGCTTTCGAGTTCCTGAAAAATCGCTCGTGCTGGCAAGCCCGTTCGTAATGCACCGCGACCCTAGATTCTGGGAAAATCCCGATTCGTTCGTTCCCGAACGCTGGGAAAATTTATCAATCAAGGAAGCGGGCAATAAATTTATCTACTTCCCTTTCAGCAAAGGCGTGCGAAATTGCATCGGCGAGCAGTTCGCGTGGATGGAAGGCGTTCTGCTGCTGGCAAATTTGGGAAGGAAATGGAAATTGAGTTTGATGCCCGAACAGAAAGTTGCGACGCAGGCGATGATCACGTTGCGCCCGAAATTCGGAATGAAAATGCGAATCGAAAAACGCTAATCGGATTCTCAGATTTGCAAATAAAAAGCGTTCCTGCCGATAATATCTGTTTGTAAAACATTCGATTTTATTAACCGTCAAAAATTATGATTATTGTCATCATCGGCGCACAATGGGGCGACGAAGGAAAAGGAAAAGTTGTGGATTTATTAGCCGACCGCTTCGACATCGTGGCGCGTTACCAGGGCGGACACAACGCCGGACATTCGGTTTATGTCGGCGACAAAGCGTTCGTTCTGAGGCTTTTGCCGTCGGGAATCATTCACGAAGAATCAATCTGCGTTCTCGGCAACGGAATGGTGATTGATCCGAAAGCGTTTTTTGAAGAAGTTGATCAGATGCAACTCCAGGGCATTTCGATTTCGCCGGAAAGATTGAAGGTTTCGAGCCGCGCTCATCTGATCATGCCTTATCACCGCGCCCTCGACCACACTTCCGAAGAGCGTCTCGGCAACGAAAAAATCGGCACGACTCTGCGCGGCATCGGTCCCGCGTATGAAGACAAAGCCGGACGGCGAGGCATCAGAGTTTCCGACGCGCTCGTTCCCGAACTTTTGAAATTACGCATCGAACGCAATCTCGAAGAAGCCAACCGCATCATCGTAACTTACGGACAGCCGCCGCTTTACGCCGACCAGATTTTCGATGAAATCTCCGCGCTCGCCGAACGTCTGCGCCCGTTCGTCTGCGAAACTTCGCACTTTTTCGCGGAAGCCAAACGGGAAAACAAAAAGATTTTATTAGAAGGCGCACAGGCGACGCTGCTCGACGTTGACCACGGAACTTATCCGTATGTTACATCGTCAAACCCGACGGCGGGCGGCGCGTCGGTCGGCACGGGAATTCCGCCGCACCAC
>CAXTKJ010000106.1:0-1789 GCA_964244835.1 uncultured Pyrinomonadaceae bacterium
TAGAAAATCAAAATGTTAAATCTTCTCTTTGTCTTACTTTGCGTCTTTGCGCCTTAGCGGGAAAAACAAAAGTGGTTTCCCGCTAAGGCGCAAAGACGCAAAGTAAATAGAGTTAAGCAAAGGCAAATTTTCTATTCTTGATTCGCATTTAGACTTTATAATCTTTCGTGTTCGGGTTGCAAAAAACACGCCCGGATAAAACAATTAAGGGATGAACGAAATCGAAATCAGACGCGGAGATTATGCCGATGCCGCCGCGCTCGCGCCGCTTGCCGTGCAGATTTTTAACGACACTTTTGCCGGAAATCCTTTGAATGCGCCGGAAGATATGAACGCTTATATCGCTGAATTTATGAGTGTCGAAGCATTTGAAAGGGAATTGACGGACGAAAATTCGATATTCTTTATCGCGGAAATCGGCGGGGAAATAATCGGCTACGCGAAATTGCAGGAAAATTCGACGGAAGAATGCGTGTCGGACGCGAACCCGATTGAACTGCAAAGGCTTTACGTTGACAAAAACTTTCACGGCAAAGGCATCGCCCGCGATTTGATGAACGAATGTTTCGCCGAAGCGACGCGGAAAAATTATCGAACGATGTGGCTCGGCGTTTGGGAATTTAATTTCCGGGCGCAGAAGTTTTATGAAAAAATCGGTTTCTCGAAAGTCGGAACGCACGTTTTTCAACTCGGCTCAGACCCGCAGATTGATTGGGTAATGGAAAAGACGCTTTAGAGCAAATTCCAGATTGCCGGCTATGGCAGAAACCCGCGCGTGAGCAAGGGTGCCGCAACCTGAACTTTCTGCACCCTTGCTCACGCGCGGGTTTCTGCCTTCAAAAAAGCCCGAAATTGCTCTGGCTGCCATCTTTATTGACAAATCGAGTCGGCACGATGATAAGACGCAGCCATTCTGTCTTAAGACGGCGCGGTTCTGTCTAAGACAGAATGACGGCGGCTTAAGACGGAGCCATTCCGTCTTAAGACAACACCGCGCCGTCTTTTGCAAATGCCGCATTTTGGTCAGCCAGCGTCATTCTGTCTTTAGACGAAACAACAAACGCAATTAACTATATGCAAATCAGACCAATGACACTCGAAGGCGAATTCGTTAAACTCGCGCCGTTGAAGTTAAATCATTTAGCCGAACTTTATGAGGCGGCGAACGACGAATCTTTGTGGAGTTTGATACCGACCGTTATCAGGTCGAAGGAAGATATGCTCGGTTATATCGAAACCGCGCTCGGCGAATTCGAGCGCAAATCTTCGCTGCCGTTCGTGACGATTGAAAAGTCTTCCGGTACCATCATCGGCTCGACCCGTTTCGGAAATATCGCGCCTGAACATCGCCGCGCCGAAATCGGCTGGACCTGGATTAATCCGAAATGGCAGCGAACGCGCATCAACACCGAAGCCAAACTTCTGATGCTGACGCACGCTTTTGAAACGTGGAAATGTATTCGCGTCGAATTGAAAACCGACGTGCTGAATGAAAAATCGAGAAGCGCGATTCTGCGGCTCGGCGCGAAGCAGGAAGGAATTTTCCGGCAGCATATAATAACCGATGCCGGACGCTTTCGTGATACGGTTTATTTCAGTATTATTGATTCGGAATGGCAGACGGTGAAAGCCGGTTTGCAGGAAAAGTTAAGGAGTTTCGAGTGAAAAAGTTTATTTATCCCACGCTTTTAGCGGTTTTTATGGCGGGCTGCGGCGGCTCAAATGTGGCAAATGTCGAATCGAACGCCGCTAAAGCAAACAATAATTCAAATGTTCAAAACGTCAGTGT
>CAXTKJ010000106.1:1799-8150 GCA_964244835.1 uncultured Pyrinomonadaceae bacterium
CTTTACCGGCGAATCAGCCGAACGTGATTCCGCCGTCTGCCGTTAATCAAACGAACATTAACGCCGCAAACGCGCCGGACGCGAATCAGACGTTGACCGAAGTTTCGTCGGTCAGCCGGAGAAATGTGGAAAGATTAAAGTCGAAAGGCGGCGGCGATACGAACGCCGCGCCGATTCCGTCTATCAAAGCGACTCCGAATCCCGCGCCGGACAATTCCGAACTTTCCAGCACGATGAACGCGCAGGGCGTTCCCATCGAAACGCGCGTTTTCAGAAATAACCCGACGCTCTCGAAAATCGAAAGAACTTTCGCCGACATCGAAAATCCAATCACGAAGGTTTATTTAAAGAACGGAAAAGTACTGACGATGCCGAAAGGCGCGGTCGAAAAACCGGAATCAGCCACTGCCGCCGAAATTCTACGCGCCGTCGGCGTGAAGCCTTAATCAATTTTTATGGAAAAATTCACCATCATCTGCCCGTGCTGCGACGCGACGCTGACCGTTGACGCGCAGACCGGCGCGATTCTGGCGCACGAGGAAAAAGCCAAAAAACTCGGCTCGTTCGAGGATTTGAAGGGCGACCTTGCCAAACAAAAAGAGCAGCGCGAAAATCTGTTCGCGCAGGAAATGTCGTCGCAAAAAGACCGCCAGCGAATTTTAGAAGAAAAATTTCAGGAAGCCCTTAAACGCGCCGACACCGATTCGGACAAGCCTTTCAAAAATCCTTTGGACTTGGATTGAAGATAAATGAGAGATGAGAAATGAGAAATTTGTGATTACAATTTCCATCTTTCATTTCTCATCTCTCATTTAAAATAAGAGTGGAAAAAAAAATCGCCTGCTACTGTCAGAACTGCCGCGCCGCGAACGAACTCGGCGAGACGATTTGCCGTAAATGCGGCACTCGTTTGCTGCTCGTCGTGTTTCCGCAGTCTTTGAAATACGATACGAATTACGTTCCGTCTTATTACGAAGATCATATTTTAGAGAGAGTTTCACTGCTCGAACTGCGGCTCGCGCAGGTAACGGAACAGTTGGCGATGGCTTTGGAATTTATCAGCCGCGAAGCCAAATCCTTTCAGCGCGACCACACGCTTTTGCAGTCGTTTTTTGAAACGCTCGAAACCGTCAATCCCGATATGTCGGAACTTTTGAGCCGTCATACGTTTGAACTGCTCACCGACAAAAAAGAAAAACAGACGGCGAAAAACAAACAGGAAAAGTTTCTAAGCGAAATCTTCGCCGCGCACGGCGCGAAACAGATGGAGCTTTTCGCGCATTTGGTCAAAGAAGGCATCAAACTGCTGCACGAAAAGGAAGAAAAGCAGGCATTCCTGAATTTAGAACGCGCCGCGCTTTTGTCGCCGACCAATGTTCCGCTGCTCGTCTTCATCGCCGAACATCTTTACCGCGCCGATAGATTCGACGCGGCGCAGAAAAGTCTCGAACAGGCATTTGAAATCGAACCGCCGAACGCGAAAGTTTTACTGTTGCTCGGCACGATTTACGGCGACGCGGGCGAAACGGAAAAAGCCCGCAAATTGTTGAGCGTACTGGCTGCCGACGCGGAGAAAAAATTCTGCGTCAATTATGTTTGGGGAATGCTGGCGGCTTACGAATCGAATTGGGCGGAAGCGTCGGCGGCATTTAAACAGGCTCTGGAAAATGTGAACGCGCCGGAAATACAATATCTGATCGGTGCGGTTTATTTTCAAAAAGGGAAGTATGAACAATCACTGATTCATTTTCAGGCGGCGGTTGCGCTCGACATTAAATACGCCGATGCGTGGTTTATGCAGAGCGTGATTTATGAACTGACAGACAGCGAAGAAAGCGCGAACAACGCCCGCGCCGCCGCGCTCGAATCGAAGGAAGCCGGAGCGCAGTGTATGGAATTTTTGAAAAAAAGGAAAACCGCAAAAATCGAAACCTCTTTGCCGTTTCAACATTTCAAACTGGAAAAGAACCAACTTCTCACCGGCGGCTCGCGCCGTTTGAGCGTATTTCTCCGCGAACGGATTTACAAAGCGATTGAATAATCGAAATATGTTTGAAGTATCAGAAGCGAAAGACCAAATCATCGTCGCGCTCGATGTCGAAACTGCCGCCGAAGCGCGTGAAATAATCGCGGAACTGCACGGCGAAGTCGGCGCGTTTAAAATCGGGCTGCAACTTTTTACGGCGGCGGGCGCATCTTTCGTTCGAGAGACGGTTGAAGCGGGAAACAAAGTTTTTTTGGACGTGAAATTTCACGACATTCCGAACACGGTTTCCAAAGCGGCGATTGAAGTCGCGCGGCTCGGTGTTTGGATGTTTAATGTTCACGCGCTCGGCGGCGCGGAAATGATGCGGCGAACCGTCGAAGCGGTCGGCGAATTTTGCGAAAAAGAATCGCTGGAAAAACCGAAAATCATCGGCGTAACCGTGTTGACCAGTTCCAACCGGGAAACTTTACAGCAGACCGGAATCGAAGCGGAAACGGGCGAACAGGTTACAAAACTGGCGCGGTTGACGGCGGAAAGCGGTTTGGACGGCGTGGTCGCTTCGCCGCTCGAAGTTGATTTGATTCGCCGAAACGTGGAAAATAGAGAATTTCTGATCGTTACGCCGGGAATCAGAAGCGGAAAACCTGAAACTTTCGACGACCAAAAGCGTGTAACGACGGCAGGCGAAGCGTTGGCGGCAGGCGCGAATTATCTGGTCATCGGTCGTCCGATTACGCAGGCGAAAGACAGAATCGCCGCCGTGCGCGAAATTTTAGAAGAGACGGAAAGCGTCTGAATTTTTAATGAGTCAACTTAAACTTCCAACAAACCTCAAGCAAATCAAAGAATTTTTTCGGATTACGGCGCGAACGGCGTTAATTCTCAGCGTCGTTTTTTTTGGCGCACTCGCTTTTTATAATTTTCAAATCGCCGCCGCGCAATCGCCGAATAAAATTCAAACTCTGCCGCCGACCCCGTTTCGCATCGGAGAACGGCTGACTTACAACGTCTCGTTCGCCAATTTGAACAATGTCGCTTACGCCGAAACGCACGTCGTTTCACGGGGTAAGCTCGGCGAAAAAGATGCGGTTGAGTTATTCTCGAAAATCAAAACCAACGAACTCGTCAGCGCGTTTTATCTGATTGACGAAACGCGCACGACGTTTGCCGCCGCCGATTCAGGATTGCCGCTTTATGTTCGCAAAACTGATAATACGGAAGTTACGCCGAAGGAAACAATCAGCAATTACACGGTCAATACGACCGCCTATAACGATTTGCTGACCGTTATTTATCAGGCGAGAACCAGCAGTGGCAGCGGAACTTTCGCGTTTCAGGAAGACGACAAAACCTACAATGCCGTCTTCTTAAACACGGGCAAAACCGAAAAATTCAAAAACACGATTGGCGAATTCGATACGAACGTCTCGACCGTCGAAAGCGTTTTTTTATCCGAACACGGCATTAAGAATCTCAAAATAAATTTCACGACCGACGAGGAAAGAATTCCGGTTTTGATTCGATTCGCCACCGCTAAAGGAGCATTCCGCGCCGAAATCGCCAGTATTCAAATGACCGAACCGGAAGCCTCCGCGTCGCCGATTCCCATCGGTTCGCCAACGCCGCGACCGCAAGTTACGCCGAAGCCGATTGTTACGCCGACTCCGTATATCGAAAATTTGCCGTTATCAAAAGAATTGCCGTTCGTGCTGGGCGAAACGCTCGAATATCAAATTACGAACAACGGGCAGTTAGTCGGGTTGATTGATTTACAAGCCAAGGAACGCAAACAGTATTCGGGTCAGGACAGCCTGCTTTTGACGGCGACGGTGATGGAGACTCAACCGAATCAACAAATTTTCAGATTAAACGACACGATTCGGGCGCAGGTCAATCCCGAATCGCTCGCCACACAGCAGATCGAATTGAAATCGAGCGGTGCGTTAGGGCAGTTTAACCAACAGCTTTTATTCAATCAGACGAACGGTTTTGTGGTGAGCAACAAGGGCAATCAAATAGAAATTCCGGTCGGCACTCACAGCATTTTGTCGTTGGCTTACGCCGTTCGCTCATTTAATCTAAAGCCGAGCAAAGATTTAACGAATCCGGTTAACGATACCCGCGTCGCGGTTTTTCTCGACGAAAAATCTTACGTTTTCACGCTGCGACCGGCGACCGCTTCGATCATTAATCTGCGCGGCGAAACCGTCGCCGCCCAACTCATTTCCATCAGCACCGGCAATCCGGCGATTGACCAATACAATCTGCGCCTGTGGTTGAGCAATGACGAAAAGCGTCTGCCTTTGCGCTTCACTTTCGGAACTTATCAAGCCGACCTCGTTTCGGAAAAAATTGTCGAAACACCAGCCAAATAAAATTAGACGGGCAGAACCGACTGCGTGAGCGGGCGGGTTTTGTGCGACGGAAAACCCGCCCGCTCACGCAGTCGGTTCTGCCTTGCCGCCAATCTCGGATGTTGATTTTATAAATCTCAAGTTATTTCGCTTTGTTGAAATTGAAATTTGATTTCAATTTGCATAAAATCAATTCAGACTAATCGAAAAATCGTTTTATCAAAACAATGAATCTGACCAGTTTGCCAATCGGTGCGACCGCTAAAGTTTTGAACGTCAACGGCGACAGCCCGATCACGAAGCGTCTGATGGAAATGGGAATCGTTCCCGGCGTTTTTATCCGAATGATAAAATCCGCGCCGTTCGGCGATCCTCTGGAAATTCGCGTACGCGGTTATCATTTGGCGATGCGGAAAAATGAAGCAGACACGATAGAAATTCAGACTTTAGAAGCCGACACGCCGCGATGAATCCGAAAATCAACGAAACCGCCGTTCGGGAAACAAAATCACTGAACGAAAAAACTCACAGGGAAAATTATGTCATCGCGCTGGCGGGCAATCCGAATGCGGGCAAAACGACTTTGTTCAATGCGCTGACCGGCTTGCGGCAGAAGGTAGCGAATTATTCGGGCGTAACCGTCGAGCGCAAGGAAGGCGTTTGGAAATTGAACGACGGCGCGGCGCGACTGATTGATTTGCCCGGACTTTACAGCCTCGACGCAACTTCGATGGACGAACAGATCGCCCGCGACGTTTTGACCGGCAAACTCGCGGATTTGCCGAAACCCGATGCGATCATCGCCGTCGTTGACGCGACAAATCTCGAACGCAATCTTTATCTCGTTACGCAGCTTCTCGAATATAAAATTCCGCTCGTCATCGCCTTGACGATGGTTGATGCCGCTGAAAAACAGAGCCTGGAAATTGATGTCGTAAAACTCGCCAAACTATTGCAAGTTCCGGTCGTCGAAGTCCGTGCGACGCAGAAAATCGGCATCGAAGAACTCGGCGAAAAAGTTCACGAAGCCGCGAAGAATCAAACGCTGACGAGCGAACAAATCTTCTCAGAAACAACTGACGAAACTGATTTTATCCATCTCAGCTTACAGGACGACAGCGCAATCAATAAAAAAATCTTCGCCCGTTACAATTTTATCTCCGACGTTTATCAGGAATCGGTCAAGCACAAACCGACCGAAGAACGACATCTTTCGGAAAAAATTGACCGCATTCTGACGCATAAATTTTTCGGTTTGATAATTCTCATCGGCATTCTTTTGCTGGTTTTTCAGACGATATTTTCGTGGGCGACGCTGCCGATGGATTTGCTCGAAGCCGGATTCGGCGCGTTGGGTGATTTCACGCGGGCGCAGATGCCTGAAGGCTTGCTGACCGATCTGCTGGTTGACGGCATCATCGCCGGAGTCGGCGGCGTACTGGTTTTTCTGCCGCAGATTCTTCTGCTTTTTCTCTTTATCTCGATTCTCGAAGACACGGGTTATATGGCGCGGGCGGCGTTTCTGCTCGACAAACTGATGAGCAAAGTCGGTCTGCACGGCAAAGCGTTTCTGCCTCTGATGTCGAGCTTCGCCTGTGCGATTCCGGGCATTATGGCGACGCGCACGATTGAAAGTCCGAAAGATAGACTGGCGACGATTATGATCGCGCCGTTTATGTCGTGTTCGGCGCGTCTGCCGGTTTATGCGCTAATGATTGCGACGTTTTTCGCCGGTCAAACCTTTTTCGGATTTCTTTCCGTCGGCGCGGTTTTGATGCTGGCGATGTATGCTCTGGGAATCATCACGGCGATCATCGTCGCGTGGATTTTGAAAAAGACGATCTTGAAATCGCCGCCGCCGCCGTTCGTGATGGAACTGCCGCCGTATCGTCTGCCGAACGCGCGTAACGTCATTCAGAATATGCTGAACAACGGCTGGCAGTTCACCAAACGCGCCGGCACGGTGATTCTAGCGATTTCGATTATTTTGTGGGCATTAACGGCGTTTCC
>CAXTKJ010000107.1:0-6106 GCA_964244835.1 uncultured Pyrinomonadaceae bacterium
GGCAATTCTGAATCGTTATTTTTCTATCAATAAATCTATTTACGGTTTTGCCGATTTCTTCGGCACGAAGATGACGAACATCTGATAGCCTTCCATCTTCGGCGAAACTTCGACATCGGCGATGTCAACTAAATCGTCGCGCAGTTTGGCTAATAAATTCGCGCCCAAATCTCGGTGCGTCATCTCTCTCCCTCGAAAGGCGATGGTGGCGCGAACTTTGTCGCCGCCGGTGATCCAGCCGCGAGCGCGTTCCATCCGGTAGCCGTAATCGTGATCGTCGGTTCCCGGTCGAAACTTGATTTCCTTGACCTCGACCGTCACCTGTTTTTTCTTGGCTTCGTGCGCCCGTTTCTTTTCTTCGTAAAGAAACTTGCCGTAATCAATGATGCGGCAGACGGGCGGCTTCGCGTTCGGCGCGACCTCGACCAAATCTTTGCCTTCTTCGCGGGCGCGTTGGACGGCATCACGCGAATCCATCACGCCGAGTTGGTTGCCGTCTTCGTCAATCACGCGCACGGACGGAACTCTAATACGCTCGTTAGTGCGATGAAGCGGTCCGCGTTGGCGGATGGGACGATTTCTGTTAAATCTGGTAGCGATATTTATTTCTCCTTAAATTTTTACAGTTCAAGTTTTGCATTAAAGGTTGTAATGCCGACTGTTAACGCAAAACTTGAACTTAGCCGTTTGCGATAGCGCGGGTTTCTTTTAATTTTCGCGCTATTTCTATAAATTCGTCGAGCGTCATCGCGCCCAAATCGCCTTTCACTTTTTCGCGCACGGCGATTTTATTTTCTTCCAATTCCTTGTCGCCCAAAACGATCATAAACGGAATTTTTTGCAGCTGTGCGTCGCGGATTTTCGCGCCGATCTTGTCGGATTTCAAGTTGATTTCAACTCTGAATCCAGCTTGCTTTAATTCTTTGACGACGCTTTCGGCATAATCGTTGATTCTATCGGTAATCGGCAGAACCACGATTTGCACCGGCGCGAGCCAGAATGGAAACGCGCCCGCGAAATGTTCGACCAACACGCCGAAAAATCTTTCGATTGAACCGAACAAAGCGCGGTGAACCATAATCGGGCGATGTTTTTGCCCGTCTTCGCCGGTGTATTCAAGCTCGAATCTCTCCGGTAAATTCCAATCGAGCTGAATCGTGCCGAGCTGCCAGATTCTACCAATCGCGTCTTCGACTTTGATGTCTATTTTCGGTCCGTAAAACGCCGCTTCGCCTTCGATTCGCTCGTAGGAAATACCGCGTTCTTTCAAAGCATTGGCAAGCGAAGTTTCAGCGTTTTCCCAATCTTCATCCGCGCCGAGATAAACTTTATTTTCCGCGTCGCCGCGCACCGAAAGCTCGAATTTTACCTTGTCGAAACCGTAAGTTTCAAAAACCTTAATGGCGAAATCCAGACAATCGGCGACTTCTTCACGCACTTGGTCAGGGCGCACGAACAGATGCGCGTCGTCAACGGTAAATCCGCGAACGCGCATTAAACCGTGCAGCGTTCCCGAAAGCTCGGCGCGATAAACCGTTCCCATTTCAGAATATCTCTGCGGCAAATCGCGGTAAGAACGCTGGTTCGACTTATAAATTCCGATGTGAAACGGACAATTCATCGGTTTCAGACGGAATTCCGTGCCGTCGTCGCCTTCGACGTGCGTCGGCGCAAACATCGAATCGGCGTAGTTTTCCTCGTGTCCCGAAATTTTCCAAAGTTCGCGTTTGGCGATGTGCGGCGTGAAAACAAAACTGTAACCGCGTTTCTGCAATTCTTCTTTCAGAAGATTTTCCATCTCCATCCGAATAACCGCGCCTTTTGGATGCCACAGAATTAAACCCTGCCCGTATTCTTCCTGAATCGAAAAAAGATCAAGTTCACGTCCCAAGCGGCGATGGTCGCGTTTTTCAGCTTCCTCGCGCTGCTTGACCCAAGCGTCTAATTCTTCCTGCGTCGCAAATGCGGTTCCGTAAATTCTCTGCATCTGCGCGTTTGCCGCGTCGCCTTTCCAATACGCGCCGCTCAGAGCGAGCAGCTTAAAAGCCTTTAATTTATTGGTATTCGGGACGTGCGGACCCAGACAAAAATCCACAAACTCGGTGTTGTCAATATAATAAGCGGTCGCGGTCTGGTCGGCTTTCTCATCAATCAACTGACATTTGAGCGGCTCTTCGCGTCCTTCAAAAAGTTTGACCAATTCGGCTTTCTGGAGAACCTCGCGGCGATACGGCAAATTTTGTTTCGCCATCGCCCGCATTTTTTTCTCGATGTTCGGCAAATCCGTTTCGGTCAACTGGCGCGGCGCGATGACATCGTAATAATATCCGTAGCGCGGATCTTCCATCAGCGCGGGACCGACTCCGAGCTTGGTTCCCGGAAACAAATCAAGCACCGCCGCCGCCAATAAATGCGCGGTCGAATGCCGGATCAATTCCAAACCGTCGTGCGATTCGGCGAAAATCGGTTCGATTGATAAAACTTCGTCAGTTGCGTCGAGCGTGTAAGTCAAATCTCTCTCTTCGCCGTTGACCTTCGCGGCAAGCGATTTTTTGACGGCATCGCGGTCAAACGATTTCAAAGCCTCCGCCACGCTCACGGGCGCAGGGAAACTTCGCTGATTTTCTCCGACTTTTACGTTAATTTCGCTCATATTTTTGTTAATGATTAATTGTTCTGAGTCCCGCCTTCAGGCGGCTCGCATTGAATTCAATGAACTTTACCGGCAGTGATTGAGCCGCCTGAAGGCGGGACTCAAAACGATTGGCGAAGCCCTCGAATTAAATCAACGATTAACGATTAACAATACTACTACTAAACAGATTTGATTTGATAAGAGCGACCTTGCCTTAGCGTTCATTTATAAAACGCCGATTTACGCGCCGTGTTTAGCGCGTCGTAGTAGTTCGCAAAAAGACTGCAAAGTTCTTTGAAAGCATCGTATCAAAAATAAAAATGGTGTTCGGCAACAGATTTGAACTGTCGTCTTTACCGCGTCAAAGTATTTTGACAAGGCAAAAGATTAACATTTTGAACGGGTTTTTCGCAAGTCGAACAATAAAAAACGCGCCGAACTAACATTGCAAGGCTTTCTTCCGCATCGTTCACTTCAAAACTTTTATCGGATAGCGCGAGAACCGCAGTTATTTGGGAACAACAAAAACAGCGGCGATGTTCCGCGTAAACATCGCCGCTGTTTGTATAAAAATGGTAGTCAGTAACAGATTTGAACTGTTGACCCCTACCGTGTCAAGGTAGTGCTCTACCACTGAGCTAACTGACTGTGAAAAGTTCGCTTCGAGTGTCCCTAAAGCGAACTTTTAAGATACAGAATCACTTCGATTGGTGTCAAGCCGAAGGTTTCGGTTACGAATTTTCCTTGTCGGCGATCAGCGGATTGCCGATCAATTCAAAATCAACTTTGCCGGCTTCTAATTCCTTCATCGCAATGCGCGTCGCTTTTGATTTGCGCGGATCCATATCAACGCGCGGATTTGCGCCGCGCTGAAGTTGTTTGCTGCGCTGCGCCGCTAAAATAATCATTCGGTATTTCGAGTCAATTTCGGGATTGACTCGCGGTTTTGCTTCGGCTTCTTCGACTAACTGTTCGGTTTCTTCAACCATAATAAAATTTGTTCTCCGTAAACTTAATTTTTCGATCTTTTCGATTCATCGAAACTATTTAGAATACTTTGAATCACGGTCGCTTGTCTATCGCGCCGCAGTCTTTCCGCTAAAATTATCGTCTGCAAATCATTGGTCGCCCCTTCGATTTCATCGTTGACGACGACGTATTCGAACTCGGTGTAATGATTGACTTCGACGAATGAATTTCGGAGCCGAAGCGTTAAATGATCAATGTTTTCGGTAGCGCGAGCCGTCAAACGCGCCTCTAAAATCGCGTAGGACGGCGGCATTATAAAAATACTGACGGCTTTAGGAAAAACTGCAAGCACCTTTGCCGCGCCCTGCACATCAATCTCCAAAATCACATCGCGTCCGGCTTCAATTTGCGTTTTCACCTGCTCAATCGAAGTGCCGTAAAAGTTCCCGTGAACTTCGGCGTATTCAAGCAGTAAACCGTTTTCAATCAACCTTTCAAATTCGGCACGGCTGACGAAAAAATAATCCTTTCCGTGTGTTTCGCCATCGCGCATCGCCCGCGTCGTAAACGAAATCGAATAGCCGATGTTCGGAACGAATTGCAAAACTCTTTTAATCAGAGTTCCTTTGCCGCCGCCCGAAGGCGAACTGATGATGATTAAATTGCCCTTCATTTGAGTGGTGAGTGGTGAGTGGTGAGTGGTGAGTTTCGGAAGAGTTTTTCACTCACCACTCACCACTCACCACTCACCACTATTCGACATTTTGAATTTGCTCCCGAATTTTTTCAATCGCCGATTTGATTTGCAATGCCGATTCTTTGACGGTCAGATTATTCGTTTTCGACGCGATGGTGTTGGCTTCGCGGTTTAATTCCTGCGTCAGAAAATCAAGCCGTTTGCCGACTTCTTTTTCTTCGGCAATGATGCCGCGATATTGTTCGATGTGGCTTTTCAGTCGCGTGATTTCTTCGGCGATGTCGCTTTTATCGGCGAGATACGCGACTTCTTGCGCGAATCTGCCCTGGTCAACTTCGATTTGCGAATCGCTTTTCGATAAGAAATTTTCGATACGCTTTTTCAATCTTTGCGCGTATTCGTCGGCGACGTTCGCGCTTTCCGATTCGATTTTCGGTAGATGGCTTTCGATTTCCGCCAGCAGATTTTCCAAATCCGTTTTCAAAGATTCGCCTTCGACTTCGCGCATTTGTTCGAGTTCGTCGAGCGCGAGATTAACCGCTGTTTCAATCGCCGCAGTAAATTCATCGCTTAAATCTTCCGCTTTCGGTTGCAAGGCGTTCGGCAGACGGGCGATGTAATTAAAATCCGGCTCGCCCGTTAGATTAAATTCCGCCTGCATTTGCTTCAACGCGGAAATATATCCCGTAATTAAAGGACGATTCAGTTCATAAACGATCTCGCTCGTGCGTTCGTAGTTGACGAAAACGTCAACACGACCACGCGACAGGCGGCTGTTTATAGCGCGTTTCAGATTGGCTTCAAGTGATTGCAGTTCGTTCGACAATCGCAAATTCAAATCTAAAAAGCGATTATTAACAGTTTTAATTTCGACGGCGACAGCGAAGTTTTCGTTTGAAACTGCGCCGCGTCCGAATCCGGTCATTGATTTCATAATTTTTTTACGGGTAATTGTTCGGGTTTTCAATCGTCATTCCTTCGTTCTGCGCGGCGGTATTTAATTCAACGTCGGCGGAAACAAAAGTGAAAGTCGAAGTGTTAAAATCAATTTTGAGATTGATAAGTTTCGTGTAAACTTCCGAAGCCGCCGCGAGTTGGACGGCATCGTAACCGCGCAAAGCATATTTGTCGGCGAAATAAACTGCCTGCGAAAATGTTTTCGGCGTGATTTCAACCGTGCTGAAATCTTTTGCAAAATCCACTTTGAACTGCGTTATAAAAACGCCTGCATCATTTGGCGTTAGAGTCTTACCTTTGCGTCGGCGCGAAATAGCCGCGACAACTTCGACTTCGGTAATGGAAACCATCAATATCTCATTTTGCGGAATGCCGGCGAAAACCGATTTTACCCAATTCGTGCCGGTTTCGCTAACGTAATTTTTAACGGTCGCGCTGCTGTCGAAAAAGTAAAAATCCATCAGCGACGCTCCCGCATAATCGTTTCCGAAAGCGGCTCGCCTTCTATTTTAATAGGTTTAAAATCAGCAACTTTACCCGACCGATTAGGTCTGATTTCGCGCAAAAGTCCGGCTTCAAACAAAGCCGTTTGAACCCGCAAATCTTCCGCTTCGTTCTCGGTTAATTCTTCCGAAAGCGAATCTAAAATTTCTTTGCGTTCGACCGGCGGCAGTTTATGGATTTCGTTGATAATTTCCTGTGGTGTCATCGCTTTTATAATTCTCCTTTTGGTGCGCCAATTTTACCACGAAATTAATTGACCAATAAAATTTCCTCTTCCGCAAATTGCAGTTCGTAAAGTTTTTTATACGTTCCGCCTTGCTCCAATAACTCTTTGTGCGTACCGG
>CAXTKJ010000107.1:6116-7473 GCA_964244835.1 uncultured Pyrinomonadaceae bacterium
CCAGGTTCTGCGTGAAGCCGTAGCCATCGGTGTTGCTGCCGATGATGCGCCCGCGTGGCCGGATCGTCATCTCGGGTCAGGTCGCCGACTACAATACGCCCGCCCACAAGGTGGTGGGGATCAAGAACACCCGCGAGTTCATCGCCAAACGGCTGCGGATGGAGGGGCTGGTGGTGTTCGATGATTTGCCCGCGTTCCAGGACGACGATTTTGTCGGCTTTGCGGACGGTTGAAAGGCGGTGCGCGATGACGATTGACGTTTTATTCTGCATCAGATTAGCTAACGCTTTCTGCACTAATCGCTCGCTTTCGGCATCGAGCGCGGAAGTCGCTTCGTCTAAAATCAAAACGGGCGCGTTGACTAAAACGGCGCGGGCGATGGCGATTCTTTGGCGTTGTCCGCCGGATAAAAAGATGCCGCGTTCGCCGACGATGGTTTCGTAACCGTTCGGCAATTCTTCGACGAATTCGTCGGCGAACGCGATTCGTGCGGCTTCTTTAACGTCTGCGTCGGTCGCGTGCGGGTTGCCGTAGGAAATGTTGTAGCGAATCGTGTCGTTGAAAAGAACGGTTTCCTGCGTCACGAGCGCGATACATTTTTTCAGGCTCTTTAAGTTCGCGTCGCGCAAATCCGTTTCGTCCCACAGAATCGCGCCTTCCGACGGATCGTGCAGGCGTTGAATCAGTTTTATCAAACTCGATTTGCCGCCGCCGCTCGCGCCGACGAGCGCGACCATCTGACCTTTCGGCACGGTCAAACTCAAGTTTTTGATGACGGATTTTGCTTCGTTGTGATAGTTGAACGAAACATTTTTTAACTCGATTTGCTTGTTCAGAGATTCCAATCTGACGGCGTTTGGTTTTTCCGGCATCGCGTCGTTTTCGTCCAAAACGTCCCAAACGTCTTTGGCGGCGGCGAGTGCCTGCACGATTTGGTTGTGCTGGCGCGACAGTTTTCGCATCGGGTCGTAGCTTCGGAAAAGGAAAAATAAGAACGTGAAAAACTGCGCGGCTTCCATTCTGCCGGTGTTGATTTCTCGCAAGCCGAAATAAAATAATGAAACGATAACGACGATGCCGACCGTTTCGATAATCGGCGGCGACAGCGCGGCAACTCTGCCCGAACGACGGTGCGCGTTGGCGATTCTTCGGGCGACTTCGGTGAACCGGAATTGTTCACGCGCTTCGGCGGAATAGGCTTTGACGATAGTTTGATTGGTTAAAGTTTCCTGTGCCGTGTCAGATAAAAGTTTGTTGCTTTCGACGAATTCTTCGGATAATTTCCGCAGTGCTTTGGAGAATTTCGCGGTTAAAAACGCGATAATCGGCGCGATAATCATTGCGCCCAACATCAACC
>CAXTKJ010000107.1:7483-7694 GCA_964244835.1 uncultured Pyrinomonadaceae bacterium
GGCGGCGAGAAAAAATATCAGCATCAAACCTTCGCGCAAAATGTCGCGTAGATTGGAAGCGACGGAAATCTCGATTGCCGAACAGCTTGTCACCAGCCGCGAAACTAAATAATTCGTACGGTGTTTTTGAAAGAAATCAGCCGACTGATTCAAAAGATGCGCGTAAAGCTGCTGCCGCAAATCAAGCACGGCGGCTTGCCCGATTTTCGTC
>CAXTKJ010000108.1:0-7030 GCA_964244835.1 uncultured Pyrinomonadaceae bacterium
GATTTTCGGCTCGGCACGAACTGCCGAAGACAACGAATTTTATATCGCGGCGCGGGAAACCGCGAGACTGCTTGCCGAAGCCGGATTTGAAATCATCACGGGCGGCGGTCCGGGAGTTATGGAAGCCGCCAATCGCGGCGCGTTCGACGCGAAAAAAGTTTCGGTCGGCTGCAACATCGAACTGCCTTTCGAGCAGAAGGAAAATCCTTACTTAACCAAATCGCTGACGTTCAAATATTTCTTCGTCCGTAAAACCGTCTTTATCAAATACTCGAACGCCTACGTTATTTTTCCCGGCGGCTTCGGCACGATGGACGAACTTTTCGAGGCTTTGACGCTGATTCAAACGCGCAAGATTCGCAACTTTCCCGTCGTGCTGTTCGGCTCGCAATACTGGCGCGGATTGTTGGCGTGGATTACTTCGACGATGCTGAATGAAAAGAATATCAACTCGGAAGATTTGGGCTTGATTCACCTAACCGACTCGCCGAAAGAAGCGGTTGATTTTATCGTCAAAACGGCGGGTTTGGAAAAATCGGAAACGGGCGACGCTTCTGTAAAAGCATCGCCGGTTTCGTAGAATTTAATTGGATTTTTAGGGGTTTGAATTCGGCAGAAGTTCGTAATTTCCCATTGCGCGATTGTGCGCGTCGAGTGCGCCCATCGCGTCGGCGGTTTGGTCGAGCATCTGTTTGGTCATCGCAATCGAATCGCTTAACTGCTCGAAATCCAGCAGCGAGAATTTTTCCGGCGTGGACATCGTAACGATTTCGTCGTTCAGATACCCGAAGAAGTTTTCGATTGACTGCAACTGTCCTTCGACCAATTTCACGCTTCTTTCCAGTTCGTCGAACGAAGCCAGACGACGTTTCAAAATCTCAACATTCGTCTGCTGAACGCGGCGTGTTTTTTCGTCGGGCGAATTTTCGGCGGCGCGAAATGCTTGCGATAACTGGTTGTGAACCGCTTGGCGATTGATTGATTTCAAATGCTGTTTGCGGCGGCGATAGACATCTAAAAGATCAACAAAATCCTCCCAACGCTGTTCGAGCGAAGTCAGATTCGACGGTAATTCTTTCGAGCCAGTGAATTTATAATAATTTTCTAAAATTTTATCTTTCTGCCAGCGCAGATACTCGACGGCTTCGCGTTCGCGCGGCGTGAAACTTTTAATCAATTTTTCGCGCGTTGATTTATTTAGTAGAAAAAGGCGTTCCTTCTCGCGCCGCTGAACCAATCCGCGATAGGCGGGCAGAACCGGCACGACGAGCAGATAAGCGATTTCAAAAATCAGCGCGATGAGCAAAGGAATAACGCTTTGCGTGTAAGCCGCCGCGACCGCAAAACCCGCCAATCCCCAAAAATTGACCGGCTCTTTGAGAGCTTCTTTGGCATAGGAGGAATTAAATTTCTGAATTCCTTGTTGATACTTGGCAATGTCTGGCATAACTATTACTAGATGCGGTTTTCGGCTTACGGGTTTTGCCGATTCTTAATCACAGATCATTTTTGCTTCGATTCTTCGATCAGAATCTCGTCGAGATTGATTTCATCGGCATCCGGCACTTGCGAGTTGGCGGAAATCTGCTTGCCGCTCGTCGCGCCTGAGCCTGCACCGAGCATTCCCATATTTTGTTTGTATTCGAGCAGTTTGTCCTGTAATTGAATATCCATCGCCTCGCGTTCGATGTCCTGCATCTGCGTATCAACCGACGATGAGCCGAGCTGTAATTTCGCTTCGGCGGCGGCGACGCGGCGGTCAATTTTCTCGCGCATTTCGTTGAACGTCGAAGAATCGTCGCCGATGTTGAAAGTTTCCATCGTCTGCGCGAGTTGCTCCTGCAAGCGGGCTTGTTTCGACGCGCTGATTAACTGCATCGCTTCCGCCGAACGCTTTTTCATATTCAGGACGTAATTATCACGCGCTTTCAAGGCTTGTTTGGACGCGACCTGCGCGTGTTCAAACTGCATCGAAGTACGTTCCAAATCAATCTGTGCCTGCTGTAATTGTCCGATGTAGGCAGTCGCAATATCATCACGATTCATTTTGACGGACGCTTTGATTTTCGAGTCCAAATCAACGACCTGCTTTTCGAGATTTTCCCTGTTTTTCGCCAGCAGGCGTTCGGTCGCCATCACCTGCGCGACTGAGTTATTGAGTTCCGGCACGCGGTCGCGCATATCGCGGATGGTTTGCTGAAGCACCATTTCCGGGTTTTCTACTTTATCCAGAGCCGCGCCCGTGCTGGCGCGAAACATACGCACAATTCTTGACCACAATCCCATTTTCTTATCCTTCGCTCCTCGTTAATTTGCCTTCTCAAAACAACTTCGCACAACCTTTACGTCTCCTAATTTGCCAAAGTTGCAAATTAGGATTTCAGTATATCAGGAAAAAGGGAAACGCGAAATAATATAGCCAAGGATTGAATGCTAAATCCTTTGTTCCTGAAAACATTGATGAATTCTCTCATTTTGGCGCGAAACTCAGGAATCATAGCCGGGTGGATTGTGTTAGAATACGCCAATGAAATCAGCAACAGAATCTTCCGAATTCGAGGCATACGTCAGAGTAGTTTCATTGGGCGCGGTTGCCGGATTGCGTTCGCTGACGGCTCCGGCACTTTTGAGTTATGCGGCATCGCGTGATGAGGAAACCAATAGCGGAAATCTTTTCGCTTCACGCGGCGCAGTAATCGGTCTCGGCTTGCTCGCCGTCGGCGAATTGATCGGCGATAAACTGCCGAACACGCCGAACCGAACCGAACCGGCAGGATTGGCGGCGCGAGTCGTGTCCGGCGCGGTCTGCGGCGGCATCGTCAGTTCAAAATATAAAAAATCCGTCCCAATCGGCATCGCCCTCGGCGCGTTAGCGGCAGTCGGCGCGGCTTACGCGGGTCAGACTGTTCGCCGCGCGATTTCCAAAGAAACCGGCGTTCCCAGTTCGATCATCGGCGCGGTCGAAGATGCAGTTGCCATCGGCATCGGCGCGGCGGCTTTGAAAGACTGAAAAATAAAATTTTATGAGTAAATTTGAATTTGATGTGATAGTTATCGGCGGCGGGCAAGCCGGAATTCCGCTCGCCCACGCACTCGCCGGAGCAAAAAAGAAAGTCGCCTTAATCGAACGCGAAAACCTCGGCGGAAGCTGTGTTAATTTCGGCTGTACGCCGACCAAAGCCGCCATCGCTTCGGCGCGGGTCGCGTATTTAGCCGGACGCGGAAAGGAATTCGGCTTGAAAATTCCGCCAATCGAAATAGATTTTCCGGCGGTTCTCAAACGCGCCCGCGACATCGCCGCCGAATCGCGCACCGGACTTGAAGACGGTTTTAAGAAAGCGAAAAATCTCGAATTGATTTACGGGCAGGCGAAAATAATCGGGAAAAGTAAAAAGAATTCGTTTCAGATTCAGGTCGGTGAAGATGTTTTGACGGCGAAGGAAGTCGTTTTGAACACCGGAACGCGCAGTGTTATTCCGAACATCGAAGGCATCGGGGAAATAAAATTTATTGATGCCGGAAACTGGCTGCGGCACGAAGAGCTGCCGAAACATTTAATCATTCTCGGCGGCAGTTACATCGGTTTGGAAATGGCGCAGTTTTACCGTCGAATGGGCAGCCGCGTAACGGTCGTCGAATCCAATCCGCAGATTGCGAGCCGCGAAGATAAAGATGTTGCCGAAACTTTGCAAAAACTTTTGGAAGCGGAAAAAATAGAGTTTCATCTCGGCGCGAAGGTTTCCAGAGTCGAAAAAAAATCAGACGGCGTGAGCGTTACGATTGGCGGCAAAAATAAATCGAAAACGATAAAAGGCTCGCACGTTTTCGTCGCGGTCGGACGCAAACCGAACACCGACGATTTAGGATTAGAAAGCGTCGGCTTGAAAACGGATGAGCGCGGAATTATTAAAGTTGATAAGCGTTTGAAAACCAGCGTCAAAGGCATCTGGGCGGCGGGCGACATTCGCGGCGGATTTCAATTTACGCATACTTCGTGGGACGATTACCGCATTCTCGAATCGCAGATGCTCGGTGACAAATCGCGCACGACGAAACGCATTGTGCCGTATGCGATGTTCACCGACCCGGAACTCGGTCGCGTCGGACTGACGGAAAAAGAAGCGCGTGAACAAAAATTAAAATTCAAAGTCGGTCGTTTCGAGATGAAAGGCAACGGCAAAGCGAGAGAAATCGGCGAGTCGAATGGATTTATCAAGGTTCTCATTGACACAAAAACCGAAAAAATTCTCGGCGCGGCGGTCTTGGCGAACGAAGGCGCGGAAATCGTTCACAGCTACGTTGATTTGATGAACGCGAACGCGAAATTCACCGTTCTGCGCGATGCCGTGCATATTCATCCGACGCTCGCCGAAGCGATTCAGAGCGCGGTTAAATTAGATTGAAAATCCTGGCAGTAATATGTCTTAGAGCAAATTGGGGGTTAATGTAAGGCAGGCTGTGAGCCTGCCACGCCGTGCGCTTCGCGGCGGCTGAACAGGCTCACAGCCTGTTCTACTTTTTTACCATCTACTAAATACGATTTTGCTCTAATAAATTGCCGCTAGCTTTAGCTAGCGGACAAATTTGGCAAACACAAACGGCTTTAGCCGAACTTCTGTTTTAATTTTTCCTTATCGCTTTAGCACAAATTAGGCTGAAGCCGTAAGGAAATTTGATTTTTTGAAGTTTGGCTGAAGCCTTTATTTTGTTTACCGGCGACCACTAGCTAAAGCTAGCGGCAATTCATACAGCCTTACTTTTTATCCAATACGTGGATTCTGTTTTAAGGCTTTGGCAACGCGGCTTGGCACGGCGCGACAGTCGCTTTTGTTATGTGAACCGGCTTATTCGGTTTCTCGTTTTCGACCGGCATTTTATTAATTGCGTCAACCGTTTCCATTCCTCTCACGACGCGCCCGAAAGCGGCGAATTTTCCATCGAGCGTCGAAGCGGCACTAACTAAAATAAAAAAATTAGTCGTCGCCGTGTTCGGTTCATCGCCCCGCGCCATTGAGAGAATTCCGCGCTCGTGTTTGATCTGGCTCGGTTCGTCCGGCAAAGTTTTGCGGGCGCGTTTGTCTAACTCCAAAGTCATTTTTTCCCGCGTGAAAAGATCGCCGCCCTGAATGACGAAACTGGGAACGACGCGGCTAAAAGTTGTCGTGTCGAACGCTCCCGTCGCCACCAGATTCAGAAAACTACGCACCGATTCGGGCGCACTTTCGGGAAACATTTCCATTTCAATCGCGCCCGCTTCCGTCTCGAATTTCACGCACTGCGCCGCCATTTCTGCCACGGTCGCTTTTTCAAAAGGTTCAATGACTGCTTTCGGCTTTTCGACGGGTCTTTGATTGGCTTTTTTGATTGGCGTTGGAGTCGGCGCGGGTTTGGCATCGGTTGATTTGCTCTGCGCGTTCGCTGGAACAATGAACAGAATCGAACAGACAATTACAAAGATTAAATTTTTCAGCATTGCAATTTTCACCTTTTGATTTAAATCTCCATCTAAAATTATTGATTCGATGCCGCGTCCAAAAGCCAGATGTCCGATTCTTTGGAAACAATCGTAAAATAAAGCAGGCGGTTGTCGCGGCTGACCCCGACGGTGCTGATGTCGTCGGCTTGCGGCAAAGGAATTTCTTTTTCCTTTTTCGTTTCGACATCGAGAATAAAAACTTTGCCGCGCCGCGCGAAAACGATGCGGCGGCTGTCGGGCAGCCACATCGGGATTTCTTTGGTATCGGAAACTTTCACATAACGGCTGTCGGCGAATGAAAAATAGCCGATGCCTTCGAGTCCGTCGCCGAAAGTTCCGAGCAGCCGTTTGCCGTCCGGCGACCAATCCCAGACGACGAAACTCACTCCGTTCTCCGGCGCGGGCAGAGCAGACGGCTTTTGCTCATTCCAGTTTTTCTGCCAGTCGAACAGGAAATTTTGATTGTTCAAACTGTAAAGAATTTGTCTGCCGTCCGGCGACCAATGCGGGAAAGACACGCCTTTTGAATTATTGAAAGTGAGTTGTTTTAGATTTGTCGTGTCCGCGTTGATCGTCCAGATTTCGTGACTGCCGCTGCGGTCGGAAATAAACACGATACGCTTGCCGTCCGGCGACCATCGCGGGTAACGGTCAAAAGCCTCGTCGTTCGTCAAATCGGTTATTTCGCCGGTTTCACGGTTAATTAAAGCGATGTCGTCCTGCGTACGGCGCGGCAGACGCGAGACGAAAGTTTTACCGTCGGGCGATAAATCGGGGCGTGAAACCTGCCGGTCGCCGGTCGTGATCCAGAACGGCTCGCCGATTGGCTTTTCGGTTTTCGCATCGAAATTTATCGCCTGAATATTCGATTTAAATTCGCTCTGAACGTAAATGATTTTTTTGCCGTCGCCGGAAAACGACAGATGGCGGCTGTATTTAGAAGGCGCGGCGACGGCTTCCGGTGCGGACGTAACCGCGCCGGTTACGGCATCAATCGAAACGCGCCAAAAATTCATATTACCGTTTCTGTCCGAAGCATAATAGACGAAATTTCCATCGGGCGACCAAACCGGATTCCAGTTCGTCGTGCCGTCTTTGCTGATGACAACGGGTTCACCGCCGTCAACCGAAACAGTTGCTACTTCGCGTTTGCTGCTTCCCGCCGCCATAAACCAGAACGCGATGCGTTTGCCGTTTGGAGACCACGCGGGCTGCATCGCGTCCATCTCGATCAGCATTCGTTTCGCGCCGTTTTCGACGTTGACGATCCACAACTGGCTCGGCGAATAATTTCGCACGTTCGGGATGTCGCGCTGTTGGGTGCTGACGACGATTTCGCGTCCGTCGGGCGACCACGCCGGATGATAGCCGAAATCGCAGACGCGCCGCGTATTTTCGCCCGTTGCGCCCATCACATAAATTCCTGCCGGTTCGCGCTCGGAACGAAACGCGATGCGCTCGCCATCCGGCGAAAATGCGGGCTGCGTGTCGGCGGCAGGTGATTTTTCCGTCAGATTCTGTGCTTTGCTGCCGCCGATTCTTTGCAGATAAATG
>CAXTKJ010000108.1:7040-7517 GCA_964244835.1 uncultured Pyrinomonadaceae bacterium
ATCGCCGTCGGCTTCGCCCGCGTAAGCGAAGAATTTCCCGTCCGGCGCGAAGCTCGGAAAGTATTCCGTCCCCGAAAGCTCGGTCAACTGCGTATTCGTCGCCTTCGTCCAATCCGGCGCAGCGGCAGTTTTGCTGACGAATCGTGAATAAAAAAACCACACGCCGAAACCGAGCAGCGGCAAAAACAAAATCGCCAAACCGTAAATCCAATAATTTTTTCGCGCCTTTTCGATGGCTTGCGTCGTGGCGGCGGACTTAAGACTGCGCGTTCGCAGCGACGAAGAAGAATCAATCTCGCGTTTGACGCGCTTCAAATCGGCGCGAAAATCAGAAGCGGTCTGGTAACTCAAATCAGCGTCTTTTTCCAACGCCCTGCTTAAAACCTGATCCAATTCGGCGGGGATTTCCGCGTTCAAAGAACTCGCCGGCGGCGGTTCGACCGACGCACTCGATGTCCATGCCTCGATCCGCCACCT
>CAXTKJ010000109.1:0-7483 GCA_964244835.1 uncultured Pyrinomonadaceae bacterium
GCGCCGTGTCGAAGGCTTTATGCTGAAACGCCAAGCCTCGCCGTATCGCGTCGGGCGACCGCGCGGCGATTGGTGGAAGTGGAAAATTGATCCGCTGACGGTTGACGCGGTGATGATTTACGCGCAGCGCGGAACGGGCAAACGCGCCAGCCTGTACACCGATTATACTTTCGCCGTCTGGTCGAACGGACAGCTCGTACCATTTGCCAAAGCCTATTCCGGCTTGACCGATGCGGAAATTCGGCGCGTTGATAATTTTGTCAGACGAAATACTTTGGAAACTTTCGGACCTGTCCGAAGCGTCGAACCGAAACTGGTTTTTGAACTCGGCTTTGAAGGCATTCAGAAATCCACGCGCCACAAATCCGGCGTTGCCGTGCGCTTTCCGCGAATTTTACGTTGGCGCGAAGACAAAAAACCGGAAGATGCCGACACGCTCGACGCGATTCAGGCGATGCTCGAAGCGGAAAGTTAATGGAAAATCCGAATTATCCGTTTTTCAAACTCACGCTCGACGAAAAATACCCGCGTCTTTTGATCACGCGGCGACCGGAAAATAAATCGGGCGATCAGGCGATTTACGGCGCGTTTCTGCCGACGGGAATGGCGCGGCGAATGCTCGATTTGCTGCAAAGATTATTTCGCCTGCGCCCTTGCGAACTAGACATTACAGGCGATTTTGAATCGCCGTGTCCCGAATACTTTCTGCACCGCTGTCTCGCGCCGTGCGTCGAACGAATTTGCAGCCGGGAAAAATATCTGGAAACGGTCGAGATTGTTCACTTGATTTTGTCGAATCAGTCGGAAATCGCGTTGAAAAAAATTGATGCCGTAATCGAACGATACGCCGATGATTTAGAGTTTGAATCGGCTGCCGAATGGCGCGACCGGCGCGAAATCATCGTCGAGATTTCCGGCAACGCCAAGTGGCAGGCGAACGCCGCGACGATGAACGATGTCATCACGACGAACGGCACGGGCGAAACGAATATCACAACGCTGCGGCGCGGCAAATCGGTCGGCAGACTGTCTTTTCAAACAAAAATCACGCCGCTGAACATCGCCGAATTCATCGTAAAACATTACCGATTCTACGCGCCGAAACAGATTTTCGTGCCGTTCGATTTTTCCGAAAGAAAGTCGCTCGAAGCCGAACTAACTCTAACTTTCGGACGCAAAATCAACATCGTGGCGAAACTTTCCGCTAAACTGCCGCCATCAATCGTTAAAACGAACGCGCTCGCCAAACACGCATTCAGTTACCGCAAAGGCTCTTCGACCGGCGACAAAAACGCGTTGCTCGCCGAAGTAAAAACGCTTTTCAAAATGCGCCGAACGCCGCGCCGTATCGAGTGTTTCGATGTCGCGCACCTCGCCGGACAATCAATCATCGCCTCGCGCATCGTCGCTGTCGAAGGCGTTATACAAAGAGATGAAGGTTTAGTTTGGGAATTTGAAAATCTGTCGGAAACTGCCGCGCTCGCCGCCGCCGTCGGCGAACGTCTGCGGCTTTTGCCCGCGAAAAAAGATGCGCCCGATCTGCTTTTGATTGACGGCGGAAAGCCGCAAATCAACGCTGTTAAACGAATCCTGGACGAATTCGACTTAAAAAATATCACCGTCATCGGCGCGGTCAAACCGCCGCAGGCGCACGATCAAATCAGTCATTTCCTGACGACGAAAGATACTGAAATCCCGTTTGACCGCCGTTCCAAAGCGGCAAATTTCCTGCAATCCCTGCGCGACGCGGCGCACACGCTCGCCAACGAAACGCACCGCGAACTGCACGCGCTCGCCGGTATTTTCAAAAACAACGACACTGCGCCGCACGTCCAATATCTTCTTGTCCCGACGCGCTACGCCGAACGCGGCGGCGACGCAACTGATTTATCACCGATTCGTTCGCTGACGCAGGCAGGCGAATTGATTTTAAAAAACCAATCAGACCCTAAAAATAATGTTATAATTCCAAAACCTAATTCGGCTGTTGTCTGAATGGATTCGGATAAAACATTAGTTCTTAACAAATTGCAGATTCCGTTTGATGAATTTAACAGTATTAAATTCAAAATTATTCCTTTCCTCTTTGAAATTGAGTGGCGTTTTGCTCACAAAGAAAACCGGAATGTTTTATTTTACGTTCTGAGTGTCGAATAAAGTGAATTCGTAAATGATACTGTGAAAACTACATATTAATATGCAAAACGAAAGCAATTCCAAACTTGAACCTGTCCGCTCCTTATGGATTGGTACCGAACTTCCAACAGCTCAATCTGCTTGTTTAAGATCTTTTTTAAGAGTCGGACATTCAGTAGAATTATTTTGTTACTCTAAAGTAGAGGGGCTACATGCGGACATCATTGTTCGTGATGCGCGTGAAATTCTTTCCGAGGACCAAATATTTGCATACGGAGCGGCTGCCGGTGCAGGCGAAGGAAGCTTTTCTGCCTTCAGCAACATTTTTCGGTATAAACTTCTACAAGATCTCGGCGGATATTGGGTAGATACCGATATGTTTTGTGTGAAACCGCTTCCGACTTCAACTATTGTGGTTGCAAGCGAGAGAAATGAACTCAAAGAAATAACTGCGGCAACTTGTGTTCTTAAATTTCCCCCACATCACCCAATAATTAAGTTTTGTTTAACAGAGGCTCTCAAATGCAATCGGCAAACCTTAACCTGGGGCAAAATCGGACCAGAATTAGTTCATAGAGCCTTATTAAAATTCAATATATTAAATCGCTTGTCGCATCCGGCAGAGTTTTGCCCGATCAACTGGACTGAATTTGAACAATTAAATGAAAACTTTACCTGGCTTGGGGATCCATTTGCGGTTCATTTATGGAATGAATCTTGGAGACGTTCCAAAAAGGAAATACCTTATCCGGGAGTTCCAAACAGTATCATTAACAAACTTTCATTGATGTTGGAGGATTCGAGTAATGAGCTATTTAATGGAAATGCAATTTCGTGATGGGTATTTGGACGGAATATACGCCAATATTACAACTACCGTATTGTTTTTTATTTTGTTTGTCGTCGGGTATTTTATATTTGCACTTTTATCCATTCGCAAACGAAAAAAAATAATGAATTGTTTTGGCGTGAGCAACAGCAATCCGACCTTTAAGATTTTCGTTTCGCGCATCGAAGTTAAAGGCGGAACGGATACCGAACCGATTGAAGATTTGCTGGAAGGTTATATCGGCTCATGCATAAACAAACCAGAATATGATTCTGCTTTAGCCTTCCGCAGTCTGATGGCAGTCGAGTGGCTGCCAAAATTTCCCAGGCGGTTGCATGAATGGTTTACAACTAAAAACTATACTTTCATTGATTTACAGCCCCAGGTTGAAATAAGTCCTCATCACGGTTCACCGAAGAAGGATTTTGACGCAATCGAGTCATCTAATTTACTGTTGATTGGAGGGAATGTTTACAATTCTTTATCCAAAAGATTTTTTGATTCAAGTAACTCGGTACTTTATCTAAAAAAGACAGTCAGCCAGCCGAATGAACAATCTGTAATTCACAAACCATTTAACGATACTTTTTTCAGCAGATCAAAAGGACGCGAATTGGCTGTCGTTCAGAGAATAAAAACCGGCGATGCGGTTGTAACCGTATGCGCCGGAACCGGCACTGGTGCCACTTGCGAGGCGGTTAATTACTTGATTAATAGTTGGGAACACCACTTTGATAAATCTAATAAAGGTGATTTTGCTTTGGTCTTAGCTTGGAATTCAGTAGTAGATGTTAATGAACCATTCAACCGTGATCCTGATACGGTTATTCCCTGGTATAAAAATTAGGCATACGCAATATATGACTTTCTGTGAAATAATTACGGACTGCCGGGTGAAAAACTCACTTCAAAAATCAGTGCAAGTTCACCAAAAAAATATTCTTTTAGAGTTTTACACGACACAGGTAAGTCAAGTATATTTATGGCAAATCTAAACAAAATTTACAGGAGAAACTATCTTTATGGCTGAAACTTCGGATACGAAATTTTTGAATACCTGTCAGCATCTGCTCAATATGTTTATGGCGGACGCGAAATATAATTCGTCGAATGTTTTGCTGGGAACGGTTAATCTGAAAAACCGTCTGAGTGCGGGAAAACTGCTGCCGATTGCCGTCGAAACGATGCTTGCGCCGCAGAAAATCAGGATTAACGCCCGCCAAGCCGCATACGCCAAAATTCCGCCGTATGTTCGTTCCGCGCGCGGTTATCTGAAATCTTCCGGCGCGACCGATGCGGAAATCGCCGACGCGCAGACTTATTTTCGCCCTTTGCTCGGCACTCGCGCCGCGCCGAAAATCAAGGACGACCCGAATACGACCGCCAACGAAGCCGAAAAATCCAATTCCGTTTCCAAATTAAGCTACGATTCGATGTCGGGCAATCTAGTCGCTCTGCGCCAGTTTCTGCCGGTCGTAACGGCTTTCGTGCCGAACGAGGAAGCGGTGAAATTGACCACGTTAGACGATATAATCACCGAAACCAACCAGACCAATCAGGCAGTCAGCATTGGTTTCGTGCCGTTGTTTCAGGCTTGGAATGAGCGCGACGCGCAGCTTTATAGCGATGAAGATTCGCTGCTCAACCTTTTCCGGCTCGCCAAAGAATATTATAAATCGTTGTATAAACCGTCCGATCCCGAATATAAAGCGGTTACGGCTTTGACTTTGCGCGGCAATAGTCGTTCAAATCGCTGATAAGCAGCCGTACCAAATTATTACGCAAAAAGTCGGAACGCTCGCGCCCTCGCGGGCAGGAATTACGCCGTTTGCCCGCGAGGGCGCGAGCGTTCCATTACCAACTGCCGGAAACAAAACGCATATTGCCGTGTGCAAAAGACATATTGCCGAGTTCAAAACGCATACGACCGCAAACAAAACGCATACGACCGAGTTCAGAACGCATACGAGCGAATTCAAAACGCATACGACCGAGTTTAGAACGCATATTAACGAGTTCAGAACATTTACCGGCGACCGCAAATTAAAATGTATCGAAGGCAAATTTAACGGCGGCGCACCGTCTATGAAAAATCAGACGCGATAATTAAAATTAGTTCAAAACAAACAGTTAAAAACCTAGAGGAGAAAAAATTATGCCGATTTTAGTAGGAATAGACGGAACGGGCAGCGATGTTACGCCGGGAGCGGGGCGCGACAAGCGTTATGACGATGCGTTTAAGGACAGCTTTGTAACACGCCTGTGCCGGAATAAAAATTATGCGGGTTATTGGCGCGGTCCGGTCGCGCTCGGCGGCGGGTTAGTCCCGGCGATTAACGGCGCGGTTGAATACGTCGAGAACCGCAAACGCAACGAACCGAATGAGCCGGTTTTATTAACGGGTTACAGTCGCGGCGCAGCAGGCGTGGTCGTCGTCGCCAAAAAATTACAGCGCAAAAATATAGATGTCAAAGCGTTGCTGCTGTTCGACTGCGTTGACCGGCATTTATTCATTGATGCGGAAATAATTCCGAACAACGTCGGCTTTGTAATGCACGTCATCCGCGATCCGGCGGGCGGTTCACGCGGCAGTTTCGGCAACGACGGACTGCGCTACAATCCGCCGACCGTCTATCCGGCGGCATACAAATTCTTATGCACGCACGGCGGAATGGGCGGCACACCGTGGGCAATTCCCGAAGGCAAAAAAGGCACTGATTTAATCGAAGAAGGTTTCCCCGACGGCAAAACGAAAATCAGCTACGACAAGGACAAAAAAGTTTCGGGCGATGTGTGGGATTTCGTTCGCCCGTTCATCCGTCTGCACGGCTTCGCTTAAAATTAAGTTCAAGTAAAAAAAAATATCCATCGCAGTTTTTATCATAAACTGCGATGGATATTTTTTTTAACGGATGAATATATTTAGAGCGAATGCGTATTTAGTAGATGGTAAAAAAGTAGAACAGGCTGTTAGCCTGTTCAGCCGCCGCAAAGCGCACGGCGCGGCAGGCTGACAGCCTGCCTTACATTATCCCCGAATTTGCTCTAATAAGCGCGAGCGAACACGACTCTTTTCGGCGACGGTTCGCCCGTGAAAACGCATTTGCCCGGTTCGTCGGGCGCGTCTAACGGAATACAGCGAATCGTCGCTTTTGTTTCGGCTTTGATTTTTTCTTCCGTCTCGCTCGTGCCGTCCCAATGCGCTTCGATGAAGCCGCCTTTCTCAATCTGAACTTTGAAGTCTTCCCACGAATCAACTTTGAAAGTGTTCGCTTCACGAAACTTGAACGCTTTTTGATAGATGTTAATTTGAATCTCGTCGAGCAAATCAGCGATATATTCCGCAATGTTTTCGACGGGCTTCGATTCCTTCGTCAAAGTATCGCGCCGCGCCACTTCAATCGTGCCGCTCTCCAAATCGCGCATTCCCAAACCGAGCCGCACCGGAACGCCCTTCAATTCGTATTCGGCAAACTTCCAGCCCGAACGCTGGTTGTCGCTGTCGTCGTATTTGACGGAAATCCCTTTGGCTTTCAACGCTTCGACAATCGGATTAATCTTCTCGGAAATCTTCGCCAAATCTTCGGGCGTTTTGTGAATCGGAATAATCACGACCTGAATCGGCGCGAGTTTTGGCGGCAAAACCAACCCTTGATCGTCCGAATGCGCCATTATCAACGCGCCCATCAAACGAGTTGAAACGCCCCAACTTGTGGCGTAGGGAAATTCGAGCTGATTCTCTTTGTTGACGAATTTCACGTCGAATGACTTAGCGAAATTCTGTCCGAGATAATGCGAAGTGCCGGACTGCAAGGCTTTTCCGTCCTGCATCAACGCTTCGATACAGTAAGTTTCGACCGCGCCCGCAAACCTTTCATTCGGCGATTTCAAACCTTTCAAAACGGGCATCGCCATCCATTCTTCGGCAAAAGTCGCGTAAACGCCGAGCATTCTTTCCGTTTCTTCAACCGCTTCAACGCTCGTCGCGTGAGCCGTATGTCCTTCCTGCCATAAAAATTCAGTCGTTCGCAGAAACAGGCGCGTCCGCATTTCCCAACGCACTACGTTTGCCCATTGATTGATGAGCAAAGGAAGGTCGCGCCACGATTGAATCCAGCCTTTATAAGTGTTCCAAATTACTGCTTCGGAGGTCGGACGCACGATTAATTCTTCGGTCAATTTCGCGTCCGGGTCAACGATTAAGCCTTTGCCGTTCGGATTTGCCTTCAAGCGATAATGCGTTACAACGGCGCATTCTTTGGCAAATCCTTCAGCGTGTTCTTCTTCTTTTTCAAGGAAGGATTTCGGCACGAATAAAGGGAAATAAGCGTTTTGATGTCCGGTCGCTTTGAACATATCATCTAATGCCCTTTGCATCTTTTCCCAAATTGAAAAACCGTAAGGTTTAATGACCATACAGCCTTTGACAGCGGAGTTTTCCGCTAAATCGGCGCGTTTGGCAATTTCGTTATACCACTCGGAATAATTTTCGCTTCGTTTCGGTAGTGCTTTGCTCAT
>CAXTKJ010000110.1:0-7359 GCA_964244835.1 uncultured Pyrinomonadaceae bacterium
GTGCTGTTTGAAAAGTTTCTGCGTTTTTGCGCTGACCAAAATCAAATAATTACAGTCGGGGCATATACCATTTACGGGAAGCCAGCCTTACGCAGTTTGCCGCTGACTTTAAGAATAGATGTTGATGAAACGGCGGAAACTGAACATCGGGCGCACACCGTTACCGTTTTCGTCGGGCGCGGCGATGTTTTGCAAACGGAAGAAATAAATTTGATTTCATAAAATAATGATTGATTTAAGAAGCGACACAGTAACTAAACCGACCACTGAAATGCGGAAAGCGATGGCGGAAGCGGAAGTCGGCGATGATGTTTACGGCGAAGATGCGACGGTGAATCTTTTGCAGGAGAAAGCCGCCGAAATTTTCGGCAAAGAAGCCGCGCTGTTTTGTCCGACGGGTTCGATGGGTAATCAAATCGCCGTCAAACTGCATACGAATCCCGGCGATGAAATAATTATCGAAGAGCGCGGGCATATTTTGAATTGGGAGTTGGGGATGCCCGCGATTGCCGCCGGGGTGACGATTCGCGCCGTTCGCGCCGCTAACGATAACGGAATGCTGACGTGGGCGGAAATCGAATCGGCGATTCATAAAAATCAGCCGTATTACGCTTGCCCGACGGGTTTGATTTGTTTAGAAAATACGCATAATTTCGGCGGCGGCAGTGTGATGAGCGCGGCGGAAACGAGCGCGATTTGCGAAAACGCGCACCAATTAAATTTGCCCGTGCATCTCGACGGCGCGAGGATTTTTAATTCAGCGGTCGCGCAGAACGAAACGGTGGCGAATCTTTCCAAAGACTGCGATTCGGTGCAGTTTTGCCTTTCAAAAGGTTTGGGTGCGCCGGTCGGTTCGATGGTTTTAGGGACGAAAGATTTTATTGCGGAAGCCAGAGTTTGGCGCAAACGCTTCGGCGGCGGAATGCGGCAAGTCGGGATTTTGGCGGCGGCGGGCTTGATTGCTTTAACCGAATCGCCGAAGCGTCTGCATATTGACCACGAAAACGCTCGAATGTTAGCGGAAGGCGCGGCGAATCTGCGCGGCGTTTCGATTGACGCGGAAAAAGTACAGACGAACATCGTGATTTTCGATATTTCCGAAACGAGCAAAACCGCCGCCGAAATCTGCGCGACATTAAAGGGTGAAAATATTTTAGCTTCGCCGTTCGGTAAAGCCATCAGAATGGTTACGCACTGCGACGTTTCGCGTGATGATATTGAAATCACGCTAAAGACATTGGCAAAAATTTTGAGCTGATATGGCAAAAGATTTTGAAAATAAAAAAGGCGAATTCATCAAACGATGAATTCGCCTTTTTTATTTTCTTATTTCTTCGATTTACCAGCTAAACCGCGCCTGCAACTCGATGCGGCGATTGCCGGCGTTGCTGCCGCCGCCGAAGAAACCGAAGCCGCCGCCGGTTGAAGTTGATTGTCCGAAACGGCTCGAACTCAAGCTGCCGATTGGCGTGTTGAAGTTGACGTTGTTGAACAGATTGGAAACCTGCACTCCGAGCGTCAGATTATAAGGACTGCTTGCTTCACCACCGCGTCCGCCGCCGCCGCCGCCGCGATTTCCGCCGCGTCCACCGCCGCCGCCAACTCCCGGAAATCCGCCGCCGCCACCCGGCTGACGATCAGGTTCAGTCGTTGTTGCCGCTGCCGTAGTTTTCGCGCCGCCGAAGCCGAAGGTTCGGTCAATTCGCAGATTCGTGTTGAAAAACGACGGTCCGCGTCCGTAGTTGCGCGGAATCGTCGCCTCCAAATCGGAAACGCCGCTGACATCGCAGAACGAAGCGGTTAATCTGAGAAAAGTGCAGCGTCCTGCCAATTCTCTAAACGTCGGACGTTCGGTGAGCAATAAATCGCCGTTGGTATCCACACCCGAAGTGATATTGAACGGTCTGCCTGATGAAGCGATAATGAAAGGACTCAGACGAACTTTCCAGGGCATATTGATCGAACCGCCGATGGTGAAATTATGGCGGACATCGAGCGAAGAGTTTCCGTATTCGCCATTTAAATCGTAAGTATAAGCCGGAAAACTGCCCACGCCGTCGGTGTCGCTGTTGGCATAGCCGAGCCGGTAATTTCCGAACAGCGTAACCTTTTGACTGATAAGTGTGCGGAAATTCAAAATCAACTGCTGCTGATTCAAAACGCCGCTCGATTCATATTCGTAAATGTTTCCCTGCGCCGGATTCGGGCGCGGAGCGTTGCGGCAATTTTCTCCGTTCGGACAAATCGGCGCGTTGATGTTGCGCGTTCTGAGCAGGTGCAGATTTCTCGACGCGATATAGAACGCCGTCAGAGTTGTTTTGAACGGCAGTTGCCGCTCGACTCCGAGCGCGATTTGCATCGTATAAGGCGACTGCAAATCACGGTCAACCGTGCGAATCGTACTCGTTCCCGGAACAATCGTCGAAATCTGTGCCGCCGTCGGGACATTGGTTACACCGTTGACGCTGAAAATCGGCTGATTTAACAATGTCTGCGCCGCCGCCAGCCGTATCGGATTGGTTTCGTTCGCGCTGAGCGTATAACTTAACTGATTGATGCCGTTGAAACGAATCGTTTGCAGCGTTAGATTTTCGGCGAAACGGTCGTAGAAAACTCCGAAACCGCCGCGAAGAACCGTCTTCGGCTGACGCGCTCCGCCCGCTCCCGGCGAGTATGCAAAATTAAAGCGCGGCGCGAAATTCAATTTGTCGTTAATGTTCGTTTGATTTTCATAACGCAGACCGAAACCGAGCGTTAATTGCGGATTGATACGCCAATCGTCGGTAATAAATGCGCCGACATCGTAACGTGAAACTGTCGCCAGCGGGTCGCCCGCCGTAATCGAAAACTGCGTCGGATTAAAACGAGCGTCGGTATTGCCCAGAATATTCTGCTGATACTGCACAATCGGATTGACGAAAGGATTGTCCGGCGTTCCCGAAATGACCGTTCCGTTTACCAAAGTAACCGGCGGCGTAACGAGCGAGCCGTCCGAGTTGCGGCACGGCGTTCCGTCTTCGTTAAAGCAGAAAGAAAAGCCGGGAAAAGTAAAACTGCCTCCGTAATTCGATTCCGAGCGATCTTTAATCGTCAGACCGCGCAGACGGAAGCCGAATTTTAAAGAATGCTGCGAATTTTTGCCGAGCGTCGTCGTCGTGTAATTTTGCAGTTCAAAATACTTTTCACGATTGTAATTATTGCCGATCTGCGCGCCGCCGCCCGTGAAAGCCGCCGCGACGTTGATCGTCGGAATCGAGTTGTCGCCGGTTTGCTCGTTATTTTGAATTTCGTATTCAAATCGCGTTTCGTTGATGGTTTTCGGATTGACGATCATCGTTTCCGTCAGACGAAATTCGTGTTCGGTATTTTTCGATTCAAAGGCGCGCGACGGCAGGGAGAATTCGCTGATGCCCTGATTATCGAGCGACGAGCGCGTGAAACTATACCGCGCTACCAAAGTATTATTCGTGTTTATTTGATAATCGAAGCGCGGACTGATGGACAGACGGCGATTCGGCACGGGAAATTCCTGGCTGAACGGAACGATGTTGAACGAAGGGTCTAAAATCAGCGCGTTGACGATTGCCGCGTTGTCAATTTCGCGGTTGCTGACATCGAGAAAAAAGGAAGATTTTCCTTTCTGCACGGGACCGCTGACCGTGCCGCCGTAGAATCTCTGCTGCGTCGAAGCCCGGTTCGCCGCGAACGGGTTGCGCGAATTCAAACTTTCATCGTTGAAATTAAAAAATCCCTGCCCGCGCCATTTATCCGAGCCGGGTTTAGTTAAAATTTCGATGCGCCCGAAACCTAATCTTTCAAATTCGGCGGAGAACGGATTTTGATTGATGCGGATTTCACGAATTGCATCTTTCGGCGGAAGTCTGCCGCCGGTGAAACCGTCAATGTAAATCTGCCCGCCGTTCGGTCCCGCTGAAGGTCCGGCGAGAGCCTGCAAAGCGGCTTCGAGTTCGTCCGGGTCGTCGGGCAACGCTTCCAAATCTTTCTCTTTTAAAACGGTCGCGCTGGCGTTGTTGTCGCTGTCGGTCGAAATCTGGTTCGCGCCGGAAACCTCGACGTTTTCGGTAACGGCTTCGACGGTCAGCGTGATAATTAATTCTTCACGTTTGCCGTCGGAGATATTAACCGCCTGATTTTCGTAAAGCCCGAAATTCGGTGCAGTCGTCCGCACGATATAGGTTCCGGGCGCGAGTCCGTTAATCGTGTATTCGCCCTGACTGTTGCTGACGACGCTTTTTTCCTTGCCGTTCGGGTCAACCGCAATAACGGTCGCGCCGACGATTGCCGCGCCGAGACTGTCCACGACCTGCCCGCGCAAACTTCCCACGCCCTGCGCGAAAATTGCTGAATTTATAAAGAATGTTAAAAGTCCGAGTAATAAAAATGATTTGAATTTTTGCATATAAAATAATGTGATGCCGCCGAACCGACGACATCACAAATTAGAAAAGTTTTATTAGAAGCCGCCGTCGAGTCCGGGAATGCTGAAGCCAGAATCTGCGCCGCCGCTGTTGCGCCGCCCGCCGCCGGTTGCCGCCGGAGCATTTTTCAAAAACGGTTCGACACCGGAAAGAAGTTTGATCGCCGTCAGACGGTCGGCAGCCGCGTTTTTCGTACTGGAAAAAGCGATCATTTCGCCGACTTTCAAGTCGCTGATCGAAATCGTCGGAAAGCGTTCGAGCATTTCGTCAATGCCGCCCGCGCCGCGCATTCCGCCGCGCCCGCCGGGACGCATTCCGCCATTTCCCGGCGTTTGCCCTTCGCCTGTCTGTCCGCCTGTTTGCGGCGGACGCATTCCGGCTGGCGGCTGAACTCCGCTCGCGCCGCCGCTCTGCATCATTGCCATTCGCTGCGCCATTTCCGGCGGAAACTGTTTCAAAACTGAATTTGTTCCGACGACGACTTTAACATCTTTTTTCGTCTGGAAATTGTTGATCGTGATTTCGTTTTTCGCCGCATCAATCGCCGTGATCGTTCCGGCAATGGTTTGAAAAGAACCGCTGATGATTTCTTCGGCTTGGAAATTTGCGCCGTCCGCCGATTTATCGCCGAGCGCACGAACCGAATCGCCGACTTTTATCTCATCCAGCTTACTCATTTTCGCTTCGCTGTAATTGACCGAATCCGGCGCGTAACGGCGAAATGTCGCATCGGCTTTCGGCGTTAAAACCGTTTTCGTTTCGCCGCCGATGCCGCGTGAAGTTACGGTAATTTCTTTGCTCGCCGCGTTAATCGCCGCAACCTGCCCGGAAATGCCGCGCGTTTTCCACTGTTCCTGATCTTTCGCCTGTTTGCCGGCGAGGTCGGCTTTCGTCGTCAAATTGACCGACCGCGCTGCGATTGATTTTTTGTCAGCCGCTAGAATTCCCGTAACGACGACATTATCGCCCGCGCCGATGTCGGCGAAAGCGGCGGGAGAAGCGGTTGCCAAGCTCGGTTTGTCCGGCGAAATGCGCCGGTATTCGGTTTTGTCGGAAAGTATCACGTCGAGCGTACCGTCTTTGGTTTTCAAAACGATTTTACCCGTCGAAATTTCGCTAACTTCGCCGGGAATGTAGCTCGGCTTAATCGCCGCGTCCTGCGCTTTCACCAAAGACAACGCACCGAACGCTAAAGTTAAAAAGACTGATAAAATAAATGTTTTTCGCATTACGCCCTCATTCCTACCGGAAATTTTTATAAAATTAAAATCGTTGTTTCGCTTCCTAAATTTAAATATAACTTCAATCCGAAATTTCAAATCTCAAATCTCAGATTGATTAACTTAAAACAAAGCGTTATGTAAATTAGTCGAAATCGCTTTCGGCGATTACGTTTAATACAGACGTTATTACAGCACAAAAGGTTTCTCCGAATGTGTAAAGAATTGTCAATGTTGAAGTAAATAAAAGAAGCCGCGAAAAAATTTTCGCGGCTTCCCGGAACAAATCAAACTACAAAAAAGCTACTGTTTCGGACGCTGGTCAGCCGGGACGTTTTTATAAACTTCGTCGAATTTCGCGTAGCCGTCCTTGATAACCGTCGTTATCAGATTGTCTTTATCAACAGTCGTAACTTCCAGCAGAATCGCCTGAATATCTTTGCCGAGCGTGTCGTTTTTGAACGGCTTCGCGTCCGACAAAGGTTCTTTTTTCGCCAGTTTGATTGCCGCGTCAACCGCCGCGTTTGCCAGAGGAATAATCGGCTTGTAAATTGTCATCGTCTGCTTGCCTTCGGCGATGCGCTGCAAGGCATCAATCTGCGCGTCCTGACCGGTAACGAGAACCTTGCCGGTCAGACCGCGTTTGCCGAGTGCCGAAGCTACGCCGCCCGCCATTCCGTCATTGGAAACGACAATCGCCTGAATATCGTCGTTGTACTGCGTCAAAGCGTTTTCGACCATATTCAACGCCAATTCCGGTTTCCAGTCGGTGATAAACTGGTCGGCTTTGATCACGATGTCTTTTCTGTCAATCGCTGACTGCAAAATTGCCAGTTGTTCCTTTTTCATAATCACGGCATTATTGTCGGTTGACGCGCCATAGACCATTATGTAGTTTCCCTTCGGCACTTTTGCGAGCGCGTATTCGGCGATTTTTTGACCGATAACCGGAACTTGATGCGAAACGTAAACGTCAATTTTATCGGAATTTATCAAGCGGTCATAGCTGATAACGGGAACATTCTGCGCCTTCGCTTTTTCGACCATCGAAGCGGCTTGCGTCGCGTCCTGCGGGGCGATAACCAGAACATTTACGCCCTGCGTCAGCAGATTATCCACGTCGTTCGCCTGCCGGTTTGAATCATTATTCGCCACTGTAATCACGCATTCGACGTTGACTTCCTTGCAGTGCGCTTCAAACGCCGCACGGTCGCGCTGCCAGCGTTCTTCTTTGACGGTCGCCATCGAAAACCCGATCTTGATTTTCTTGTTCGGATCGGCGGGCGCACTCGAATTGCCGCCGGGTTTGTTGTTCACCGCATCCGGCGCGTTGACGCAGCCGACCGCCGCGCAGACGAGAGCCAGCATAAAAACTATGATAAATTTTTGCATACAATTTCTCCTGATTTGATTTTGGGATTTACAGCTTTCAAATAACATTACATTATTTGATTCGATTTCCAAATTTTATCAGAAGATTTTATCGCAGACGGCAAAAGCATTGCAATATCAACCAATTACTAGACAAAAGCGCGTCGGCAAGTTATAAGTGAATTCAAATAATTTTCTAAAAGTTATTCCCGATTGCGGATTTATAATCTAAAACACAAAAATAAGTAACCGGACAAAACAAAACGAAGAATGTTTGAAAGTCGGAGCGCGGACGACGTGGCGATTGTCGGCGGCAAATGCGCGAGTTT
>CAXTKJ010000111.1:0-7260 GCA_964244835.1 uncultured Pyrinomonadaceae bacterium
ATCAAAGTTTGCGGCTTCAACGGCTCTCTGTCAACATACAATCTCAACCGTTCGACGGCTATCTTATGAATGCAAAACGATACTTAATTCCGACTGAAAATATAAATCCAAACGAACTTTTAGCGCATTGGTCTTGGTTGCTCACAGAACAATATCGTCCTATCTGTTTTACAGTTTTTGGTGATTGGTTTCTGGAGAATCAACGTCGGGAGATTTATTGGCTTGACTCTGCTTTTGGCGAACTAGATAAAGCAGCACAATCAGAACAGGAATTTTGGGCAAAACTTCAAACACAGGAAGCGTTCGACGATTGGTTAATGGCGGAGTTTGCTGAATTAGCTTTTGAGCGTGGTATAGTTCCAAAACAAAATGAATGTTTGGGTTTCAAAACGCCGGTTGTGCTTGGGGCAAAACTAGCTGTCGAGAATTTGCAGGTTTTTGATATAGTTGTTCACCAGTCAATTCATAGCCAACTCCATAGACAGCTAAAAAACAAACCGAAGGATTTTCGGGTAACAGAATTTAAGATGGGGAATGAATAAAAACGGTATCTTCTTTGAACGCGCCGTCGAACAATTCAATGGACGTGAGGGCGAAACAGCGACTTTGTTATCAACATTTTTCATAAAATTAAACTTGCGCGTGGCGGTTTCGCCCCACGTCAACGCCGTCGTTCAATAAATGTGCGGATTGTTTGCCGGTTTGGGAACTCTGCTTGCCGATTATGTGAGATGATTTGCCGGTGAGTGCAGATAAGCTGCCGACGATGTAAGAAGATTTGCCGATTGGTTGAGAAGGCTTGCCGATGAGTGCAGACGATCTGCCGATTAGTTTAGATGAGTTGCCGATGATGTAAGAAGACTTGCCGATGAGTTAAGCGAACTTGCCGATTGTTTCGGCTTTATGATGCTTGAAATTTACATTCAAAATTAACGAAGGAGAATCACGAAATGACCGATAGAGAACAGAATATTTACGATATGTTTATCAGTACCGTCGCGTTTGATGCTGAAAATTCAAACGATTACAAAAGTTTGCCCGATGCCGCCGCCAATTTTGTGATTGTCCGTAGTGTGATTGCCGCGTTGGAAAATCATTCAGCCGCGCAGCTTTCGGGCGCAAGCGGTCGCGCCGTCGAACAAAAATCGGTATTGGACGCGGCAATCCGGCGCAAGATGAAAAGATATTCGCGCACGGCGCGGGCTTTGAACATTGACGACGCGGGTTTTCGCCGCCTGTTTCGCATTCCCGATGATAATAATCAACAGCTTTTACTGGCAGCCGCCCGCGAATTTGTCGTCGAAGCGCGAAAATTTACGGCTGAATTTGTCGGTCGCGGAATCCCGGCAGCTTTGGCGGACGAACTTGAAGCCGACATCAACGCGATGGAAACGGCAATGAGCGCAAAGGCAAGCGGAAAGATCGAAAGCGTCGGCGCAACCGCCGGAATTGACGAACAGATCGAAGACGGTATGAAAGCGGAAAAGATTCTCGACTCGATTATGCACAACGTCTATTTCGACAATCCCGTCAAACTCGCCCAATGGACAAGCTCACGCCACGTCAAAAAAGCCCCGAAAAAACAGGACACGCTGCCGACAAATTAAACACTTTTTAACCAATTCAACAAAATCGCTTCCTGTTTGTGCAGCGCATTTTCAGGTTTTGCGCCCGTTTTGCGCGTCATCGGGTACTTGAAGAATACGCCGACTTCTTCGAGAACGCCTTTTTCGCTGCGACGTTTGGCTAAATCCAGACAGCGGGCGATTTCGACAGCGAGCGGCGCGGCGAGGATCGAATCTTTGCAGAGGAAATTTACTTTTAACTGCATCGGCTGTCCCAAAAATCCGGTTAAATCAATGTTGTCCCACGCTTCTTTGTTGTCTTTTCGCGGGCGGTAATAGCGGATGTCAACGAGATGATCTTCGACCGTGTAGCCGAGAATGTCTTCGAGCAGCGAACTTTTCGTTTTGACTTTTGAGGCGAGCGATTCGGCGTTGGAAAGCGCGAGTCCGTCGCGGTTGCCCAAGATGTTGGTCGAATACCAGCCTTCCACTTTTAGTGCGCGGGTTTTGAACGCGGGCGCGAGGACGCTTTTGATCATCGTCTGCCCGGTTTTGCCGTCTTTTCCGGCGAGCGGCACGCCTTGTTTTTCGGCGAATTCAATGAGCGCGGGAATGTCTGCCGAAACGGACGGCGTGAAATTTCCGTAGGGAATTTGTTCGGCAATCGCGGCGTAAGCGTAGAGCATTGCGGGCGAGATTTCTTTTGAATTCGTGTCCAAAGCATTTTCAAAATCGGCAATCGAGTTGAAAATTTCGTTGCCTTCGTCGGCGAGTTTTTCGGTCGAAGCGAGATTGATGACGACGACCGAATCGCAGGTTTTTTTGAATGCCTGCAAATCGGCTTGAATCTTTTCAATCGTTTCACGGTGCGAATCGGTCAAAGCGAATTGATTTTCGCCTTCGATATTTTCGAGAAAACTTTTGTTGCCGACGGCTCGCCACGGTTTGATTTTTCGCAAATCTTCTTCGACGGCGACGAATTGTTTATGCGTCAAAACGTCGTGTTCTTCCGCCGCCGCCGCCAAATTTTCGCTGTGCAAATCCCAACCGCCGAAAACGATGTTTTGGTATGAAACCAAATCGCGCGTCAGATTTTCGTCCAAATCCGCGAGCGGCAAACCTTCCGTGCCGATCCTTTGTTTCTTTAATAATTCGATTCCCGCGACCATCGTCGTGCCGACCGCGCCGCCCAAACCGATGACTGCAATGCCTAATGTTCTGTTACTCATAAAAACTTTTATTCTACAATCTGCGCGAAAATTTAACTATGTCAGCAGGCGGGAAAACGTTTAAGCTGCCGTGGTTTCGAGATCAACTTTGATGTTTTGCCAGTTGCCCTGACGGAAGCGCAGGAAACTGAGAACGCAGCGCGTGATGTGTCCGATGAGAATCGCCGTCCAGATGTGCCACGCCTGAAGACCGACGGTGTATTTGAGTGCGAAACAGATGCCGAGCGGAATGACGACTTGCGAAATAATCGAAATATACAGTGGACTTTTCGTGTCGCCGCTGCCTTGCAGACCGCCGGTGTAAGTGAGCGCGACCGCGACGAAAACCCCCGAAAAACTCAAAATCCGCAAAAGTTGGATGCCGATTTCGACCGCCGCCGAATCTTTCATTCCGAAAAATCCGAGTAGCTGCACAGGGAAAAAGAAAAAGAAAAACCCGATGAACGCCGCGCCGAGAAAGCCGTAACGCGCCGCCGTATTGACGGCATCGCGGGCGCGTTCGGGCTGATTCGCGCCGAGATTTTGTCCCGCAACCGCCGAAGCCGCGCCCATTAGACCGACCGAAGTCCACGATACCAGCGAAAATAATTGTCCGTAGGAAATCGCAAAAGCCGCCTGCGCCGCCGCGCTTTCGGCGAGTGAACCGATAAACGAAAGCATCAAAACGCCGCCGACATTCATCGCAATGCCCTGAATTCCGGCGGGCAAGCCAAAGGCGAAAAGTTTTCGGATTACCTTCCAATCCGGCGCGTAGCCATTTTTGTTGCGGATCGTGACGACCCAATCGCCGCCCCAAAGTTTATAAAAAGAATAAACCGCGACCAAACCCGAAGCCAAACAAGTGCCGATTGCCGAGCCTTCCACGCCGAACGACGGAATCGGACCGAGACCGCGAATCAAAATAACATTAAAAATCAGGTTCAGAACGGTCATTGCGATACCGATAATCATCGGCGTTTTCGCGTCGCCTGCCGCCCGCAGTGCGCCGCCGAGCATAAAATAAACCATCATTCCGAAACTGAAAAGAAACATTATCCGCAAAAACGGCAGAGCTTCCGCCTGCACTCCGGCTTCGGCGTTGACGAGATTTAAAAGCATCGGAGCGGCAAAATAACCGACGGGCGCGATAAACGCGAACGCGATAAAAATCGCCGTCAGAAAACCCTGATAAACCGTGCTGTTGACCTTATCCGTTTCGCCCGCGCCCGCGAAACGCGCCACTAAAATGCTCATCCCGATAAAAATCGAGGAGACGAAGACGACCACGACCAGAAATATCTGCAAACTCACGCCGATTGCCGCATTGCCTTTAAAGCCGATCAGATTGCCGACGACAATATGGTCAACCAAACCCTGCAAACCCGCGATAACATTCGTCAGCATCGTCGGCGCGGCGATTTTCCAGACGGCTTTGCCGAGCGGACCTTCGATGATCGAACGGTCGTATTTCGCCTTCGGCGCAGGCATTTTTATTGCTTCGTCCGCAGGTTCGGGCTTTTCTGAATATGACATTAAAATGATTGGCGAACTTTTAAGAGTTCGGAACGATTGATCGGCAATAAATGATAAATTTTTTCAGCGCAGTTAGATTTTATCACTTTCGATGGCGTGAAGTGCGATTTTGCCGAGCGAGTTGACGAATTGATTAAAGGTCGCAAAGCGTTTGTCCTGCGTGAAACCTTTGGCGTAGCGAAAATAGATTTGCTGCGCGATGACGGCTAGTTTAAATGTGCCGAAAACGTAGTAAAAAACTATATCAGAAACTTGTCCGCCCGATTTTTCTTCGTAGATTTCGACGAGTTCGAGGCGCGTAATGTTTTCCATCAAAACACGCGGATTAAACGGCATCGAAAGCAATTCCGCACCCGAATCACGCGACATCCAATACGCCAAACTCGAACCCAAATCCATCAAAGGCTCACCGATAGTCGTCATTTCCCAATCGAGAACGGCGACAATTTCGGTCAAATCGTGCGGATTTAACATCACGTTGTCGAATTTGTAATCATTATGAATCAAAGCTGCGCCGTGCGATTCGGGAATGTGGCTATTGAGCCATTCGATTGATTTTTCGAGTTCGAGATGTTCGTCGGTTTGCGCGTTGAAATAGCGTTTCGTCCAACCTGTAATTTGCCTTTCCGCATAACCTTCGGGTTTGCCGAGAGTTTCCAAACCGATTTTTTTATAATCGAGCGAGTGTAAATTTACGAGATTCTCAATGAATGATTCGACGACTCTTTTTCTTAAATCTTGCGAGTTTTCGAGAGTTAAACCATCCGCTACCGCAGACGGTTCTGACAGTTTTCCGCGAATAATCAAACCGTTTCGCCGTTCCATTAAATAAAATTCCGAACCGATTACGGCATCGTCGGCGCAGTAAATCAGAGGCTTCGGCGCAGGCTGATAAACGCTGGAAAGTTTCGACAAAACATCAAATTCGCGCTTCATATCGTGCGCTGATTTGACGGTGTTGCCGAATGGCGGACGGCGCAGAACATATTCCGCGCCGCCGATTTCAATACAGTAAGTCAAGTTTGAACTGCCACCGGGAAACTGCGAAATGTTGATTTCGTCAGCATTTACAATCAATTTTTCACGCAAAAAAGTTTGCAGATTTTCAGCGTTTAATTCTTCACCTGTTCTAATCGGTTTTGTATCGGACATAAATAAAGCACCTGTCGAAAAATGATAGATGCAATGCGGACTGGAGCGCAAGCAACCTGCTTGCCTTGAGCGTGAGCGCACGAAAAAAAGCCTGTGTAAAAGTCGGGCAAGCGGCGCATTGTTTCGCACCAAAAGGCGATGCTCATTGCAATCAAGATGCTTGCGCTCCAATCGTTATCTGACCGGACTCTTAGATAATCGGTGATAAATTGGCAAGCCTTGTATATTCGTCCCAATTCCATTGCGGATTTGGGCAATTATGGGTTGAAGAAATAAATTGTTCTCCGTGTCCACGAATTCCGGGAGCAAACGGCGTTGGATCGTGTCTGAGAGGAATTCCATGTTTTCGGGATAAATAACGAACCAAATCCATCGAAGCCATTGACTGAACAAGTGTTATTTCAGAATGCACGGAAGCCACATGTTCGATTCCGATGCTCAAAAGGTTATGTCTGGAATTCAAATTCGCACAATGTCCCGCCGCACTATTTTCTCTGACCATCTGATATATTTGACCGTTTCTGTCAATAATATAATGTGCGCTTTTTCCTCTGTCGTGTCCGTTTCCGGGACGAAGAAATTCATTAATTGCGCCGGAAATATTATTTCCGCCGGTTGTGTGAACGATTATAAATTGAGGATTTCCGGCAGTTCGTGCGTGGAAATTCGGCGATTCGATAAAAAAATTAGCTCGCTGATAGTCCATTGCTGACCTATCGGTTTGTAATAATCTTTCCCAATGGTGCATATTTTTCTCCTGTCATCTATCCGATTTTTAACCCGGCTTTTTTGTTTAAAATAAGAATCATTCAAATCATTGTGAATAAAATACATTGCCGTTGGGAAAAGCAATTACGGTTTGACCTTCAATCACCCCAAACTGATCGCCGCCAAACGGACTGGGTATTTCAGTAAACGGAATAAGATTCGGACCGCGTTGGTTTTCTACGCCGGCAACTACTCGAACTCCAAAGGTTCGCGCTAAATTTACGACCATCGCTTCACTCGAACCGGTGCGGCAGGAATGCATCTCAATCCCGCGTCCGTAAGGGGTCATAAAGGCACGAAGCGGCGCAAATCGAATGACATCAGCGGCAAAAATCCAATCTCCGAAATAAATTCCGCCTGTCCGTGCCGAATCTCCGTGTCCGTTGAAAATTAACTTCCAAATAGAACCGCAATTGCGGACTTGCGTTTTAACCAAAGCTACAATTCCTTCAACAGGAGTGTTATTGGGAACAGTGATATGCACAACATCACGCACGCCGGCGTGTCTGTCAAATGTTCTGTCCCGGTCGGGTATTTCGTGCGAATGAATATAAACAATCATTTTATTTTAATTTTCTCCTAAAATTTATTTTTCAAATCCGCCACGAAATTGTTTTCAAATTCCGTCGTGCGGCGTGCTGTTAAGACACTAATGCTAATTGATTATTGCGTTTTGATTGCGTTAGAAAAATGTTAGAATTTTGTTAGAAGTCCAATGAATAAAGAGATTTACGAATTTGGTGAGTTTTTGCTCGACCTTGAACAGAAACGGTTACAGCGAGACGGTAAAGCGGTTTCACTTCAGCCGAAGGTTTTTGATTTGTTAGTTTTTTTTGTTGAAAGAAATGGCGAACTCGTCAGCCGTGACGAGCTTATGAAGGCAGTTTGGGCGGACACTTTTGTCGAAGAATCAAACCTGCGGTTTTGCATTCACGCTCTGCGAAAAGCTCTCGGCAATACTGCCGACGGCAAAAATTACATCGAAACAATTCCTAAACGCGGTTATCGTTTTACGGCGGAAATTAGCGAAAAAA
>CAXTKJ010000112.1:0-7114 GCA_964244835.1 uncultured Pyrinomonadaceae bacterium
ATTGAAGCGTCTGCAAATGGAAACGGCGTATATCGGACGCTTCGGCGACGACAAGGAAGGCGATTTCGGGCTGCAGACTCTACGCGATGAAGGCGTGAATGTCGAATACGCCGAACAGATTAAAGGCGCGACGACGCAGGTCGGATTTATCATCATTGACACGAGCAACGGTGAGCGCACGGTAATCTGGAAACGCGATAAACAACTCGCTTACACGCCCGTCGAAGCTCCGCTCGACTTCGTGCGCGACACGAAAATCTTTCACGCGACACCGCACGACGCGCTCGCCTGCGCGCGAATGGCGCGGGAAGCGAAAGCGCACGGCGCAATCGTTTCGATTGACATTGACAACCTTTTTGACGGCGTGGCGAAGATGATTCCGCTCGTTGACGTTTTTCTCGCGTCCGTCGAATTCCCTGAAAAACTCCTCGGCATCCAAGATAAAAAAGCCGCCTTACGCGAAATCAAATCACGCTTCGGCTGTCCGATTGTCGGCGTAACTTTAGGCGCGAGCGGCTCTCTGATTTTGTGCGAAGACACCTTTATCGAGACGAAAGGTTACGCAGTTCCGAACGGTTGCAAAGACACGACCGGCGCGGGCGATGCCTTTCGCGTCGGCTTTTTATACGGGTTGCTGAAAGGCGAGTCAATCGAAGAAGCGGCGCAAACCGCCAACGCCGTCGCCGCGCTCAAATGCCGCGAACTCGGTGCGCGAACTGCTCTGCCAAACGAATCCGAACTGAAGGAAATGCTCGGATTCATATAATCAAAGGCTTCCGCACAGGCAATATAAAGATAAAATTTCAATGCTATAGGTTTTTTCTTCGATGAAATAAGCTATAACTCTCGTGAAAAAGGTTTTTCCGCCGGCGGAATGTCTTGTTCCGTCGGCGGAATGTCTTGTTCCGTTAGTGAAATGTCTTATTTCACGAAGGGAATGTCTTGTTCCACGAAGGGAATGTCTTATTTCTTCAATGGAATTGTTTATTCCGTCAGCGAAAAAGACTTCACCGCGACTGTTATAAGACATATTTTTAAAAATATGTCTTATAACAGTCGCGGTGAAAGCATCGGAACGGTCTATTTCACGTTAAAAAGCTCAAATGTTTTCGTTAAAGAACTTGATGACCCGCGTCCAAGCATCTTTGGCTGCTTCCTCATCATAAACTTCTGGGCGCGTGTTGTTGAAAAATGCGTGGTCGGCTTCGTATGCAACCGACTCGATAGGCAAAGTATTCGCTTTGGCGATACGTTCTAGTTCGGCAACCTTTTCGGGATTGATCCAAGCGTCCTTCGTTCCCGAAATGAACAGCACCGGGCATTTTAATCCTTTCAGAGTAAATTCGTCCGGCGTGTCGCCATAGAAAGGCGCGGAAGCGTGCAAGCCTTCGAGTTTGCAGGCGGCTTCGAGCGCGTAAGTTCCGCCCATACAAAAACCCGTGATGCCGAATTTGGTAACTTCATATTTGTCCGTCGCGGCGAGCATCGCTTTGTTGATTATGTCCAAACCGTCTTCGGTTTCGAGTTCGCTCATCAATTTCGCCGCTTCGGTTTTGTCGGTCGCCACTTCGCCCAGATACAAATCCGGCGCGACGCAGACGAAGCCCTCGGCGGCGTAACGTCCGGCGATGTCCTTGATATTGTCGTTCAAACCCCAGTATTCCTGAATTAAGACGACCGCTTTCGTGTCGGCGTTCACCTCGTCGGGCAGCGCGACATACGCGGTCGTGTCGCCTTTTTTAGTGTTAAGACTTAAAGTTTCGGTTTTCATAAAAATAATTCCTCCGTAATAATGCGTTTTCAGATTGATTATAAACAAATTTCGTTTGCCGGTTAAAACAACCCCGCAAAAAAGAAAAATATTTCAACCGCCGCGAACAACTAAATCGAATTTCGCCGCACCAATAAACAAGGTATTCACCGACAGACTTTAAATTATCTTTATAGAAAAATTTATGAAGTACATTCTGCTCATCGCACTCTGTCTTTTCAGCGGCTGGAACGCCGCCGCGCAAACCGCCGTCGGCATCAAAGAAATCTCGCTCGCCAAAGACGACGGCAAAGGCGGCATCGGCGAAATCACGGAAAAATTCCTGACGACCGACGTGCCGATTTATTTTATAATTCAACTCGATTCGCTCGACCCTGTAACCGTCAAGATGAATCTGATCGCCGTCAAAGCCGCCGGAATGAAACCCGAATCGAAAGGCATTGATGTCAGCTTTACGACCAACGGCAAACAAGATCGCATTAATTTCAACGCTTCGCCGAGCGGCGTTTGGGCGGCGGGAAATTACCGCGCCGACATTTTCATCAACGGCAAACTCGCCGAAAGCCGAACATTCGACATCGAAAAATCACCGAACGAACCCGAACCGAAAAAAACTGTTCCCGCCAAAAACTTCGCGCCGCGCAAAAAGCCCCGAAAAAATTAAATCGGCAACTGCACGATTATCAAACATTACGGAGATGCCGGACGATAAATTCGTCTCGCATAAATTCATTTTGTTCATAAAACGCGGCTGGCACATCGGTTGCTGTTTCCGTATCTACAAATTTAACGGGAGAAAATTATGGGCAACAAAACAGTAACGAAAGTTGATTCGGATTATTCGCCGGAAGGTTCGATGGGACAAAAATATCTGGCTTCGGGTGTCAGTGTGGCGATGCGTTTGTGGGAAAATGAAGAGCCGAACGATGATAAGGAAACGCGCAGCCGCGATTACGAAACGGTCGGCTACGTCATCAGCGGCAAAGCCGAGTTGGAGTTGGAAGGGCAGACGGTAACGCTCGAAGCGGGCGATTCGTGGGTCGTCCCGAAGGGCGCGGAACACACTTACAAAATCCTTGAAACATTCACGGCAATCGAAGCCACATCGCCGCCCGCCCACGCGCACGGACGCGACGAAGAATAGTTTTCCACAATGTGGAAAACTGTGAAAACTTAAAAAGCCTTACGCGAAATTATTCGATGTAAGGCTTTTTGCGATTTAAGGAAATAATTTTATGCGAAATTTTTTTCACAATAACGGATTGTCTTTGGCGATGTTCGGCTTCTTTTTGTTTTCTTTCGCCGGTCAATATCTAACGGGCATCGCCGAATATAACGAAGACCGCCAAACGCACGGCAAAGCGGCGGTCGGCTATGTCGAATATCTGGGCGAAGGGCATTTTATCGAAGCGACTTTCGAGAATTGGGAAAGCGAATTTTTGCAGATGGGAATGTATGTCGTGCTGACGATTTTCCTTTTTCAGAAAGGCTCGTCCGAATCGAAAGACCCGGACAAACTTGAGCGCGTGGACATCATTCCCGAAGCGGATTTGTTACATAAAAACGCGCCCGCGCCCGTTAAAAAAGGCGGCTGGCGTTTGAAGATTTACCAAAATTCTCTGAGCATCGTATTTTTCGCGCTTTTTGCAATGTCGTTCACACTTCACGCCGTCGGCGGCGCGATGGAATATAACGTCGAACAAAACGCGCACGGCAAACCGGCGGTTTCGACACTCGAATTTATGGAAACGTCTGATTTTTGGTTTCAATCTTTTCAAAATTGGCAGAGCGAGTTCCTTTCGATGGGCGCGATGATTGTGCTGTCAATCTATTTGAGGCAAAAAGGCTCGCCCGAATCAAAGCCGGTGGACAGCCCGCACAGCGAAACTGGGACGAGTTAGAATAATTTTGACTGGATTTTTCGGCGAATCGGCGGAATAATAAAAATATGAATCAACAAACAGTTACGGCAATTTACCAAAACGGCGTTTTACGACCGCTTGATTCGCTTGATCTACCGGAGAATTCGGAGGTTGAATTGAATGTGAAAATTATCGAAAGCAAACCGGATTCGCGGACGGCAATCGCCGAATTGCTCATTCAAAAAGGTTTGAGCCGGCGGAAGGAAGCGGTTGAACCGAAACAAAATCTTTCATCCGAAGAAAGAAACCGGCTTGCCAAAATTTTCTCTGCTCCGCGACCGCTTGGTGAGATTATTAGCGAAGAGCGCGAGGAAAGATTTTAATGGCGACATATTTTGCCGACAGCAGCGTGCTGGTCAAACGCCACGTTTCAGAAATCGGCAGCGCGTGGTTTTCGCAGTTCGCCGACACAAATTCCGGCAACACGATTATCATTTCACGTTTGAGCATTTCGGAAGTTTTCAGCGCGTTTAATCGGCGTTTGCGTGAACTGAGTTTGAATCAAACCGACTACCTGAAAGTCGCTCAGGATTTTGAGGATTATTATCAAATTCAGTATTAAATCATCGAAATCACAGAAGAGATTACTGAAAAATCGAGGGAACTTTTAGAAAAACATCAGTTGCGGGCGAGCGATTCGATTCAGTTGGCTTCCGCCGTTTTAACGAATGAAAATCTGAAACAGGCAAATTTTCCCGAATTGATTTTTCTTGCTTCCGACCGGAAACTTCTCGACGCGGCAAACGGCGAAAATATCCAAAACGATAATCCGCAAAATCACTCGTAAGAGCTACTTTAAATAATCCAAAAGATATTTTCCCGTGTGCGATTTCGGGTTTGCCGCAATCGTTTCCGGCGTTCCGACTGCCACGATTTCGCCGCCGCCCGAACCGCCTTCGGGACCTAAATCAATGATCCAGTCGGCGGTTTTTATCACGTCTAAATTGTGTTCGATAACCAATAAACTTCCGCCGTTTTCGATCAGAGCGCGAAAGGCGGCGAGTAGTTTGTTGATGTCGTCGAAATGCAAGCCGGTCGTCGGTTCGTCGAAGATGAAAAGCGTTTGCGATTTGGTTTTCGTCGCCAAATGCGCGGCGAGTTTGACGCGCTGGGCTTCACCGCCCGAAAGCGTCGTCGCCGATTGTCCGAGCCGCAGATAGCCCAAACCGACTTCTTCGAGAACTTTGATTTTGCTGACCAATTTGGTGACATCCTTGAAAAAATGAATCGCTTCGCGCACCGTTAATTCCAGAACTTCGGCGATTGATTTGCCTTTGTATTTGGCTTCGAGAATTTCCGGGCGAAAGCGCGTTCCGCGACAGTCTTCGCAGGTCAACTCGACATCGGCTAAGAATTGCATTTCGACCGTTACCGTGCCGCTGCCCTGACAGGTTTCGCAGCGTCCGCCGGGGACGTTGAACGAGAAATGCGACGGCGTGAAACCTTTCGCTTTTGAGGCGTTCGTTCCGGCGAAAACTTCCCGAATCACGTCGTAAGCCTTGATATATGTTACGGGATTTGAGCGCGGCGTTCTGCCGATGGGCGATTGGTCAACCATCACGACATCATCAATCAATTTCGCTCCGTTGAGTTCTTTGAAAAGCCCGACCTGATCTTTCCATTCGCCGCGTTTTTTCTTGAGTCCGGCGTAAACGATGTCGTGAATCAAAGTTGATTTTCCCGAACCGGAAACGCCTGTCACGCACACCAGCATATCGAGCGGAATTTCAACATCAACATTTTTCAAATTATGTTCACGCGCTCCGACGATTTCGAGTTGGCGTTTCGGATTGATTTCGCGGCGTTTGGCGGGAATTTTGATTTCCGATTCGCCGCGCAGATATTTCGCCGTCAGCGAATTTTTGTCTTTTAATAATTGCTTGAAATTGCCTTCAAAAATGACGTTGCCGCCGAGTTCGCCCGCGTACAGACCGATGTCGAGAATATGGTCAGCCGACCGCATCATTTCCTCGTCGTGTTCGACAACCAAAACCGTGTTGCCGATGTCGCGCAGGTTTTCGAGAATTCTGACGAGTCGCGTGTTGTCTCGCGGATGCAGCCCAATCGAAGGTTCGTCCAAAACATACAACGCGCCGACGAGCAATGACCCCAAATTAGTCGCCAGTTGAATGCGCTGCGCTTCGCCGCCGCTCAAAGTTGAAGCCAAGCGGTCGAGCGTTAAATAATCAAGTCCGACTTCGGCGAGAAATTTAATGCGGCGGCGGATTTCCAACAAAAGTTTTTCGGCGATTTGCTCGCGTTCTTCTGACAATTTTAATTCATCGAAAAACTTCTGCGCGTCGGTGATCGAAAGCGCGACGATTTCAGGCAGGCTTCTGTCGGCGACTTTCACATCACGCGCCGCTTGGCGCAGTCTGCCGCCTTTGCATTCGGGACACAAAGTGTAGCCGCGATACTTCGCCATAAAAACGCGGACGTGAAGTTTGTATTTTTTAGTTTCGAGCCATTTGAAAAAACCGCGAACGCCGCGCCATTTGCCTTTTCCTTCATAAATTTCTGCTTTTTGCGCGTCGGTTAGATCAACGAACGGAACATTCGCCGGAATATTTTCAGCGGCAATAAATCGCCGCAATTCCTTTTGCGCCCAATCGTACTGCGGACGCTGAAACGGAGCAATCGCGCCGTCTTCGAGCGACAAAAGCGGATTCGGCACGATCAAATCGAAATCAATGTCAATCGAATTGCCGAAACCCTGACAAGTCGGACACGCGCCGAACGGCGAATTGAAACTGAACAGGCGCGGTTCGGGTTCTTCGTAAATCGTGCCGTCGTATTTGCAGATAAACCGCTCGCTAAAATTTAAACGCTCGTTTTCCGTCGTCAAAATCACCGCCGAATGATTTTCGTGAAAACAGATTTCCAGCGAATCAACCAAACGCTGTCTGATTGATTCGTCAGCCTTCAAACGGTCAACCAAAACGAACGTATTTTCAAAATCGGCAAAAGTGTAATCTTCCGGCTTTTGCAGCTCAATCGTTTCGCCATCACGAAGCAGACGCGAAAAACCGCGCTGCATTAAACTCAAAATCACGGCTTGAATGTGAATTGCCGGATTTTGGATTTTAGATTTTGGATTTTGGATTGCGTCCGTTGATTCGGCGGGAAACGTAACGTAAAATCTTGCGCCTTCGGCGAGCGTTTCCAAAATCTCGTTTGCCGACGATTCGGGCGAATCTTTTTTGACTTCGCGCCCGCAGACGTGGCAGAAGGTTTGTCCAACGCGGGCGAACAGCAATCTGAGATAATCGTAAATTTCCGTCTGCGTGGCAACGGTCGAACGCGGATTGCGCGTCGTGTTTTTCTGCCGGATCGCAATCGCGGGCGCGATTCCTAAAATCTCGTCAACGTCCGGCTTGTCCATTCGTTCTAAGAATTGACGCGCATAAGCCGACAAAGATTC
>CAXTKJ010000113.1:0-6540 GCA_964244835.1 uncultured Pyrinomonadaceae bacterium
TTTTTCACTCACCACTCACCACTCACCACTCACCACTAATCAAGTGCCTGATCTAAATCTTCTAGAATATCTTCGATGTCTTCGATGCCGACCGAAACGCGCACCAAGCCGTCGGTAATGCCGAGCGATTCGCGTTTTTCAAACGGGACGGAAGCGTGTGTCATCGTTGCCGGATGCGAAATTAAACTTTCCACGCCGCCCAAACTTTCGGCTAACGTACAAACTTTGACGTTCTCTAAAACTCTTTTTGCCGATTCGAGCGAGCCGGTTTCAAAAGCCACCATTCCGCCGAAACCTTTCTGCTGTATTCGCGCCAAATCGTGTTGCGGATGCGACTGCAAGCCGGGATAATAAACTTTCTGTACTTTCGGATGTTCTTCCAGAAAAGCGGCGACGGCGCGACCGTTTTTATCGTGCGCTTCCATTCGCACGGCGAGCGTTTTCGTGCCGCGCAAAACCAGAAAAGAATCGAACGGCGAAAGAATCGCGCCGACGCTGTTTTGAATAAACTTAATCCATTCGGCATCTTCTTCGTTGCTCAACGCAACAAATCCGCCGATGCTGTCCGAATGTCCGTTCAGATATTTCGTCGTCGAATGAACGACAATATCCACACCGAATTCCATCGGTCGCTGCAAATACGGCGACATAAATGTATTGTCGCAAACAACTCGTGCGCCGTGCGCGTGCGAAACTTCCGAAACCGCCTGCAAATCCGTAACGGTCATAATCGGATTGGTCGGCGTTTCGACGAACACCATTTTCGTGTTCGATTTAAATGCGCGTTCGACGTTCGTCGCGTCGGAAGTGTCAACGTAGTCGAATTCGATTCCGTAATTTGACAGGACTTTACTGAATAAACGATAAGTTCCGCCGTAAGTATTGTCGCCGACGATAACGTGATCGCCCGCTTTGACTAATTTCAAAACCGCGTCGGTCGCCGACATTCCCGAAGCAAACGCGAAACCGTATTTCGCGCCTTCGAGCGCGGCGATATTTCTTTCGAGCGCGGAACGAGTCGGATTCTGTGTCCGCGCATATTCGTAACCTTTGTGGTTTCCTAAGCCGTCCTGCGCGTAGGTCGAGGTCTGATAAATCGGGACGGAAACCGCGCCGGTCGCGCTGTCCGGCTCATTGCCCGCGTGAATTGCAATCGTTGAAAATCCCATAACCAAGCGTTCGTGAATCAAAAAAATAAGCGGTTTCTTGTGAAGAATAATTCAACAACAGCCTTACTTTTACGAGAGTTTATGGTAACTTGGGAAAACGAAAAAAGCAAACAGAAAAAATGCGTAAATGCTTATTATAATGCTTATTATAATGACGAAAGATTATTTATCGAATGATAGTTTCAGGTTTATTGGCAGCGGAAAGATTTTCAAGTACGATAAGAAGAAAATCAAATACAAAGCATCTGAAAAAGCGGTAATAATTTTTATTTGCAAATTCTTCTTTCAAATTCTCGAAAAATAGATAAAATGGAATTGAAGTTTTTCCAATCCAAAAGCCACAGAGGAACATCGAATGTTACCAAAAGACCCGGACGAAGCACTCGCGCCTTCGGAAAGACGACAGGCAGACCGTAAAAAATTAATAATTAACGTGAATTTTGAAGGCGGCGACAGCACCGGCATCGCCAACACGCGCGACATCGGCATCGGCGGTTTGTATATGCTGACGAACGCCGAACTGACTGTCGGCACGCCCGTTTTTATGCGAATGACCGTCGGCGGCGAAGAACTCGGCATTGACGGCGTGGTTACATATACCGACCCGGATCAGGGTGTCGGCGTTCGCTTCCAGGCGGTGTCGGAGAAAAATCAAGAAATCTTAAAAAGGGAATTACACTTGGAATAATGCGGAGTGCGGAATGCGGAATGGTTTGAAATTTCATTCCGCACTTCGCACTTCGCACTCAAAAATTATGTTTGAACAATATACGCTCGGCATCGAAGAGGAATTTCAAATTGTTGATCCGGTTAACCGCGAGTTGAAATCGCACGTTTCGGAAATTTTAGAGGAAGGCAAACTGATTCTCGGTGAAAAACTGAAACCCGAAATGATTCAGTCAATGATCGAGGTCGGCACGGGAATCTGCCACAACATTCAGGAAGCCAGAGAAGATTTGACCAAACTGCGCTGCATTATCTCGATGCTCGCCCGCAAAAAAGGGATGGAAATCGTCGCCGCTTCGACGCATCCTTTTTCCAAATGGGCGGATCAGGAGATTTTCGACGACGACCGCTACAAATTTCTCGTCGAGGAATTGCAGATGGTCGCCCGGTCGCTTCTGATTTTCGGGCTGCACGTTCACGTCGGCATCGAGGACAAAGACCGGCAGATCCATCTGATGAACGCGGCGCGTTATTTTCTGCCGCACGTTCTGGCGTTGACGACTTCTTCACCGTTCTGGCTCGGACACAACACGGGTTTGAAATCGTATCGCTCGGAGGTTTTCAAAAAATTTCCGCGCACGGACATTCCCGATCACTTCGATAATTATCAATCTTACGAGCGATATGTTGACACGCTCGTGAAAATGAACTGCATTGACAACGCGAAAAAAATATATTGGGACATTCGTCCGCACCCGTTTTTCCCGACGCTCGAATTCCGCATCTGCGACATTCCGACGCGCGTTGACGACACTATCGCCGTCGCCGGTCTGTTTCAGGCGATCATCGCCAAACTCAACCGGATGATGGATAAAAACTGGGGTTTCCGGCTTTATCGCCGAATGTATATTCAGGAAAATAAATGGCGGGCGGTGCGCTGGGGCTTGGACGGAAAATTATTGGACTTAGGCAAGCAGAAAGAAGTTCCGACGAAAGATTTAATCCGTGAACTGCTCGATTTCGTTGACGACGTTTTAGACGATTTAGGTTCACGCCACGAAGTCGAACATATTCACACGATTCTCGAACGCGGAACTTCCGCCGACGCTCAACTGAAAACATATTTTGAAGCGGGCGAAAAATTCGAGCCGGTCGTTGATATGCTGATCGAGAACACGCTCGAAAACGTGCCGGAGAATTGTTTTTAATCAAACAGTAAAACTTTAGATGAAAAACTAAGCACCGTCATTGAACTTTCAATGACGGTGCTTAGTTTTTTTAATTAAGTCGGAGCAGTTCGCTTCCCGTCACCTGTTATCGAAAGTATAAATGATAATTCCCGTTACCCGAATCGGTTCGCCGCATAAATAGGTAGGACTAAAACGAGACTCTTTTGCCGCCTGCTCCGCCAGCGACATAAATATCCGTTCCACTGGTCCGGGTCGCGTGTAGGCGGCAATGACATTTCCTTTTTCATCAATAGTTACCTTTACCGGAATTGTCCTGATGCCGCGATCTCGCATTCCGCTCGGATAACGCGGTTTGGGCAGACTGATTGCTTTGCCTTGTATAACTTTCATTTGATTGGCGGGAAGAACGACATCTAAAGCCGGAACAGGTAATTTGTCCGAATCGGGCGTAGTGATTTTTACGCTTTCGGTCAGCATCCGCCAAACGGAATTTGTTTTTTCGTAATCATTGTTGCTGCGAATAAAAACAAAATTCACGAAACGATGTTCCAGAAAAACCGGTAAAATGTCGGCGGTGCTGAGTTGGTTTTGATAAGTTCCGCGAATCACCGTGCCGACATATTTTTTGTCTTTTACTTCAAAACAGCCGGTCTCCGATCCGAGTATCGCGGCGGTCGAAGACAGCGTAAATCTTTGATTGATATTTTCGATGAAACGGTCGGTAATGCCTTCGCGCGATGCTGTTAATTGATCTGAGGTTGAAATCGGCTTGCGCGGCGAAGTAATGTAAATTAAACCCGAACTGTTTGGCAGATTCAATTTTAGCTGCTGCAATTCTGCGGTGCTTTGGTCGGCTAATTCCCAGCTCGCCGGATAATTGAAACTTAATCCGTCTTTATCATAAATTTTTACATCGGAGTTGGAATTCTGAGCCGCCAGAGGCAGATTGAAAAGCGTGATCAAGCCGATGAGCGCGAAAATGAAAAGGCTTTTTTTCATAACAACTTTTGAGAAAAAAGTTCTCGTATAATTATTAGACCGATTTGGATTTGTTTTGAGCCGAGTGCTTTTTAACTTTCCGCAACCGGCAATTCAATCTCTTCACTTTCATTATCAATGACATATTTATAACTCGTTTCGATGGCGAGACTGACATCCGCTTCGGTTGCAGAATGTTTGGCGACGTTGATTTTAATCATTTCCCAAACTTCTTCGTCCGTCCATTTTTTTTGCGGATTATTATCTTGCAGGAAAATCTTATAAGTGATGCGGTGAGCGATTTCATTGAGCCACTTAGCGCGTTCGACTCGTTCGTCGTCGGGAATACCCTCGAAAAATAGAACGCCGCGCATCGAAACGGTCAGGAAATGCGCGAGTAATTGATAGAAATATGTTTTTTGCTGCGGACTTAGCGCACCGATTGATTCGATAAAATCAAAGTTCATAAAACCTCCAATTTATCAGCGGCGTTAATTCCAAACTCCAAATTATTATTTGTGTTTCAACGCCAGCTTCAAAAAGTTTTCAAACAAAATGCGCCCGTCGCGCGATTCGTTCGGGTGTTCCCAGCGCGTCGGGTTTTTTGACCAGTCTTCAAAAGATTTTTCAAGGTGAAATTGAACCGTGTAAATTAATTGATTGTCGCTGCGTTTGACCATCATCTGATTTTTGCAGAGATAAGCGGTCGCCAACTGTCTGAAGCCTTCGGGAATGCCTTCGACCTGAAGCCCGTGATTTTGCCAGACGCGCAGAATGTCGGCTTCGAGCGTATAATCTTGCCACACGCCGCTTTGCGAGTCGCCGATGCCTTCAAAAATCGGATCGTCTCGGTCAGTGATTTTGATAAAGCGGTATTGATATTCGACGATGCGGTTGGCGCGTTTTTCCGCCGCGTCCAAATGGTCGAGGGTCGTCAATTTATTGCCGAAACTCGTGCCGACGAGTTGATGCGCTCCGCAAATCGCCAAGATTGGAATCGTCGTCGAGCGCACGAATGCGGCGAACTTTTCGAGCATTTCAGGATTGTAATAATCGAAATCCGAAAGCGTTCCGCTCATCACAATCGCGTCGGGGCTGAACTGCTTCGCCGCTTCGCCGACTTCCGACAGATGCACGGTCAGAGTCTTCGGCTGTTTGACCAGACGCAGAACATTTTTGGCGATATTGTCGCACGCCATTCCCGAAATTTTGCGCTCGAATCGGAGCTTGCTTTCGCGCGTTCCGTTCCATTCTTCACGCGCTAAATCCGACAAATCGCTGTCGTAGCGCAGCAGATCGTTGACGATCAAAACTTTCGCGTGTTCGATGCGTTTTTCAATCGGCTCGTAACGGCAAAAAGGGCGGTTGTTAAATGGAAACGGCAGTGTTTCGGATTTTAGGATTTCTGGGACTGAATCTAACATAACGTCGTTTTACGCGCCAAACCTCACTTTGGCGATTCAAAGATTATATCATCATCGAGGATTTCGTAAAGACTTTGGTAGGCAAAACACTTAAAATCAGACTCGTCGCGTTGGTCGAAACGGTTCAAGTCGCAAAGAATTTTTTCGCTCGGATGGTCTTTTTTCTCGCAGTTTCGGCAAAGTTCCGGCATCGGAATCAGCGCGGGATTGATCGGATTTCCATCGTCGTCATAAATCATTTTACAAAATTTTAACTGCTGCGTTGTTTGGTTGACTGTCTAAATTCAGGCATCAGCGAGCCTGCGCCGATTTCTTCAATCTCGGCGCGAACCTCTTTTATCAAATGCGAGCGCATCCGACCTTTCGCCGCCGGAGTTTTTTCTTTAATCGAATCTTCAAAAAGCAGAAGAATTTTTTGCCACGAAGATTCGAGTTCGTCGGCGAGCGTCGAAATTTTCGTGATGTCATACGGCACGGCAACTTCCTGACAGCCGAGCCGTGCGAAAGTTTGCAAATATCTGGCAGTTGATAAATCGGGACAGGCGAGACGTTGATTGCCGACTTTTAATTCAATGCCGAGCAGAGTGTGTTGGATGACGGCGCGGTTTTCCTTTTCGGGAATTTCCAGGTGATGAGCGCGTGTCCGCTGGGTGCGGACTTTGGCGCGGTAAATTTCGGGAAGCCATTCCGCGCCGAGTTTTTCTCGAATATCTTTTGTGATGTCCATAAAGTAAAAGGCAAAAGGTAAAAGGCAAAAGGCAAAAGTCTGAAATCATTTTTACCGAACGTCTGAACTTTTGCCTTTTTACTTTTTACTTTTTACTTTGCAGCGCGGCGGGCGATTTCGAGAATCTTTCAATCACTCCGTCGCTGAAAATTCCGAAATAAAATACGCCCGCAATCGTGATTACTAAAACCGCCGCCAGAGCCGTCGGAATGCGCGGCGCAGTCCATTCGTCGGCGCGTTCTCGGAAGAACATCACGACGATCAGACGCAAATAATAATAAGCCGAAATCGCCGTGTTGACGACTGCGACGACGACCAGCAAAGTCAGCAAAGTATCGCCCGCTTCGAGCGCGGGACGAAACACCAGAACTTTGCCCATAAACCCG
>CAXTKJ010000114.1:0-6478 GCA_964244835.1 uncultured Pyrinomonadaceae bacterium
CGGAAATCCACACGCTTTTCGAGGATCGAAATAATCAAATCTGGGTCGGCACGAGCGACGGACTTTACAAATTATCTGTAAATGACGGACGAACAGCGTTTGAAAATGTGCCGTTGGGCGATTCATCGTCCAACGCGGGCGGCGCGATTGCCGAACCCGGTTTGAACACGCTTTACATCAATACGATTCTCGAAGATCGGCGCGGAACGCTCTGGATCGGGACTTCGGGCAGCGGGTTATTTCGCCTCGCGCCGGACGGCGTAATCCGTCATTTTACGACCGCCGATGGATTGACCGACAGCAAAATTACCGATTTGCTCGAAGACCACAACGGGCAGTTTTGGCTGAGTATGCGGAGCGACGAATCGGGCGGATTATGTCTGCTCGATGCCGAATCGGATGTGTCGTTAATCAAAAAATGTTACACCACAAAAGACGGTCTCGGTTCAAATCGGATTCGGGATATTTTTGAAACGGGCGACGGTCAAATGTGGCTCGCCACCGTTCCCGGTTTATGTAAATGGCAGGGCGAAAATTCCGCTTCGGTTTGTAAAACTTATTCGGCGAAAAATGATTTGTGCGACGATATTCTGACGATTGCCGAAGACAAGGACGGCAATCTCTGGACGGGTTCGCCGTGCGGCGCGAAGAAAATCGTCCGCTACGGTTTTACGACTTACAATAAAACCGACGGTTTGGGCAATGATTGGGTAAATTCGATTTTTGAAAATTCGGGGGGCGAATTATTTGCCACTGCTTTTCCGAAAAATGAGCGTTCAATCAGCCGCTTTGACGGCGAAAAATTCGCGTTTCTCAAACTGCGTTTGCCCGCTTATGTTGATTATCACGGTTGGGGTTGGGAACAAACAGTTCGACAAGACTCACGCGGCGCGTGGTGGATTCCGACCGGCTACGGACTTTTTCGCTCGCCCGACAATACGAGTTTTGAAAATCTCGCCCGCGCACCGCTCGAAAAACAGGAAACGGGCGCGAAAGGTCTGGAGGTTTTCCGTTTTTTTGAAGATTCACGCGGCAATATTTGGATTCTTACGACCGGAGCCGCCAACGAACTTTTGTATTGGGAACGGGCGAAAAACGTCTGGCAAAATTACACTACGCAAGCCGGACTTTCGGATTCGCGCATCGGCTCGGCTTTTGCCGAAGACCGCGACGGCAATGTCTGGATCGGGGCAAGCAGCGACTACAATGACAGCGCGTTGATTCGCTGGCGAAACGGTGAGTTTCACATCTTGTCAGAACCGCCTGCGGTAGCGGGCGGTTTAAGTTCGCCGTCAAACGCCTCCGATGATATTGTTCAACCATCCGCTACCGCAGACGGTTCTGACAAATATGCGCCGACAGGCTTGATTCAGGATTTATTTCTCGATTCTCGCGGGCGGCTTTGGATTGCTTCGGATAACGACGGTTTATGGCGGCTCGACGAGCCTAATTCCGATAATTTCGAGTTTGTAAAATACACAGCCGCCAACGGTTTATCGAGTTTTGCGGCGGCAACTGTGACCGAAGACGTTTACGGGCGAATTTATGTCGGAACGCGGCGCGGGATTGACCGTCTGAATCCCGAAACCGGACAAATCGAAAATTTCACGACCGCCGACGGTTTGCCGTCGAGTTCGGTCGAAGTTTCCTACCGCGACCGCAGCAACAATCTATGGTTCGGCACAACGCAAGGTCTGGCGCGTTACATTCCCGAACCGCCGCGAAATCGCCAGCCGCCAAACATTTTAATCACCGGCTTGCGCGTCGAAGGCGTGCCGCAAGCCGTTTCGATTTTGGGCGAATCTAACATTCCCGAACTCGATTTAAGTTCCGACCAGCGGCAAATTATGGTTGATTTTCTCGGCTTGGGCGCGAGTCTGGGCGAAAAATTAAACTACGAATATCGTTTTGACGATGCGGATTGGACACCAACCAGCGAGCGCACGGTTAATTTTGCCAACCTCGCGGCGGGCGCATATCGTTTGGAAATCCGCGCCCGAACCGCCGACCGAATTGACAGTCAATCCGCAATCGTTTCGTTCAAAATCGCCGCACCGATTTGGCAGCGTTGGTGGTTTTTGCTGTTGTCGGCAATCTTGATCGGTTTTATAATTTATTCGATTTACAAATATCGTCTGCAGAGACTGCTCGAACTCGAAAAAGTCCGCACACGCATCGCCACCGATTTGCACGACGACATCGGCGCAAATCTGACGCGCATCTCGCTCTTGAGTGAAGTCGCCAAACAAAATGCTGCGAACGGCAGCGGAAAAATGCTCTCTTCAATCGCCGACATCGCCCGCGAATCGGTCGCTTCGATGAACGATATTGTTTGGGCAATCGCGCCCGAACACGACGGTTTGCTCGATTTGACCGTCAGAATGCGCTCATTCGCCGAAGAAGTTTTTGCCTCACGCGACATTGATTTGACGTTCAACGCGCCGACCGATTCGGCTTTAAAATTAAGCGTCGGTGTCCGCCGCGACGTTTTATTAATTTTCAAAGAAGCCGTCAACAACGCGGCGCGGCATTCTGAATGCACGAAAGTTGCGATTGATTTCCGCGTCGAAAACGCCAGACTATTTTTACAAATCAAAGATAACGGCGCAGGTTTTACTCCTGATTTTCAATCTGACGGACAAGGTTTACGAAGTATGACGCGCCGCGCAAAAACTCTCGGCGGAGATTTGACGATTGAATCAAGCAATGGAACGCTCGTAAAATTTGAATTGATCTTGGCGAAAAACAGCCGCGTATAATAATTTTGCTTTTGAACCTACTCGAATGAGCAGGTCATAAATTCGTTTTGACGGTTTATATTGACCACTGACATATTTGGAACTTATCAGCCGATTTAGATTTTGCAACCGCACGGACTGGAGCGCAATCCGTCCCGGTTGCAATGAGCGTCAGCTTCGACGCGAAAAAGCGTTGATCATTCGACAAAATTGATTAAAACCGGATCGTCCACGCTCAGACTTTTTTCGCCGCTTTAATAAAAGATATTTCGTGTTTGAAGCAAACACTCACTGCAACCGGGACGGATTGCGCTCCAGTCGGAGAATAAATTTATGAAAAGATTATCAATTTTCTTAGTCGCGTTTCTCCTATTTATTCTGCCTGCGCCGGCGCAGACGAAAGGTAATGCCAAAGACACCGAAGCAATTAGAAACATCGCGCTGAAGTGGCAGGACGATTGGAATCGGCACGATATGGAAGCACTCGCCGCGCTCGTCGCCGAAGACATTGATTTCGTCAACGTCGCGGGCATTTGGCTGAAAACTCGAAAAGAATTTAAAGTTTTTCACGCGCAGCGACACGAAATGCAGTTTAAGGAAAGCGTCTGGACGACGAAAAATACGACGGTTAAATTCGTCAAATCCGACATCGCCGTCGCGCACGTCGAATGGTTAGTCAAAGGCGACAAAGACCCCGACGGAACGCTGCGCCAGCCGCGACAAGGGATTTTTACTTGGGTTTTGGAACAGAAAAAAGGCGCGTGGCTGATAATCGCGGCGCAGAATACGAATATCAGAGAGCCTTTGCCGGTTAAATAAATATGAATTCGATGACGAAAATCCATCAAACCGAAATAGCTGAAAAACTTCTGCGCGTCGTGCTGATCGAAGATTTGCGCGACATCCGCGAAGGTTTGACTGCGCTGATAAACGGCACGGACGGCTTCAAATGCACGGCGAGTTTCGGGATGATGGAAATTGCGCTGGCAAGAATCGAACGCGAGCAGCCGGACGCGATTTTGACGGATTTGGGTTTGCCCGGAATGAGCGGCATCGAAGGCATCGCCAAAATGCGCGAAATTTTTCCCGACGTGCCGATTATCGCGCTGACGATTTACGATAATGACCGCGAGATTTTCGACGCGCTCTGCAACGGCGCGAACGGTTATTTGTTGAAAAATACGCCGCCCGCCAGACTTTTAGAAGCGTTAAAAGAAGCCGTCGAAGGCGGTTCGCCGATGTCGCCAACGATTGCCGCCCGCGTCGTTAATCTGTTCCGCACGTTTCGCCCGCCCGAACACGCCGATTATCGCCTGACACCGCAGGAAATCGCGCTGCTGAAATTATTAATCGAAGGACATCATAAAAAAACCGCCGCCCGTGAAATGGATATTTCGTTTCACACGGTTTCGTTTCACCTGAAAAACATCTACGAAAAATTGCAGGTTCACTCAAAAACCGAAGCCGTCGCCAAAGCTCTGCGCGAGAAAATAGTTTGATTATTCGAGATTCATCCGCCGCATCAAATCAATAAATTTCGATTCGTTTCGCAGATTGTTCCATTTCGGCTCGACTTTGAGGAAAGCCATTCGCGCGTCTCGTTGTTCAAAACCGCTTTCCAACCAATTTAGTGCTTCGTCGCGTTCGCCCAAACCGTTGTAAATCATTGCGATGTTGCAAGCCGGAACATAGCGCGTTTTTAATATTTCCAATAATTCTGCGAGCAATGTTCGCGCTTCTCTTTCGTTGCCGGATTTGGCTAAAGCGTAACCGCCGAACGCGATTGGATGAGTGCTGATGCCGGAAAATTGACGCGCTTTTCGGGCAGACTCGACGGCTTCCGTAAACATTTCTTTTTCGATATAAACGCTTGCCATAAACAGATGCGCGAGCCAAAAGTAAGGCAATAATTCGAGAGCTTTTTGCAGCGGTTCTAACGCTTCGTCAATTTTTCCGGCGTGGAGCAGAAATTGTCCTTCGAGCGCGTTGATTCGCAGATGAAGCGGGTCGAGTTCGCGGGCGCGTTTGATTTCGGCGAGGGCTTCCGTGTGTCGCCCGACGTTCGACAATAAATGAGCGTAGGCTTCGTGCGCATCGCCGTTATTCGGGCTGAGTTTGATGGCTTGCAAACATTGTTCTTCGGCGGTTTTCCAATCCCAGTCATACCAGAAAGTCACCCAAAAAAGCGCGGAATACGTTTCGGATAAGGTATCGTCAATCTCGATTGCCTGATGTGCCGCCGTTTTCGCTTTCGGGAAAAACTCCGCCGAAGGCGAATCACAAGTCATCGGAAATGTGACATACGCAGCAGTCAGTCCGGCGTAAGCGGGCGCATATAAATGATCTATTTCAATCGCCTGCTGAAAATACGAGATTCCTTTTTCAGTTTCTTCCGGCGTTAATTTGAGAAAGTGAAAACGACCTTTCAAATAAAGCTGGTAAGCCTCGACGTTATCGGCGTAACGGCGGCGAATAGCGGACTTTTCGCCGCTTAAAAACTGCACTTTTAATTCGTCAATGACGGCGAGCGTGATGTCGTCCTGCAAATCGAAAACGTCTTTCATCTCGCCGTCGTAGCGTTCCGACCAGATGTGATAACCGTCAGCGGCGTTAATCAACTGTGCCGTGATTCGCAATTTATTGCCCGATTTTCTGACGCTGCCTTCGAGAATCGTTTTGACATTCAAGGCTTTGCCGATTTCACCGACTTCGACGTTGCGGTTTTTGAACGAAAAAGCCGAAGTCCGCGCCGCGACTTTTAAGTTTTTAATTTTCGCCAGCGCGTTCAACAATTCTTCCGCCAAACCGTCGCAGAAATACTCGTTTTCCGCGTCCGCGCTCATATTCGCAAACGGCAGCACGGCGATTGATTTTTCGTTCAGAGTATCGCCTTCAGGCGAGTTCTTTATCTCAATCGCCAGAGTTTCCGTTTCCGTCCTACGCGGCGTTAAATCGCCTGAAGGCGATACTCTGAACTTTTCAAACTCCAGATGCTGCTGCAAACTTTTCAAATCGGACAGCAAACCGCGCATTGTTTGATAACGTTCGTCGCGTTTTTTACGCAGCGTTTTAACAATGATTCTGTTTAATTCGTCGGGCGTGTTTGACGAAAATCTCGCCAACGGCAGCGGCTCGCTGTTGATTAAATTCGCAAAAGTTTCCGACATCGAATCGCCCGCAAACGGCGTTCTGCCCGCAATCAACTCGTAAATTACCGCGCCGAAACTGAAAATATCCGTGCGTTCGTCAACCTTTTCGCCCTTTGCCTGTTCGGGCGACATATAATTGACCGTTCCCATTATCACGCCCTTCGCCGTTTCGTTTTGCTTGATGGTTGACTCATCAAAGCCGATCTTTTGCGCGACCAATTTCGCCAAACCGAAATCCAGAATCTTCACAAAACCGTCGGGACGCAGCATTATATTTTCCGGTTTGATGTCGCGGTGAACGATACGCGCTTCGTGCGCGGTGCAGAGCGCGTTGGCGATTTGAATCGAAACGTCGAGAATTTGCGGTATTTTCAGCGACGTTTCGCCGATCATTTCGCGTAGAGTTTCGCCTTCGACGTATTCGCTGACGATGTAATTGACATCGCCGTCCGCGCCGATTTCGTGGATGACGAGAATATTCGGATGATTTAGCCCGGACGCGGCTTTGGCTTCGGCGACGAATCTCTGCAAATTCGATTCGTGGCGGCTGAATCGGCGGTTGAGAATTTTCACGGCGACGCGGCGGTCGAG
>CAXTKJ010000115.1:0-5810 GCA_964244835.1 uncultured Pyrinomonadaceae bacterium
TTATCTCGCAGCGTCCGGCGATTTCCGCGCTCGCAAGGGCGATTCGCCGTTCACGCGCCGGTTTGAAAAATCCGAATAAGCCAGTCGGCTCGTTTTTATTTTTAGGTCCGACGGGCGTTGGCAAAACCGAAGTCGCCCGCAGTCTCGCCGAATATCTGTTCGGTTCGGAACGCGCTTTGGTGCGATTCGATATGTCGGAATTTATGGAAAAACACACGGTCGCCAAATTCATCGGCTCGCCTCCGGGCTACGTCGGACACGAAGAAGGCGGGCAGTTGACCGAAAAATTGCGCCGTGCGCCGTATTCGGTCGTGCTGTTCGATGAAGTCGAAAAAGCGCACCCTGACTTGTTCAATGTTTTATTGCAGGTATTTGAAGACGGCGTTTTAACCGACGCGCAGGGCAACACGATTGACTGCAAAAACGCGATTTTTATAATGACTTCCAACATCGGTGCGAGATTTATTCAAAAACGCGCGACGCTCGGTTTTCAGACGGGCGCAGACGCTTCACGCCAGAAAATGGAAGATCAAGTGATGAGCGAAGTTAAAAAAACCTTCGCGCCGGAATTTATCAATCGTTTAGACGAAATTATTATTTTCGACGAACTTGCGGACGCAGATTTGATGCAGATTATTGATTTGCAGGTCGGCAAACTCAACGAAATGCTGGTCAGCCGCGCTTTGCAAGTTCGTCTGACCGACGAAGCTAAAGGTTGGCTGATAAAGAAAACCTGCGCCGATAGAAGTTACGGGGCGCGACCTTTGAAACGCGCTTTGCAGAAAAACGTCGAAGACGAATTATCGGAAGCGTTAATTCAGGGCAATTTGAGCGAGGAAAGCCTTGTCGAAGTTTTTCCCGAAAACGATAAACTGACTTTCCGGGAAATTAAATTAGTGCAGATCGAAGACGCGCTTTTCGAGTCGGCTTAAATCAGTTGGCGGTTGGCAGCGGCAGTCGGCAGTTACAGTCGAACGAACTAAACTGCCGACTGCCACTGCCAACTGCCTACTCAAACTCATCGCGGTTCGCCCTGCAAAATAAACACCGACCAGAAATACGGATTACGCCAGCGTTTGTCTTTTATCATTTCGATTTGCGCTTTACGCAAAGCGGCGGCGGGCGATAATTTTTCGCCGTCGAGCATTTCCTTATAAAATTTTCCCATTAATTCGGCAGTCGCTTCATCGTTCACGTCCCACAGGCTGACGGCGACGCGCTTTGCGCCCGCATACATAAAACCGCGTGTCAGCCCGATCAAACCTTCGCCGCTGATTTCCTTGCCTAAGCCGGTTTTGCAGCCGCTTAACACGACCGTTTCGATTGGCAGTTTCAAATTATAAACGTCGCCGACGCGCAAAAATCCGTCCTGCTCTTTCCCATTTTCGTCGAATAGAGACAAGACGAGTCCGCTCAATTCAGGGTTTTCATTGTTGATAAATCCGTGCGTCGCAAAATGAACGAAGCGATAATCGGCTAATTCGGACGACAGTGCGGCGCGGCGGTTGGCGGCAAAATCGAGAAACTTGGCGCGTTGATTCGCCGGGACGAAAGCCGTGATCGCATCGGCTTCGCGGCGCGTGTATGGCAGACGCGGCAAATCCAAACCGTTGCGCGTAACGAAATCCCCAATTCCTCTCGTCCGTTTTTTCGAGACAGCGACGAATTCCGGTTTCGATTTATTTTTTCCGGCGTTTGTCTGTAACCTTTCGTCCGCTTCGTCGAAAACCGGATCAGCCAGCACTGCCAATGTTTTCGCAGGTATTTTCCGATTTTTAGTCTCATTCCGCAAAACCGCCAAAACGGAAACCGACGGCAGATTGACGATTTCGTTGGCTTCGATAAGAAAAAGTCCTGAGTCCTGAGTCCTGAGTCCTGAGTCTGTCCGATTGGACTTTGGACTTTGAACTTTGAATTTTGGACTTTGAAGAGCGGCAAACGGAACATATTGCAGTGCGCCGTCGGCGACGATCAAAAGGCGTTTGTTTGACAAAAATTTGGCGGCGGGCGCGAGAATCAGACGGCTCAATTCACCCGAAAACTTCTGTAAATCCGAATCAGCCAAAAAAATTCGGTCTTCGCGCTCGGCGGGCGTTTCAAATTTTACTTGTTGATTTCGCGCCGTCAGTGAATCGTAAAATTGCTTGGCGAGGCGTTCGATTTCAATTTTGGCGGGCAACTCAATCGTTTGAAAATCGTTTTTGGCAACAATCCAAAGATAACTTTTCGTTTCGCCCAGAGCGTATTCGAGCAGCACCGAATCGTCGTCCAGAATCTGCGTTTGAATTTCCCGCAAATCGAGCGTTTTCGGCTGCGTCAGAGCCGCGTAATGCGGACTCGCGGCGCGAATTTGGGTCTGCGTTTGTTCGTATTCGGCGCGAAATCGTTCGACTTCATTTTTCAATTTTTCCGTCGTTTCGGGTTTCGTTTTGCCATTTAAAACCTTCGTCAGATTTTCCAGCCGCGCCGCCAGCAGATTTCGCAAATCGGTTTCCTTTTGCAGCAATTTCGCGTCCGCGCCGTTTCGCAAATCGGCGTTCGATTCCGCCAGCAAATTCAGCAATCCGCGAGCGCGGGCGTGTTCGTTAGCGGCAAGTGCCAGCGCGGAAAAGTTTTTGTCCGGCGACATCTGATGCCGCGTCATTAAAATTTCGACGTAGAAAGTGTAATAATTACGCAGATTTTCCGAAAACGAATCGCGCAGTCCGGCGGTCTGCACACCGGCGCGAATTTTTTCAATCAGATTAATGGCTTCTTCGATTTTAATCTGCGCCGCTTCGTAATTTTTTCGGCGGCTTTCAGCCTTCGCCGTCAACCGCAGAGTTTCTGCCAGATTCGGCACGTCGGCGACGGCGCGATAAATTTCCGCCGCCTTTTCGAGTGAAGCGATTGCCTGACCAATTTCGCCTTTTACCGATTGCGTTTGCCCGATGTTTTTGAGCGCGGCGGCTTTGAATAATTGATCGTTTAATTCGTCGCCTATTTTGAACGACAAATCGAACGCTTCGGCGGCATCTGCCGTTTCATTAAGCATCAAATGAACTTCGCCCAACCTGTTCAAAAGCGCGGCTTCGCGGCGGCGGCTTTTGTTCTTGCGGACGATTTCGAGAGCTTTTTGGAACGAATCTCGCGCCTTTTCCGTGTCGTTCAGCGCGAGATAAGCCGTGCCGGTATTTTCCAAAGTATCGGCTTCGAAATTTTTCGACATATTATCCTGGCGAAAAAGTTCCAGAGCCTGCGCGAAGTATTCCAAAGCGCGGTTCGCATCGCCTGAAATTTTGAATAAACAGCCGATTCTGTTGAGAGTCATCGCTTCGCCGCGCAGATGTTTGACCTCGCGGCGCAGTTCGAGCGATTTAAAAAGCGCGTCAAAGGCTTTTTGCCAATCGCCGCGCATCTGATATGCCGTGCCGAGATTGCCGAGATTCATTGCAAGTTCGTATTTATCGTCAATCGCACGGGAAATTTCGACGGCTTGCTGATAAAAACCGATGCTCGTTTCGATGTCGCCCAATTTGCCGTAACTCGTGCCGATGTCGTTCAAAATCCTCGATTCAAATTTTTTGTTTTCCGACAGACGCGCCTTGACGAGCGCGGCTTCGTTTTCGGCAATGCCCTGACGGATTGATTCGGTCGTCGAACTGCTGGTCGTTTTGAGAAAGGCGCGGTTGTTCAAATTGATGCCCGCCGTCAAAGCCAGTTCCGGCGCGGTCGCTGATCGCAGTTCGCCGATTTTCAATTTATAAACGCCGGGTTTTTCACTCATCGAAACGACTTGCAAATTATATTCGCCGCCTTTTTCAACCGCCGCCGCCGATGTCTCGATACCGTCAACCGATGAATTATTAACATCGAAAAAATTTCCGTCAGCGGTGTAAAGCGCGAAAATTACATCGCAGCCATTCTGCTCGGCTTCGATTTGGACGAACTGATTTTGCGCCAGATTTATTTTGAAATCCTGCCGCTTGCCGCCCGTGATTTCGCGTTCGACGACTTGCCCGAATTCGAGCGTGGGCATTTCTTTTTTCGTTTCGGCTTTATTTTGCGCGAAACACGGCAGCGATAAAACGAAAACGCAGATTACACGGCTGATGTATTTTCTCATTTTTAACTCCGGCAAAGTTTGACTATTGACTGAGTTAATTTATAAGGAATGAGGCGGCGAAAGATTTAGAAAATTCTGATTTTTTTCTGAAAAAATTATGAAGAGTAAAAACGGCGGCGTTTTTACTGGAGCGCAAGCGGCTCGCTTGCAATGAGCGTCGCTTCGGCGCGAAAAAAACCGTTGTTAGAGACAATTTTCGCGCTTTCGCGCTCATTGCAAGCGAGCCGCTTGCGCTCCAATCTATTTACTTTTCGCTAAATCCGAAGCGATCCGCGACGGCAGTTTCGCCATCGTGCCGACGTATTTCCAGCCGGAAATTTTTCGCCGGTTCGGATAAACGACGAAGCCTTCTGCATTGACCAAACGCACAATCGCGGCGACGCTCGCGTCTTCCCGTGAATCGCCGTCCGCCTCGTGGCGAACGTATATTTTCAACGCGGCTTCGGCTTGTTCTTTGTCCGGTGCGATGGTGAATCTGCCCGATTTTCCGAGTTCGGCGGCGATGCGTTCGGCGATTTGTGCGCCGAGAATTTGGTCGCCGGAAATTTCAATATAAATTTGATTGATTTCGCCGAAGGATTGTCCGCGCAACTTGTTTTTTCCGCGTGTGGCGATTTTTTCACTCGGAAAATTGTTGCTTTCACGAATCGGCAAACGTAAAACGCCGTTTTCGTCAATTTCGTTTTTGCGGAGATTTTTATTATTGTTCGCCAACTCCCGGCGCGGAACTTCAATCGAAATTTCCTTCGGCGGCGCGACTTCTTTTTTAACTTCGCGTGGCGGCATTTGCTTCGGCGTTTCGGGTTTTTCAACCTGTTTCGGCGCGATTTTGTCCGATTCTTTCAAATCCTTCGGCGCACTTTTGTTTTCTAAAACTTCCTTCTTTTCTTGCGGCGGCAAAGTTTGAAAAAGGTTCGCGTTATTTTGATTGTTTGGAGTCGGAGCATTCACAACTTCATCTTTCTTTTCGCCGGTGCGGAAAACGAGCCAGCCGAATGTCAAAGCCAAAAGCAGCAATCCGAACGTCAGCGCGGGTTTTAGAATCGGCTGATTAAACGAATTTGCCAGCGCAAATTTAGCGCGGCGTAAGGCTAATAAAGTTCGCTTGTGCCAGACGGTTTCGGCATAACGAACGGCAAAATTAATGCTCGAAACGTCGTTAAATTCGTCGCGTTGCAGCGTAAAATCGAACGTGATTTTTTGTCCACCTTCGAGTTGAATTGTTTGTGATTGTGCGCCGTTCGGCAACTTATCGTAACTCAAAAGATGCGTCGCCAACAGCGTTTCGCCGTCGCCGTAAACCTCGATTAACTCCGCGCCGCCGTCCAAATCGAATTTCGCCGAATCGGTTTCGATTAAATTAATTTGCGTCTGCTCGATGCCGTCGGCGATGACGCGCAGAAATCCGGCGGACATCGCTTTGCGGCTTTCGGATTCGGCGGCGAGCGTGTTTTTTAACGCCTGCAATTCGTCCGTTTCCAAACTCGGCGGATTGCGCCAATCGTTATCGTCGCTCAAATTCGTATGGTTTGCGTTAATCATAAATTTGGGAATCTCCATTTTTTCGGCGGGCGCGGGCGGGGTGGGGAGGGCGCCGGTCAGGGCGACCAGGTCGTGGCGGAACCGGGCGACGAGCGTCTGCCCGGCCAGGGCCCCGGCCGGCAGCAGCGGCAGCAGGTGACAGCTCGGCGGCTCCTCGGCCATG
>CAXTKJ010000116.1:0-5332 GCA_964244835.1 uncultured Pyrinomonadaceae bacterium
GCGGCGGCGGCGGTTCGCGCTGGTAATTTTTTCAGCCAAGCGGCTTCGACCGGCTATCTTAATTAGCAGTCGAAGCCGCAACTTTTTTACGGTAAATCGAACGGCGGTTTATCAACCAAGCAGATTTATTAAGATTGGTTAGGATTCGAGGATTCTGCAAAACTTCGGCACAACCTATCTTGAACAGTCTTAATAAATTTGCTTTCAATCTTTTGAATGACGTTGATGTTTGACAGAAGATTTTTCGCTCCCGTTTGATAACGGTCGAGCAAAACAGAAAGGATTTTTTAATGAACTTTAAACAACTAGGCTTGCAGCAGTCTTTAACGGATCGCTGTCAGCAAATCGGTTTTACGGAACCGACTCCGATTCAGGAACAGACAATTCCCATCATTCTTCAAGGCTCTGATATTATCGCCTGCGCTGAAACCGGCACGGGCAAAACGGCAGCGTTTTTACTGCCGCTGATCCAACGATTTGAACAAAGCAACTCGAAAGGCGTGGCAGTTTTAGTGCTTGCGCCGACCCGTGAATTAGCCACGCAGATCGAAGCTGCCTGCCGGCAATTCGCGCCGAAAAAGATGCGCTGTGTCGCGCTCATCGGCGGTTCGGGTTACAAAGCGCAGACGAATGGTTTGCGCGGCGCGAACATTATCGTCGCCACGCCCGGACGCTTGATTGATTTTATGCAGCAGGGCGCGATTGATTTTTCGACGCTGCAAACTCTGGTTTTAGACGAAGCCGACCGAATGCTCGATATGGGATTTTTGCCCGCGATTCGCCGCATTCTCGAATCAATTCCGAAGAAACGCCAGACGCTTTTCTTTTCGGCGACGATCACTTCCGAAGTCGGAAAAATTGCGAAAGCGATGATGAACAGTCTGCCGGAATACGTCGAAGTCAGTCGCGGCGGACAGACCGCCGTAACTATCGAACAGACCGTTTATCCGGTTGCGGCGCAATCGAAAATGGTTCTTTTACTCGATTTACTGGAACGCGAGAAATTCGAGCGCGTTTTGGTTTTCACCCGCACGAAACGCGGCGCGGATCGGCTTTCGCACGTTTTGGAAGCGCGTTCGCACAAAGCCACGCGCATCCACGGCGACCGTTCGCAGTCGCAGCGCGAAGCCGCTTTGCGCGGTTTCAAAAACGGCACGACGCGCGTTTTAGTGGCGACCGATGTTGCCGCACGCGGGATTGATATTGATTCGGTGTCGCACGTCATCAATTACGACGTGCCGGAAGTGGCGGAAGATTACGTCCACCGCATCGGGCGCACCGGACGCGCCGGTCAGACCGGACGCGCCATCACGCTCGTTTCGCCGAACGAAGAATTGACGATGCGGACGATTGAAAAATTGACCGGGCAAAAAGTCGAGCGCATTTTGCTTCCCGCGTTCGGCGGCGTTTTGCCGACCATTGAGAAACCGAAAAAGCCTTTCCGCACCTTCAGAAGTCGCGGACGCTAATTCAATTTCCAGGGTGTTTCAGACTTAGTTAAGGAGAATTTTATGATTAAGAAAAGATACGCAGTTGATGAGAAAGTCGAAAGAATGTGTTCCGGTTGCGATACCGAAAGCACGCACACGGTAACGACCATTACCAAACAGGGGCAAATCACCAAATTGACCTGCGACATTTGCGAAACGGTCAACACCTATAAAAGCGGCGTGAAAACGGCGGTCGGAATGAACGGCAAAGCCAGCAGCGTTTATGACCGAACGCGCAAATACCGTATCGGACAGGCGATGCAGCATTCGACTTTCGGACAGGGCGAAGTAATGGCGTTGATTGAGCCGCAGAAAATTGACGTGCTTTTCGGCGATCAGGTGCGGCGTTTGATTCACGCTCAAGCGTAAGAATTCGTAATAAAAAATGAGGACGAGTTAAGGATGTTTTGATTAAAACTTTCTTTAACTCGTCCTTTTGTCGCTTGTGCGATTTATTTACGGCAGCGGTGTAAAGACTAAACCCGTCGCGTCTTCATTGACATTGATAAATTGCGGATCGAACCGATAGCGTTTGGAAATCACCGTTACAATATAACTCGCGCCGCTCGGCACTTCGCCGAAATTAAAATAACCGAACGGATTAGTTTTTACGGTTTTAGTGTTGCCGTAACGGTCGGTTAATGTTACCAGCGCGTTGCTCAAACCTCTGCCGTCAATCGTCAGAACGCGCCCCGCGACCGTTGCCACCGCCGCCGTCGGCGCGAATTGTTCCTCAAACGCTCCGATGTCTGAACCGTCGCCGCTCGGCGCATTTCCGATAGAGAGATTGTCAAACGGGCGAGTCGCGCCGCGTTGATCGGTCGTCAGCGGCGGCATCATCAGCGAATCGGCGAATGAAAAACTGCCGGTTTTGCCTTTATCAATCGCCGGACTCTGCATCGAAAGAAATCGGTGCGTCGGAGTCGTGCCGCCGTTCAATCGCAAAATGTCGAGTATCGGATTGAGCAAATTGGCACTCGTGCCGGTTTGGTCGCCGGTTTGATTGAATGCCGTCACCGAGCCGCGATTGCCGATTAAGTTGTAGCCGTTTGACGTGAACAGGTTAAAGACATCGGGAAACAGGCTGTTGCTGCGATTTCCGGCGATAATTGAACTGAAAACCGTCAGACGATTTGAACCCGAACCGCCGAAGACACCGTTCGCGCTGTTGACGGGCGTTTGAAATTGATTGCCAATTTGATTGTCGGTAATCGTCGAATTGGAAATCAGACCGCTTGCGGCGTAAATTCCGCCCGCGATGTTGTTTTGTCCGCCCGCCGAGTTGCCGGAAATTGTCGAATTGATGATGTTGACCGCGCCGATGCTGTAAATTCCGCCGCCGTTCGGTTGATTATTGCCGCCGCCGCCGATGTTATTGGAAACGGTCGAATTGAGCAAAGTCAAAGTTGCGTTTGAATTCAAATTGTTGGCGATGCCGCCGCCGGCAAAATCGGCGCGATTGTTGGTAATCACGCTGTTTTTGACGATTAAATTGCCGGTGTTGAGAATGCCGCCGCCGGATGCGCTCTGCACACTGCCGCCGGTAATTGTTAAGCCGCTGATCGTTACCGTGTCGGGCAAATTCGCGCCGACCTCGAAGACGCGACTGTTCATTCCGGGCGGCGCGATGCTGCGAATCGTGACGTTGTTCGCGCCGGGACCGTTGATCGTCAAGGGTTTGTTAATCAGAATTTTGCCGTCAATGTCGTGAATGTAGTTTTGCGCGGCGGGCGCGAAATCAATCACGCTGTTCGGACACGCGCCCGTGACGGCAAAGCGCAGCGAACGCGCTTCTTTGTCAAATACATTTGAAACCGTGTAATTGGTGAAACATTCGATTTTGACCGTGATCGTCGCCTGAATGCGGCAGCCGATTGAGTCTTCGACATCAAAGGTCAGCGGGAAGTTTCCGATTTCGCCGACCGCCTCGCTCGTGAACCGTACGCCGTCGGACTCAAAGGAATAAACGAGTCCGCGCGGCAGTCTGCCGTTTGACAACATAAATGAATACGCGCCGATTCCGCCGGAAATCGCCAGTTTATTGTCGTAATTCGCGCCGAATGTGCGCGGAAAACCGTTCGTTTCGTAAGCGGTAATCGCGCCGCAGTTGACCGCGACGATAAAAGTTTCAGTCGTGGTCGCGCCCTGCGCGTCGCGCACCGTGACAGTGATAATTGCCGAACCGAGTTTGTTCGCCGCCGGAGAAACGCGAATCGTGCGGTTCACGCCGCCGGGTTCGATTCCGAGCGCGATGAAATTATTCGGAACGATTGTTTGATCGCTCGAAACGGCTGAAACTATCAGATTCTGCGCGGCGGTCGAATCGTCGCCGACCGTGAAATTAATAAATCCGGTCGCCGTATTAACCGGCACGGCAACATCGTTAATCGCGGAAATCGTCGGCGGCGCATTGCCTGTAATAACGACATTTCCGAAATTAACGGTGCGCGTATTTCCGGCGTTGTCCGTGACCGTTCCGCTGACGGGCGCGTTCGCGCTGAAAATTTGCGCCGCCGGACAAATCGCCACGCCCGAAGTCGCGTCCGAACAGGAAAATGTCACGGTGACGGGCTGCGCGGTCGTCGTGCCGAAAATGTATGGCGTGTTGTCCTGATTGCGGGCGGTCGCCGTGATATTCGGCAGTGCCGCATCGCGCTTGATAATCGGCGTTTGCGCGTAAACATTGCCGAATTGATTTCTCGCCTCGCACGGTGAAAAAGTTCCGGTCGTATCGGCGGTAATGTTTCGCGGCAGACAGCCGTCCTGAAAAGTAAGCGGCGCGTTCGTGCTTGTAACATCCCACGTTACGCTGATATTCGTGCGATACCAGCCGTTCTCTCCGTCCGGTTCGAGCGGATTGACCGTTGCCGTGATGACCGGCGGTGTGAGGTCGTTGTAAATCGGCGTGATCTGCAAAAATCCGCCGATTGGATAGTAATCCAAAGTCGGAAATGCTGTCACCAGCGGATCGGAAAATAAACGCGCCTCAACAGTTCGTCGAAAAGCGGTGGTGTTGATATTTCGATAATCGGAAGTTCCGGCAACCGTGTATGACGCGCCGCCGCCGCCGCCGCCGCCGCCGCTGCCGCCCGCGCCGCCCGCCGTCCCGCCGCGTCCGCTCAAATAACCGCCGCCGCCGCCGCCGCCGCCGCCCGACGAGCAGTAAGAGCAGCCGTTGCCGCCGTTGCGAGGTAAACCGCCGCCGACTGAACCGCCAAATCCGCGATTAACGCAGGGAGCCGCGTCAGTCCCGTTCTGTTCGTCCGCAATGCCGCCGTTGCCGCCTTTACAGCCCAAAATTAATCCGTAACCGCCGCCGCCGCCGCCGCCGCCGACTACAAAAAGCGGAGTTCCGTCCGGTTGTCCGATGCCGGTCGCGCCGCCGCCGCCAATGCCGGGAGTCGCGCTGTCCTGAAAAAACGGGACGTGATCGCCGTCGCCGCCTCTGCCGCCGCCGATGTAGCCCGCGCCGCCCGCGCCGCCCGGATTAGCGGTTGATTCATACGCTCCGATGGTTCCTAACTGACCGGAACAACCGGCGGCAACCCGCAGAAGTCGTCCCGGCTCGACATTGATAACGGCGGTTTTTCCGGCTCCGATTCCCGAAGCTCCGGCGTAATAAGTGCCTTCAAAGATGAAAATACTGCTGGAAGAACTGTTAAGTGATAAATAACCGCCGCCGTCCGCGCCGATGCCCGTGACGCGAAGCTGCCTGACACCCGCCGGAACAGTGTAATTCTGCTGTCCGTCCCGGCAGTAATAATTGACGGTGTTTGCCGCCTGTCCCGTCCAATTCAGCGTTACGCTGCCGTCCGCTTCCGCCGCGCCGAGATAAAAGAGAT
>CAXTKJ010000117.1:0-5095 GCA_964244835.1 uncultured Pyrinomonadaceae bacterium
TGGCGGCGGATTACGACGGCGACGGCAAAGCCGACATCGCCGTTAATCGCAACGGCAACTGGTATCTGAATCGTTCGCAACTCGGATTCACCGGCATTCTGTTCGGCGATTCTAATGACAAAACAGTTCCGGCGGATTACGACGGCGACGGGAAAGCGGACATTGCAGTATTTCGACCGTCGAACGGCACCTGGTATCTGTTGCAGTCAACGGCAGGATTCACGGGATTGGCGTTCGGATTGGGAACGGATATTCCGGTTGCCGCTGACTATGACGGCGACGGCAAAGCCGATTTAGCGGTCGTCAGAAACGGCAACTGGTATATTCAACGCACGACGCAGGGATTTACGGGCATTCCGTTCGGCACTTCAACCGACAAACCGATTCCGAATAGTTTCGTCAGGTGATTGAGACTAAGTACAGAGTCCCGCCTTCAGGCGGCTTCCCGCCGCGCAGCGCGAGCGCAATCACCGCCTGAAGGCGGGACTCTGTACTTTTCAAAATGTCGCAAAACTTTTACTTGACTGCTTACTTGATGTAATCAGCTTTTTCCGCTTCGAGTTCCATCGGGAGGTTCTTGTCCGAATCGCGTAGTAAATTGGCTTCTTTGAGTTTTCGGATAATCGCTATCGCCTTATCAGCAGATTCGATGGCTTTCGATTTTTCGCCCGTTTTGTGAAGCCCTTTTGCCGCCGAACGATAAACGTCTGCTAATTCCATTTGGTATGAGGTTACGGTTTGGTCGGTTTCGACGACCTTTTCCATTTTAACCTGTGCGTCCTGCAAATACTTCAAAGCCGCGTCCGTTTCGCCGAGCATCAAAAGCGAATCGGCAATTTCATTTTCGACGATGGCGACACCTCTTTCATAATCGTTGATGTCGGGCGAATCTTTGTTAAGTTTGGATAAAGAATCTAAGGCTTTTTGAGCGTATTCCAATGAACGATGCGGCTCATTCGATAAGCGATAACCTCGCGCGATATTGTAATAGCTGATCGCCAAATCATAACGTGCAAATGATTCGTCGGGTTCTTTTTCCAAAGACTTGACGTTGAAGTCAACGGTTTTTAAGCAGGATTCAATGATTTTCTGTGCGTCCTTTTTGGCAACATAGATTTCACAATAACTATTGTCGTTGACGAAAGCAGTTCGTCTCAAAGTATAATCTTCGGGCTTTTGTTTGATAAGCTCGCCGGTCAGTGCCACCGATTCATCAATGTTCCGAATTGCTCCGTCATAATCTCCGAGATTAGATTTTAAGGTGGCGTACGCCCTTAAAGCGCGCGGATAGGCTTTGCGCGTCGGGAAATGATCGGGATTGTTTTTTAAGGTTTCCTTGAGAATTACCAGTGCTTCGTCGAGCATTTTTGCGGCTTTATCGTTTTCGACGTTAACGATGGCAATCGTCGCGTAATCGGTCAGCAAAACCGCCAGACGATTTTGAAAGTCGGGTGATTCCGGCTTTTCTTTAACTAACTCACGTCGAATTTTAATAGCTTTCTCATAAAATTGCGCCGCTTCCGCCGTGTTGATGTTCCACATCAGAGTTTGCGCCGTTACCTGATAGTTTCTCGATAACGCTTCTTTATTTTTCAGGTCTTGTTGATTGGAATTAAAAGCCGATTCACGCAAACTTTGCGCTTTTCGATAGCTTTCGAGTCCGGCTTTGATGTCGCCGAGATTAGCGATATTGACTGCGCCCTGTACTTCGCCGATCTTTTCATACGCCGTCGCCATTTCGAGTTGCAGTTCCGTATCGCCTTCGGCTTCCTGCGATAAGCTGTCGAGATATTCGAGCGCGGTTTTCAAAATTTTCTCGCGGGCTTTGAGCGAACCTTCGAGATTTTCGATTTCCGGGAAGACATCGAACAAATAAGAATTGGCGAGTTTCCGCACATCGCCGAAACGCTTTTCTGCTTTAACTCTTTCCGCCTGCGCGACCCGTGCCTGCCAGAGTGTCGCGGCGATTCCGGCGATGACTGCCAGCAGAATCAAGATTCCGGCAACCGCGCTCGCTTTATTGCGTTTGAAAAACTTTTCGGCGCGATACGAAAGCGTATTCGGACGCGCCGTAACGGGCAATCCGCGCTGATGGCGATGTAAATCTTCGGCGAAATTTTCGGCGGAAGTATAGCGGCGTTCAGGCTCTTTTCGCAGAGCTTTCAAAACTATATTGTCCAAATCGCCGCGCAGACTGCCGGAGTTTAAGTTAAAGCTACTCGGAATCGTATGGCGCGTTCTGTTCGATTCGGTATTGCCGTCTTTTTTGATGTTCGCATCAGAAACTTTGGCGGATTGCAGGATGGTTTCCGCTTCGGTTTGTTCTTTATAGTTTTTGGAAAGTGTGGCAATCATCGCCGACGGCGGCGGCGGTTCGTTTTCGAGAACGGCTTTGTAAATTTCTTTGAGGTCGTCTTCTTTCGTTTCAAACGGGCGATGACCGCTCAGAAGTTCGTAGAGAATTACGCCGAGACTGTAAATATCGGTTGCCGTCGTAACGCTTTTGCTTTGCAGTTGTTCAGGCGAAGCGTAACTCGGAGTCATCACGCCGAGCCTCGTAACCGTCGCCGAATTTAGCTGTTCAAATTCTGCCGACAGAATTTTCGAGATGCCGAAATCGAGCAGTTTCGGATTGCCGTCGTCGTTGACGAGAATATTCGACGGCTTCAAATCGCGGTGAACGATCAAATTGCGGTGCGCGAAATTAACTGCCGAACAGACTTTGCGAAATAAATCGAGCCGCTGATTCAAATCCAATTTGTTTAGATTGCAGTATTCGTCAATCGGCAAGCCCTCGACGTATTCCATCGCCAGGAACGGGATTTTATCGTCGGTCGTTCCCGCGTCGAGCAGACGGGCAATGTTCGGATGTTCCAGGGAGGCGAGAATTTCGCGTTCCTGCTGAAACCGGCGGCGCAGCGCGGAAGTATTCATCTCGCGTTTTAATAGTTTGAGCGCGACTTTTTGCTCGAATTTTCCGTCGCGTCTTTCGGCGAGATAGACCGCGCCCATTCCGCCATAGCCTAATTCGCGGACGATTTGATAAACGCCGATCTGCTGTCCGACGAGCAAATTCGTTTCGTCTTCGTCAAAAAAATCCTTTGAAAATTCGACCGCCGACAAGTGCATCAAATCTTCGCTGGCTTCTTCAAAAGCGAGCAGAGATACGACTTCGGCGCGGGTTTCGGGGCTAATGTCCGGCTGTGCCAAAAATCTGTGCCGTTCGGAAGCGTCGAGACTCAGAACTTCCAGCAAAACATCCTTGATATTTTTCCAGTTTTCCGTCTTCATATTGTTTTTAGACCGTCTTTTGTAATATGCGGAACTTCTGCGAGAAAGCAGACAAAATAATCGGAGAAAATTATTTATTCAGTTCGCGGTAGAGCCAGAGCCGCGCCGCCTGCCATTCGCGCCCGACGGTTCTTTCCGAAATGTCGAGGGCTTCGGCGATTTCCTGATTGGTCAAACCGCCGAAAAACTTCATCTCGACGAGCTTTGCCTGCTGTTCGTCGAATTGTTCGAGCCGTTCGAGAACGTCGTCGAGCGCGAGAATCGAATCGGCGCGTTCTTCGACCGGAATCTGCACATCGTCGAGGGAAAAGTGAATCGGCTTACTGCCGCGTTTCGTCGCCGCGTGAAGTCTCGCGTGGTCAACCAGAATCTGCCGCATCAGGCGCGACGCGATGCCGTAAAAATGACTGCGGTTTTGCCAGTCAACGCCCGATTGTTCCGACAGCTTCATAAACGCCTCGTGAACCAGAGCGGTCGGCTGCAAAGTGTGATTCGGACGTTCACGCGCCATCAAAAAACGCGCCTGTCTTTTCAACTCGTCATAAACGAACGGCAAAAGCTGTTCTTTCGCCGCTTCGTTTCCGTTGTTCCAGTCGTGCAAAATTTGAGTAATTTCGGACATAGATTGCGTTTATTTCGGGATATTTTTTAAGACTTTTGCCGTGAATTGTAGCTTATTTTTTAATAAATTGAAAATTTTTCGAGAAAATTTGTCTTACTTTTTCTTATTTCCTCGCATATACGAACAGAACATTTTCAAAGGAGAAAAAAATTATGAACAGCTATCATTTGGGAAAGGAACGCGCCAGACTGACGGACAACGGAGTCGCTCCGTGGATGCTGAAAGAAGGAAGAAAACCGCTGATAAAGACGAACGAAGCGTTTGATTTATATTACGTTTCCTACCAGCGCATCCGGCAGTTGTATAAATCACCGGCGAAAAGCCACATTTCGCTGGCATCAAAACAGGAAGTCAAACTGCGCGATCTGGCGGCGGTCGGTTACGGCAGTTGGGTTTGCTGTTCGGATTTGAACTCGATTTTCGATTATTACTACAACCACAACGGGACTTACCGCGAAGACGGCAGTATGGTGCAGGAAACCTTATTTTATTCGGGCGGCGGTTACTGCACCGTGCCGCGCGGCATTAACAGTTTTCTTCAAGCATATGCCGCTTACGCCGAAGAACTCGGCGTACTTTTCAAGAGTTTCGATCAGTATGCCAGGGATTTAATCAACGCGAAGAAAAATAATCAATGGAATGAAGTCGGCAAAAGCCTCGGCAACATCAAAACCATAACCGATAAAACTTCCGAATATCTGTGGCTGATGCCATATGACACGGTGCATCTGACGGGCTACGTCGAAAAATTGACCAAATGGACGGACGGCGTGGACACGATTTACAACTTCGCCAGCACTTATCTCACCAACTACGGCGGCGGAATGAGTAATTCGCAATCACTCGGCTCGGCGATGGCGACCGAAGCCTTCAAAAAGGTACTGGGCAAACTGCCGGTTTTCGGCGACGTTTACATTAAAGCTCTCGAATGCGTTCCGGCTTTGATGAAATGGGCGACCGCTCTCCGCGACGAACGCGAAAGGCAGATTCGCGCACTCGGTCTTTAATTAAAGCCCTGCAAAAGCGAGTTTTTACGTTTGTGTATCGAGTTTCATTGAATGAAAAAGAGCTTTTTACTGGCGTGTATCGAGTTTTAACAGGTAAAAACTCGATACACGCCAGTAAAAACTCGATACACACCAGTAAAAACTCGATACACGCCAGTAAAAACTCGATACACAC
>CAXTKJ010000118.1:0-4966 GCA_964244835.1 uncultured Pyrinomonadaceae bacterium
TTTCCGAACTCGTCGTCGCGGCGATTGAAGACACTGGTTATTCCAAAATGCTGCGCGAGGAAAACTCGGAAGAGTCCGAATCGCGGCTGGAAAATTTACAGGAATTGGTCAACGCGGCGATTGATTACGACAAGCAGGAAGAAAACGGCTTGCGCGATTTTATAGACCATTCCGCGCTTTCGAGCGACAGCGATAAATACGACCGCAACGCCGCCGTCACGATGATGACGGTTCACGCGGCAAAGGGTTTGGAGTTCCCGATTGTGTTTCTCGTCGGACTTGAAGACGGCATTTTTCCGCATTCGCGGTCAGTCAACGACCCGAAGGAATTGGAAGAAGAACGCCGTTTAGCTTACGTCGCCATCACCCGCGCCGAACGGATTTTATACGTTACACACGCGATGCGCCGCCGCGTTTACGGTGAAGAAATGGCGGCGGAACCGTCGCAGTTCTTGAATGAAATGCCGCTTGAGATGATTCGGGATTTGTCACGCGGCACGTCGTGGCTGTCGTTCAGAAAAAGTTCGGCTTTCAGTTCCAACAAACACGCCGTCAAAGCGTTGAAAGGCGAAACGAACATCGAAAAGGAAAAGCCGAAAGCGACTTACACCGGAAAAACTTACAACAGTTCCGACGCGATTGCCGAGTTTTTCAAGATGAAAAAGGAGAGCGTTCAGGATTCAGGACTCAAGATTCAAGATTCAGGATTTGGGATTCAGGATTCTGGAAGTGAAAAAACCGAAGAGAAGCCGAAAACATTGTCCGGTTTCGATAAATTAAAAGCCGCCGGTTCGAGTCAATCCAAAATCCAAAACCCGAAATCCAAAATCGAGCAGGGTTTCGTCGCCGGTTCGCACGTTCGCCACGCCAAATACGGCAAAGGACTGGTTTTGCGGCGCGAAGGCACGGGCGATAACGTCAAGCTGACGGTTAGTTTTCCGGGTTTCGGACAGAAAAAACTGATCGAGAAGTTTGCAAATTTGGATAAAGCGTAGAAAATAGCTGTAACTTAAACTCGATGGAGAAAATTATGAAAAACAAATTCGGTTTGATGTGCGCGTTTTCAATACTGCTGATTTCGATTCTCGGATGCAGTTTTTATAATCCGCTCGCCAGCCGTTCGGATGCGCCGAACACTAATTCCAATCCGGCTAAAACGGGCGATAAATCGCTGACCGATCAGACGATTGAATCAACCGTCGGCGGCACGACGACCGGCGTTGCCCAGTGCGACGAGTTGCTCGATATGATTTCCGAATCGTCGAAAAATCAGAATGACGACTACGTTTCCAAAGCGACCCGCGAATTTTTCCTCAACCGTATTCGGGACAGCGTGAGAAAAAGCATCGAGGAAAACAAAGGCGACGAAGAGAAAATGGCGAAAAATTGCGCCGATTATAAAAGGCAGTTGGAGAAATTCAAAGCCGACGAAGACAGCAAAAAAGCCGACGGGAAATAGAGTCAGAACCATCTGCGGTAGCGGATGGTTTACCTCGTCGAATTAAAATTTTAACTTTCAAACTTTAACCATCCGCTACCGCAGATGATTCTGACAATACTTGCATTCTTTTTCCGCCGCAAGCCAACTAATTTTCTTCTGACCTCATCTTTTACAGTGATTCAGCCAAAATTTATCTAAAACTAAACAAAATAAATGCGAACAAAAATTCTTCTCTCGCTGTTATTGCTGTGTTCAATTTCAGTTCCGGCGCAGGTGCGCGTCAACCGGCGAACCGCGCCGATCAGACAATCCGTAAATTCGGAAATCAAACAGACTGCCGTCAATCAACTTCCAATTCGCCGCGTCAGCCTTTATTCCAACGGTGTCGCGTATATTGAACGGCGCGGCATCGTCTCAAACGACGCGGAAATCAATCTTTCGTTCAAGCAGTCGCAGGTTGACGACGTTTTGAAATCAATGGTCGTGCTTGATTTGGGCAAAGGCAGGATCGGCGCGGTTTCGTATAATTCCTCCGCGCCGCCGTCGGCGAAGATGGCGGAAATTCCCTTTTCGGTTGATGCCGAAACCGACGGCGCGAACGGCGGCATCGCCGGAGTTTTGGCGCAATTACAAGGTGCGAAAGTTTCGGTCGCGTCAAGCAAAGGCGCGGCAATCGGTTCGATTTTAACCGTCGAAAAACGCGACGTTCCGAGCGACAAAGACCGACCGGCGCAACAATCGAGATTTCTCGTCATCGCCAGCGAAAACGGCGAGATTTCGAGCTTCGATCTGGCGGAAATTCGCTCGGTGAAATTATTGGAAAACGGCACCGTCAAAGATGTCAACGAATTTGCCAATGCGACGGCTTCGGCACGGCGGCGCGACGCGAAAACCATCACGGTCACGTCGGAAGGTTCGGGACAGCGCGAAATGATCGTCAGCTACACGATTGCCGCGCCGATTTGGAAAACCACTTACCGCGTTGTGCTTGACCAAAGCGGAAAACCGTTTTTTCAAGGCTGGGCGATTGTTGATAACGTCAGCGATGAAGATTGGTCAAACGTCCAGCTTTCGCTCGTTTCCGGTTCGCCCGTTTCGTTTATTCAAAATTTGCAGAAACCGCTGTTTCGCTATCGTCCGATTGTTCCGATTCCCGAAGATTTGAATTTACGTCCGCAGATTTACGATCCCGAAAACCAAACCGGCGAAGGTTCTGGAAGCGGAAACGGAGACGGCAGCGGCAGCGGCAATGGAAAAGGCGGCGGTTTCGGCGCGCCAAAACCGCCGCCGCCACCGCCGCCTTTATTTGAAGGCGCGAATAATAATTTTATCGTTTCCACCGGATTTTCCGGCACGAGTGTCAGCGACGCGATTGTTGATGAAAAAAGCGGAGTGCAAACGGCGGCGAATGGCGCGGAAATCGGCGATTTATTTGAATATAGAATTGAACAGCCCGTAACGGTCGCCCGCGACCGTTCGGCGTTGATTCCGATTATTCAAACTAAAATGGAAGGCGAGCGCGTTTCGATTTTCCGTGAACAGGAAGCGGAAAGTTCCGATGATTCGGAAGACGAGGAAACCGCCGCACTGCGTCGCGCCAATCCGCGACCGATGAGCGGTTTGCTTTTGAAAAACATTACGCCGATGACGTTTGAAGGTGGCTCAATGACTGTTCTCGACCGCGACGCTTACGCCGGTGAAGCCTTGATGGAACGGCTCAAACCAAAGGAGCAACGGCTGATTTCGTTCGCGCTCGATTTGGGAACGCTCGTCCGCGTCGAACAGAAAGCCGACCGCGAACCGGCGAAATTGGTCAAGATCGTGGACGGCGTTTTTCAGGTTCATTATTTCAAGACCGACAAAAAACTTTATCGAATCTCCAATCAAACCGACCGCGAAAAAATCGTCTATCTCGAACATCCGGTGCGACAAAATTGGATTTTGTCAGAGAGTTCAGCCAAGCCGGATTATACGACGGCGCGTTTTTATCGTTTCCGCGTCGAATTGAAGCCATTTGAAAACAAGGAGATTGCCGTCGCCGAAAATTTGGGAATGATGGATAAATATAATTTATCGACCCTTTCGCCGAAAGATTTGGACGTTTTTGTGGTCAGCCGTTACATTGACGACGCGACTCGCGCCAAATTGTCGAAGCTGATTGATTTACGGATGCGAATCAATCAAATTAACGCTCGCCTCGCCGCCTTTAATACTGAAATCGAAGAAATCAGTAGAGACCAGGAGCGTTTCCGCCAGAACATCGAATCGCTGGCTAAAACGCCGGAAGCCAAAACTTTGATTGCCCGTTATATCGGCAAGGCGAACGAACAGGAATCGAGGCTCGAACAAATCAATAAAGAGAAAACAATTTTGACGGCGGAAAAAGACGGTCTCGAAAAATCGTTGGCGATTGAAATCAAAAATTTGGAGGTAAATTGATTTACCTCCAATCTGTTTTAATTTTTGGTTAAACTTTAATGTAAATTCGCTTCCGATATAAAAGCCACATTAGAAAAAGCCAAACTAAAATAAACGAAATCGCAAACATCAGCGACGCATTGATCGGCGCGGCGAGCGGCAGAAAAATCGTATCGAAAATCCAGCTTTGCAGCGAAACTGCGTCGCCGTCCGTGTCCGCACCGACTTTGATGATGCCCATCAATTTCGCCGTCAAACCGCTGAAAACAAATAACGCGAGCGCGTTGACACCGAAAATCAAAAACGGTTTTGCCCATTTTCGATAGCCTTTAATGTCAATCAGCCAGTAGCAAAAACCGAGAAAACACAACGCTAAACCGGCGGTGTAAAAAACATAAGAACTCGTCCATAGTGCTTTGTTAAGCGGAAACCAGAAACTCCAAATCCATCCGATTGCCGTTAAAACCAAGCCGAAAAAAAACATCGCGGCGACTTTTTCATCATCATCTTTTTCGCGTCTGAGCCAATGTCCGCACAAAACTCCGGCAAGCGTCGTCGCAATCGCCGGCAGCGTCGAAAGCAAGCCTTCGGGATCGAAAACCTTCGACTGTTTCCAAATATGATTTTCCGTCAAAATGATTCGGTCGAGATATGCCGCGAGATTGCAGGCTTTGTCGTCAAACGTCGTAATCTCGCAACCCGGCACATTAATTAAAGTCATCAACGCCCAATAAACCAGTAAAAGCGCGGCGGCGATAATCGCTTGCTGTTTCCAATTCGTGCGGACGAAAATAAGCGACGCGCACAAATAACAAACCGCGATGCGCTGTAAAACGCCCATAATTCGCAAATTTGAAACGTCGAGCCATTCGCCTTTCGTAAAATTATAAAAAGGAAAAGCCGCCATAAATAATCCGAGTCCGAAGATTATTGATGAGCGGCGAAAGATTTTCAGATAAATGTCGCGGTTGATGCCGCCCGTTTCAACTCGCTTGCCGAGCGCGAGCGTGATCGAAATACCGACGATAAACAGAAAAAAGGGAAACACCAGATCGGTCGGTGTCGCGCCGTGCCATTCGGCGTGTTCGAGCGGCGGATAAATCGCGC
>CAXTKJ010000119.1:0-4795 GCA_964244835.1 uncultured Pyrinomonadaceae bacterium
CGGTAAATTTTTGACTCTATACGATATACATATCTTCTTCGCCTTCGCCGAGTTTTCCGGCTTCGAGAAATGGCAGTTTTTCCCGTAAAATTCCTGTGTCATTCGTCGCTTTCAAATAATGCGCTGTTACGAACGGCAGCCTTTAAGCAGCCTGTATTTCTGTTCTCTTATCCGGTTGCGGCTTTATTTTTCTTTTTTCCGCCTCAACTTTAAAAATCCGAATTCCGCCGCGCCGATTGACGAGCCGGAAAAAATATACGGCTGATAGCCTGTTTGTTTTCCGTATGCCGCCGCGACTTTTTCGATTTCTTCGGCGGCATCTTTTTTGCCCAAAACGGCGACCGTTCCGCCGCTGCCGCCGCCGGTGATTTTCGCGCCGTAGAGATTTTTCGACTGCCTGACGAGTTCGACTAATAAATCCGTGCCGGTCGTTCCCAAACCGCAGGCGGAATAGCTTTCGTGCGATTGATACATTAACGCGCCGAGTTTTCGCAGATTTTCTTCGGTCATTGCTTCCCCCAAAATCCGCGCAAATTCGTGAACGCGAAAATTTTCGTAGATCGGATGCGCCGTCGGTTTCGACACGGCGTAAGTTTTTTCGGGATCTACTTTCATTATCGAATCCGTGATGCCGCGAAAGCGTTCTAAAAATTCCGCGCCGGAAATTTTCTCCGGCAGATGCGCGGCGAAATCTCGCTCGAATTCTTCGGGCGTGATGTTCGCCGGATAGCCGCGCCATTTTTCATCTTCGATTCTGACGATGCCGTTTTTGCCGGTTTCTTCGATTTTCAAACCGGCTGATGCGGCGATCATCGCGTAACCCATAAACGCGCCGGTTCTGACCGAGCCGTAATCCCCGCCGCCGACCGAATGGCGAATGCCCGAATCAATTCCCCAGAAAGCGATTTCAACGGGAATCGGGCGCGGCTGCAAAAGCTCGGCAGGCTGACAGAGCATTGCCATTAATTGATTTGCCTCACCACACGACGAAGCCATCTGATCCATAATGCCGCACGGCGCACCGACGATTAAGTTTTCGACTTTCTGACATAAAATCGCCGTTTCACGCGGCGACAGAACGATTTCGTAAGCCGCCGCCATCGCCCGCATTACCGCCACTTCGATTGCCGCCGACGAACTGACACCTTTGCCTTCGGGAACTTTCGAGTCAATCAAAATTTTCGCGCCGTGTGAAAATTTCACGCCGCGTTCGCGCATTAAAACGAGAAACGCGCCTGCCGCATAGCCCGCCCAACTCGTCGTTTTGTCCGCCTGAAATTTCCTTCGCGCTTCGGCGTAATTAATCGTTTCGCCGCCGCTCGAAAAATCGTCCAAAAACATCTCGAACGAAGCGGCGCGTTCGCCGTGTTCCGCGCCGAGACTTTGAAATTCCAAACGAGGCAAATTCTGTTTCTGCAAAGCGACGAGCGCGGCTTCTCTGACCGTCATTTCCAAAACGAGCGAGCCGGAATAATCAGCGATTCCGCCCATCACATCGAGTCGTCCCGGCGCACGCGATACGAAAATCTCCGCCGACGAATCGAAAAAATCCGCGTGATTTTCGAGCGTTTCGAGAAACGCCGAAACGTCTGAAAGTTTGTGCGTTGAGCCTTGAACTATTTGAAACATTTGCTCGATTATAAATTTAAATTGCGCTTTTTTAATTCAGTCTGCAAAAGCGTTTCGATTTGCGAACGAATTTTTCCATTGGCGTAGCCGAGCCACGCGACATCCGGGTCAACCGCGAGTTTCGCGTTTAATTGTTCGCCGTTTTCGTCGGTAATAATTACGCCGAGTTCGCGGGCGATGAGTTCGGTACATAAATCGTATGGATGACAGCACAATCCCAATTTCAGCCCGCGTTTGTTCAAAGATTTTTCAAACAGCGGTCGCAAATCGGCGACGAATCTATCGTGTCCGGCGATCAATTCGTAAAGCTGCCCGCCGGTGCAAATATATTGATCTTCAAAACATTGCGCCTTTCCCGGCTGCATTTCACCTAACGCGCCGCGCACAATTTCTTCGTAAATTTCCGTCGCTTCCACGCCGACTCCGGGAACGAAACGCGACATCGTGGCAAATCCGTGCGCGATGGTCGGCGCGTTTGACGGCGACAGTTGTAGATTTTTATTTTCCTTCGTGATTCGGTTATATCGAGAGGCACTTGCGCCTTCGCCCCGAATCGCCCAAACCGTGTCGGAAAGATGTTGTTTGACGAGCGGAATTTCGGTTTGAATCGCCAATTCGATGTCGGATAAATTCGTGTTCGCGCCTTTGTTCGGGGCGATTCCCGTCAAAATCCACGCGCTGCGCTTTTGAAACATAATGCCGCGCGTGCCGTCAATCGGGTCAACGATCACGCGCCATTTCGCAGCGGCGCCAGAAGCGGTTCTGGGCAAAACTATTTCGCCGCCTTCGATGCCTTCGGCGATCAAAATTATCGGTACAATCGGCGCGATTTCCGTTTCAAAAAACTCGACGATCAGTTCTTCGCTGACGACATCAACTGCGTAAATCGTGTCAATTTCCTCTTCCTTGGCAATGCCCGAAAGAATTTCGACGCTCGACTTTTCGCAAGCGTCAACTACCGCGTCGCGGATGCGCTCGTGCAGAGTTTTAATTAATGGTAGAAAATCTTTGATATTTTGCATTAAAAATTTTTCGTAATCACCGATTCGTGTTTGTAATGAACTTCAGGCTGCGCCTGTAATTCCGCCGCTTTTTCTTCGGGCGATGTGTCGGATAAAAAATTGCCGCCGCCGATTTCCGGTCCGGCGAGATATTTCAGCAAATTCGGTTTGCGAAGCGGCGGATGAAACTGGATATGAAAATGAAATCCGTCGTAATCGCCGCCGTCGGTCGGCGCGTTGTGCAGCGGCATCACATATGGAAACGACATTTTCCATAAATTGTCATATTTAACTAAAACCTTCTGCAAAACTTCGGCGAAATCAGCAACCTGCGCGTCGTTCATTTCGGCGACGCTGGCGACGCGCTTTTTCGGCGCGGCGTAAACTTCGTAGGCGTAACGCGCGAAATACGGCAGAAAGGCAATCGCGTGTTCGTTCTCGAAAATAATGCGCCGCCCGTCAGTCTGTTCGGCACGGATAATGTCTTCAAACAAAATTTTTCCCGTTTCCCGAAGATGTTTTTCGGCGGCGCGGGCTTCGGTTTCGATGGTTTTGAAAACGAAGTTGGTCGCGTAAATCTGCCCGTGCGGATGCGGATTGGAAACGCCGACGGTTTCGCCTTTGTTTTCAAAAATCAAAACGTGATTTACTTCGTCGCGCCTTCCGAGTTCGGCGTATTGTTTCTGCCACGTCGAAATAACATTTTCGATTTCCGTCTGACTCAATTCGGCGAGCGAAACATTGTGTTTCGGGCTGTAACAAATGACGCGAGCCGTGCCGCTTGCCGGACGATTTTTGTAAATTCCGGCGGGTTCGATCAAATCGGTCGGAGCATTCGCGCCGACGCACGGCAGATCGTTGTCGAAAACGTAAACGCCTCTGTAATCTTCGTTAAAAGAACCGCTGACGCGCTCGTTGCCCGGACAGAGATAGCAGTCCGCGAGATATTCCGGCGTATTTTTATGTTCGTGTTCGAGCGTTTCACCGCTCCAGGGACGATTTTGCCGGTGCGCGGCGACGACAATCCATTCCTCTCGCAACGGATGCCACCGCTCTTCCCACGCGCCGTTGATATTCGGGGTTGGCTGAAAAGTTGAATTTTCGCTCATACATATTTATTTTACACGGCAGAGTTTTCCAAGCCAGCAGGCAAATCGAAAAAATCGAAAAAATGAGAGTGCTGCCGAGCAATCGAGAAGTTTTGAAAATCCATCAAACCAGCAGATGAATTCTTTACTTTAATGCGGCGTTCGGCGAAAATTTGAGCTATTATAAATAGTTACCGGAACTTTTCAAAATAATTGCCGATTCAATTTTTATGCTTACGGAAAATCCGCATCGCCGCTTGAATATCTTGACCGGAGAATGGGTTTTGGTGTCGCCGCATCGCACGAAACGCCCCTGGCAGGGACAAACCGAAAAAATCGCGGCGCAGGACGAACCGGAATACGATCCGAACTGTTATTTGTGTCCGGGCAACAAGCGGGCGGGCGATGAGACGAATCCCAAATACGTTTCGACGTTTTATTTCGATAACGATTTTGCCGCGCTGTATCCGAATTTCACGCCCGAAAACACGAACCGCAACGATCTTCTAATCACACGCGGCGAGCGCGGGATTTGACGCTGGCGAAAATGTCGAAAGCCGAAATCGCGCCGGTCGTCGAACTTTGGGCGCAGCAATTTATTGAACTCGGAGCGGTTGATTTTATCAATTCGGTTTTGATTTTCGAGAATCGCGGCGCGATGATGGGCGCGAGCAATCCGCACCCGCACGGGCAGATTTGGGCGAGCGAAAGCGTTCCGAATGAATTGGCGAAAGAAGTAAGTTCTTTTGAAAAATACCAGGCTGAAAACGACAAATGTCTGTTGTGCGAATATTTGAAAATCGAACTCCAAATGGGCGAGCGCGTCGTTTTTGAAAACGAGAACTTCGTCGTTCTCGTGCCGTTTTGGGCGGTTTATCCGTTTGAAACGCTGCTTTTGCCGAAACGACATTTGAGCGGAATGGACGAATTGAGTCAAGCCGAAAAAACGGATTTAGCCGACGCTCTGCACCGCGTTACCGTGCGTTACGACAATGTTTTCGAGACGGCTTTTCCTTACAGTATGGGCTTTCATCAGCGTCCGACGGACGGGCGCGACAATTCTTTTTTCATTTGCAC
>CAXTKJ010000120.1:0-1812 GCA_964244835.1 uncultured Pyrinomonadaceae bacterium
ATGCACCCTTGCTTACGCGCGGGTTTCTGCCCATCCACTAATCTCGAATTTGCTCTAGTTCTGAGTCGCGCCTTTAGGCGGCATTTTGTCGGCGAGGCGCGACAAAATCAAAACACCGACTAAAGTCGGGACTCAGAACTAGAGCGAAAATTATTTGGTCTGCTTATTTAATATCAACGGCTTGTTAAATCTCGAATCTTAAAGAAAAGGCGATAGAATTTAAAATTCTATCGCCTTTTCTTTTTTACATTTCGCCAAACCGATTACCAGTTGACAGGTTTGATGTCGGGTCCGACAACGTGCTGCCCGTTGATGATATTCGGATTGTCGGCTGTTTCTCCTCCGGCGCGGCTCGCGTCGTCAACGCGATACTGATGCGCTCCGTACCAGACGACGACATCCTGATCAACCAGAGATTCGCTGTTGATCCACGGCGCGAGATTCGCACCCGAACCGCTGTTCGGATCGTCGAGTTCGGACGGCGCGGCGGCGGTTCCTTTGAACTGCATCAGCCAGAAATCGCCGGCACCGAAAGTATCGGTCAAAACACCGGCGGCATTCGTAACCGTCCCGTCATTAGCTCCCGGCGTAATCTGATAAGATTCCTTGCCGGTTGCGCTCTGAATCATAAATCCGGCTTGCGAATTGCGGAAGCGGGCGATTTCGGTCGGAATCTGCGTGAAAGGATTGCGCCCGCGCTGAACTTCAAAAATTTTGTTAATCGGGTTGACGACATCGAAATCGAAACGCCAATAGACGTGGTGATTGCGCGGATTGCAGACGCAGCCGTTGGTCGTCGAACCGAATCCGTAACGCGGGCGAATCGTGCCGTCCGGCGCGAAACGCCATTCCATCACATAACGATACCAACCGGCGTTCATTTCCGTCACCATTACGACTTCGGGACCGTTGCCGACATCCTGCTGATAAACGGCGACACCGCGAAAGTTTCCGCTGTCGCTTCTGGATTCGACCGCCGTCGTCGCAATCTGCCCGTCGGCGAGAACGGCAAATCCGCCGTCAACGCCGTTCGGATAAGTCGCGCCGGTCGCCGGAGCATTGAAATATCCTTCGGCATACTGCCAATCGCGGAACGGTCCGCAGGTGTTGTTGACGTACTGCACGTTCAAAATCGGCGCGTGGGCGCGTTTGAGAACCGAAACGCCTTTGTATTTGACATCACGGATTTCAATGCCCGAACGCTCGCCGCTCGCGCCCGACGAAGACGACGGACGAATGACGAGCATCTCCCAAAGCGTGCCTCGGTTCAAAGACGAGATGCTGACCAGATACTGACCGGCTACGCCCTGCCCGGTGCTGCCCTGTCCCGAAGAAGCGATTCCGCAGGCTTCGGGCGCGACCCGTGCGGTCGGCGGCGCATTTTCCGCGTAACGCACGACTTTGTTGTTTTTAAAGCTGATGCCGACGATTTGATAAGTTCCGTCAGACAAATTTTTGACGGTTACATTAACAAGTCGTTCGCCGTCGAGATTGGAAACGGGCGGCATCGCCGCGTCGTATTCGATCTTTCTGTTTTTGGCGAGTCCCGAAAATTCGGGGTCTGATTTAACGAGCCGGTAAGCCGCTTCGAGTTCTTCGCCGCCGACACCCGGATCAATCAATTCGGTTCTGACATTGATTGCTTCCTTGCCCGCGAAATCGTTTTCGGCGATCACGGTGCGGTCGTTGGTGTAATCGTAAAAGATCACGCGGAAATTCGTCGGAACCTGCGTCGGCTGACTTTTGTTCGCCGTCGAGTTGTCAATATATTCAAACCCGACGATGCGCGATTTGGCTCCGCGCAATTCATTC
>CAXTKJ010000120.1:1822-4485 GCA_964244835.1 uncultured Pyrinomonadaceae bacterium
GCACGGCAGCACTTTGTTCGACGCGCGCTTTCGCCGCATCAACTTCCGCCTGCGACGGTCCCCAGGGCAGGACTTTGATAATTAAATTATCTTTGGAGTTTTTAGTTTTCTTTTTATCCGTTTTGTCTCCGGCGAAAACAACGCCTGAAATTAACAAGCACGACAAGCTGATCAACAGAAATCTGTTTAATAAAATTTTCATAGATTTGGTACCTTTTTGGAAAGACTGAAACTTTTTAGTCTTCATAAAACACCCGTTGCCTATAAAGACTGAAAAACGTATTTTTGGGAAATTCTATATTATTCGACAGTTCACTTCAACTCCAACGAATATCAATTTAAAAATCGAAAGACGCGGCACATCTTTGCGTTTCAAAATCTAATATATTATTTTAGATAATTCAATATCCCGAAATAATTTTCCAAACACCAGAGAATTTAGAGCTAGTATGAGTCAAAAGGTTTTAAGTGTGCGATTCGTCAAAATCGCGGTCGTCGCAGTTTTTTCGCTGTTTTCCCTTCTTTTCTTCAACAAATTTCTGCCGCTCGAAAAAGTACAGGGCGAGTCTTTGAACGCGCCGACCGGCGTTAAGGCGACCGACAATCAGTATTACAACAAAGTCGGCATTTATTGGGAAACGATTCGCGGCGCAGCTGCCTATCGCATTTTTCGCAGCACGACGAATAATTCGGCGACTGCCGTCGAAGTCGGTACGACTGCCGCAAATTATTTTTTCGATACGGCGGGCAATGTCGGACAAAATTATTTTTACTGGGTCAAAGCGGAAAACAGTTCGGCAGTCAGCGATTTCAGCCAGCCGGATCAAGGAATCAGAGCCAGCGGCGCACCGCTTCCGGGCGCGTTCGCGGCACTAGACCCGCCGCCCGTTCCCGCCGGAAACCAGATTTCCGCGACCAAAGCCTATCTCGGCAAAGCACTTTTCTGGGACGAACAAGTTTCCTCGACGCGCACCGTTTCCTGCGGAACCTGCCACCGTTCGGGCGAAGGCGGTTCAGACCCGCGCACGGCGGTCAACAATACTTCGACGACGAATTTAGGACCCGACAATGCGATCAACACCGCCGACGATATTTTCGGTTCGCCGGGAGTTCCGATGAATAATCAAAACGGGACTTACGTAATGTCGCCGATTTTCGGATTGAACGCGCAGGTTACGCCGCGCAAAGCTCCGTCGTATCTGAACGGCGCGTATTCGCCGAACGGATTGTTCTGGGACGGTCGCGCCGCCGATACTTTCCGCGATCCGATCACGAACGCCGTCGTTTTAGCGAGTCAGGCGGGATTGGAAAGTCAGGTTCTCGGTCCGCCGGTCAACGCCGGAGAAATGGCGCACGGCGGCAGAAACTGGACGCAGGTTGCCCAGCGCGTTGCCGAATCGAAACCGCTCGCGCTGGCGACGAACGTGCCGACCGGCTTAAAAAACTGGATCAGCAATCGAACTTATCCGCAGCTTTTTGAAGAAGCCTTCGGAACGCCCGACGTTACGCCGTCGCGTATCGCGCAGGCGATTGCGACGCACGAACGGACTTTGTTTTCCGATCAGGCACCGCTCGACAAATGGGCGACGAATCTCGAAACGCTGCAACCGCAGGAAGAAGCCGGACGACAGCTTTTTATCAATCTGCAATGCAACACCTGTCACGACGGCGCGCTTTTGACCGATCATATTTTCCATAACATCGGCGTTCGTCCGGCGACGGATGATTTGGGGCGCGGAGTCGTTACCGGCAACAGCGACGACAACGGTTCATTCAAAACGCCGACGCTGCGAAACGTCGAACTGCACGCGCCGTATATGCACAACGGGCGTTTTGCGACGCTCGAAGAAGTCGTCGAATTTTATAATCGCGGCGGCGATTTCGACGCGCCGAATATTGACCACGGTGTCATTCGTCCGCTCAATTTGACCGCGCCGGAAAAAGCCTCGTTGGTCGCGTTTATGAAACGTCCTTTGACCGACCAGCGTGTCGCCGCCGAACTGCCGCCGTTCGACCGCCCGACGCTTTACACGGAAACGAACCGCGTTCCCGTCATTACGGGAACAGGCAGAGCAGGGACGGGCAGCATCGTTCCGCAAACGACGGCAATCGAGCCGCCGCTCGTCGGCAATCCTAATTTCACGGTCGCCGTCAGTCGCGGTTTAGCGAACGCGCAAGCCGTTCTGGTGATTGACGCAAACGATCCGGGTGTTGGCTCTTCGATTCCGGCGAGCGGTTCATTTTACCGACAGGCGATTAATCTTTCAGGCAACGGTTTTACCTCGATCAGTTTGCCGATTCCGAATAATCCGGCGTTAATCGGACAGACATTTTTCGGTCGCTGGTATATCACCGATGCCGCCGCCGCCAATGGATTTTCCGTTTCTCCGGCTTTCCGTTTTACCGTCTTCGGCGAAACGGCGGTCAGCAATCAATCCGCCAAATTCGATTTTGACGGCGATAGAAAAGCAGATGTGTCTGTCTTTCGTCCCGACAACGGCAGTTGGTATTTGCTGCAATCTTCCGCCGGATTTACCGGCTTGGCGTTTGGTCTATCAACCGACAAACTCGCGCCCGCCGATTTCGACGGCGACGGCAAAACCGACATCGCCGTTGTTCGCAACGGCATCTGGTATTTGCAGAGAAGTCAGGCGGGCTTTACC
>CAXTKJ010000121.1:0-4370 GCA_964244835.1 uncultured Pyrinomonadaceae bacterium
TGGCGGCGGATTACGACGGCGACGGCAAAGCCGACATCGCCGTTAATCGCAACGGGACTTGGTATCTGCTGCGTTCGACCGCCGGATTTACGGGAATCACTTTCGGCGACGGCAATGATAAATTAGTTCCTGCCGATTACGACGGCGACGGGAAAGCCGACATCGCCGTCTTCCGTCCATCGAACGGAACCTGGTATTTACTGCAAAGTACGACAGGATTTGCCGGTACTACGTTCGGTTTTGGAACTGATATTCCGGTTCCGGCAGACTATGACGGCGATGGCAAAACCGATCTCGCCGTAGTCAGAAACGGTAACTGGTATTTGCAGAGAAGCACACAGGGATTCACGGGAATTTTATTCGGCAACACTTCGGATAAACCTATTCCGAATGTTTTTGTCAGATAATTTCTGTGATCTTAGAGCAAATTCGGTTTTAATGTATGGCAACAAGTAGAACAGGCTGTTAGCCTGTTCAGCCGCCGCCGCGAAACGCACGGCGCGGCAGGCTAACAGCCTGCCATACAATAATCCCGTATCTGCTCTAAAGTCAGAAAAAAAGCCGTTCCGAAAATGAAAATATTTTCGGAACGGCTTTTTAACAGCTAAATGTTCAGATTTTCTGCCTGTTTAGCATTTGCCCAAAAGCCAAAAAACCAAAACGAAAATCAAAATCGTTGAAATCAATCCGCCGCCGAATTTCCACGCTGCCGCGCCTGCGACCAAGCCTTTGAATAAATCTCCCATTTCCTTGTTCTCCTTATCTTTGAATTAAAAACATACAACCTATGTCCATTTGATTTTCAGTTTTGCAAACGATGTGCCAACCGCGAAATGTATCATTTTCATTTCGCGCCGATAAGTTTTTTGATTTCGGATTTCAAATAGTTTAGTTTTAAAACAGACAATAAAATTATGGATTTCGATTTAAGAGAAGAACAGGAAATGGTGCGAAATTCCGTCCGTGAATTCGCCGTGAACGAGATTGCTCCGCTTGCCCGCGAATATGACGAAGCGGAAAAATTCCCCAAAAAACAGCTTGAAGGTTTAGCCGAACTCGGACTTTTGGGAATGATTATTCCCGAAGAATACGGCGGCGCGGGATTCGATTCTGTTTCCTACGCGCTCGCGCTCGAAGAAATCGCCAAAGCCGACGCTTCGGTTGCCGTGATCGTTTCGGTAACGAATTCGGTTTGCTGTTATCCGATTTTAAGTTTTGGCACGGAAGAACAGAAGCAAAAGTATCTCGTGCCGTTGGCGAAAGGCGAAAAACTCGGCGCGTTTTGTTTGAGCGAACCGCAAGCCGGAAGCGACGCGACAGGGTTGAAAACCCGTGCGGTCGAAGACGGCGATTTCTATATTTTGAACGGGACGAAATCGTGGGTAACGAACGGCTCGGAAGCTGAAACTTTTGTCGTGATGGCGGTTACGGGCGAGCGCGACGGCAAAAAAGAAATCACGTCATTTATTGTCGAAGGCGGCTCGGAAGGTTTTACAGTTGCGTCGCACGAACACAAAATGGGTCAACGCGCTTCGCAGACGAACGAGATGAGTCTGGTTGATGTCAAAGTTCCAAAGGCGAATGTTTTAGGCGGCATCGGTAACGGAATGAAAGTCGCGTTCGGCAGTTTAGATAACGGCAGAATCGGGATTGCCGCGCTGTCGGTCGGTATCGCGCAAGCCGCGCTCGAAGAAGCGGTTAAATACTCGAAAGACCGAATCGCGTTCGGCAAACCGATCTCCGAATTTCAAGCGATTCAGCACAAACTCGCGGATATGGCGATGAACACCGAAGCCGCCCGACTTTTGACTCTCCGCGCCGCCGCGATGAAGGACGCGAATCACAAACAAACGGGCGTTTTCTCCGCGCAGGCGAAACTGTTCGCGTCGGAAAACGCCAACCGTGTCTGCGCTGATGCGATTCAGATTCACGGCGGCAATGGTTATTCGCGCCATTACAACGTCGAAAAATATTACCGCGACGCGCGAATTACAACGATTTACGAAGGCACGAGCGAAATTCAAAGAATCGTCATTTCACGCGGCATTTTGCGGGATTAGCGATAATATTTCGCAGTTTATGTTGAAAAAAACTTCGGAATAAGTGAGAAGTGAGAAGTGAAAAACGATAAGTTGAAATGCACAATAATCTATCACTTACTACTTATCACCTCTCACTTATTCCGAAGAATAAAAATTGCTCGACACAAATTTTGAAATATCTTCAAGTTAATAAATCAATGGCAGCTTGTCGTTCTTCCACAAATTTATGCGCCTGATTAAACCAACCGGACGCGGTCTCTATGTCGAACCCGGCAATTTTTATATTGACCCGTGGCTGCCCGTCGAACGGGCTGTTTTAACTCACGCGCACGCCGATCACACTTATCGCGGCTCGAAAAATTATCTCGTTTCCAAGGAAGGCGAGCGGCTTTTTCGCACGCGCCTTTATAATGAAGGCAACATCGAAACGCTCGGCTACGGCAAATCAACGACCATTAACGGCGTGAAAGTTTCGTTTCATCCGGCAGGTCACGTTCTCGGCTCGGCGCAGGTGCGCGTCGAATATAAAGGCGAAATTTGGGTGGCAAGCGGCGATTATAAATTAACGCCTGATCCGACGTGCGCCGAATTCGAGCCGGTCAAATGTCATTCCTTTATCACCGAAGCGACATTCGGACTGCCGATTTACCGCTGGACAAAACCCGATATTTTATTTGAAGAAGTTAACGAATGGTGGCGCGGCAATGTCGAGAAGGAAAAGGCGACGGTAATTTTCGCCTATTCACTTGGCAAAGCGCAGCGCATTATGAAAAGCGTTGATGCGTCAATCGGAAAAATTTACACGCACGGCGCGGTCGAAAGATTGACCAGAGATTATCGGCATTTGGGCGTAAAATTGCCGAAAACAAGATACGTCGGTGAGGTCGAAGACAAAAAAGATTTCGTTGGCTCGCTCATCATCGCGCCGCCGTCGGCTCAGGACACGCCCTGGATGCGGCGATTCGGTAATCAATCAACCGGCTTTGCTTCCGGCTGGATGCGAATTCGCGGAGCGCGTCGCCGCCGCGCTGTTGATCGCGGCATTATTTTATCCGACCACGCCGATTGGGACGAACTTTTGACCGCCATTAACGCCACCGAAGCGACGCAAATCTGGGTGACGCACGGCAGCATTGATGTGTTAGTTAAATATCTAAAAAGCATCGGCAAAGATGCCAGACCTTTGGAAACCAAGTTCGTCGGCGACGCGCCGGAAAACGGAGCCGAAAACGAAAAGGAAATTATCGAACAGGATAGGCAGGATTAACAGGATATTTTTGATTCGTAAAAATAAAATCCTGTCTATCCTGTCCATCCTGTAAAAACTCCCGATGAAAAATTTCACAAACTTATATCTCGCGCTTGACCAAACCAACAAGACCAACGAAAAGGTCGAAGCGATGGTCAAATACTTTCAAGCAGCGTCGGCAGAGGACGCGGCGTGGGCGATTTATTTTTTGAGCGGGCGCAAGCCGCGCCAGATTATTCCGACGGCGAAACTCAGGCTTTGGGCGGCAGAGATTTCGGAGATTCCCGATTGGCTTTTTGAACTGTCTTACGATGCAGTCGGTGATTTGGGCGAGACGATTGCGCTGCTTTTGCCTGACACGAATGCTGAAGGCAGCGATTTGTCTTTAACTTATTGGGTAGAAACGCGGACAGTTCCATTGCGCGATTTGGACGAAACAGAACAGCGCGAAGCGGTCGCGCAGGCTTGGAACGAACTTGATTTTAACGAACGATTTATTTGGAACAAATTAGTAACGGGAAGTTTTCGCGTCGGTGTTTCGCAGAGTTTGGTAACGCGGGCGTTGGCGCAGGTTTCGGGCATCGAAAAAGAAGTCATCGCGCACCGTTTGATGGGAAATTGGTCGCCGAACGCCGATTTTTATTTGGGCTTGATTGACGGCGCGAATACCGAATCGGCGGATTTATCGCGCCCTTATCCGTTTCATCTCGCGCATCAACTCGATTTTCCGCTCGAAGATTTGGGCGATGTGAATGACTGGCAAGCCGAATGGAAATGGGACGGCATTCGCGCTCAACTGATTCGACGCGGCGGCGAAAGTTTTCTCTGGTCGCGCGGCGAGGATTTGGTTTCGGAACGCTTTCCCGAAATCACGGCGGCGAGTTTTAATCTGCCCGACGGAACGGTTCTGGACGGTGAAATTCTGCCCTGGAAAGACGACGGCGTGATGGCTTTCGCGCAGTTGCAGCGTCGAATCGGACGCAAAACAGTCGGCAAAAAACTGCTCGAAGAAGTTCCCGTGATTTTACTTTGCTATGACATTTTAGAATTCGGCGGCGAAGATTTCCGGCAGAAAGAAT
>CAXTKJ010000122.1:0-4180 GCA_964244835.1 uncultured Pyrinomonadaceae bacterium
CATCGCTACTGGCTTCGATGTCGAGTATGATTTCCGGTTCTGGGACGGACATTCACGTTTGCGTTACGCCGTCGCCGATTCCGCCGCACGGTCCCGGCGTGGTAACGACCCCTTCGACGACGGTGATGATTGCCAATATGCCCGCCGCCCGAATGGGCGATACGATTACCGAAGCCATCGGACCGCCGAATAAAATTGTTAAGGGCGAACCGACCGTAATGATCGGATAAAAAAAAGCGTTGTGTTGGAAAACACAACGCTTTTTTTCTTATGGATGAGTCATTTCTTCCGGCTTCACATATTCGTCAAACTGTTCGCCCGTCAAAAGTCCCAACTCAATCGCCGATTCCTTCAACGAACTTCCCTTTTTGTGCGCGTTCTTCGCAATCTTCGCGGCATTGTCGTAACCGACATATTGATTTAGAGCCGTAACGAGCATCAGAGAATCCTGCAAGTATTTATCAATCTGCGGGCGATTCAGTTCGATTCCCGAAACGCAAAATTCGACGAAACCTTGGCAAGCATCGTTTAATAATCGAACCGAATGCAGAAAATTGTGAATCATCACGGGTTTGAAAACATTCAGTTCAAAATTCCCCTGCGAACCGGCGAAACCGATTGCCGCGTCATTGCCTAAAACCTGCGCGGCGACCATCGTCATCGCTTCGGATTGAGTCGGATTGACTTTTCCCGGCATAATCGAACTTCCCGGCTCGTTTTCGGGAATCGTAATTTCGCCGATGCCGCATCTTGGACCGGAAGCCAGCCAGCGAATATCATTGGCGATTTTCATCAGCGAACAAGCCAAAGTTTTCAACGCGCCCGAAGCGAAAACGATTTCGTCGTGCGCCGACAGCGCGGCAAATTTATTCGGGTGCGCTCTGAACGGCAGTTTCGTCAATTCGGCGATGTTCGCGGCGGCGCGTTCCGCAAAATCGGGATGCGAATTCAAGCCCGTGCCGACGGCAGTTCCGCCGATTGCCAAATCATAAAGTCCGCTCAAAACCAATTTCAACCGCTCGACATCTCTTTCAATCAAAGATGCCCAGCCGCCGAATTCCTGTCCGACGGTCAAAGGCGTTGCGTCCTGCAAATGCGTTCGCCCGATTTTGACGACATCAGCGAATTCTAAAGCCTTCGCGTTAATCGAATTATAAACCGTCTCAACCGTCGGAATCAGCGCGTTCAATCTTTCCGCCGCCGCAATATACATCGCCGTCGGAAAAGTATCGTTCGACGACTGCGACATATTTACGTCGTCGTTCGGGTGAACCGGTTTTTTAGAACCCATTTCGCCGCCTGCGATTTCGATGGCTCGGTTTGAGATGACTTCATTCGCGTTCATATTCGTCTGCGTTCCCGAACCCGTCTGCCAAACTCTCAAAGGAAAATGCGCGTCCAAATCGCCATCAATCACTTCATTAGCGGCGCGAACGATTAAATCGGTTTTGTCCAAAGTCATTTTGTCCGGCTTGAGTTGATGATTCGTCATCGCCGCCGCCTTTTTCAAAATGCCGAGGGCGCGAATCATCTCACGCGGCATCACGTCGAAACCGATGTCGAAATGATGCAGCGAGCGTTCGGTTTGCGCGCCCCAATACTTATCCGATTCAACCGCGATTTCGCCCATCGAATCGGTTTCGATGCGCGTTTGTTTTTCTCCTGCTGCTGCTTCTGCCATTCAGTTATAAAGTTCCTTCTGTAAATTTATAGATTGATTTTACCCGAAAACCGGCGCGGAAAAAACTTGACAATTAATCGCGCTGAAATTTACGCTAAAACAGTCCGCCGTTTATTCTCCGGCTCTCAATCTTTTTATGGAAAACATCAAACTTCTCTTTCAATTATATTATCGCCCCGCGTCCGCGATGAGCGAGATTCTCGACAAAGGCAGTTGGTTCGCCGCCGCGCTGATCGTTTTAGTCGTGTCCGCCGCGTTTTTCTTTACCGTCAACGCCAAACTCCAGACGGCGTATCATATTCCCGAATTTTATGAATTTTATTATCCGAACCACGCAGCGGAGAAAGAAGATTCGATTGTCGCCGAAGAGCAGTATGATATGGCTTACGATAAATATCTGAAGGCGTTGGAGACGCGCCCGAAAGTTCCCTTGCTCGGTGATTATTTCTTCAAATTTTTCTCGTTCGCGCCCAACGGATTTTATCAGCCGCTGCTGTCGCTCTCGATTTTCTATGTGCCGTTCGTCATTCTTTTGATGAGCATTTTCGGCGCGGCGGGAAGTTTCGGGACGGTTCTTCAGCGCAGTTACGGCGAGCTGGCGACCTGCTCGCTGACGGCTTGGGCGGCGGCGCATCTGCCGTTCGCCATCGCCGGAATCGCGCTTTATCAAACGCCGATTTCGCCGCCGGTTTTTCTGTTGATGTGGCTGGCGAGCAGTTTTTTATTCGGCGTTCTGATGATCTTCGCGTTGCGCGTCGTGTTCGGCGCGAATTATGCGACGGCGATTTTTATCGTCTGCGTCGCGTGGCTCGGTTTCAGCGCGGGAATGTATGTTTTCCGATACGTTTCGCCGTGGCTTTTCTCACCGTTTCTGCTTTTTTACGGTTATATGTATTTCGGCGGCACGATTTCCGGCGAAGCGCGCGGCATCGGCAACGCCTTTCGGCAAAAACAGAATTTCAAACGCTTTCTGCACAACGCAACCGTCAACCCGAAAGATGCCGACGCGCACGTCCAGCTCGGTTTGATTTATTTGCAGAGAAAACAGGACGCAAAAGCCTTCGAGTATTTCACGCGGGCGTTCGAAATTGACAAAACGGAAATTGATGCCAACTACGAACTCGGCAAAATCGCCCGTCAAAAAGGCGACTTGCAGGGCGCGTTAAATTATTTTTCGACCGTTCTCGAACAAAACGACAAACACGCCCTGAGCGAAGTCTGGCGCGAAGTCGGCGCGACTTATCTGGAAGCCGGAATGTTCAACGAAGCCCGCGAAGCGTTGGAAAAATTCGTCGAACGCCGTCCGGTTGATTCCGAAGGGTTGTATTATCTCGGCAAAGTTTTCAAAGCGCAGGGCGAAACGGCGAAAGCGCGTGAAATGTTCGAGCAGGCAATCGAAACCGCGACCAATTCGCCCGATTTTCGCCGCCGCGATTTACGTTATTGGAGCAAGTTGGCGCAGAAAGAAATTTAAACAATGTCCGTCGCAGCAAGCGGACAAATTGCTGAATTTATTTGCATTTTATTGGGGCAAAATAGCCGTCGCGCTATTTTGCCACGTTTTTTTGCCGGCTGATTCAACCGTAAACGTCAATGTTTTCGCGGCTTTCGTTATGGCATATCGGTTGCGATTAGAGTAAATCGGCAGGCAAGTCCGGGCAGAACGATTGTTACGGGCAGGTGTTATAAAAGGGTATAAAAACAAGGCGAGAGCAGGGAGAAAAATTATGAAAAAGATTATCGGTTTGGCATTATTCGGAATTTTGGCTTTGTCGGCGGCGGCTTTTGAAACACACGCCGCGAGTATGTCGTCGAAGACGAACACGACGCACAAAGAGTTAAGAAAATTCGACGGTTTTTTGAAGAAACATCGCGGCATCGAAGGCGATCTTCGCACCAATCCGCAGATGATTAACGACGCGCAGTATCTTTCCAACCATAAGGATTTGGAAAAGTTTCTGCGTAAAAATCCGCGCGTAACGTCCGATTTAAGCGATGATCCGAATTATTTCGTCGAACGCGAAACGCGCTATCAGCAACGCAAACATCATAGTTATTAGAAAAATTTGCCGGATAAATCAAAAAAGCATCGGTGTTGGCAACAACACCGATGCTTTTTTTTTGAGCAAACGACCTTCTACGTTTTTACATATTCGACGACGAATCTTTTAATCGGCGGTTCTTCGTCGCCGAGCATTTCTTCAAAATAAATCTGCTTGAAATTATTCGCCTCAAACCGTGACAAATCTTTTTTCGATAAAGCCCAGGGCAATTCCGGCGGAATTTCGTCGTTCTCGCGTCCGCGTGTAACGACTAATAATTCGCCGCGCAGTTCGACGAAATTCGCAATCGCGTCAATCACTTTTGAACGTATTTCCAAAGGCAGCGGCTGAATCGTATAAACTTCCAGCACGAATTCAAACGCCTGAAACCATTCGTTCGGCGTGTCGAACAAATCGGCGGTGAAAAATTTGATGTCCGTGTCCGAATGAAGTCTTC
>CAXTKJ010000123.1:0-4153 GCA_964244835.1 uncultured Pyrinomonadaceae bacterium
ACTCGATAACGGGTCTGAGCGGCGCGAGTCTCAATTATCAGCCGACGACACCGGCGAACAGCTACAAAAATATCATCATCGCCGTCGTCATTTTAGGCGTTCTATTTTTGTCGCTGATTGTCAGCTTACTGATGTTCGCCAGCGTCGGCATCGTCGCGGCGGTCATCGCTTCGGTCATCGCATTTATTCCGGCGATGTTTTATATCACACCGCTGATTTGGCTTGACCGCTACGATCCCGAACCGCCTTGGTTGTTAGCTTTAGCGTTTGCGTGGGGCGGATTGGTCGCCGTCATTGCTTCGTTTATTATCAATACGGTTTTGGGCGCGTTTTTAGGCGACGCATTCGGAGCCGTGGTTTCCGCGCCGGTTGTCGAAGAAGGCTCGAAAGGATTGGGCTTGGTTATTCTGCTCATCTTTTTTCGTCGTTATTTCGACGATATTCTGGACGGGATAATTTTCGCCGGAATCATCGCACTCGGCTTTGCGACGGTTGAAAACGTGCTTTATTACGGGCGCGAAATCGCGGCTGGCGACAGCGGACATTTACAGGCGGTCTTAATCGCTCGCGGGATTTTCTCGCCGTTCGCGCACGTTACTTTTACGGCGATGACGGGCATCGGCTGCGGCATCTCACGCGAATCGCACAAGCCGTTCGTACGCTTTTTACTGCCGCTCGTCGGTTACGGCGCGGCGGTTTTTCTGCACGCCTTCTGGAACGGAACGCTGACGTTTGTCGGCGGCGGCGGCGCATTGCTCGCCTATATTATTTTAGAAGTGCCGTTTTTCCTGATCTTCGTCGGCTTCGCTTTTTATACGATGTACCGGCAAAATAAAATTCTCAAAGAAATGCTGGCTCTCGATGTCGTGCGCGGAACGCTTTCGGGCGAGCAATTAAAAACCGCCACGTCAGCCTTCAAAAGCTCTTTTTGGATTCTAGGCGGACTGACGCAGGGCAAATTCAAAGCGCGCGGCGCATTCGTCCGCGCCGTCGGCAAACTCGGTCTTTCCTACTGGCATATTCAACGCGCCACCGCCGCTCAGGGACACACGGGAAGTTTCCAACAAAATCCGATTTTGCGCGACGAGGTTTTGAAATGGCGGGATAAAGTTTGAGCGCGATGCAAATCTGTCTGAGAATAATTATTTCCGCCTGTTTTTTCCATTCAGGCGGAATTTTTTTGTCTATTAAATTAGATTTTTTTGATCGGATGGCTTATCATTTTCTTGAAACTTCAAACGGATACTTTTCAGCAAATCGTTTCAACAGCTTAGAAAAACAATTTAACTTTAGACCCAATAGCGATTTTAGTTTTGCGCGATTTGAGTTTAATCTCGACCGCTCAACGCGCCGCATTATAAAAATCTCTATCATTTAGCAGTACCAATATGTTCAGTAAAATTAAAGTCTTCCAGATATTCTTAACCATCGGGTTATTCACCTTTAATTCAACCGTTCTGTTTTCGCAAACGAACGCGGAATTTCTGACCGCCCGCGCCTTTGACGGCGGGCTTCGTTACGCAACCGCCGATTTTAACGGCGACGGCAATCTCGATGTCGTCAGTTCTAAACCCGACCGTCTCAATCTGAGTTTGGGCGACGGGCGAGGTTCTTTTAATCAGTTGGCGAATCCGATTTTCACCTGTCCGAGTTTTTCCTCGACCGCACTCAGCGATCCTCTGACCGGCGATTTTAACGGCGACGGAAAAACGGATGTGGCGGCTTGGGTCGCCGACAATTCGTGCGGCGCGAACGGTCTGCGCGGATTAATGCTTTTGCCGGGAAACGGCAGCGGCGGATTTGGTGCGCCGGTTTCGACCAGCGTTTCAAACTTCTTTTTCTCGCCCGACCAATTTTTGACGGCGGATTTTAACGGCGACGGGCGATTGGATGTTGCCGTCGGTTCGAGTTTCTCCGTTACCGACGGCGATAAAGCGGGAATTTTCCTGAACAACGGCAGCGGTTTTGCCGAGCCGGTCGTTTATGCTCTCAGCGGGCAGGCGTTTCGCAGTTTGATTGTCGGCGATTTCAACAACGATCAACGCGCCGATCTGGTTTTTGCGAGTCGTTCGCCGTCGGCTTTAATGCTTTTGCCGAACAACGGCAACGGAACTTTCGGCTCGCCGCAGACGATCACGACGGGCATTGACTTCGGCGGTCTGGCGACGGGCGATTTTAATAACGACGGCAAATTGGATTTTACAACGATTCAATTTACCAATTCCGTTACCCAAATTCGAGTTTGGCGCGGAAACGGCAACAATACTTTCACGCCCGGACCGTTATCCGCATTCGAAACTTCCGGTTCAGGTGTCGCCAATGTTACGCCGGCTGATTACAATTTTGACGGGCGGCTCGATGTCGCTCTGACGTTAAACGCCAGAGTTTTGGTTCTCAGAGGTAACGCCGACGGCACTTTTGTCGAAGACGAACGCTACAACGTCGGCGGCGGAATGATGCTCAAAGGCGACTTTAATAACGACAGCCGCACGGATTTGATCGTTCAGCAAATAATCGGAGATTTTACCGGCGCGGCACGGGAATTCGCTGTTTTGCTGAATCAAACCAATGGAAAATTTCTGTCTTCGCCGGCGTTTGAACTTCAAATCGGCGGACAGGAACTGGCTATCGCGGATTTTAATAACGACGGTTTGAAGGACATTGCCTTGACCGGCAATACGACCGATGGCGAAATTATTTTGGTTTTACAGGAATCGGACGCGGCGAAAAATAATTTCACGCGGCGCGTCAAGTTCAACGTCCCGAATCGAAACGCGACGGGCGGCGGCATCGCGCCGCAGACGATTGCCGTCAGCGACTTTAACAACGACGGCAAAAACGATGTGGTCGTCGGCGGCAGAGCTTTGTCCGGGACGGGCGAAAATGTGATCGTGGCGACCAACGACGGCGCGGGCAATTTGAGTTTGGCGGCGACTTTGACTTTGGGCAGAATAGTAAATCAAATCGTTCCCGGCGATTACAACGCCGACGGCAAGCTGGATTTGGCGTTTTCAGTCAGCCCGGAAGTTTTGCCGAATAATGTCCCGACGGTTTCGGTGGCGTTCGGTCTCGGCAACGGAAGTTTTTCAACGCCGGTCGGCTATCTGCCGAATCTGATCGGTGTCAGTCTGACGAAAGGCGATTTCAACGGCGACGGTAAAATGGATTTGGCGGTCGCGCACAGCAATTCTAAAATTACCGTTTTGCTGAACGGCGGCACGGGAAATTTTTCCGCCGCGACTCCTTTTGATTTGGCATTCAGCCCGACGGAAATCGCCGCTTCCGATTTAACCGGCGACGGCAAACAGGATTTAGTCGTCGCCTACGACACCGGATTTAACGAAAACAATCCGACCGTCAGCGTTTTTGCCGGTAACGGCAACGGGACGTTCGCGGCTCCGGCAAATTACAAAACCGCCGGACTGCAAAAACAGCGGTTAGCCATTGACGATTTCAACGGCGACGGCAAGCCGGATGTCGCCGTTACCAACGTCGGCGTAATCACGGTTTTAATCAATAACGGAAGCGGAGTTTTGACGAATCGAACTTTGTGGGGACATTCCGGCTACTTGGTTGACATCGCTACCGGCGATCTCGATAACGATCAGAAAACTGACTTTGTTACGTCTTCCTTTGTAACATCAGGATCGGCGTTTTACTGTCTTAGTTTTTCGCTTAATAATACGCCCGCGTCAGCCGTTCGACCGGCGAAATTCGATTTCGACGGCGATGGTAAATCCGATTTATCGGTTTTTCGACCGGATAACGGCGCGTGGTATATCCAACAGTCAACCGCCGGGTTTACCGGATTGGCGTTCGGTTTCTCAACCGACAAATTGGTTCCGGCAGATTACGATGGCGACGGTAAAACGGATGTCGCTGTTTATCGCAACGGCACTTGGTATTTGCAACGCAGTCAACTCGGATTTACGGGCATCACGTTCGGCGACGCGAACGATATTCCCGTTCCGGCAGATTATGACGGCGACGGCAAAGCCGACATTGCCGTCTTTCGCCCGTCAAACGGCTACTGGTATTTACAGCGCAGTCAATCAGGGTTTACCGGCATCGCTTTCGGACAGGCGGGCGACAAGCCGGTGGCGGCGGATTACGACGGCGACGGCAAAGCCGACATCGCCGTTAATCGCAACGG
>CAXTKJ010000124.1:0-3924 GCA_964244835.1 uncultured Pyrinomonadaceae bacterium
CGAAATATCGAACGCCGTTACGTTGAATCCAAGATCGTAAAGAAACCGCGCATCGTCGCCGAGACCGCAGCCGATGACCAAAGCCGTTCGATTATTTCCTTTTAAATTATTTTCTTCGGCATAGCGGCGCAGATATTTATTCGGTTCGAGATCAGCCCAGGGAATTTTTTCATTGTCTCCGGCGGCTTCTTTGTAAAGCGCGTCGAACCAGCCGAGCGCGTCGCCCTTTTTGGCGTATTCGGTTTGAATTTCCTTGGTTCTTTCCCGTGCGTCGTGTGTTTCAAAACTCATAATTTATTGAATTCAGCCGTGCTACTTTTTGATTTCAGCGAGCGTAATATTGCTGGCGTTTTGGTCGAATTGGGCGAAGACGATTGTTTTACCGTCGGGCGCAGCGGTCATTCCGGCGAATCCGGCGGCAGTAAATTTGTCGGTTTCGGCGACTTCGCTGACCCGTTCGGTTAAAAAATCGTAGAACTTGATTTTGTTAGGCGATTTGTCGGCAGATGCGATAAAGTAAACGCCGTTTTTCGTCAGCGTCCAGAAGTTTTGAAAGCCTTCATTGTTGAGTTTGGGAATTTGCGTTTCGTCGGAATTTTCAAAAGTCGCGGTCGCCGATACGCGCCGCAGACCGATTTCGGGCGAGTTTTTTGTGTAATAAATCCATTTGCCGTCGGGCGAAGCGGCTGATTCAAATCCGCCGTCGCGTGTGATACGCACGGCATCGCCGCCCGACGCGGGAACGCGCCAGAGTTGGTTTTCGCCCGTTCGGTCGGAGGCGAAATAAATGTATTTTCCGTCCGCGCTCCACGCCGGAAAGGTGTCGGAAGCCGCGTCGGTTGTTAAACGGCGCGGTTCGCCGCCTTCGATTGACGCGACGTAGATGTCTTTGTTCTCGCCGTCGCGGGCGTGAAAGGCGATGTTTGCGCCGTCGGGCGAAAAACGCACGGTTCCGACCTGCCGGTTTGAATCGGTTATTTGACGCAAATTTTTGCCGTCCGCATCGCTCATCCACGCTTCGGTATTGACCGAGCGATTCGAGTGAAAAACGATGTGCCGTCCGTCGGGCGAAAAATCCGGCACGTCTTCGGTGTAACTCGTGGCGATGAGCGGTTTGGTCGCCGGTTCGCCGACTTTCAAACGATAAATATCCGAATGCAGAGTTTTTTCGACAAAGGCGAGCATTTTGCCGTCGGGCGACGCGGCGAGATTAGTGATTCCTTTGCCGGTGATTGAAAGGTATTCCGGTGTGCCGCCCGCCGCACCGATGCGCCAGATGTTGGGTTGATTACTTTCGCGCAGAGAAACGAAAAATATGTCCGCGCCGTCCGCGCTCCACGCCAGACTGTGAATCGTTTTGCGGTCGTTGGTCAAACGAAGCGGTTCGCTCGTTTCGCCGCCGGTCGCAACAACGTATAAATCCTGCGCGTAATCGGGAAACACGCCGACGAAAGCCAGCGACTTGCCATCAGGAGAATAGCGCGGCGTGGTTTCGCCCGTGAATTCGCCGTTCGCCGTGACGCGCCGACGCTCGCCGGATTTCACATCAATCGTGAAAATCGCGGATTGTTTGCCGCCTTCTTCAACCGCATCAACGACGGCGATAGATTTCCCGTCGGGCGCGAACGAGATGCTGTAATTGCCGCTAAAAAGTCGGGCGACGCGCCGTTCCGCGCCGCCGAGCGCGGGAATCAGAATGATTTCGCCGTAAGTTACAAAATCGCGGACAAAAGCGATGTGCGTGCCGTCCGGCGAAAAAACCGGATATTGTTCGGAAACTTCCGTGTCGGTCAATCGAATCGGTTCGCCCGCGCCGATGATTTGGACGTAAATGTCGGAATTTTCACGTTCGCCGCCGTTCCACGAAAAAGCGATCTGTTTTGAATCGGGCGAAAAGGCGGGCGTGTTTTCGCGTCCCATCGCGCCGGAAAAAGGTTTGACGTTAGCCGCGAAATTGATTTTCGTGGTTGTTCGGGCGAAATAATTTTGATAAACGAGAAAGCCGATTGAAGCGGCGGCTAGAAGGGCGAGCGCAACGACGGCGAGCCGCGTCTTGTCAGAACCGCCTGCGGTAGCGGGCGGGTTAAGCGTTAGCAATGAGTCTTTATTATTAAGCGATAACCCGCCCGCTACCGCAGGCGGTTCTGACAGTTTAAGTCCGCCTGTTACCGCAGGCGGTTCTGACAGGTTAATCGTTTCTTCGACGCGGACGCGGGTTAATGTCGTTTCTTCGACGAAGATTTCCGGCTGGTCGCCTGTCGTCACATTTGCCGCGAAACGATAGCCGCGTTTCGGGACGGTTTCGATAAACTCGCCGTCGCCGAGCTTTTGCCGCAGCCACGAGATATTGCGCGTCAGCGTTTCGTCGGCGACGGCGACATCTTTCCAAACCTGCTCGAAAAGTTGGTCTTTAGTCACGACATCACCGGCGTTTTCGACGAGCGCGAGCAGCAGTTCAAACTGCTTGAGCGTGAGCGTAATCGCCTCGCCGTCGCGCAAAAGACGCTGATTGTGAGTATCGAGACGAAATCCGCCGAAATTGTAAAACCTTTTATTCACTTGAGTTTAACTGCTGATCCGAAAAACATCCCGAAAAAATCCGATTTATTTCACGACTTTTTTGACTGGGAAATCTAAATTCGATGTATTCGCCCGATAAGGAAAACGAAAACACATTCAAAGTTTAGCCGAGAAGTGATGGAAATCAAACGCTCTATCGAAATTTCAGTCGAAAAAACGCGCCGCTTCGTCATCCGCCAGCCGGAGATGAGCGAAACAATTTCGTGTCCGACGTGCGGCGAACCGATGCTGACGGCAGAAGCGGCAGCCGTTTTATTTCAAATAAATTGCCGCCGCGTTTATCAAATCGTCGAAGCGAACGCCGCACATTTTGCCGAAACCGAAACGGGCGCAATGTTCGTCTGCCCGCCGTCGCTCGATGCGGCAATCGGAAACATTGACGACGCGACGCCCGCTGAAATTATCAAATTGTCAGCGGATTCGTCAGCGGAAAGTGAAATTAGCAAATGGGCAAAATAATTGGCGAGATGTTCTGAGTTTCGTCTTCAGACGGAACTCGGAACGCGCATTAAAATTCAACAGAAAACATATATGAAACGAAATTTATTTTTAGAAACCACGATTTGTGCGGCGTTCGTCGGATTTATTTTCTGCTTCGGCGCATCAATGGCGCGGGCGCAAACCACGACTTTTACTTATCAGGGAAAATTGAGCGACGGCGCGGCGGCGGCGAGCGGAACTTACGATTTAGGTTTCGCTTTATATGATGCGGAAACCGGCGGAACGCAGATCGGCACGGCTTTGACGCGCTCGAATGTCAGTGTGATGAACGGCGTTTTTACCGTCCAACTCGATTTCGGTGCGGTGTTTCCGGGCGCGAATCGGTTTCTGCAAATCGCGGTCAAAAAAACGACGGAAACGAATTTTACGACTTTAACGCCGCGTCAGCCGCTGACGGCAACGCCGTATGCGATTCAATCGCTGACGGCAAACTCGGCGAACACGGCAAATACGGCGGCGACGGCGACCAACTCGCAGCAGTTGGGCGGCGTGGCGGCGAGTAATTATTTGCTGACGACGGGCAGCGGCGCGAACTTGCGCGATTTGAACGCTTCGACTATTACGTCGGGAACGCTCGACGATGAGTTTTTATCGGCGAACGTCGCCCGCCGGGACATTCCGAACACATTTGTCGGCAGTCAAACCTTTAACCGCAATATTTCCCAGACGGGCGACACGACGAATCTGAATCTGACGAACGGTTTCGTCGCTCGCGGCGCACTCGATACGGGCGCGATTCCGGTGACGGGCGCGGGTGTGCGGATGATGTTTTATCCGCGCAAAGCGGCGTTTCGCGCCGGACAGGTTGATGCCGACCAATGGGACGACGCGAATGTCGGAGCG
>CAXTKJ010000125.1:0-3678 GCA_964244835.1 uncultured Pyrinomonadaceae bacterium
GTAAAACCGCGCACGGCGAATTTACTCGCCGCATAAGTCGCTTGTCCGGGCGGCGCGATGAGACCGAAAACACTCGAAAAATTAACGATGTGCGCTGATTTTTCTTTTTCGAGATACGGCAGAAATATCTTCGTTCCATAGACCACGCCCCAAAAATTGATGTTCATCAGCCAGCGCATATCGTCCAGCGAAACTTCGCCGACCGTGCCGCCGAGCGCGACACCGGCGTTGTTGATAACGTGCGTAACGCGCCCGTGAAGTTTGACGACTTCTTCGGCGAAACCGCGCATCTCCGCTTCGTCGGCGACGTTGACCGAGTGCGTTGTAACTTTCAAGTTCGGCTTGCTCGTCAATTTTTCGGTTTCCGCCAAACCTTCCGCATTCGTATCGGAAATAGCGATTCCCGCAATCGGTTCACTCGCAAGGCGAACCGCCAGAGCGCGACCGATGCCCGATGCCGCGCCCGTGATGACCACTACACTTTCTTTAGTCAGGCTCATATTTTTATAAAAATTTCGTTACGCCCCTTTTTCGTGAACGCGGCTCGTCGCCGCTGCTGATTTAAATTCCATCGTGCCGTCGTCAATGCGCCCGTAGCGCAGCATCGAAAGGTCTCTGACGTAATTTTGATGCACTCGCCAGGGTGTTTTTGAACCCTGTCGCGGCAAAGTTTCCAATGCCCGCAGAACATAGCCGGAGTTGAAATCCAGCACGGGTTCGGATTCGACCGACGGATCGCCGACACGCGGTGTGCAGATCGCGTAGTCGTATTTATCCATATATTTCAGGAGACGGCAAACGTATTGGGCAGTGAGGTCGCACTTGAGCGTCCACGAAGCATTCGTGTAACCGAAGGCAGACGCGGCATTCGGCACATCGCTGTACATCATTCCTTTGTAGGTAAAAGTTTTCGACATCTCGACGGGTTCACCGTCCACAACTAACTGCAAACCAGCCATCAGTTTCAAAACGAGTCCGGTCGCTGTAACGATGATGTCTGCGTCGAGATGTTCGCCGGATTTTAGCTGAAGCCCGGTTTCCGTGAATGCTTCGATTTCATCGGTAATGATTGATGCTTTACCTTCGCGGATTGCCCGAAACAAATCCGAATCGGGAACGAGGCAGAGCCTTTGATCCCACGGATTATAATTCGGCGTAAAATGTTTAAGCGCGTCTTCGCCGAGTTCTTTTTTTACGCCTTTCGCAATCAGCCGCTTCATCGCCGCCGGACGCTTTCGCGCCAGACTGTAAAAGAAAATTCCCAGCAGCACGTTTTTCCAGCGCGTGATCGCGTAGGCGGCGTGCGCGGGAAGCCGTGCGCGAAGAAAGTTTGCAATTTTGTCCTGTGCCGGACGCGAGACGATGTAAGTCGGTGAACGCTGAAGCATCTTAACGTGGGCGGCGCGTTCCGCCATCGCCGGAACGAGCGTTACAGCAGTCGCGCCGCTGCCGATAACGACGACGCGCTTGCCTGTGTAATCAATATCGTCAGTCCATTTTTGCGGATGAACGATGCGCCCCTGAAAACGATTCATCCCCGACCATTCGGGCGTGTAGCCGTTTTCATAATCATAATATCCGGTGCAAAGATAGAGGAAATTACAGGTCAAACGAACCGTCGAATTTCCCATTTCCGCTTCAACCGTCCAACGCGCTTCGTCAGACGACCACGAAGCATTTTGCACACGATGGTTGTAGCGAATCTTCTCGTCAAGTCCGAATTCCTTCGCCGTTTCGCGGATATATTTCAAAATCGCCGGACCGTCGGCAATCGCTTTCGGGTCGCTCCAGGGACGAAACCGATAGCCGAGCGTGAACATATCCGAATCCGAACGAACGCCCGGATAACGAAACAAATCCCAAGTCCCGCCCAACGCCGCACGTCCTTCCAGAATGGCGAAACTTTTTGTCGGGCATTCCATCTTCAAATGTGCGCCCGCGCCGATTCCTGAAAGTCCCGCACCGATAATCAATACGTCAAAATGTTCCATATCTGCTAGATTCAGGTTGCTGACGCTGGAAATAATTGTCAAGCGATTATTACTAGAGCGAATTCGAGATTGATGTCTAGGGCAGAAACCCGCGCGTGAGCAAGGGTGCCTCAACCGGAACTTTTGCACCCTTGCTCACGCGCGGGTTTCTGCCTTAAAAAACCATATACAAAGTCCGAATCTGCTCTAAATCGGACAACGTGATGAACGAAAAATCGCCGACAAACTGAAATGTTTGTCGGCGATTTTTCGTTCATCAATTATCGTTAAAATTAAGTCTGCATCGAAGCCAGGAACTCGGCGTTGTTTTTTGTTTTGCTCAATCTTTCCAACACGACTTCCATTTGTTCGACCGGCGAAAGCGGATTTAAGACGCGGCGCATCACCCAGATTCTCGCCAAATCTTCTTTGCTGATCAGGAGTTCTTCCTTGCGCGTTCCCGAACGCTGTAAATCTATTGACGGGAACAGACGTTTGTCCGAAAGACGGCGGTCGAGGTGAATTTCCGAGTTACCCGTACCTTTGAATTCTTCAAAGATAACGTCGTCCATACGCGAACCGGTATCAATCAAAGCCGTCGCAATAATCGTCAAACTTCCGCCTTCTTCGATGTTGCGAGCCGCGCCGAAAAATCTTTTCGGACGCTGCAAAGCGTTGGAATCAATACCGCCGGAAAGAATTTTTCCCGACGGCGGCACGACCGCGTTGTGCGCTCTTGCCAAGCGAGTAATCGAATCGAGCAGAATCACGACATCGCGTTTGTGTTCGACCAATCTTTTCGCTTTTTCAATCACCATATCGGCGACTTGAACGTGGCGCGTCGGCGGTTCGTCGAACGTCGAAGAAATGACTTCGCCTTTGACGGAACGCTGCATATCGGTAACTTCTTCGGGTCGTTCGTCAATCAATAAAACAATCAATGTAACTTCCGGGTGATTTTCCGTTACGGAATTGGCGATGGTTTGCAGAAGAACCGTTTTACCGGTGCGCGGCGGCGCGACGATCAAAGCGCGCTGCCCTTTCCCAATCGGCGTTACAAGATCAATCACGCGAGCCGAAATATGATCGGCATCGGTTTCCATATGCAACTGTTCGTCTGGATAAAGCGGCGTGAGATTATCGAAAAATACTTTTTCGCGGCTGTGTTCCGGTGCTTCAAAATTGATGGCTTCGACTTTGATTAAAGCGAAATATCGCTCGCCTTCCTTCGGCGGGCGAATCTGACCGGAAACGGTGTCGCCGGTTCGCAGATCGAACTTGCGAATCTGCGACGGCGAAACGTAAATATCGTCGGGACCCGGCAGATAGTTGTATTCCGGCGCACGCAAAAAACCGAATCCGTCCGGCAGAGTTTCCAGAACGCCTTCGGAAAAAATCAACCCGCTTTTTTCGGTCTGCGCGGCGAGAACTTTGAAAATCAATTCCTGCTTTCGCATTCCCGACGCGCCTTCCACGTCTAAATTTTTGGCGATATGAGTTAGTTCGGAGATAGACATATCCTTCAACTCCGACAAATCCATCGTTACACCGTCAGCAGGCAAATCGTTTCTTTTATTGCTGCCGTTACTGCTGCCGACGTTCTCCGGTGCTGTGTTTGCCGCGTTGGTTTCGGTCTGCTCGACCGTTGAATCTTCTTTCATTTCTTCGGGCATTGCGTCTGAACCGTTCTCCGCTTTTTTGATAACCT
>CAXTKJ010000126.1:0-3298 GCA_964244835.1 uncultured Pyrinomonadaceae bacterium
GGAAGTCCGCGCGGCGCTCTCCGTCGCCGCCTGATTTCGTCGGCTATCGTTTCACGCACGCCGAATTTGCGATTTACGCTTACGGCTGTTTTGAACTGCCTTTGATCGGGATGCTGATGGAATCAGTAACGGCGGTTTTGATTCCGCGAATGAGCGAACTGCAATCGCAAAACGACAAGCCGGAAATGTTTCGCCTGATGACGCGGATTATGCAGAAGCTCGCGTTCTTCTATTTTCCGATTTACGTTTTTTTGATGATTACCGCCGAAGCGTTTGTAACGACTTTGTTCACTCATAATTATCTGGCGAGTGTGCCGATTTTTATGATCAACATCACGCTTTTGCCGTTTTATATTTGGGTCAACGATTCGGTCATTCGCGCCTACAAGGAACTCGGCAGATTTCTGCTCGTGCTTCGCGCTTTTATTTTCGCGGGAATGGTTTCCGCGCTCTATTTTGGAATTAATCATTTTGATCTGCGCGGAATGATCGCCATCGTCGTCGTTACGACCATCGTCGAAAAAACGATTTCGGCGTTCGTCGTCGTCAAAAAACTTGAAGTAAAAAAAGCCGATTTGCATCTGCTGAAAGATGTCGGCAAAACGGCGGCGGCGAGCGTTTTCGCCGGATTTTTCACATATATTTTTTACTCGGAATTTCACCAGGCGATTTTCGCGTGGGGCGAAACGATTATCAAATCGCTTTTCGCCGCGCCGAAAGAATCTTTGATTGATTTTCTCGCGGGCAATCTGGTTTTGGGTTCGTGCGCCCTGATTTTCGCGCCGATTTATCTGCTCGCGGCAAATTTCTTCGGCATTATCGAAACGTCGGAAAAGGAAAAAGTAAAAACGATTCTGCGAAAAATTTTTCGCCGCAGCCACGCGCCGATTCCGGCGACGATTGAAAAATGAGTAGGTTTTTAACAAAAAAATTATTCGTTCCGATTTCACACGCCCGCCGACGGCGCAGTGCGGCGATGCGCCCGACTTTTGAGCATTACGAAGCGGGAATGAGTTTTCGCCGCGCCGCCCGAAATTGGGACGAAGATCAAAAACGTGAATGGATTTTAGAACGACTGCGTTTCATCGTCCGCCGCGCTGCACGGGAAACAGTTTATTACCGCGAACTTTTCGCTGAAATAAATTTTGACGCGGAAACTGATTTCAGTTTCGACGATTTTGGACAACTGCCGATTTTAGAGCGCGAAACGATTCACGAAGCCGGAAAAGATTTAATCAACGAAACTATTCCGCCGGAAACTCTGCAAAAAGACGCGACCGGCGGTTCGACCGGAACGCCGACCGAAATCTGGCTCGGCGCGGAAGAACGCGGCTGGAAGGAAAGCGGTCTGGATTTTTCGATGGAAATAATTGACGTTCCGCTCGGCGCGAAAACGGCTTATTTTTGGGGACACCATCTTGACCCAAAAGCCGCTGATAATTGGCGCGACCGCCTGAAAAGTTTCGCCGAAAACATTCGCTACTTCGACTGCTTTCGCCTGTCGCCGGAAATTTTTGAAAAGTATCACGCCGAATTTGAACGCTGGCAGCCGGACTGCATCGTCGCTTATGCTTCCGCGCTCGGACATTTCGCCGAATTTTTGAAGGAAAACAAAATCGAACCGAAGAATTATCCGCGCACTTGTTTCGTAACCGGCGCGGAAAAACTTTTCCCCGAACACCGCGCCGTCATCGAAGAAGTTTTTAAAAAGCCGGTTCACGAACGCTACGGCGGACGCGATTTCGGCGTGGCGGCGATGCAGGCAAATCCGCAGATAAATTTGAATTATGAAATTGATTGGGCGTGGACTTTAATTGAGCCGGAAACCGATGATTCGACATCGCCGATTTTGATTACAAAATTACAAGCCGACGCGATGCCTTTAATTCGTTACCGAGTCGGCGATGTAGGAAGATTTCCGGCAACTTCCAAACCCGGACAGCCGACGTTTTATTTGGAAGAAGTAGTCGGGCGCGAGCTTGATCGAATTTGGCTGCCCGACGGCAAATGGATTATGGGCGCGGAACTCCCGCATCTTTTGAAATCGTTGGCAGTGCGCGAATTTATGTTCGTTCAGAACGAAGATTACAGCATCAATCTGCAAATCGTGCCGAAGGAAAATTTTAATGAAACGCACGAACGCGAAATTATAGAAACCGTGAAAGCAAACTTGAAAAACCTGCCCGTAAATTTAGAAATGGTCGAAACGATTCCGCGCACGAAAGCCAATAAATGGCGACCCGTTATTTCAAAGGTAAAAGTGTAATTGCCGGGAGCGCGGACGGCTCGTCCGCCAACGGAGGCTTTTGCGACGTTGTTCGTTTGCGAGCGAGGCGTGTGCGGCAAACGACAGCAACTTCGCTTCGCTTGTTGGCGGACGAGCCGTCCGCGCTCCAATCAGAACCGATTTTGGTATTGACTCACATAACTTATAATTAAAACCGTTCGCAATATGCCGGAAGATTTACAAAATCAAATCAAAGATGCGCGAGTTTCCGCCGCCAAAACCGTTTCGACGGATTACGCGGCTAGTGAAATCGCGTCGGCGATTCGGCGCAGCGCGGAAAATCTCGGCTGGTTTGAAACTGATCGCGGCGCGTTCGGGAAGGCAATTCGGGCGGGCGCGAAAGTTTTAATCAAACCGAATTTCGTGCTTCATAAAAATCAGGGACGCGACGATCTTTTGCCGCTGATTACTCATCAGGAAATTATCAAAGCGGTCGTCGCGGAAGTATTAAAAGCCGAGCCGTCGCAGGTTATCGTCGGCGACGCACCAGTGCAAAGCTGCGATTTTGACGCGCTGTTGCGTGAAACGAAACTCGACGAATGGGCGAAGAATTTACAGAAAGCTGATAAAAGATTTAAAGGCATCGTTGACTTTCGGCGAACGATTTCCAAGTTTGTCGGCGGCGTGAGACAGGCGGAAGAAAACGTGCGCGGGATGGAAAATTTCGTGCTGTTCAATCTCGGTAAAGACAGTTTGCTCGAACCTTTGACCGACGATAGAAACTCCTTCCGCGTTACGAGTTACGATCCGCGCCTGATGGCGAAAACGCATTCGCCGGGAAATCATCAGTATCTCGTTGCGCGGGAAGTCATCGAAGCCGATGTCGTCATTAATCTGCCGAAATTGAAAACTCACAGAAAAGCGGGCATTACGAACGCGCTGAAAAATCTCGTCGGCATCAACGGCAACAAGGAATTTCTGCCTCATCACCGCATCGGCGCGGCGGAGACGGGCGGCGATTGTTACCCGGAAAAAGATTTCGTTAAGCGCGGTTTGGAAATTATTTACGAC
>CAXTKJ010000127.1:0-2827 GCA_964244835.1 uncultured Pyrinomonadaceae bacterium
ATCGAATTTTAACGGTTCACGCTGAAATATCAAATTTATTTTGTGTGACTGCTTAGACCGCGAGATTAAATAAACCGGGCTAAATCCCGACTAACCCGAACCGCGAACGATTACGCATCTTCGCGGTTTTTTATTATCGTCAGCCGAATCTTTTAGCCCGATTTGCTATAATTTTTCACACGAAAGCAATGCTCGAATCTACCGAATATCTAAACATCAAACAGGCAAGCGCGTGGGCGACCGAACACCTCGGCAAAACCGTTACGCCGTCGAATATCGCCTATCTCATCAACTACGGCAGAGTTCCCAAAAGCGGCGCGAACGGCGGAACTTTGGTTGCGAAACAGGATTTGATTGATTATTACGAAACCGCGCAGCGAGAAATCGTCTGGAAAAAACAACTCGGCGCGGATTTGAATTGGGCGTTGTCGTTTGACCAATACACCGAATCGCAAACGACGAAGCACGTTCACCGGCTGCACCCGTATAAAGGCAAATTCATTCCGCAATTAGTCGAATACTTTTTAGATTCGCACACCGACCAATTCAAACGCGAAACCTTTTTCAAACCGCACGACATCGTTCTCGATCCATTCTGCGGCAGCGGAACAACCTTGGTTCAAGCAAATGAGTTAGGTATTAACGCCGTCGGCATTGACGTTTCGGCTTTCAACGCGCTGATTTCAAATACTAAAGTCAAAAAGGTGAATCTGGTTGAATTACAAACCCGCATCAACGATCTTTCGCATTGGCTTCGAGCATTCACCGCCGAGCAAACCAACGTCGAATTTGAAGCGAAATTGACGGATTATCTCAACCGCTACAACAACAAATATTTTCCTTCGCCCGAATATAAAATCCGCGCCCGCCGGAAAGATTTTGACGATAAAAAATACGCGGCGGAACACGAAGCGATTGTCCTGAAAACTTACGAGCAATACATCAAACTCTACGACATAAAACTCAAACAGAACGCGCAGGAAAGATTTTTAGATAAATGGTTCGTCGCTTCGGTTCGTGAAGAAATTGATTTCGTTTCCAAAGCCATCGAAAAAGTAGAGTGCGTAGAAATCCGCGACGTTTTAACGGTTATCTTGAGCCGCACGATTCGCAGTTGCCGCGCCACGACACACGCCGATCTTGCGACTTTGGTCGAACCCGTCACGACAACTTACTACTGCGCGAAACACGGCAAAATCTGCAAGCCTTTGTTCACCATCGTCGCGTGGTGGGAAAGATACGCCGCCGATACCGTCAAGCGTCTGGCGGAATTCGACAAACTGCGAACCGAAACATTTCAGATTTGCTTAAACGGCGATTCGACCGACATTGATATTTTCGCCGAACTCGAAAAGCACAGCAAACCGCTCGCCGAATTAGCCAAAACACAAAATATTCGCGGCATTTTCTCCAGCCCGCCGTATGTCGGCTTGATTGATTACCACGAACAACACGCCTACGCCTACGACCTTTTCGGCTACGAACGCCGCGACGCGCAGGAAATCGGCGCGCTTGCCAAAAAACAATCGAAACAAGCGCAAGCCGATTACACCAAAAGCATCGCCGCCGTTCTCCGCAACGCCCGAAAGTTTTTAGCCGAAGATTTCGACATTTTCCTTGTCGCCAACGACAAATACAATTTTTACCCGCATCTCAACTGAAATTATGGAACAGATAAATCTAGCCGATTTTATTAGCAGAGAAGAATTGATCTATTGGGTTGATAAAACCTTTGTGCAGGAAACCGCTCAAGTGACAATAGGTAGAGATTTGAGCGACGAAGAATTAGTAAAATTCACAAAATTACTTGAATTCGGCTTATGGGACGCTGTTTTCGATACAATAAAAATCGCCATTGACGAAGTAACCAATGAAAATGAATAACTCAAAATCAGTTGCCGAATCGCTCGCCGACGAATTCTTGCAAGCAGCAAAGCAGTTTCAAGCAAATGTCGAACTTATCAAAGTTCTAAAATCAAGAACCTACAAAATCGCAGAAGCCAATGTTTTAATCAGAGCCGCGACAGAAGGTGCGAGAGGAACTTATTTCTACGGTTTGAATTATTTGACCGCTGAAGAAATGAATAATCTGGACAATCCTTTTATTGCTTTCATCTGCGGTTCTGTCGAGCAAATCGTTATCATTCCCGCAAAAGTTTTATTCAAAGTTCTGCCAAACATTAGCCACGACAGGAACGGTGAATATAAAATTACCATTGACCGCGATTTTAATATTGTTCTTTCGGGAAAAGGAAATAGATTAAATTGTGCGGAATTCAAAAACGCTTGGGAATTGTTACTAAAACCTTATAAATATTCTGAAACTCAAAACACCGTCGAAGAAAGTCTGCATTCGGTAATTCAGGGAAGATTAATTGAAATCGGCAACATTCGCGGCTTTCACACATTCTGTCCTGACAAATCCAAAAAGTTTAACGATGTCGAATTAGGAAAGATTTCGACTTTAACTAAATGTCCAGAGCTACAATTTTCCAATTATGACTTACTGAGAAAGATTGATGTAATTTGGTTTCGAGAGAAAGGAAAACATTTTATTCCTGAAAATGCTTTTGAAGTCGAGATGTCAACGGGAACTTGGTCTGGCGTTGGAAGACTTGCAACTCTAATGGATTACCACAATGTCGGTTTGTATATTATTTCAGACACGCTGAAAAAGTTTGACCAAGTAATTGAAACATTCGATTTTCACACAAGATACAAACATATAAAATCTGAAAACATCGGTGATTTGTATTCAGCAGAAAAGAATCTTTAGGACTTACGCAGTTGAAAAGATATTTGATAAAATAAAGAATGAATCCGCCAA
>CAXTKJ010000128.1:0-2757 GCA_964244835.1 uncultured Pyrinomonadaceae bacterium
GCGGAAATGGTCTAAGTAATTAAAATCCATATCAACCGAACCCATATCAACAATCGGACCGGGAATTTTCGCGCCGAAGTGCAGCGTGATGCCTTCGTCCGGCTGAATATGAATGACGAGATAATTGCGCGTCAGTTTTTCGACCGAAGTGTCGCGGAAAAGCATAAACGGTGCTTTTTTGAATTGGATAATAATCTCGGTCTGTTTGGCGGCGAGCCGTTTGCCGGTGCGAACGTAGAACGGTACGTTCGCCCAACGCCAGTTGTCAATCGAAAGTTTCAGGGCGGCGAAAGTTTCCGTGTTGGAATTGAGCGGCACGTTTTCTTCGCCGCGATAAGCGGGAAGTTTTTTGTCGGTAATGACACCTTCGCCGTATTGCCCGCGCACGGCGTTTTGCAGTACGTCTTCGGGCGAAAACGGCTGAATCGCGTGCAGGATTTTTGCCTGTTCGTCGCGCACGGCATCGGCTTCAAACGAAACCGGCGGCTCCATCGCGGTTAAAGTTACGAGTTGGAAAATATGATTCGGAATCATATCGCGCAGTGCGCCCGCCGTGTCGTAATAACCGCCGCGAGCTTCGACACCGAGCTTTTCGGAGACGGTGATTTGAACGTGATCAATATAATTGCGATTCCAGATCGGCTCGAAAATCGAGTTGCCGAAACGGAAAACTAAAATGTTCTGGACGGTTTCCTTGCCGAGATAATGGTCAATGCGGTAAATCTGCGTTTCCTTTAACAGTTTGCCGAGTTCGGTGTTCAGGTTGCGTGCCGATTCCAGATCGTGTCCGAACGGTTTTTCGTAAATAAAACGACTCCAACCCTTTTCTTCGCTGCCCAGACCAATTTCGCAAGCCTGTTCGGTAACGGGCGCAAACAAAGACGGCGGCGTGGCGAGATAAAAGAAATTATTGTCGGGAATGTCGAATTGTTCTTCTAAATCCCTGAGCAGTTTTTGTAGTTTTTTGAAAGTCTTCTGGTCGGCAAAATCGCCGCCCGTGTAATGCGTGCGGTCTTCAAACCATTTGAGCAAATCCTTATCAACGTCCTTGCCGATAAATTCGATCAAGTCGGCTTTGATTTTCGCGCGAAATTCCTCGCTCGTCATTTCCTGTCTGCCGACCCCGACGACGGCGAACGAATCGGGCAGAAACTTTTGTTTCGCCAGATTATACAGCGCAGGAAAAAGTTTGCGTTTCGTCAAATCGCCCGTCGCTCCGAAAATTATCATCGTACAGGCATCGGCTTGTTTTTGTGTTTCGCTCATAAAATAATTCCAAACAGATTAGCACATCTTTATCAATGCCGAAACAAGCAGGATGTAAGTGTTATTTTTTTAATAACCACACACTTATTTCTGGCTTGTTTCCGCAATTTTCAAAACATCACGCAATTCGATTTCTCTTACATTCATCTCGCCGTCGTCAGTTTCGTGGTCGCAGCCGCAGAGATGCAGAATGCCGTGCAAAATTAATTGTTTGATTTCGGTTTCGTAATCCAGATTATTTTCACGCGCCTGTTTCGCCGCCTGTTCGACGGAAATAACTAGATCGCCCAGATTATTTTGGTTTTCGTCCGCATCGAATTCGTCCGGTTCGAAATTAAAAGACAAAACATCGGTCGTCGAATCTTTGCCGCGAAAACTTTTATTGAGTTCACGCATTTTCGCGTCGGAAACGAACGCGACGGTCAGCCATTTTCCATCGGCTTCAGAGATTTTGGCGGCGGCGCGTTCGGTATAATCACGCCAATACGACGCATCTATTTTTACTTTTCGCTGGCGATTGACGATTTCGATCATTGTGTTTTCAGATTACCGCAAAACTGAAAATAGGAATATCAGGGAAGTCTTAAAATCAGACAAAACGAAAAATATAATGCGCCTGAAACTAACAGGAAAATTCGATTATGGTCAGTTTTTTTGTTTTGACAAAGTATGTTTTCTCTTGCTTTATTCGGTTTATTTATTTATTCTTGACAGCATTAACGCAACGAATTACAGGGACGTTTCCGATTCGCGGATGTCCCCGTAATTATCCGGTTTCAAACATTTCAACGGCAAATGACTGACGAAATGCGCTCTTCCGAATTAACCGGATTACTTGATTTTCGTTTTTACGAACGAAAATTACCATACGATCTGAATAGAGTTTTTGTGAATTAAAAAATAAGTTTTCGTTAGAATCGCCGCTGAAAATTCAAGCGTTTGACAGTAATTTTAACGGAATTGCGATGACAAATTTTTCGTCTTGATAATGGAATTTTTGCAAGTGATTTTTAATTTCCGGCAGCTCTGATTAACTTTTTAAGGAGAATCCCAAGAATGCGACAATATAAAAAATTACCAACCATAATGACGGCATTGGCTTTTTGCGCTCTGGCGGTTTTAGCGATGTCTCTGCTGTTTCGTCCGGCTGTTTCAACGGACGCGCAGGAACAGAAACCAGTTCAAATAGGAAATGATGCCAGCTTCGCGGAAGCTGAAAGAGCGGGAATCATCGAACAGTCTCCGGTTACGCCGATTGAGACGGTTCTCAACGCACCTGACGGCGGTTCCTGCGCGTGGGTTGCCGGAACTGCTTATCCGGTCGGCATCCTCGATCAGGCGACCACGACCGTCGGCAGCAATCTCTATGTTTTTGCCGGTGTCAGCACGGCGATTATCGCCGATTCACGCAAATTTGACGGCACTGCCTGGAGCAGTATTGCTCCGGTGCCGGTAGCTTTAGAATTTCCGACGGCAGTCTCGAACGGAACC
>CAXTKJ010000129.1:0-2056 GCA_964244835.1 uncultured Pyrinomonadaceae bacterium
GGAGCGCGGACGGCTCGTCCGCCGCTAATCTGAAAATCATTCGACCGGCGGACGAGCCGTCCGCGCTCCATTGATAAAATAATTCTGTTCCGTTAGTTATCCCAAATCTGTTTGCTATTCATTGTCAACTATTCACTAATAACCGAGAAAATTTTTCCCGTTTAATAGTGAACAGTTGATATTTTCAGCATCTGCTCATCGTTTAAAGATGATGATTGATGCGGATTTTTTATTCTGAACTCAGGCTGCGTTATAATTTCAAATTTGAAATTATAAAAAGTCAAAAAAGTTGAGAATCGTAATGATGAAAGATTTGATATCAAAAGCAGGTTTGTTTCTGACGGTTCTGATGTTGTTTTCCGGCGCATCGGCACAAATTAAAAAGCCTCTGCCGCCGCGCGTCGAAACGCCGTATTCGGAATCGTTGCAAGCCGTCGTCGTAACGACGAAAAACTGGTCAGCGAGCAGCGGCACAGCGCAGATTTTCGAGCGTGAAAATAAAGAAGCAAAATGGAAAACGGTCGGCGAACGATTTCCAATCGTCGTCGGCAAAAACGGAATGGCGTGGAGCGACGGTTTGAATGAATTGCCGTCTGACACGGGCGGCAGACTGTTGATGAAAACCGAAGGCGACGGCAAATCGCCCGCCGGAATTTTCAGTCTGACTTCGGCTTTCGGAACGGCGGAAAAATCCGTCGCCGTCAAACTTCCATACACGAAATTAGCGGAATATACCGAATGCGTGGACGACGTGAAATCGTCGCACTACAACAACATTGTCAATCGAATGCAGGTCGGTGTTTTCGATTGGAAGTCATCGGAAAAAATGGCTGAAATCACGCCGCAGTATGATCTGGGCGTTTTCGTCGAACATAATTTCGAGAAACAAAAAGGCGCGGGTTCGTGCATTTTTCTGCACATCTGGAAAGACGCTGAAACAGGAACGACGGGCTGCACGGCGATGGACAGAAAAAATATGGAAACGGTTTTAACCAGACTCGACCCGAACAAAAATCCTGTTCTGATTCAGCTTCCTGAAGCCTCTTACAAACAATTTCAAAAGCAATGGAAACTCCCGAAACTCTAAAAACCTTACGCGATTTACCAATCGGCGCACGGCTTCTGGTTCGCACGAAAACTGATTGGCGCACAGCGGCAGTCGCCAGATTTTACGAAGAAAAAGCGACGCTCATCGTCTGCTCGCCGTCGGGCAGAACTTATCGTCTGCACCGGCTTTTAGAAATGGAAATAGTTTTCGACGGAAAAATTCCGATTCTCAAAACCGAAATCGAAGAAAACTGGCGCGAAAACTTTTCACGCTACGACGAGCGTTGGTGATTCAAAGGGCAGAAGCCCGCGCGTGAGCAAGGGCGTACATAGTTACACGGTATTGCGCCCTTGCTCACGCGCGGGCTTCTGCCCTGATTTGATTTAACTCACGACAATTCGATTCACACCCAAAATTTTTCGGGTCGCGTTTTCCTGCACGAAGACGACAACTTTCAAGTTTTCGCGTTTCCAATTCGGCTGAACTTGCAGAGCGGATTCCAAATTCAAATCGTTCTGCGCTGCCGTCAGTATTCCGAGCGATTTTAATTCGCGGACGACTGACGTATGCTCCAATTTTCTGCCGGAATTTTCGCCGCGTTTGACGTTCGAGACAAGATTGTCTTCGGTAACGGCGAGAAAAATCGTGGCATTTTCGTGCGCCGGAACGTCGGAAAGAGTGATTTTCAGTTTGTCCCCGGTCTGCGTAATCTCGACTGCCGCTTTCGGATTTTTCGCAGCGTCCGCAATCGCTTTGTTTGTTTTTTCTTCGTTGCTGCCGACAAATTCCGTGCGCCCGTCAACAATCATCTGCGGCGTGTAATTTGAGTCCAGCTTCAAAGCCTGCGAATAACCCTGCTGCCGCTGGCTGTAAAGCGGCGACGAATACTCGTCTTTCCAACCGAGCGAATTCCAGTAATCAACGTGCAGCGCGAGCGTAATTACGTCGGCGTTGCCGATTGGCTGATTTTTTTCGATGCGCGACAGATTCGTATCGGCGGGCGGACAG
>CAXTKJ010000129.1:2066-2649 GCA_964244835.1 uncultured Pyrinomonadaceae bacterium
AGCGAAAGCGTGATCGCTTCGGCATCAGGATTTTTCTGCTCCGTTTCCAACTGCGCCAAAACGCGGTCGGCGGGCGGACAGCTCGAACAGCCTTCCGACGTGAAAAGCTCAACTAAAACGGGCGTTTTTTTATCGGTTTTAACCGGTGCGGCGGTTTGATTTTTCACCGTTTGTTGGGCATCGGCAACCGTTCGCTTATTTATTAAAAGCCACGCGCCGATACCGATCAAAGCAACTAAACCTGCAAAAATAAAAATTCGTTTCATAAAAAACCTCTGCGAAATTATTATCAATCAATTCGATTTTATAATCCAGATTTTTTGATGCTTTATTCCCGTTTTGCGTCGCGCCGCCGATTTGATAAAATTAAACTTTTCGCCGAAGGGCAGGAATTTCATCTATGCAAACAGCCGTCAAGCAACAGGAAGAAGCCATCGTCGTGCGCGGTGCGCGGACGCACAATCTCAAAAACATCTCGTTTTCATTGCCATTAAATAAATTAACGGTCGTTACCGGCGTTTCCGGTTCGGGAAAATCGTCGCTAGCGTTCGACACGATTTACGCCGAAGGTCAGCGGCGTTAC